>JAISKB010000025.1 GCA_031261085.1 Christensenellaceae bacterium
GGGGCGCCGTCCCCAGACCCCTTCGCATGGAGGGAATAAGTGTTTGCACAGGGGTATTTAGGTCGTTATTCCGTGGAGAGAAATTGCTCCAAGTTGCTTTGGGGAATCGTGTGCTGAACCTTATTTCTGCGGGAGTGCGGAAGTGCGGGAATGTGGGAATGTGGGGGCGCGGGGGCTTGCCCCCGCAAACAAAGCTCCTTAATTCTCTTCCTCCTCCCTTGGGAGGGGGTTAGGGGGTGGGGCAAAACACGTTCCCTCAAAGAATCAACAGCACAACAACCCAACACCCCGCTAAAAACCAACTCTTAATCCAACACAGCCTTAATCCTGCGCACGCCGGCGCTGGAGGCCTCTTCTTTTTTGATTTTAAAGTGATGCAGCTCGCCGGTATTGGCCGCGTGCGGCCCGCCGCAAATCTCTTTGGAGAATGCGCCCATGGTGTATACCTTAACGCGCTCGCCATACTTATCGCCAAACAAGCCCATGGCGCCCTGCGCGCGGGCCTCCTCCACCGTCATCTCCTCGCAGGTGATGGGCGCGGCGGCGGCGATATAGCGGTTGACCTCGTCCTCCACCGCCTGCAGCTCCTCGGGGGTGACCTTGCGGCCGAAGTTGAAATCGAACCGCAGGCGCTCGGCGGTGATGTTGCTGCCGCGCTGGCCTATGCCGCTATCTTTTAATACCCGCTGCAGCGCCGCCTGCAGCAAATGCGTGGCGCTGTGCAGGCGCGTGGTCTGCTCGCTGCTGTCGGCCAAGCCGCCCTTAAAGCGCTGCTCGGCGCCCGCCTGGGATTTTTTTTGATGCTCCTCATAGGCCTTGTCAAAGCCCTCGATATCTACGCTTAAGCCGTTTTCCCGCGCCATTTCCTCGGTGAATTCCACCGGGAAGCCAAACGTATCGTATAGGTGAAAGGCGGTCACGCCATCTATAACGCCGCCCGTAAAGCCGCCCTTGATGCGTTCAAATTCCTTCATGCCGTTTTTGAGCGTGCGCTGGAAGCGCTGCTCCTCTTTTAACAGCTCGGAGGTGATTTTGGCGCGGTTTTCGACCAGCTCGGGGTAGGGCTCGCCATATTGCGCTATGACGGCCTCGGCCACGGCGCCCAGGCTATCCTCCGGCATGCCCAGCTGCATGGCGTAGCGGATGGCGCGGCGGATGAGCCTGCGCAGGATATAGCCCTGATCTACATTGGAGGGCGTAACGCCGTGCGGGTCGCCCAAGATGAAGGTGGCGCAGCGGATATGATCCGCCACGATGCGGAACGCGCGGGTGATTTCGGCGCTCTGCTTAAAATCCTTACCGCTGAGCGCGTGGATGGCCGCGATGATGCCGGTGAACGCATCGGTATCGTATACGCTGCCCACGCCCTGCAGCGTGGCGATGGTGCGATCCAGCCCCATGCCGGTATCCACGTTTTGCTGCGAGAGCAGCTCAAATGTGCCATCGGCCTTTTTGTTGTATTCCATAAACACGTTGTTCCAAATTTCGAGGTACTTGCCGCAGGAGCAGGAGGGATTGCAGCCCGCGCCGCATTTGGGCTTGCCGGTATCGTAAAATATCTCGGTATCCGGGCCGCAGGGGCCGGTTATGCCCGCGGGGCCCCACCAGTTGTGCTTCTTTTCGAGGTAGAAGATATGGCTTTCCTCCACGCCCATCTCCCGCCAGCGGTCGTGCGAATAGGTATCCTGCGGGGCGTCGGCATCCCCGGCGAAGCAGGTGAAATACAGCTTGTCCTTATCGATGCCCAGCCAGGCGGCATCGGTCAAAAACTCCCACGAATAGGCGATGGATTCTTTTTTAAAGTAATCGCCCAGCGACCAGTTGCCCAGCATTTCGAAGAACGTGCAGTGCGAAGCATCCCCCACCTCGTCGATGTCGCCGGTGCGCACGCATTTTTGCACATCCGCCAGCCGCACGCCGGCGGGGTGCTTTGCGCCCATAAGGTAGGGCACCAGCGGATGCATGCCCGCGGTGGTAAACAGCACGGTGGGATCGTTTTCGGGTATGAGGGAGGCGGAGGGGATGATGGAATGCCCCTTTTGCCTGAAAAAGTCGAGATACAGCGCGCGCAGCTCGTGGGATTTTAACAGCTTCATAATAAAAGAAATACCTTTCTTAAAGAAATACCTTTTAAAAAAACAATACAATATAATATAGCAATATAAAAGAAATACCTTTCTTAAAAACATTGCGATATCATAGCGCCTTTGCGGGCGCGTTTTTGGCCCCGCCCCTGGGCGCAAGCCCCCCTGTCGCCCGGTTTCGCGGGCGAAAAGGAAATCTCTTAAATTATACCGTGGTTTGAATTCACTTGTCAACGCGCGCCCACGTGATATAATCAGGGTATGAAAGTGGATCCATACCAACGGATACGCCGCTTGCAGCTGAACTTCCGCCGCGTAAACATCACCTTTATAGGGGATGCGGGGCGGCCTTGGCGCAGGGCCTGCGCCGTATTGCTCGCCATTGTGGCGCTGGTGCTCATAGCGGTGTTTTCGCGCACCCAGCCGCAGCTTATGTCCAGCGCCGAGGTGCTGTCGATACAGGAGCGCGGCATGCTGCGCGTGGGCGTGCGGTATGATGTGCCCGGCATGGGCGGCGAGGAGGGCGGGCTGGAGCATGAGCTGGCCGAGCTGCTCGCCGCGCGCATATTGCCGGAGGCCGACCCCAACGCCCGGCTTCGGCTGGTAGAGGTGAACTCTATGACCATGGGCACCAAGCTGGATGACGGCAGTGTGGATGTGGTGATAGCCATGGCCGGCAGCGCGATGTCCAGCCAGTATCACTACTCCGCCAGCTATTACAGCGACCCCTGCGTGCTGGTGGCGCGCCGCGATGCGGGCCACTTTGAGCTGGCTGATATGGAAATCGGCGCGGTGCAGTCCAACAAGCTGCGCACAAGCCCCGAACGGTTGCTGCTGCTGGCGTATATCGAGGCGCACCCCTCGATGAGGCTAAAGGCTACGGCTTGGGCCTCCTACCCCGATATGCTGGGAGCCCTGCAGCGGGGGCAGCTGCCGGTTGCGCTGCTGCCGCAGCTGTATGTGGCGCGGTATGAGGAGACCTACGACATTGTGGACACCGGGTTTTCGCCGGGCAACATCGACTATGCCATCTGCAGCGGTTCCGATTCCGCCGTGCTGGCCGAGATAGGCACGCGCATGCTCGAGGAGCTGCGGCAAAGCGGCGAGCTGCAGCGGTTGTACATGAAGCACGGCCTGCCGCAGCAGCTCATACAGGTGGTGGAAACGCCCGCCGGGGGCAATCGCTAAGAATATACGCGCCGAAGCGGCGCTTGAGTTTTTAGAAAATAGGCTTTGTTGATGCAAGGATTGTTGATTGTAAGCGGCTTCGTACAGGAGCAGAACTTTATACGGCTGCACGAGGCCCTGCTGCGGGCGGCGCAAGCGCGGGGCATAGGCCTGCGGCTTTGCCCGCACGACCGCCTGCTGTTCGACGCGGCGAATGGCGCGCCGGTAGTTCCTCTGCCCCCGGCGGACTTTGCCCTGTTTTGGGATAAGGATATACGCCTGGCCGCGCAGCTGGAGCAAACCGGGCTTAGGCTGTTCAATTCCGCCGCCGCCATAGCGGCCTGTGACGATAAGCTCGTCACCCATATGGCGCTTGCGCAGGCGGGGGTTCCGCAGCCCAAAACGCTGCGCGTGCCCACTACCTACCCCCATGTAGGCTATGGCGATATGTCGTTTTTGGGCGCCGCCATCGCCTACTTGGGCCTGCCGCTCATCATAAAGGAATGCCGCGGCTCATTTGGCGCGCAGGTATACCTTGCGCAAAGCCAAGGGGAAGCCGAAGCCATCTTGCGCGCGCACGAGGCCTCGCCCATGCTGCTGCAGCAGTTCGTTGCGCATAGCGCCGGGCGGGATATGCGGCTGTATGTGGTGGGAGGCGCCGTGCTGGCCGCCATACAGCGGCGCAACACCAAGGATTTTCGCGCCAATATCTCGAATGGCGGCGAGGCTTTCGCATATACTCCAACTGAGGCGGAACGCGCGCTGGCGCTGCGCGCCGCCCAACTGCTGGGGCTGGATTTTGCGGGGGTAGACCTGCTGTATGGCGAGGAGGGCCCCCTGCTGTGCGAGGTGAATTCCAACGCGCACTTTTGCGGCCTGGCCCAGGCCACGGGCTGCGATATTGCGGGCGGCATATTGCGGCATGTGCAAAACGAACTGGCTTGCCCCCGCCCCGCCCCGGCCCGCTATCGAAAGGAACTATAAATACGCCGATGAAATATTTAAAACGCTATGCTGTTTTGCTGCTGGCCTGCCTGATGCTGGGCGGCTGCGCGCAAACGCCCCAGCCCGCCGGGCAGGGCCTGCGCGTGGTATGCACGCTGTTCCCGCAATATGATTTTGCGCGGGCGGTGGCGGGGGAGCTTGCCCAGGTCACGCTGCTGCTGCCCCCCGGCGTAGAGAGCCATTCCTACGAGCCCAGCCCGCAGGATATCATCGCCATACACAACGCGGATGTATTTTTGTACACCGGCCAATATATGGAGCCGTGGGCGCAGCGCATCACCGCCGCGCTGCCCGCGAGCGTGCGCGTGGCGGATGTTTCCGCCGGGCTGACGCTGGACGCGGAGGAGGATGACGACGAGGAAGAGGAAGAGGACGAAAGCGACCATGCGCACGCGTTTGACCCGCATATTTGGACGGATCCTACCATGGCGGCCGTGATGGTGCAAAACATAGCCGCCGCGCTGCAAGCAGCCGACCCGCAGAACGCCGGGGTATATGGCGCCAATGCGGCGGCGTATATCGCCAAGCTCAACGCGCTGGACGCCGACATACAGGCGGCCGTAAGCAAGGGCGCCCGCCGCACCATCTGCTTTGGCGGGCGGTTTGCCCTGCACTACTTCGCCAAGCGGTATGGGCTTACCTATATTGCGGCCTACGATTCCTGCTCGAGCGAAACCGAGCCTTCGGCCCGGGCGGTGGCGCGCATATTGGATACCATTCGCGCGGAGCGAATACCCGTCATCTATTATGAGGAATTGGTGGAGCCCAAGGTGGCCAACGCCATCGCCGCCGAAACCGGCGTGACGCCGCTGCTGCTGCATTCGTGCCACAACCTTTCGGCGGAGGATATGCGGGGCGGGGTTACCTACCTTGCGCTGATGTATCAAAACCTGGCGAACTTAAAGGCGGGGCTGGCATGAGCGCGCTGATTACCTGTAAGGACCTGGCGCTGGGCTACGAAACCGGCGTTGCCGTGCAGGGCTTGAGCTTTGCCGTGCACGCGGGGGATTATTTGTGCGTGGTGGGCGAAAACGGCAGCGGCAAATCCACGCTCATAAAGGGGCTGCTGGGGCTATTGCAGCCGCTGGGCGGCGAAATACGCTTTGCCGGGGGGGTTACCCGGCGCCAAATCGGCTACCTGCCGCAGCAGACGCCGCTGCAGAAGGATTTCCCCGCATCGGTGCTCGAGGTGGTGCTTTCGGGCTGCCTGGGGCAGCGCGGCCTGCTGCCGTTTTATTCCCCGCTCGACAAAGCGCGGGCAAAGGCCAATATGCGCCTGCTGGGCATAGATAGCCTGACGCGCGCCTCCTACCGAAACCTATCGGGCGGGCAGCGGCAGCGCGTGCTGCTCGCGCGGGCGCTGTGCTCCGCGGGCAAGCTGCTGCTGCTGGATGAACCCGTTACCGGGCTGGACCCGCACGCGAGCGATGAGATGTATGACATACTGGAACAGCTCAACAAAAAACAGGGGGTCACCATCATCATGGTATCGCACGATGTGGCGCACGCCCTGCGCTGTGCAACGCAGGTGCTGCATTTGGATGAAACCGGCGAGGTGTTTTTCGGCAGTGTGGCCGTCTACCGCAAAAGCGCGCTGGGCAGGCTCTATTTGCGGCACAGCCAGGGGGAGGGCGGCGTATGATACAATCGCTGGGCGCGCTGTTTTCCTATTCGTTTTTGGTGCGGGCGCTGGTGGTGGGCAGCCTGGTGGCGCTGTGCGCGGCGCTGTTGGGCGTGAGCCTGGTGCTAAAGCGCTACAGCATGATTGGCGACGGGCTTTCGCATGTGGGCTTTGGGGCGCTTTCGGTGGCCATGGCGCTTAACGCCGCGCCGCTTGCCGTAGCCATACCCGTGGTGATACTGGCCGCGTTTTTACTGCTGCGGCTGAGCGAAAACAGCAAGATAAAAGGGGACGCCGCCATCGCGCTCATATCGAGCGCCGCGCTGGCCGCCGGCGTGATGGTCACCGCGCTGAGCAGCGGGCTTAACGCCGATGTATACAGCTATATGTTCGGTAGCATACTCTCGATTCAGCAAGAGGACGTGGCGCTTTCCATCGCGCTCTCCGCCGTGGTGCTCGTGCTGTTTTTGCTCTTTTACAACAAGATATTCGCCATCACCTTCGACGAAAGCTTTGCCCAAGCCACCGGCACCCACGCCCGGGCTTACAGCATGCTCATCGCCCTGCTCACGGCGCTCACCATCGTGATAGGCATGCGCATCATGGGCACGCTGCTCATATCCGGCCTTATCATCTTCCCGGCGCTCACGGCCATGCGGGTGTGCCGCAGCTTCCGCGCGGTGGTGATTTGCGCGGCTCTCGTTTCGGTAGCGTGCTTTTTCCTCGGCATGCTGCTATCCTATGCCGCCGCCACCCCCGTGGGCGCCAGCATCGTGATGGTGCATGTGGCCGCGTTTGCCTTGTTCTTCTTCATCGGCAAGGCCCGGGAACGGCGCTAAGCGCCCATCAGCCGCGCCGCGCCCGCCACCAGCATACACAACCCCACGCCGCACACGGTCGGCAGCGCCAACGCCAGGGCAGCCCATTTGTAGCTGCCTGTTTCTTTTTTTATGGTGAGCAGCGTGGTGGAGCAGGGCCAGTGCAGCAGCGAAAACAGCACCGTGCACACGGCGGTCACCCACGTCCAGCCATGGCTAAGCAGCAAGTCCTTAAGCGCAAGCAGGCTGTGCATCTCCACCAGAGCGCCGCTTTGCAAATAGGCCATAATCATGATGGGCACCACGATTTCATTGGCGGGCAGGCCCAGTATAAACGCGAGCAGTATCACCCCATCCAGCCCCATCAAACGGCCCAATGGATTTAGCAGCGCCGCGCAGCGCGCCAGCAGCGTAACGCCGCCCACCGATAGGTTGGCCATGCCCCAAATCAGCAGCCCGGCCGGCGCGGCCACCGCCACGGCCCGGCCCAGCACAAACAGCGTCCTATCCAGCATGGAGCGCACCAGCACCCGACCGACTTGCGGCATACGGTATGGCGGCATTTCTAATGTGAAAGAAGAGGGAACACCCTTTAGCAGCGTTGCGGAAAGCAGCCTGGACGCCAGCAGCGTGAAGCCCACCCCCAGCACGATAACGCCGGTGAGCAGCAGCGCGCCCAGCCCCGCGCCGGCCCACGCAGCGCCCGTGCCCACAAAGAACATGCCTATCACGCTGGTCATGATGGGGAACCGGCCGTTGCAGGGCACGAACGCGTTGGTCAATATGGCGATGAGCCTCTCCCGCGGGGAATCGATGATGCGGCAGCCCGTTACCCCGGCGGCGTTGCAGCCCAGCCCCATACACATGGTGAGCGCCTGCTTGCCGCAGGCGTGGCAGCGCTTAAAGCTGTGATCCAAATTGAACGCAACGCGGGGCAGGTACCCCACATCCTCGAGCAGCGTGAACAGGGGGAAGAATATCGCCATGGGGGGCAGCATCACCGAAACCACCCAGGCGAGCACCCGATATACCCCCGCCGTGAGCAAGCCGTTGAGCCAACCCGGCGCGCCCGTGCCCCCAAGCGCCGCGGCGAGCACGCCTTCGAAGGCAAACAGCGCGCGCATCAGCAGGGCGGAGGGATAGTTGGCCCCGGCGATGGTGACCCACAGCGCGCCGGCAAGCAGCAGCAGCATAATGGGCAGGCCCAGCGCCCGGCCGGTCAGCAGCGCATCCAGCCTGCGCTGTTTTTCTTTGTAGGCCATATCCCCTGTTTGCACGCAGGCGCCGGCTATGCGCGCGGCCTCGGCATAAATTTGCGCGGCGGATTGTTCTTCCATCGGCAGGGGCGCAAGCATTTGGCCCGCCATCGCGCGCTCCGCCGCATGGAGCAAGGCATCCATGCCCTTGCCGCCGCGCGCGGCGCACCCCACGACCGGCACCCCCAGCTCGCGCTCCAGCGCCGCCACATCCACCCGGATGTGCTTTTTTTGCGCCTCGTCCATCAGGTTGACGCATACCGCAACCCGGCCGGTGAGCCGCAGCGTTTGCAGCACCAGGCTGAGGTTGCGCTCCAGACAGGTGGCGTCGCACACGATGATAATGGCGTCCGCCTCGCCCGAGAGTATGAAATCCCGCGCGATCTCCTCCTCCTGCGAATGCGCCAGCAGCGAATAGGCGCCGGGCAGATCCACCACCATATAGTCCCGGCCGCCGCGTATACAGCGGCCCCGCGCGCTGGCTACCGTTTTGCCCGGCCAATTGCCGGTATGCTGCCGCAGGCCAGTGAGCTGGTTAAAAACGGTGGACTTCCCCACGTTGGGGTTCCCCATAAGCGCAATGGTGCTCATGGGCGCACCTCTATGCGCGCGGCATCCTCGCGGCGCAGCGCAATGACCGCGCCGCGGATATCATAGGCGGCAGGATCCAGCGCCGGGCTTTTATACAGGCAGCGTACCCATGCTCCCGCCGTAAAGCCCAAATCCGCCAAACGCCGCGCCATCCCGTCCTCGCCCCGCACGCCCAGCACCCGCGCGCCGCCGCCCGCCTCGACTTCATGCAAACCCATATATGCTCCTCATCAAACCCATAATGTACAGGGTATGCGAGGGGAAGGGGATGTGTGAGGACGGGGATTGGGCGGGATAAAACAAAAAAAGTGGCTTTCGCCACTTTTTTGATGTGCAATAACGCTTATGCGCTTACCAATAAATCTCCTTATCCTTGCGGTGCATCGAGAGCAGCCTGTCGTGCAGCTCGGTATCCAGCGACTTGAGCATGGCGCGCAGCTCGCGCGGGCCCATGGAGGTGTTGCGCCCCCCGTCATACTGCGCGTCTATGAGCTCCTTCATCTGTGCCACGATGGGGGCATGCTTATCGATGATCATATCCTTGGGTATGCGGTAATAGGCGTTGATCCAATAGGCGATGCCGGCGAGGCCGCTAAACTTATCCACCGTTACGGTAGCGGGGCGGTTGAGCAGGCGGGCGGTGTCGAACACGTTGTATATCTCCTCATCCTTGAGCAGGCCGTCGGCATGGATACCGGCGCGGGTGGCGTTGAAGTTGCTGCCCACAAACGGCGTGTTGAAGGGGATGGGGTACCCGATTTCCTTTTCGAAATACTCGGCGATTTCGGTGATTACCGGGAAGTCGATGCCATCGGAGGTGCCGCGCAGCTGCGCGTACTCTATGAGCATCGCCTCCAGCGGGCAGTTGCCGGTGCGCTCGCCCAAGCCCAGCAGCGTGCCGTTTACGGCGCTGCACCCATACAGCCAGGCGGTGGTGGCGTTGGTGACCACCTTGTAAAAATCGTTGTGGCCGTGCCATTCCAGGCAATCGCTGGGGACCTCCGCAAGGTGCGTGAGGCCATATACGATACCCTGCACGCTGCGGGGCAGGGCCACGCCGGGGTAGGTTACGCCAAAGCCCAGGGTATCGCACAGGCGGATTTTAATCCTTATGCCGCTCTCATTAGACAGCCGTACCAGCTCATTGGCAAACGGCACCACAAAGCCATAAAAATCGGCGCGGGTAACATCCTCAAAGTGGCAGCGCGGGCGTATGCCCAAATCCAACGCCTGCTTTATGATGCCCAAATACTTATCGAGCGCCTGCTGCCGGTTCAGGTTCATCTTGCGGAAAATATGGTAATCCGAGCAGGACACCAATATGCCCGTCTCCTTTATCCCCAAGGACTTGATCAAGCTGAAGTCCTGCTCGGCGGCGCGTATCCAGGTGGTTACCTCGGGGAACTGCAGCCCCAGCGCCAGGCACTGCTCAATGGCGTCCAAATCGCTGGGGGAATAGGGGAAGAACTCGCTCTGGCGAATAAGCCCCTTGGGCCCCCCCAGGCGGGACATCAGTTTATATAAATCCACCACCTGCTTTACCGTAAACGGCGAGCGGGATTGCTGCCCATCGCGGAAGGTGGTATCGGTAAGCCAAATTTCATCGGGCACGTTCATGGGCACCACGCGGTTGTTGAACGCTACCTTCGGCACGGAGGTATATTCGAACATAGAGCGGAAGTAGTTGCCCTCTTCCGCATCCTGCAGTTGATATTTGTAGGTATTTTCCTCCAGCATGTTGGTGCGGTTGTTAAATTGAACGCCAGCCATGGTGTCCTCCTTGCATAATTGTATTCTTGTATACAAGTATACAATGAGGACATATCGTTGTCAATACCAAAAAGCTATGTTTTGCATTGAATGTTTGCATCGAATGTTTACATCGAAAGAGAAACCGTATCTTTAAAACTGGCTGGAAATATAGCGCGATATTCTATCGTAAGCCATTGTATTTGCTTTCTCTTGTGACAAGCGGTCTACAATGAGGATATAATGAAGAGCCTCAAGCAAGATGCAAAAAAGAATATGCCAGCCTATTTGATACGGGTATCCATTGGAGTTTCATAAAATAGATTCTTTGAACTATCGAGTTTGGCAAGACAATTCGAAAAGGAGGATAAAGAACATTGTGAAAAAGAGCAGACAAAAAATGGCGCTCATCATCATTGCTGTTATTGCCATATTGGTTGTGTTCGTCATACTCTTTACTATGGGCAATCGGGCCGGCATTGCAGAGCGGGCGCTGCCCGTTACGTCTGCGGTTGCATCCGCCCCGCCGTCGGCCATCACCGCCACAGCGGACGTGAGCCCAACTGAAACACCGTATGTCGACCATACGCTCGATGAAAAAGAAGAACCGTATGACGGGCCGGAAGGGCCTCCTTTAGCAGAAGAAAATGAGCCGTTTAACCCCGCGTTTTTGGAGGAAGAGCCGCTGAAGGGCCATAGGCATGGGTTTCAGGAAGCCGAAATAATAGAGATGGAAATAAGCTTTGTCGAGAATGATGAAATGGTTATTACAGAAAAAAAGCGAACGAGCAAAAAGGTTTATGATAATGCGCAAACAGCGCTAAGGCAGCTTTATGATATAACGGGTGTTAAGGTAGAGAAATGCCGCGCGTTCATGGAGTTTGACCATGTCCGCTTATTATGGGAAACCCCGGATGAAACCCCTCATGGTGGGCCCATCCTTTTGTTCCTGGATTATTCTACAAGATATAACAGCCCCAGCGGAATGATAATATGCTATAGAGGTGAAGGCCAATCCAATCTCATTGATTCGGCTGAAGTGATGAAGCCGGACAACCTGGATAAGATGACGGATTCGGAACTTGCGGTTTGGTACTATAACCATTCCAACTTCGGCGATAGAAGAAAAATTGTAAGAACGGAAAAATATGGTGTGGATGGAATGTATGAAATCGTTTTGTATATGGAAAATGGCGACTATTACACAGTAAATCTAAGTCGCAGTTATCGTTTGCTCGATTCCATTTATGGCCCCTATGATAGAGACCGGCGGAGATAGTTTTACATGCCTTTCGCTTCATCACAAAAAAACACGCCCGCTTTTAAGGGACGTGTTTGTATGCTTCTTTAGGAGCCGCAGACCGGGCGTTTTATGCCGGGTGTTTTATTCGGTAACGATGAATTCGGCCAGCATCGAAAAATCGTGCGGGTCGCTTAGGGCAAGCTCCACGCCCTCTATGTTTTTATCCTGAAACATCTGCGTGAGCGCGATATATTGGCACAGGGTGGATTTTAGGTTGAGCCTGTCCCCCTCCGAGGTAAGCAGCTCCACACGGCCGTTGCACTGGCTTACGGCACTAAAAAACCGCGTGGATTCCGTGATGTTTTTTATACGCATATGGAAGGCCTCCTATGCCATTTTGATGATGCTTGATGGTTAATTATCCAACAACCCATGCTTTTTTGCAAGCATATTTCACAATTCTTTCAAATTTATACATAGTTCCTGCCATGTTGCGGGCGTATAATTAGCACTCGAAGAGCGAGAGTGCTAACAAGCGTTCGCGCCTGAGTATGAAGAAGAAAACCAAAATGGGGGTATAGGATATGAACATGAACAAATGGACCCAGCGCTCTATAGAGGCGGTACAAGCCGCGCAGGCGCTGGCGGCAGAGCGAAGCAACCAGCAGGTGGATCAACAGCATTTGGCGCTGGCGCTGCTTGGGCAGGAAAACGCGCTGATCGCCCAGCTGCTCACCCGCATGGGCGCGGAGGGCGCGGCGTTTTTGGCCGCCCTGGAGACGGAAACGGATAAGCTGCCCCGCGTGACGGGCGGCGGCCGGGAGCTTGACCGCGTATATATCACGCCGGCGCTCGACAAGGCGCTGCTGGCGGCCGAGGAGCAGGCCGCGCACATGAAGGATGAATATGTATCGGTAGAGCACCTGTTTTTGGGCCTGCTCGAAGCGCCCAACGATGCGATGCGGGGGCTGTTCCAGGCGTTTTCCATCGCGCAGGGCGGCTTTTTGCAGGCGCTTAACACGGTGCGCGGCGGGGCGCGGGTCACCACCGATACGCCGGAGGCCACCTATGACGCGCTGGGGAAATACGCGCAGGATTTGGTAGCCCTGGCGGAGCGGCAAAAGCTGGACCCTGTGATTGGCCGGGATGACGAGGTGCGCAACGTGATACGCATACTCAGCCGCAAAACCAAGAATAACCCCGTGCTCATAGGCGAGCCGGGCGTGGGCAAAACGGCGATTGCCGAGGGGCTGGCGCAGCGCATCGTGCGCGGGGACGTGCCCGCCGGGCTAAAGGAACGCCGCATATTCTCGCTGGATATGGGCGCGCTCATTGCGGGGGCCAAGTTCCGCGGGGAATTTGAGGAGCGGCTTAAGGCGGTGCTGGGCGAGGTGAAGCGGAGCGAGGGGAAGATCATACTGTTTATCGACGAGCTGCACAACATCGTGGGCGCGGGCCGCACCGAGGGCAGTATGGATGCGGGCAACCTGCTAAAGCCCATGCTGGCGCGGGGGGAGCTGCACTGCATAGGTGCCACCACGCTGGATGAGTACCGCAAGTATATCGAAAAGGACGCCGCGCTCTCCCGCAGGTTCCAGCCGGTGATGGTGGAGGAGCCCACCGTGGAGGATACCATATCCATACTGCGCGGGCTCAAGGAGCGGTATGAGGTGTTCCACGGCGTAAAGATACAGGATAACGCGCTCATCGCGGCGGCTGCGCTGTCGAACCGCTATATCAGCGACCGGTTTTTGCCGGATAAAGCCATCGACCTTGTGGATGAGGCCTGCGCGCTGATACGCACCGAGATGGATTCGATGCCGGCGGAGCTGGATGATATTTCCCGCCACATCATGCAGCTGGAAATCGAGGAGGCGGCGCTCACCAAGGAGAACGACAAGCAGAGCGCCGCGCACCTGACGGATATCCGCAAGGAGCTGGCCGCCAAGCGGGAGGAATTCACGGGCCTGAAGGCCAAGTGGGAAAACGAGAAGGATTCCATTAAAAAGGTACAGTCCCTGCGCGGCGAAATCGAGCGGATGCACGCCGACATGGAGCAGGCCGAGCGCAGCTACGATTTGGATCGCGCGGCGCAGTTGAAATATGGCAAGCTGCCCAAGCTGCGCGCGGAGCTGGAACAGGCGGAAACCGCCATGGAGCAGGAAAAAGCCAGCGGCTTGCTGCGCGACCGCGTGAGCGAGGAGGAGATTGCCCGCATCGTGGCCCGCTGGACGGGCATACCCGTAGCCAAGCTGATGGAGGGCGAGCGGGAAAAGCTGCTGCACCTGGATTCCATTTTGCACCAGCGGGTAATAGGGCAGGATGAAGCCGTGCAGACCGTGTGCGACGCGATATTGCGCACCCGCGCCGGGCTGAAGGACCCCAACAAGCCGGTAGGCAGCTTTTTGTTTTTGGGGCCCACCGGCGTGGGCAAAACCGAGCTGGCCAAGGCGCTTGCGCAGGCGCTCTTCGACGATGAGCGGAACATGGTGCGCATAGATATGAGCGAGTATATGGAAAAGCACGCGGTATCCCGCCTTATTGGGGCGCCGCCGGGCTATGTGGGGTATGACGAGGGCGGCCAGCTCACCGAGGCCGTGCGCAGGCACCCTTATTGCGTGGTGCTTTTTGATGAGGTGGAAAAGGCGCATCCGGATGTGTTCAACGTGCTGCTGCAGGTACTGGACGATGGCCGCATCACCGATGCGCAGGGCCGCACGGTGGATTTTAAAAACACCGTCATCGTGATGACCAGCAACCTGGGCTCCGGCTTTATACTGGAGGGCATTGAAAACGGGCAGATATCCGAAGCGGCCCGGCAGCAGGCGGAGGCGCTGCTTAAGCAGAGCTTTAGGCCCGAGTTCCTCAACCGCATCGACGACATCGTGTTTTACAAGCCGCTCACGCAGGAAGAAATATTTTGCATCACCGACCTGCTGCTGCTGGATATCCGCAAGCGGCTCGGCGAGCGCAAACTGGATGTGCGGCTGACCGACGCCGCGCGCCAATACCTTGCCGAGGCCGGTTACGACCCGCAATATGGCGCGAGGCCGCTCAAACGCTTGCTGGCCGGCAAGCTCGAAACGCTGCTGGCGCGGCATATCATCGCCAGCGACCCCGTGCCGGATACGGTGTTTACGGTGGATTATGACGGGGAGCAGTTGGCCATAGAGTAAGAGCGCCCCTGGTGACTGGAAGCAACGTCTATCCACAGGGTAAACGACCTAAATACCCTCAAAAAAATTGATTCCCTCCCTGCGAAGGGGTGCGGGCGCCCCCGCGAAACCATTCTCCAAAAAATATTCCCCCTCCCAATGGGAGGGGGTTAGGGGGGTGGGCCAAGTTATCTTAAATTACCTATCCGCCACCTTATAAAACACCGTCTGTTCATAATCCACCACGATGTCCATATACCCGCACAGCGCGGCATCCAGCTCGCTGTCGCCGGTATCCACCATCATGGGCCGGCCCTCGAGCGCGCGCAGCTTGCCGCGCGTGGCCACGACCTGTATGGAGGAGCGCCCCACATGGCGCAGCACGCGCGGGCTAAACTGCTGGTTGCCCCGGCCAAACAGCAGGCCCTGCCCGCCGATGAGCGTGACCACGATATGCGCGGACGCTTTCGCCTCCTGCAGCAGCGCCCAAAGCTGCGGCTCGGTGGCGTCAAAAAGCACCGGCGCGCCATCCCGTACCACGTCTATGCCCAAAAGCGTGCCCGCAATGCCCAAATCCGCCTTGATGGCGAAGGTGGTGCTGCCCGGGCCCAAAAAATATAGCTCGCCGGGCCGCATGCCGTTCACGATATACCCGGCCATGCCCAGCATCTCATCCTCCTCGGGCGCGTTGGGGGATTTGGCGCTCTGCATATGCCCGCTTAGGGCGGGGATATCCATACTGCCATACAACCGGGCGCGCACCTGCCCGTTCCTAAACTGCGCCTCGTCAATATCCATCACCTCGGCGCTCCGCCGGCCCGCCGCCTTGCCCTGTATATATTCCGCCGCGGCCAACCCCGCGCTAAGCGGGTTGAGCGCATATACCGAGGAGTGCATCTTTACCCCGGCGGGTATGCCCAATACCAGTATGCTTTGCCCCACGGCCTCGCAAATATCCCGCGCGGTGCCATCGCCGCCGGCGAACAGCAGCAGCTCCGCGCCCGCATCCCGCAGGGCGCGCGCCGCGTTTTTTGTATCCGCGGCCCGCGTGGGGGTATGCGGCGTGCCCACCACGATGGGCGCAAAGCCCAGCTCCGTTAAAAGCTGTTCCCCCATAGCGCCGCCATAGGTCAAAAAAGCGACCTCTGACCTATAGGGCGCAAGCTGTGCAAGCGTCGCGCGGGCCCGCTGCGCCGATTGGGGCAGCGCGCCCAGCGCCCGCGCCTTTTGCAGTATATCCGCACCGTCGCTGCCCTTTAGCGCCACGCTGCCGCCCAACCCCGCGATGGGGTTGATGAGTATGCCTATACGTTTCATTTGCGCTCCCAATATACAGGTGATTTCATAATATAAATTATAGCATGGCCGCCGCGCCATTTATATATAGAATTCTTTAGCATGCCCGTGCCTAAGCGCAAATGGCGTGGTATACTATATGCATGAAAACGAAGCGTATTTTTTGGATAGCCTATTTTGTGCTGCTGGCCGCCGCATTTGCGTATTGGGCGTTTTCCGCCGCGTATTTGGGTATGGCGCTGCTGGTCGCCGCGCTTTCGTGCGCGCTGTTTGGGCTGATACCGCCACAGCTATGCCCCGCGCTGGAGGCCTTGCGGGCACAGAGCGCCCCCGCACCGGCGGAGGAAGGCGGCAAGCGCAGCCTGCGCTTTTGGCGGCGCCACCCCTGGCTCAAAATCGCGCTGGGCTTGCTGGCGCTCCGCCTGCTGCTATACGCGTTCGCCTATGCGGCGGATATACGGGTAAACGGCTACACCGGCAGCTTGCTCAACACCCTGGAACGCCTTTGGACGCGCACCGACGCGCCGCACTACATAGGCATCGCAAAAAATTGGTATGTGGCGGAGGGCGACCCGCGCTTCCACATCGTGTTCTTCCCGCTGTATCCGCTGGTTATACGGCTGATTGGCTACCTGTGCGGCGGCAGCGGCTTTGCCGCGGCCCTGGTGGCCAGCAACCTTTGCGCCATAGGCGGCGGCATATTGCTATACGAGCTGGCGGCGCTCGATTACCCCCGGCGGGATGCGCTGTATACCCTGCTGATCGGCGTATTGCTGCCCGGGGCCTTGTTTTTGGGCGCGCCCATGAGCGAGAGCCTGTTTTTGCTGCTTTCGCTCGCCTGCATGCTGTGCGCCCGCAAGCGGAAATTCTTGCTGGCGGGGGCGTTTGGCGCGCTTGCGGCGTTTACCCGCTCGTTGGGGGTGCTGCTGGCCGTGCCCATCGCGGTGGAATTTTTGCTATGCGCCCCGCCGCTTAAAAGCTGGCATAAAAAGGACATCGCGCGCCTGCTCGTCTCCCTGGCCATCGTGGGCCTGGGCACGGCGGGATATGTATATATCAACTACGCCGTTACCGGCGACGCGTTCAAGTTTTTGCAGTATCAGCGGGAGCATTGGCACCAAGCGCTCGGCTTTTTTTGGAACACGGCCGCCTACCAAACCGAATACCTGCTCAGCGCCCTTGCGCAGGGGGATATGCGCATGGCCTGGGGGCTGTATTTGCCAAATCTGCTGGCCGCGTTTGGCGCGCTCGCCATCATGCTGCCGGCGGCCCGCCGCCTGCGCCCCAGCTACAGCGCGTATTTTCTCGTTTATTTTGCGGTATCCATTGGCTGCACGTGGCTGCTGAGCGGGCCGCGCTATTTGGCAGTATGCTTCCCGCTCCCCTTGACGGCGGCGGCATTGCTGCGGCATAGCCCCAAGTGGCTGCGCGTTTTGGCGCCGGTGGGGCTGGGCTGCCTGCTGCTGGTGTATACGGCGCTGTATGTGCTGGGGTACCCGGTGTATTAGGGGCAAAGCTCTCACACCAAATCTACAAACGCGGCGCCTATATACGCGGCCAGCGCTAAGGGGTCGAGCAGCAGCATCTGCCCGCGCGTGCCTGCGCTTACGGCGATGCGTTCATATATTTGCGCGGTTTCATCGAAAAAGGTGGGGAACGCCTTTTTCATGCCCACCGGCGCGCACCCGCCGCGCATATACCCGGTAACGCCCAACAGGTCTTTCACATGGAGCATATCCGCCTTTTTATCCCCCGTGGCCCTGGCGGCCTTTTTTAAATCCAGCTCGGCGGCCACCGGGATGCAGCACACGAAATACCCCGTCTTTTCGCCCCTGAGCACCAGCGTTTTAAACGCCGCGTCCGGGTCCAGCCCCATGGCGGCCGCCGCGTGTACGCCGGATAGGTCGGCTTCATCCCACGCGTATTCGCGCGGTTCAAAAGGTATGCCCGCCTGGGTCAGCAGGCGCATGGCGTTGGTGATAGTCATACCGGCGCTCCTTCAAGCCAAATCATATGTGTATTATAGCATTGAAACGCCCCTTTTGCAGAGTATATACGAATACCCGACCGGCCGGCTTAGCGGCGGGTGAAAACACTTGCCCCGCGCCGCCTTGCGGGATATAATATATAATATTAACCAATGCAAAAGGGGAACGCCATGCCGAGCACAACTACATTTCGATTTGCCACGCCGCAGGATATACCTGCCATACACGGCTTTATATGCGGGCTGGCCGCCTATGAGCACCTGGAAGACGAGGTGGTCGCCACCCCCGCGCTGCTGACCGAATGGCTGTTTGAAAAACAAAAAGCCGAAGCCCTGCTGGCCGAAATAGAGGGCCAGACCGTGGGCTTCGCGCTGTTTTTTTATAGCTTTTCCACCTTTTTGGGCAGGGCGTGCATCCATTTGGAGGATTTATTCGTGCTGCCACAATACCGCGGCCTGGGCTGCGGCAAGGCGCTGCTGCGCGAGCTGGCCAGCATAACCCTGCAGCGGGGCTGCGGGCGGCTGGAGTGGAGCTGCCTCGACTGGAACGCGCCCAGCATCGCCTTTTACCGGGGCGTGGGCGCCGTACCGCTGGAGGATTGGACGAATTACCGCCTGAGCGGGGATGCGCTGCGGGCGTTTGCCGAAGAGGGCTAGGGCCGCGGCGCCATCGGCGCCACGTTGATGCCGGTGTAGTAGTGCTGCAGGATTTCGATATAATCGCTGCCCTCCAGCGCCATGGCGCGCGCGCCATATTGGCTCATGCCCACGCCGTGCCCGTACCCCTTGGTGGTAACGGTCACTTCATCCCCCTCCACCCGGATGGTGAAGTTGGCGCTGAATAGGCCCAACGCTTTGCGCAGCTGCTTGCCGGTGGCGGTTATGCCGCCCAGCCGCACGCTTTCGACCTGCCCGCTTTCGTAGCGGGAAAGCACCGCCACCTGCTCCTTCAATTTTGACGTTTTGAGCTTTGCCTTGCTCCACTCGCCGTTGACGGCTTTGACAAACGCCTTGGCGGTAAAGGTTTGCATATCGGTATAATGCGCCGCGTCCTGCTCGCCGGGGCTATCCACTCCCACCAAATAAGGCACCGCGGCCGAGAACACATGCTGCGCATCCTCGGTGCGGCCGCCCGCCGCGCTGTGGTACAGCGCCTCGATGGGCGCGCCCTGGTACACCGCGACTTCGCCGCCGGTACCATACACCGCCTCCCGCAGCTTATCGGCATAGGCGCCGGCGTTTTTGCCCCAGCGCGCCGCCAAGGCCTCGTCGCTTTTGTAGCTTTGGCAGCAGGTGCTGTCGGTGCAGATATCCGCGCCGCCCCGGCCGCAGGGGCTGCCGCCATAGGCCGGCAGCCGCCGCACGGTATAGGTGCGCGCCGCGACGGCCTGCGCCTTAAGCGCTTCCAGCGGGAAGGCGGCGGGCATTTCGCCGCCCACCACACCTATCAGGTAGGCGTTTAGCCCCATGGTGCGCACCTCGCCCGTTTCATGCATATATACCGAAACGGTCACGTCCTCTCCTACGGGCGCCGCCTGTTGCCGCGCGCAGGCAATGCGGCAGCCGCGCACGGCCAGCGCCACCAGGCAAAGCAGGAGGCAGAGCGCGGCGGCGGCCCGCATGTTTGGGGGCCGGTATGGGTAGAAGGAACGGCTTCGCATAATCTATGCGTATGTTATAAACGCTTTTGAAATGCATTGCGGCGGATGGATAATTGTTTTATACTATATTGTAAAAGAAACTTCTAAATTTGTCGTTTTTTGGGGAGGAAGTATTATGGCGCAGGATAAGGACGCTTTGCGGGCGCTGCTGCGGCAGTCCATCACACCGGTATACGACCGCGCGATGCAAAACACCGGCGATGCGGAAGCCGCAAAGGATATTACGCGCCGGGCGATGGAGCTGTTTAAGCGCGCGGTAGAGAGCGGTATGGAGCCAAGCAAGGCGCTGGCGCTGCGCATTGCCGATGATTGCTGCAACGAAATGGCGTTTTTTAACCGCAAGCTCGAAGCGGCGGCGGGGCACGAGAGCGCGCCCGAAGTGAAGCAGGCCGAGCGAAGCGCGCCGGCGCAGGAGGCGGACCTAAGCCTTGCGGCCGAGGACGCGCCCGCCAAAGACGGCGGCAGGGGCATGGCGCTTTGGCTGATCATCGTGCTGATGCTGGTGGTGTTTGTGATACTGCTCGCCGTGATTAAAGAGCCGAACGGGGGCAGCTGGCTGATGCTGCTGTGGGGAAAGCTGCGCGCGCTGATTAAGATATAAGAAAGGGCTGCCCGCCCCTAACCCCAACCTTACCGCCGGGAGGGGGGCTTTCATATTGCGGCTCGTTGGCTGGGGCAAAGCCCCGGCCCCTTTTTACCCCAAAGCAATTAAGTTAACACTCAGTATACATTCTTTGTACAATCGTGTGCTATACTGATAATAGAAAACATGTCTTGCTGTTGTCTCTTCGAAAGGAGGATTGCGTTACATGACCGTTTCACAATATCTTTTAGGATGGAACTTCCCGGCGCTGCTTTGCCTCATCATTGGGCTGTTGCTCATGGTATACGAAATGTTTACGCCCGGCATGGGCATACCCGGCGCGCTGGGCGGCATATTGCTGCTGGCCGCCGTGGTGCTGCGGGCCGATTCCTTCGCCACCGCGCTCATCACGCTGCTGCTCATTTTAATCCCGCTCATCGTGGC
Source organism: Christensenellaceae bacterium (assembly GCA_031261085.1). GTDB lineage: Bacteria > Bacillota > Clostridia > Christensenellales > CAG-138 > Pelethousia. The sequence continues at coordinate 20,661 of JAISKB010000025.1, forward strand.
GGCGGCCATCATATTCCGCTCCTTCAGCACGGGTGCGCTATCCCGCTCCCCCATCGTGCTAAAGGACAGCATCAACGTTGGCTCCAGCTCGCTGGGCGATGCGGATATGCAAAAGCTCATCGGCAGGGAAGGCACCTGTATGTGCACGCTCCGCCCCAGCGGCAACGCCGATTTTGACGGCCAAAAGCTGGATGTCGTATCGAGCGGGGAATTTATACCAAAGGGCGCCCGCGTGCGGATAGAGCGCGTGGAGGGCCTGCGCATTTTGGTCAAGCGAATATAACAAAGTTCCATTTGGCAAAGCTATGGAAAACACATTGATTCTACGATAATAACAGGAGGTATTTACTCATGCAAGTTTTACTCTACGCGGTTCTGTTGGTGGCACTCATCATATTTTTGGCGATTTTCTTCAGCTTCGTTCCCATTGGGCTGTGGATTTCCGCAATTGCCAGCGGCGTGCGGGTGGGGCTGTTTCAGCTGGTCGCCATGCGCATCCGCAAGGTGGCGCCCTCCCGTATCCTAAACCCCATGATCAAGGCGACCAAGGCGGGGCTCATCATCAACCTCAACAAGCTCGAGGCGCATTACCTGGCGGGCGGCAACGTGGACCGTGTGGTCAACGCGCTTATCGCCGCGCAGCGCGCGGGCATACCGCTGGACTTTGAGCGCGCCTGCGCCATAGACCTTGCCGGGCGCGACGTGCTGAACGCCGTGCAGATGAGCGTGAACCCCAAGGTGATAGAAACCCCCATCATCGCGGCCATCGCAAAGGATGGCATCGAGCTGCGCGCCAAGGCGCGCGTGACCGTGCGCGCCAACATCGACAGGCTGGTGGGCGGCGCGGGGGAAGAGACCATCATCGCCCGTATAGGCGAGGGTATCGTTACGACGGTAGGCTCCGCCACCAGCCATAAGGATGTGCTTGAAAACCCGGATTCCATCTCCCAAACCGTGCTCAACAAGGGGCTGGATGCCGGCACCGCGTTTGAAATACTCTCCATCGACATCGCCGATGTGGATGTGGGCCGCAACGTGGGCGCGCAGCTGCAAATCGACCAGGCCGAGGCGGATAAGCGCATTGCGCAGGCCAAGGCCGAGGAGCGCCGCGCCATGGCCGTGGCGGAGGAGCAGGAGAAAAAAGCCGAGGTACAGGGCATGCGCGCCCGCGTGATAGAGGCCGAGGCCGAAGTGCCGCAGGCCATCGCCGCGGCGTTTCGGGATGGCAAGCTGGGCGTGATGGATTATTACAACATGCAAAACGTCATTTCCGATACCCGGATGCGTGAATCCATAGCGGGCGGCGCGGCGGAGCAGCCGAAGCAAAACTAACGCCTCCCGGTCCAAAGGAGGATTTTACATGGAGTTCCTTGTTTTTTTACTGTTCATAGCCATAAGCATAGGGGTAGGCGCAAAAAACAGCAAGCAGGCCAAGGCGCGGCAGCAGCAGAACACCGCCGCCCGGCCCGCGCCGCCGGCGGCTCCCCGCCCGGCCTTTGTGCCGGATACGACCTTTGGCGGCCAGCCCGTGCCGCGCCCGGCCTACCGCAACCCGGTTGCCGCCGCGCCCAATGTGGCCGAGATGAGCGCCCGCAACGCGGAGCCCCCGGCCGCAACCCATGGCAGCTTAACCTATCAGTCCTTGGAAGGCATCGGCCTGGAGCAGGATGCTCCCGCGCGGGGCTCGGCGGATGTATCCATACGCCATACGGTGCGGCCCTTTACCGAGAGCGACCATTTGCATGTGGAGAGCAGCCTGATGGACGCGGAGGATTGCCCGCCGGAGGAAGCGGAGCCGGGCGATTCCGTCGATGCCTATACGCCAACGCAGCTGGGGGGCTTGGTTTGGAACCACGCCGCCGTGACGCAGGGCATACTATATGCGGAGATATTGGGCAAGCCCCGGGCATTGCGGCGCTAAAGCCCATGGAAGCACAACATAAAAGGCCTTTCCCAAGCGGGAAGGGCCCTTTTTGCTTTATAGTATTTTATGAGCGCGCCGCTAGGCCGGGCTGCCGGTTAGGCACAGCCCAACCGCCTCCTGTTGCATGCCCTCTATAACCAGGCCTATCACATCGCCCAAATCCATGCCCAGCGCATCGCAGCCGCTCTGAATCAGCGCGCGGTCGCACTTGGCGGCAAAGCCCTTATCTTTAAACTTCTTTTTGGCGCTCTTCACTTCCATATCTATAATGCCGGTGGGCCGCATAAGCGCGTTGGCCATTATGATGCCGGTCAGCTCATCCACCGCAAACAGGCTTTTCATCAGCGGGGTGGTAGGCTCCGCCTCCTGGGTGCATATGCCATAGCCGTGCGAAATGATGGCCAAAATATCGGCCTCGTCCACATCCTCGCCGCTGAGCAGCTCCCGCACATGCTTGCAGTGCTCTTCGGGGAACTTTTCGAAGTCGACATCATGCAGGTAGCCCACGGCCCTCCAGTGCTCCGCATCCGCGCCAAAATGGCCGGCCATGGCGCCCATGGCGGCGCTTACGGCCAGCGCGTGGGTTAAAAGATGCTGTTCGGTAACGTGTTTGTGGAGCAGTTCCTGCGCCCTTGCCAGCGTTAGTTGTGCCATTGTGATTCTCCTTTATTGGTGGAATATGCTTATTCGTTGACATATACGCGCGGCGCGCGGCGGGTAACCAGGCAGGTGAGCTCATAGTTGATGGTGCCCACGATTTGCGCCACCTCCTCGGCGCGCATGCCCTCGGCGCCCCACAGCGCCACCTCGTCGCCGGGCTGTATGCCCTCGCTGCCGGTGATATCCAGCATGTGCGTATCCATGCAGATGCGGCCAACCTGCTTATATGCCTTGCCGCCTATGCAGGCATAGCCCTGGCCGCTCAGCCGCCGCGGGTACCCATCGGCATAGCCGGCGGCGATAGCCGCGGTGCGGAGGGGGCCCTCGCTTGTATAGGTGCGGCCATAGCTTATGGAGGCGCCGCCGGGCAGATCCTGCACCTGCGCCACGCGGGATTTTAGCGTGAGCACGGGGCGAAGCGGGCCGCCGGGGCAGGGGCTGCTATCGGGGTATAGGCCATAGAGCATGATGCCTTCGCGCACCATATCCAAATGCGCCTCGGGGTGCGCCATAATGGCGGCGCTGTTGCTGGCATGGCGGATTTCCGGGCGGATGCCCCTGGCCCCTAGGGCCTCCAGCACCGTGGTATAGCTGCGAAGCTGCCACGCGGTATAGCCATCCTCCTCGGGTGTATCCGCCACGGAAAAATGGGTGAACACGCCCTCTACATAAATACCCCGCAGGGCGTAGATGCGGGCGATTTCCTCGGCGGCATTCAGCGCCGCCTGCTCGCCCTGCGCGTAGATGCCCATGCGGGACATGCCGGTATCTACCTTGATATGCACCTTCACGCAGGCGTTCGCCTTGCGCGCGTGCTCCGCCAAAAGCGCGGCAGACCGCTCGCCCTGCACCGCTTGCGCGATGGAATATTTTGCCAGCAATTCGGCGTATTCTGGCCCGGTGTAGCCAAGTATGAGTATGGGGGCTTGTATGCCGCCCTCCCGCAGCTCGATCGCCTCGGCCAGGCAAGCCACCGCAAACGCCTGCGCGCCCTGCGCCTGCAGGTATTGCCCGCAGCGCACCGCGCCGTGCCCATAGGCATCCGCCTTGATGACGCACATCACCTTTTTGCCGGACTGCCGCTGGGCGTATTCAAAATTGTGTTTCAGCGCGGCCAGGTCGATTTGGGCCCAGGTGCGCGCCGTGGCTAAAACGTGATCCATACCTACCTCCCAAGCAGAACCAAACAGACCATATGGTATGCCAGAGATGTCCTTTCTCATTATTGTAGCCGCATTGCGTGCGCTTTGCAAGCCGCGCGCCGGCAAAAGCCCGCATTTTGCTTGCCCCGCGCCGTCGGCGATGGTACCATAGCGGTAGCATACTATAAATTCATAAGGAGGCGCCCCATGGAATCATCCATCCAACACACCGCTGCCGCCGATGCCCTCGCCCAGCAAACCAAGCTGCTTAAGCGGATATACCGCGCATCCGTGCTGCGCACCATCGCCTGCCTGCTGATACTCGTGCTGGCCGCGGGCAGCGCGTTTAGCATCGTGCCCAGGTTCAACGCGCTGCTGACCCAGCTCAACGTCGTGGCCGATTCGCTTGCGCAGGCCGACATCGCCTATATGACGCAGAGCGTTACCAACCTGGCCGTGACCGGCGCCGAGGGCATAGAGCAGGCGCTCGAGCAGGTCTCCGGCGCGGTAGACACCCTGAACCGGCTCGATATAGAGGCGCTCAACCAAAGCATTGCCGACCTGCACGATATCGTGGAGCCGCTGGCGAAGCTGTTCCGCAAATAAGGGGCAAAGCCGCCCAAATAATGCGCGCGCCGCTACCCTAACCGCGCTTGTTTGTGATATACTGGTCTTTAATATTAAAAGCGAATCTATCGCCAATTCAGGAGGGTTTATCATGCGCAATTTCATTGCGGAACGCCGCCGCAACATGCCCGAGAGCAAGCTTATCCCCATATTCGACAACGCCACGCGCTACGATGATGTAATCAATCTCTCCATAGGCGACCCGGATGTGCCCACGCCCCGCGCCATCGTGGACGCCATGTATCAGGACGCCTTAAAGGGACACACCAAATATACCAATTCGTGGGGCGAAATGGAGCTGCGCGAGGAGATCGTCAAATTCTACCAAGAGGAATATGGCGTGCAGCTGGGCGTGAACGAGGTGTTTATCGCGGCCTCGGGCTGCCTTGCCATGACGGAGGTTATGATGGCCGTGCTGGACCCGGGGGATGAGGTGCTGCTGTTCGACCCCTATTTCACCTGCTATACCTCCCAAATCGAGGAGGGGCTGGGCGTGCCGGTATTGGTCCCCAGCTACGAGAATGAGGATTGGCAGCCCAATATGGAGCGCGCGGCGCAATACCTTACGGCGCGCACCAAGGCCATACTGTTCACCTCGCCCAACAACCCCACCGGCGCGTTTTACACGCAAAAAACGCTGGAGCAGATTGCCGCGTTTGCGCAGGCGCACGATTTATTGGTCATTGCGGATGATATCTATACCGCCTTTTGCTACGACGCGCCGTTTTTGCCCATCATGACGCTGCCCGGCATGCGGGAGCGCACCGTTACCGTGAATTCCTTCAGCAAAAATTTCATCATGACGGGCTTCCGCCTGGGGAACGTGGTTGCGCCCGCGCCCATCGCCAAAGCCATCAAGAGCGTGGGCGAAAATATAATCTATTGCCCGCCCTCCCCCTCGCAGCGCGCCGCGCTGTATGCTTTGCGGCACCGCAAAGAGATAGAGGCGACCATCAAGCCCGAATTCGCCGCGCGGGTAGCCTATGCCCGGGCGCGCATACAGGCGCTGCCCTACATGACGGTTTCGGCGCAGGGCGCGGGGTTTTACCTGTTCCCGGGCATAGCGAAAACGGGCCTGGGCAGCATAGCGGCCTGCAACGCTTTTTTGGATGGCGCGCATGTGCTTATGCTGCCGGGCGCCGCCTTTGGCGACGCGGGCGAAGGCTATATGCGCATCGCCTGCACGGTGGATGTTGAAACGCTGGGCAAAGCCTTCGACCGGCTGGAAAAGCTAAAGTTTTAACTCCCCAAGCTCCAGCCATATTGAAACTATGCGTTCCCCCTTCCTTTTGCCATAAGGGAGGGGGATTTTTGCATAGCACTTCCTCGCCTTGGGTAAAGTGATAGGTGAAACACGCAACCAATATGCTATAATACCCCTATGAAAATCACACTCAACGCCTATGCCAAAGTCAATATCACGCTGGATGTGCTGCGCCGCCGGCCGGATGGCTACCACGAGCTGCGATCCATCATGCACGCCGTCAGCCTGCACGATACCGTAACGCTGGAGCCCGCGCCAAGCGTTTGCGTCACCTGCGGCATATATCTGCCGCCCAACAACACCGCCCGCCGCGCGGCGGAATTGTTTGAGGCGCACACCGGCCATGCCGCCCGCATACATATCGAAAAACGCATCCCCTCGCAAGCGGGGCTGGGCGGGGCCAGCGCCGATGCCGCCGCCGTGCTGCGGGGCCTATGCCATATCTATGGCGGCGTCACCGAGCCCGCGCTGTTTGATATGGCCCGGCAGGTGGGGGCGGATGTTCCCTTTTGCCTGTTGGGCGGGTGCGCGCTGGCCGAGGGCATTGGCGAGCGCCTTACGCCGCTGCCGCCTGCCGCGCTGAACCTGCTGCTGGTAAAGGGAGAGCAGGGCGTGAGCACGGCGGCGCTGTTTGGCGGGCTGCGGCTGCCCTTGGCGCACCCCAATACGGGGCAGGCGCTGGCCGCCCTGCAAGCCGGGGAACTGCACGCGCTCTGCGCCGCGGCGCAAAACGCGCTGGAACCGGCCGCCTGCGCGCTGGTGCCCAATATTGCCACATATAAAAAGAAGCTGCTGCAGCACGGAGCCCTGGCCGCCGCTATGACGGGCAGCGGCAGCTGCGTTGCGGGCATATTCCAAAGCGGGGAGGAGGCTGAAAGGGCCCGCGCCGCGTTTGCGGCAGCGCCCTTTGCGGCGGTATGCCAAACCGGCGCGTTTAGGCCGGAGCCAATCGAGGAATAAGCTGCGCCCTTGCCCCTAACCCCTGCGTTACCGGCGGCAGGGGGATTTTTTGCGCGCAGGGGCAGGGGGGCCAGGCGGCGCACAAATTTACCTTATTTCGCAAAAACCCTGTATTCCTTGACTTTGAGGCAACGCTTCTTTATAATATGTATGCCCGCATGGAGGGCAGCTATATGAACGGAGGGACTTTGTTACATGGCAGAAGTACGTCTTACGGCAGAAGGCATTGCAAAGTATGAGGAGCGGCTGGAATTTTTAAAAACCACCGCGCGTACCGATATTGCGGAGCAAATCAAGATTGCGCGCTCCTTTGGCGACCTGAGCGAAAACGCGGAATATGACGCGGCTAAAATAGAGCAGGCGCGCATCGAATATGAAATTGTTGAAATCGAAACCATGCTGCGCAACGTGGTGGTAATCGACGAGGAAAACGTCAGCACCGAAACCGTGAACGTGGGCGCAACGCTCACCATCAAAAACACGGCCACGGGGCAAAAGCTCACCTTCCAAATCGTGGGCAGCGCCGAGGCTTCCCCGCGGGATAACCGCATCTCCAACGAATCCCCCGTGGGCGCGGGCCTGCTGGGGCATAAACGGGGCGAAAGGGTAGATGTCCAGACCCCGGGCGGCGTCGCCACGTTTGAGATACTCAACATAGGGAAATAACCCCCAGCGGCGGCCGCCGCCAGCAAAGCGATGGGAGAGCATACATGGAGCAACAAAACAACACCCCCGAACCCCCCGAATTGACGCAGGAGGAGCTTTCTGAGCTGCTGCAGATCCGGCGGGATAAGCTGCAGGCCCTGCAGGCCGCGGGGCAGGATCCTTTCGAACAGGTCAGGTACGATCAGCAATACTACAGCGCCGATGTGATTGGCGGTTTTGACGCGCTCGAAGGGCAGTGCGTGCGCGTGGCCGGGCGTATGATGTCCAAACGCATCATGGGCAAGGCCAGCTTTGCGCACCTGCTCGATGAAAAGGGCGGCATACAGTTTTATCTCCGCCGCGAGGATGTGGGGGAGGAAGCCTACGCCGCGTTTAAGGCATACGACATAGGCGATATCGTGGGCGTGATGGGCAGCGTGTTTAAAACGCGCACCGGCGAGGTATCCATCCATGTGCAGGAGCTCACGCTGCTGGCAAAGTCGCTTAGGCCCCTGCCCGAAAAGTACCATGGGCTGAAGGACCCCGAGCTGCGCTACCGCCAGCGCTTCGTCGATTTAATCGTCAACCCCGAGGTGCGCCAAACCTTCATAAAGCGCAGCCGCATCATCGCGGAAATCCGCAGCCGGCTCAACGCGCAGGGCTTCATCGAGGTGGAGACGCCCGTGCTCAACACCACGGCCAGCGGCGCCAGCGCGCGCCCCTTCGTCACGCACCATAACACGCTGGATTTGGATATGTACCTGCGCATCGCCACCGAGCTGCACCTAAAGATGTGCATCGTGGGCGGGCTGGAGCGCGTATACGAAATAGGCCGCCTGTTCCGCAACGAGGGCATGGACGCCACCCACAACCCCGAATTCACCACCATCGAGCTGTATCAGGCGTATACCGATTACAATGGCATGATGGCGCTTTGCGAGGATTTGATTTCGCACTGCTGCCAAACGATAAACGGCGCCACGCAAATACAATACCAGGGCCAGGATATAACCTTGGCCGCCCCGTTTGCCCGCGTTTCGATGAACGACGCGGTTAAGCAACATACCGGCGCGGACTTTTATGCCTGCGCCACCGATGATTTGGCGCGGCAGCTGGCGCTTTCGCTGGGGCTGGAGGTTACCGACAAAACCGCGACGCGGGGCAAGCTGCTGGCGCTGGCGTTTGACGCCTTTGTGGAGGATAAGCTGGTGCAGCCCACCTTCGTCATCGATTACCCGGTGGAAATCAGCCCGCTCTCCAAGCGCAAGCCGGGGCAGCCGCACCTTACCGAGCGGTTTGAGCTGTTTATCGCCGGGCACGAATACGCCAACGCGTTCAGCGAGCTGAACGACCCAATAGACCAGAGGGAGCGGTTTGTACAGCAGGCGCAGGAGCGCGCCAAGGGCGATGACGAGGCCATGATGATCGATGAGGATTTTTGCACCGCGCTCGAATATGGCATGCCGCCCACCGGCGGTATCGGCATAGGCATCGACAGGCTGGTTATGCTGCTGACCGATGCCCCCACCGTACGCGATGTGCTGCTGTTCCCCACCATGAAGCCCAGCCGGTAAAACCGGTTGATTTGTACGTTTTTGCGGCGGCATACTGGCAAATATGAACATATTATAAAAACGGTTCGTTTGCCTTTACGCAGGCTTGACGATTATGCTATGATACATTTTAGGGTAATATCCCACTAGGAGGAATTAACTTATGAAGCGATTTTTTATCATCACGTTGGCGGTCATCACGCTTTTGAGCGTAGGCTGCTCCAAACAAGGCGACACGCCCGTAGTGATTGATTTGCCGCCCACCCCCGCCCCGGTGGAGACGCCTGCGCCCACGCCGGAACCTACGCCTGAGCCCGAGCCGGCCTATGTATCCCCCTATACCGATAAAATCGCCGAGGTCAAGGCAAAAAACAGCGATAACATCGGCTGGGTGGCCATCCCCGGCACCAATATCGACTATCCCATTATGTATGGCGACAAGTGGCTTTATGCCGACCATGACGTCAACAAAAAAGAATCCACCTCCGGCGCGATTTATTCGCACTACAACATCGCCACGCAAAACATCGTAATCACCGGCCATAACGCGCGCGTTTCCGGCGAGATGTTCCACCAGCTGCACCATATCCAGGAAGTGAACCTGGGCAAAGAAAAGTGCGCCTACACCAAGCGCTGCACCATCACGCTCGACAAGGCCACCCTGCCGGATTTCAGCACTGAGGAGGGTCGGCTGATCGACATATCCGCATTTGGCATAGAGGGCAAGTTCGAGATATTCGCCATGTATGAAACCACCAAAAAGGAGCCCGACAAAACCCTGCTCTACAACACCTGGTGGCCCGGCGACGGCGGCTTTATCCCCAAAAACGCCGAGGAAATTCAAACCTGGATCGACGCGCAAATCAAGCGCAGCGAGTTTGACTTTGGCGTGACCGCCGCCCCCACCGATCAGTTCGTCACCCTGTATACCTGCGGCGACAACCCGGATAGCGACGTGCCCAACGCGCAATCCCGCCTGTACTTCTTCCTTAAGCAGGTTGACCCGGTCAGCACGCTGTATGGCGGCGGCGCGGCCGACGCCGCAGCGGCCGGCGGCCAAGAGGTACCCCCCGCGGCGTAAGCCAAAGGCTTTTTAGGGGCAGGGCCCCTTCCCTTATACATTGGTTTATAAAATTACAAGCGCGCACCAATTTATTTTGGTGCGCGCTTGCTGTAGGGCTTCGTTTGCCCCACCCTGAAGCCCAGCCGGGTTTACCGGCTGACCTGTACGTTTTTTGCGGCGGCCTACTGGCAAATATGAACATATTATAAAATGACCCGTTTGCCCGTATGCGGACTGTACGGTTATGATATGATGCATTTAGGGTAATACCCTATTAGGAGGAATGAACGTATGAAGCGATTTTTTATCATCGCGTTGGCAATCGTCGCGCTTTTGAGCGTAGGGTGCTCCAAAAAAGGCGACACGCCCGTAGTGATTGATTTGCCGCCCACCCCCGCCCCGGTGGAGGCGCCCGCGTCCACGCCGGAACCTACGCCTGAGCCCGAGCCGGCCTATATACCCCCATATACCGATAAAATCGCCGAGGTCAAGGCGAAAAACAGCGATACGATCGGCTGGATAGCCATCCCCGGCACCAACATCGACTATCCTGTTATGTATGGCAACGATTGGCTTTATGCCAAGCATGACGTGGATAAAAAAAAGGTTGATTCCGGCGCAATCTATTCGCACTACAACATCGCCACGCAAAACATCGTAATCACCGGCCATAACGCGCGCGTTTCCGGCGCGATGTTCCACCAGCTGCACCATATCCAGGAGGTGAACCTGGGCAAAGAAAAGTGCGCCTACACCAAGCGGTGCAACGTAACGCTCGACAAGGCCGCCCTGCCGGATTTCAGCACCGAGAAGGGTCGGCTGATCGACATATCCGCATTTGGCATAGAGGGCAAGTTCGAGATATTCGCCATGTATGAAACCAACAAAAAGGAGCCTTTTAAAACCCTGCTCTACAACACCTGGTGGCCCGGCGACGGCGGCTTCATCCCCAAAAACGCCGAGGAAACCCAAGCCTGGATTGACGAGCAAATCAAACGCAGCGAGTTTGACTTTGGTGTGACCGCCGCCCCCTTCGACCAATTCATCACCCTGTATACCTGCGGCGATGACCCGGACAGCGATATGCCCGAAGCGCAATCCCGCCTGTACTTCTTCCTTAAGCAGGTCGACCCGGTCAGCACGCTGTATGGCGGCGGCGCGGCCAGTGCCGCAGCGGCCGGCGGCCAAGAGGTACCCCCCGCGGCATAAGCAAAAGGCTTTTTGGGGCAGAGCTCCTTCCCTTATACATTGGCTAAAGAATTTAAAAGCGCGCACCAATTTATTTTGGTGCGCGCTTGCTGTAAGGCTTAGGCTGCTCTGCCTGGGGGTGAGCATAATGGCTTTTCAATCGACCGTATAGTCGATCATGCGGTAGCCTATGCCGGTTTCGGTCACGATATACAGCGGCTCCGCGGGGTTTTTTTCGAGCTTGCGGCGGATGTTGGCCATGTTGACCCGCAGTATTTGGTTATCCACCGTGGGGCGGCCGCCCCATACATTGCGGATGATATAATCGTAGGTGAGCACCTTGCCCACATGTCGGGCAATCAGCGTCACGATTTTATATTCGATGTGCGTGAGGTGCACCTCGTTGCCATCGGCGTTTATGCGGCGCGCCTCATAATCGATGCTCAGCCCGCCATTTTGGAACTTGCCGCTGGGCGCATCCTGCCCGGGGCCTTGGGTGTTGTGCCGCAGCGCGGTGCGTATGCGCGCCAGCAGCTCCGCGGTGCCAAAGGGCTTGGGCACATAGTCGTCGGCCCCGGCATCCAGCGCGTCGACCTTTTCCTGCTCGCGGCTGCGCGCCGATACCACGATGATGGGCACCTGCGTCCATTGGCGCATCGTGCGTATGACCTCCACGCCATCCATATCGGGCAGGCCCAAATCGAGCAGCACCACATCGGGGCAGTGCGAGCTGCTGAGCGCTATGGCTTCGCGGCCCGTTTGCGCGTGCAGCACCCGGTATTGGTTGGCGCAAAGCACGGTATTCATAAAATTGCTGATGGCCTTATCGTCTTCGATCAGTAGAATGAAGGGGACATTATTCATGAAGCATAGCTCCTTTCGGCTGTATGCCGCCACATGGCAACCCGCTTGCCTCAGCCTATTTGCAATACGACTTAGATAAAATTATTATATAAGTTGCACCTATACAAAGCAAGCTAAATTTACGCTGCCCGCCCGCGCCGGGCGCCCTTACCCGGCCCGTTTTTTGCCCGATTTTTGCGGCGGAACGATTGCCTTGGCCAATGCTTTAAGGCCCTGCGGCGGCAATAGCCTATGGCTTTTTTGTGCGGGATATGGCACAATACACATGTAGCTTGCAACGTGCAGCCAAGCAAAGGGGGAGGTAAAGCGATGCTTCGCATTTGGCAAACGATACGCGGCGCTTTGCGGCGCGCGGGCGCGCTGTTTTTGCGCATACCCGCCGTTTGCCGCATGTTCATCATCATGATATCGGCCATCGGCCTTTCGCTGCTGCTGCAATACATGTTTGTGGATAGGCAGAGCCTATCCGTGCTGTTTGCGCTGGCCGTTATGTGCGTGGCCTGCGTTACCCCGGGGTATATCTACAGCACGGCGGCCGCGGTGCTGGGCGTGCTGGGCGTCAACTATTACTTCATGTGGCCTTACAACGCCTTTAACTTCACCCGCACGGGGTATCCCGTCACGTTTTTGCTGCTGTTTTCCGCCTCTGTGCTCGCCAGCAACCTCATGGCGAACTATCGCCAAAGGGCGCTTCGCGCGCGGGAAGAGGAGTATCGTACCAGCGCGCTGTACCATATGACCAACGAGCTGCTGTCCGCCGAGGACGAGGCCGGCATAAGCCGCATCATAGGGCGGTGGGTGTGCCAAATCAGCGGGTTTTCGGCCCAATGCTTATCCGAGGCCGAAATGGCGCACCCGCCCGAGGATATGTTTTTGCTGCCGGTGACGGTACGCGGCAAGGTAAGCCAGTGCATCGCGGTGGAGGATGGCGGGAAGCTAAAAAAGGACGCCGGCATGCGGCGGTTTTTGCTGCTGGTGGCCGCGCAGTATGCCATGGTTATCGAAACGCAGCGCATTTTGGCGGACCATAACCGCGTGGCGCTGGAGATGGAATCCGAACGGCTACGCGGCAACCTGCTGCGGGCCATCTCGCATGACCTGCGCACGCCGCTCACCAGCATATCGGGCGCGAGCAGCGCGCTCATCGAGGCCGACCTTCCCCTTGCGGCGCGCACACAGCTATATGAAGATATCCGTGAAAACGCGCAGTGGCTCATCCGCATGGTGGAAAACCTGCTTTCGGTCACCCGTATTGTGGATGGCACCGCCGCCATCAAAAAAACCCCCGAAATCGTGGAGGAGGTTGTGGCGCAGGCGGTGGGGCAGATACGCCGCCGCTTCCCGCGGCAGGCGCTCACCGTGGCCGTGCCGCAGCAGCTGCTCATCGCGCCCATGGATGCGACCCTCATTGAGCAGGTGCTCATCAACCTCATCGAAAACGCCATCTATCATTGCGGGAGCGCGCAGCCCATTGAGCTTAAGGTGTGCGCCAATGCTGAAGCCGCCATATTTTTGGTGCGCGATCGCGGCCGGGGCATAGACGCTCCCAAGGTGGAAGCCCTGCTGGCCGGGCATGTCGCCAAGGAGCACAGCGGGGGGGATTCGCACCGCGGCATGGGGCTGGGGCTTTCGATATGCGCCAGCATCGTGCGGGCGCACGGCGGTGGCATATCCGCCCGTAACGCAAGGAGCGGCGGCGCGATATTCCGCTTCTCCCTGCCCATAGAGGGGCTGCCGCAGGGCAGCGCGGGCATGGAGGAAGGGTTTGAGGAATAAGTATTAAGGGATGTGCTGCCGCGGCGCTTGCGCAATTTCATTAAAAACCGGGCAGGGGGGCACTATGCGCATAAGGCAGGAGCAACCGGCGGACTATGCCGCGGTCTATGAACTTGTAAAAATCTCTTTTGCCGCCGCGCCGCACGGGGACGGCACAGAAGCCGATTATTTAAACGAGGTCCGCAAGAAGGATACGTTCATCCCCGAGCTTTCGTTTGTCGCCGTGCTCGAGGATAGGATCGTGGGGCAGATCGTGCTATATAAAACGAGCATCGCAACGGGCGGCGGCGCCCGCACCGAGCTGGTGCTCTCGCCGATATGCGTGCACCCTGGCTGCTTTGGGCGCGGCATCGCAACAGCGATGATTGAATTTGCGCTCGCAAGGGCAAAGGAGCTGCACTACCACGCCGTTTTCCTTTGTGGTGCGCCTGACTTTTATGGCAAGCGCGGGTTTGTTCCAACCTATGAGCATGGGCTTATACACATAAAAGATGCTTCGGGCACGGCAAAATGGAGCATGGTACGGGAGCTTTACCCGGGTTCGCTAAAAGGCATTACAGGCGCAATCAGCATGGATTGATTGCAGGGCCGTTGGGGGCAAAACCTTATGGGCGCGAAACAGGGATAGATATAGCCCTCGATAAGAGGGGCGGGAGCGCGGCTCCCAAAAAAAGGAGGTTCATCATGTGTGGTATCGTAGGCTATATTGGAGATAAACAGGCGGCGCCGCTGCTGCTGGAGGCGTTAAAAAAGCTGGAATACCGGGGGTATGATTCGAGCGGCATCGCGCTGGTACACGAGGGCGCGCTGAAGGTGGCCAAGGCGCAGGGCCGCCTGCAGGTGCTGTGCGAGCGGACCGGCGACGGCGGCAGTATGCCGGGCCGCATCGGCATAGGGCATACGCGCTGGGCCACCCACGGCGAGCCCAACGACACCAACTCGCACCCGCACCTGAGCCAAAGCGGCCGCGTGGCGCTGGTGCACAATGGCATCATCGAAAACTATATGGAGCTGCGGGAGTTTCTTACCAAGCGCGGCTACAGCTTCGCAACCGATACCGATACCGAAATCGCCGTGCAGCTGATGGATTACTGCTACCATGGCGACCCGGTGCATGCGGTGCGCGAAGCCGTCAACATGCTTACCGGCTCCTTTGCGCTGGGCATATTGTTTCAGGATTTTCCCGACCAGCTGCTGGCGGTGCGCAAGGATAGCCCGCTGGTCATAGGCCTGGGCGAGGGCGAAAACTTTATCGCTTCGGATATCCCCGCGCTGCTGGCGCATACCCGCGATATACTGCGCCTTAGCGAATATGAGCTTGCGGTAATCCGCAAGGATGGCGTGGCGGTATTTGACCGCTACGGCACGCAGCAGGCCAAACAGCCCGAGCATGTGGATTGGGATGCCGGCGCCGCCGAAAAGGGCGGGTACGCGCATTTTATGCTTAAAGAGATCATGGAGCAGCCGGCCGTCATACGGGATACGGTGCGCCCCCGCATCAAGGAGGGCCGCATCGAGCTGGGGCTTTTGCATATCACGCCGGAGGATATAAAAAACGCCGACCGCATCTATATCGTGGCCTGCGGTTCGGCGGCGCATGTGGGGCATATCGCGCGGCTGTATATCGAGCGCATGACGCGGCTGCCGGTTTGTGTGGAGCTGGCGTCCGAATTCCGCTACTGCAATCCCCTCGTCACAAGCCGCACGCTCACCATCGCCATAAGCCAATCCGGCGAAACGCTGGATACGCTGTTTGCCCTGCGGGAGGCTAAGGCGCGGGGTAGCAAAACGATATCCATCGTAAACGTGGTGGGCAGCACCATCGCCGCCGCGAGCGAGGATGTGATATATACCTGGGCCGGGCTCGAAATTGCGGTGGCCACCACCAAGGCCTACAGCGCGCAGCTGGCCGTGTGCTACCTGCTCTCGCTCTACATGGGGCAATGCCGCGGCATCGTATCCGCCGCCGAAACGGCCGAGGCGCTGGAGCAGATACAGGCGCTTCCCGCCCAAATCGAGCGGCAGCTTGCCGAAAGCCAATCCATACAATACCTCGCATCCCTCTATTTTGGCTGCAAGGATATTTTCTTTATAGGGCGCAATTTGGATTATGCCATGGCGCTGGAAGGCTCGCTCAAGCTCAAGGAAATTTCCTACATCCACTCCGAGGCCTATGCGGCGGGCGAGCTTAAGCACGGCACCATATCGCTGATAGAACCCGGCACGCTGGTGGTGGCGCTTTGCACCTATGCCCCCCTGCGCGATAAGATGATAAGCAACATCCGCGAGGTAAAAGCCCGGGGCGCCACCGTGCTGGCCATCACTGAGGAGGGCATGGAGCAGGTGCAGGAAACCGCCGACCACGTTATGTGGCTGCCCAAGGCGCCCGAGCTGGTTACGCCCTCGCTGGCCATCATCCCGCTGCAGCTGTTCGCCTATTATGTGGCGCTGCTGAAGGGCTGCGATATAGATAAGCCGCGGAACCTGGCTAAATCGGTTACGGTAGAATAAAAATATTTCTTATCCCCTCCCCGGCGGAGGGGATTTTTGCCCTACCCCCTAACCCCCTCCCCAGGGAGAGGGAAATCTTTATACGATGAACCTGGGGGTTAACATCCCCAATCCCCCGTTGGGCATAGGCGGCTTCCCCAAAAAATCATTCCTTCCATGCGAAGGGTTTCTTTGGACGGCGCCCGTCCCCAGCCGGGGTGCGGGGGCCTGCCCCCGCGAAACGTTCCTCCAAAAAGAAATGCCCCCTCCCAAGTTAAGGAGGGGGCTAGAAAAAACGCCCTTACGCGTGCCCATGCTTATACAGCTGCCGGTTATCCAGCGCCCATTGCCGCTCCGAAAATTCCCCCACCTGCACGGGCTCGAGCGCATCGAACATCTCGAACATGCGGGAATCCAGCAGGTCGATTTGGGCCACCAGCTCGGCCTCGGGGAACATGGGCGGTTTGGGGCTGCCAAACTCGGCCTGGCCGTGGTGCGACAGTAGAATATGCTGCGCCAGCTGCTTTATGCCGTCGTCTATCATCAGCTCGGCGGCGGCGCGTTCAATCATCGAAACGCCCATGCTGATGTGTCCCAGCAGCTGGCCCGGCACGCTGTAAGCCGTCGCCAGCCCCAGCGCGCCCACGCGCAGCTCGGGCACCTTGGCGATGTCGTGGAGTATCACCCCCGCATAAACCAGCTCGCGGCTGAGCGCGGGGTAAAGCGGCGCATAGATGTCGCACAGCGCCTCGGCGGCGCGCAGCATGGTATGCGTGTGATACAGCAGCCCACCGCGCATGGCATGGTGCAGCTTAAGCGCGGCGGGCCAGCGCAGCAAGTCCTCTTTATGCTCGCGGAGCAGGTACTGCGTAAGCATACGCAAATCCCCATCCTCAAAGCCTTCGGCGCGCTTGTACAGCGTGTCGTACATTTGGGCGGGGTCGCGCGGCGCGCAGGGGATAAGCCCATCCATATCCACCTCCTCATCCTCTTTCAGGTTGCGGATGCGGTCTATTTTAAGCTGCTCGGTCTCCTTCCACAGGTTCACCGAGGCGCGCACCTTTATAATGCTGTCCGGCTCGTAGCGCCCGTGCTGCTCGGCGTTATAATCCCACAGCTTGGCGTTTATTTCGCCGCCGGCGTCGTACAGCACAAGGTCCAGGTAGTCGCTGCCCTTTATGTTGCTCTTGAGCGCAACCGATTTGATGATGCAATATCCTTCTACCTGCCCCGTGGCGGGGTTGACTATGCTCGAGAGCAAATGCATGCGGCCCATATCGTTACCTCCTCTAAATCGGGTTTTCACTTGCTTTAGTATAGCAGAAGCGGGGCATTTTTGATAGGCGAAGGTTTTTTGTCCCCCTTAAAATGCTTTGCCCTTAAAATAAATACCCCCTTGCGGGGGCAAAAAATGGCGGGGCGAAGCTTACCCCTCCAGCTCCAGCTCCACCGGGCAATGGTCGCTGCCCGGCACATCGGCCCGGAGGCGAACCTCGCGCAGGGCGGGCGCAAGGGCGTTGGACATCACAAAATAGTCTATACGCCAACCCGCGTTGTTGGCCCGCGCGTTAAAGCGGTAGCTCCACCAGGTATAGGCCCCGGTTTGCGCGGGGTATAGGTGGCGGTAGCTATCCACAAAGCCCGCCGCCAGCAGCCGGGTAAACGCTTCGCGCTCCTCATCGGTAAAGCCCGCGCTGCCCCTGTTGGGACCGGGGTTTTTTAAATCGATATCGGCGTGCGCCACGTTCAGGTCGCCGCAGAGTATGACCGGCTTATGCTGGTTTAGCCGGGTTAGGTAGGCGCGCAAATCCTCTTCAAACTCCATGCGGTATCCCAGCCGCGCAAGCTCGGCCTGCGCGTTGGGCGAATAGCAGGTGATGAGGTAAAACGCCTCGTATTCCAGCGTGATGACGCGGCCCTCGTCATCGTGCTGGCCGTCTATGCCATACGCGATGCCAAGCGGCGCCCGCCGGGCGAATATGGCCGTGCCCGAATAACCCTTGCGCACCGCGCTGTGATAGAACACATGGTAGCCCTCCGGCGCAAAATCCGCCTGATCGGGCTGCATCTTGGTCTCCTGCAGGCAAAACCAATCCGCCCCCGCCTGCGCAAAATATTCGGCAAACCCCTTTTGCAGGCAAGCGCGAAAGCCGTTCACGTTCCACGATACGAATTTCATCAGCCGTTCCTCCCGCCGCTTAAGGCGGCATGCTGTATATACGTTTATTGTAAAGCGGGAGGCGGGCCCGCGTCAACCCGGGAGCTTGTTGTATTCGCGCCGCGGCGATGATATACTAACGGAAACAAATCGCGGGGGAGGCGGCTGTATGCGCATATTGGTGATAGACGGGCAGGGCGGCAAAATCGGCAAGCAGCTGGTGAGCGGCATTAAGGAGGCCAGCATGCGCGCCGAGGTAGTGGCCGTGGGCACCAATGCCATGGCGACCGCCGCCATGCTCAAGGCCGGGGCGGATGTGGGGGCCACCGGCGAAAACGCGCTGATTGTAAACTGCCGCACCGCCGATATTATCGTGGGGCCGCTGGGCATCGTGATTGCGGATTCCCTATTGGGCGAAATCACGCCCGCCATGGCCGCCGCCGTGGGGCAAAGCCCGGCAAAAAAGCTGCTCATACCCTTTAGCCGGTGCGACAGCCTGGTGGTGGGCACACAGGGGCTAAGCGCCACCGCGCTGATTAAGCTGGCGCTGGATGCCCTGCGCGAGCTCCTTGCGGAGGAGCGCTTGCTATAGGGGCGGGCGCGTGGTATAATAACGCATCCGTCGGCAGAAGCCGGCACGCACGCGTTTATTTGCACAGCCTACATTCGCATACGGTACCAGAAGGTATCCGCTCTTTCGCAGCAGCGAGCGGGTATTTTTATTTTGCTTTGGAGGATAGTTTATGAAGAACAAACCCGGTTCCATCCGGCAGCTGGTGCTCAGCGCGCTCTGCCTGGCGCTCTGCCTGATCTTACCCCAGCTGTTCCACGTCATCCCCAATGGGTATGTGCTTTCGCCCATGCATATCCCCGTGCTGCTGTGCGGCTTTTTGTGCGGCTGGCCCTATGCGCTGGCGGTGGGGTTTGTAGCGCCGTTCCTCAGCTTTGCGCTCACGCAGATGCCCCCCTTATTCCCCACCGGCGTAGCAATGGCGTTTGAGCTGGCTGCGTATGGCGTGGCGGTCAGCCTGCTGTATGCCAGGCTGCCCAAAAAGGTGGGCAGTATTTATGCTTCGCTGCTGCTCGCCATGCTCATAGGCCGCGTTGCGTGGGGGCTGGTGCGGTGGCTGCTAAGCGGGCTTGCGGGCTCCGCATTCACGTTTTCGGCATTTATGTCGGGGGCGTTCCTCACTGCGCTGCCCGCCATAGTGCTGCACATCGTGCTGGTGCCGCTGCTGGTGCTGGCGCTGCGCCGCGCGGGCTTTTTGCAGGCCGCGGCATGAGCGAGCTGGAGACGATACTCCGTGCGCACGCGGCTGCGTACCCGCAAATGCAGCCGCAGGATGCCGTAAAGCTCGTGTACCAAAACGAGTTTGGCTGCGGGCACTTGCTGCAGGACCTCGCGCGGGCGCGGGCCCATTTGGAGCGGGAATATGCGGGCGCTCAGGCGCAGCCCCTGCCGCCGCTGTATGAGCCCATTGGCAACGGGTTTTGCCGGCTGCACCTGGCGGCGGCCAAAGCGCAGGGCGTTAGCGCCGCCGATGTGTTTGCGCGGTTTGCGGACTCGGCCAAGCTGCAACCCGGCGCCCGGGCGGGGCTGGAGCAAAAGCTCGCGCGGCTAGCCCTGCTGGCGGAACAAAGCGCGCTGCCGTTTTCTGCCGGTGCGCTGCAAAGCTATCTGCCCGGCTATATGGCGCGGGGCTGCCCCGCCGTTTCGCACAGCGAAACGTACCGCGCGGCGTATGCGCCCGCGTATCGGGTGGTTAAAGTGGATTGCGGCGTGCTTTCCCGAAAGTAAAAACACATTTAAAAAAACTTTTTTACACGCTTGACACCGATTGGAGTTCGTTGTATAGTATGTATCAATCGAAATATAAACCGTTGCGCGAGGAGAGTAGCCACCCGCAAGGCACGTTAAGAGAGCCGCCATTGGTGTGAATGCGGCCGTGACCGAGGTAGGCGAATGGGCTCGCAAGGGCAGGCAGAACGGGGCTTTTTACCCTAAGTAAGCACTGACGGGAGCTCCGCCCGTTATCAAGGGAGCGCGCATATTGGTGCGCGGTTGAGTGGGCTTTTACAGCCAAATTAGGTGGTACCGCGAGAATGACCTTCCCGTCCTATTAGTAGGATGCGAAGGTCTTTTTTATTACAAAAAACTAGGAGGATTTCATCATGCTGCACAACATTCCCAACAAAACATATTTGACTGAAGCGCAATTGCCGGACTATTGGTATAACCTGCGCGCGGATATGCCGCCGCATGCGCCCTTCCTCAACCCGGGCACCGGCGCGCTGCTCACGCCCGAAGAAGCCATGGCGGTTTTTTGCGAGGAGTCGGTACGGCAGGAGTTTAACAATACCGACCGGTATATTTCGATACCCGGCGCGGTGATGGATTATTACCGCATGTATCGGCCCTCCCCCCTGCAGCGCGCCTATGCGCTGGAGAAGGCGCTCGATACGCCCGCCCGCATCTATTACAAGTTTGAGGGCAACAACACCTCCGGCAGCCACAAGCTCAACAGCGCGGTGCCGCAGGCGTATTTCGCCAAGCAGCAAGGGCTAACCACCTTAACCACAGAGACCGGCGCGGGCCAGTGGGGCACAGCGCTCTCCATGGCCGCCGCGTATTTTGGGCTGAAGCTGCGCGTGTATATGGTGAAGGTGAGCGCCGAGCAAAAGCCGTACCGCCGGGAGATCATCCGCACGTTTGGCGCACAGGTGATAGCCAGCCCCAGCGACACCACCGCGATAGGCCGCAAGCTTTTGGGCGAGGACCCCAACAGCGGCGGCAGCTTGGGCTGCGCCATATCCGAGGCGGTGGAGGACGCCGTCACCTCCGAAAACACCCGCTATGTGCTGGGCAGCGTGCTGGATCATGTGCTGCTGCATCAGGCCATCATAGGCAGCGAGGCCAAGCGGGCCATGGAACTGCTGGAGGAAACGCCGGATATCGTGATAGGCTGCGCCGGCGGCGGCAGCAACCTGGGCGGCATCATTTCGGAATATATGGCCGACAAGCTGCAGGGCAAGCCCGCGCCTTACTTCATCGCGGTAGAGCCCGCTTCCTGCCCCTCCCTCACGCGCGGCACCTACGCCTACGATTTTTGCGATACCGGCCGCGTGACCCCGCTCGCCAAGATGTATACCTTGGGCAGCGGCTTCCGCCCCTCTCCCATCCACGCGGGCGGGCTGCGCTACCATGGCATGTCCCCCGTGCTCAGCAAGCTCTATCACGACGGGCAGCTGGATGAAGCGCGTTCCTATAGGCAGACCGATGTATTTAAGGCCGCCAAGCTGTTTGCCAATGCCGAGGGCACGCTCCCCGCGCCGGAATCCTCCCACGCCATCGCCGCCGCCATCGAGGAGGCCGTTAAATGCCGCGAAAGCGGGCAGAGCAAGGTGATTTTATTCAACCTCACGGGCACAGGCTATTTCGATATGCTGGCGTATCAGCAGTTTAACGATGGCACCCTGGTGGATTATGTGCCCACCGATGAAGACATTGCCGCCGGTGTGGCAGGGCTAAAGGATATCCCGGGAAATAAATAAACCCCTGCGGGAACCATCCCCCTTCATTATTTGGAGGGGGATTTTGCGTCTTTCGCCGCGGCAAAAGGCCCCCTAAAAAGGGGGCCAAAGTATGCGCCTGATTTTATTAGAATACCCGCCAGGCCACTATGAAGTTGCGCTGGCTCCAATCGCCCAGGCAGCTGCGGTGCACGACCTGACGCGAGCTGGAGGAGGCGTCTATCATGGTGCCGTCGCCCATTGCGATGCCCACATGCCCCTTGAACACGATGATGTCGCCCTTGTGCAGGCTGGATAGCGAGCTTACCTTTTGGTAATTGCTCGCGCTGCGCCAGCCCGAGCTGGTAAGGTAGTTTTGGCTTACGCCGGCCTGCCGCAGGCACCAGTATACAAAGCCGGAGCAATCGAACGTGCTGGGCCCCTTGCCGCCGCGCACATACCGGCTGCCCAGCTTGCTTTTGGCTGCCGCGATGAACGCATCCAGGCTGCCGCTGCCCGAGGAGCTGCTCGAGCCGCCGGAGCTGCCGCTTGAACCGCCGGAGCTGCCGCTCGAGCCGGAATCCGTGCCGGTGCTGGGCGTATACTCGGCGGGCGCGGCCTTGGCGCCGCTGGAAAACAGCGTTTGCATGGTGTGGCGGCCGGCCTTGCCATCGGCGCTGAGCTTGTTCTGTTTTTGGAACGCCTGCACGGCATCCTCGGTGGCGGAGCCATAGTACCCTGTGGCCTTGCCGGAAAGGTACCCCAGCGATTTGAGCTTTTGCTGCACCTTGGTGATGGTGTCGCCCTTCATGCCCAGCGTAAGCGCGTTGGCCTGCGCATCGGCGCTCATGAGCAGCTTGCGGGTTTGCGGGCCGATGTGGCCATCCATAATCATGCCGTTGATCTGCTGGAACAGCTTGGTGGCGTTTACGGTATCCCGGCCAAAGGTACCGTCCGGGTCGGTGGTTAAATACCCCAGCTTAAACAGCCGCTGCTGGTATTTGAGCACATCGTCGCTCTTTTCGCCATAGGAGATGGATTTGGGTATCGCATCCTCGCTGTAGAGCATTTCACGGGTATATTCGCCCACCTTGCCATCGGCCGAAAGGTGGTTGCGCGTTTGGAAGGTTTTTACCGCGGCCTCGGTTTCCTCGCCGAAATAGCCGGTGGTTTTGCCCAAATAATCCAGCTCCACCAAGCGTTTTTGCAGCTCGGTCACGTCGGTGCCGCTTATGCCGAGGCTCACCATGTATTTTTTTGCGTCGGAGCTCATCAACGCGTCGTAGGTGGTTTGCTCCATGCGCCCGTCGATAGGCAGACCGTTGCTGCGCTGGAACAGCTCCACCGCTTCGGTGGTGGCGGGGCCGTATTTTTGCGTGGGCTCATCGTTATCCATATAGCCCAAATCCATAAGCCGCTGCTGTATTTGCGCCACCTCGGGCCCCTCGTAGCCCTTGAGGAACAGCATGGGCGTGGGGGTAGGCGCGGGGAGGGGCGTGGGCAGCGCCTGCAGGCTCTCCAGGTCGGATTCTAAACTGACCACGGTGCGCGCGCCGCTGCCGGGCGCCTGGGCGGCATAGGACGCGGCATTGGCGCCGGCGTTGCCACCCTGCGCCAGCGCCACAATGCCCCATATGCACAGCCCCGCGCACAGCAGGGAGATGCAGCAGGTGGCGATGGTGCGCCTGTTGCCCCGGCGCAGCTTTAGCAGCGTATCCCGCAGCCAAAACGATAGGCCGCCGCGCCGCCGAAACCGGCGTACCTCGCTGGCGATATGGCGGCAGGAGGTGCTGCATATCTCTTTAAGGGCGGCAAAGCCGCCTTTCTTTTTTGTGCGATACCTGTTTGTGTGATACATGGCCGACCCTTCATTGCTTTATGGCGAGGTTCGTTCGTTTATATTATGGAGATTATAACATAGTTTTTCAAGTAAAAAAATGAAACAAAGCGTTAACACCTTTTTTGCGTGTTTCCCGCTGTTCAAATGGCGGCATTGCGGGTATAATTAAGAAATAAATGGATTTTGCCAAAAGGGCCGGAGGTTTGCATGATCGTGATCGGCATATGCGGGGCGAGCGGCAGCGGCAAAAGCACGCTGGCGCGCGAAATACGGGCTTCCCTTTCGTGTGACGCCCGCATCATTGGTATGGATTGCTACTATAACGATTATTCGCACCTCCCCTTTGAGGAACGCACGCACATCAATTACGACGAGCCGGATGTATTTGACTTTGACGAGCTGTATGCCGATTTGGAAACGCTGGAGCGCGGCGAGCCCATCAACCAAAATGGATATGACTATGCCAACCATGTGCGCGCCGATACCGATGAGCGCATATACCCGCCGGATGTGCTGATACTGGAGGGCATACACATGTTCCGCGATAAGCGCATCACCGAAAAGATGGTGCTTAAGGTGTATATGCATGTGGATATAGACATTTGCCTGCTGCGGCGCACCAAGCGGGATATTCGCCAGCGCGGGCGCAGCATCGAAAGCATATACGAGCAATACCTGGCCACGGTGAAGCCCATGTATGAAGAATATGTGAGCAAATACATAAAGGACGCCGATTTTGCCATTATGCGCGGCGGCAAAAACCGCATGGCCATAGACGCCATATGCGCCTACCTTTCGGCGCGGCTGCTGGCCGAAAAATTTGAGCGTGAGGATGCCGCGCTTAGGATAGAGGAATAACCCCGCCTATGGAAAGCCCCTTTAAAAACGCCAAAAAAACCATACTGATACTATTTGCGGGCATCGCCTTTTATGAGGTGTGCGAGCACCTGCCCGCGATGCGCGCCTGGCTCCACAGCGTTTTAAGCGTGCTTTCCCCCATATTTATGGGCGTGGGCATCGCGTTTATCGTCAACATGCCCATGCGCTTTTTGGAGACCCGCCTGCTGGTTAAGTGGCGCCCCTGCGCGTGGAAGCGCGGCGTGTGCCAGGTGCTGGCGCTGCTGTTTGTGCTGGCGATTATAAGCGTGATGCTGCTGCTAATCGTGCCCCGCGTGGTGGAGAGCGGCGTGGTCATATTCGAAAACTTCGACAGCTACATGAACTCGCTCAACGACTGGGCCAACGATACCTGGCTGCGCCTGAACCTGCGCGAGGACGTGACCCAAATGATTGTAGAGGGCTTTAAGCGCACCTTTGGCCAGCTGGACGACATCGTGGCCGACTTTACCTCGGCGGCGCTAAAGGGCGCGGTGAGCGCCATGGGCACCATAGTAAACGGCGCCGTAGCCGTGATTATGAGCATGTATGTGCTATATAATAAAGAAAAGTTTATCATGCAGGCGCGCAAGCTGGTGCGGGCCATATTTAAGGAGCATACCGCCGAGCGCGTGCTGGAGATTTGCAGCCGCACCAACGTGGCGCTAAACAGCTACTTTTATGGCATGATTATGGATTGCTTTGCGCTGGGCGCCATGTGCTTTATCGCCATGTCGATATTCCGCTTCCCCTACGCGCTGCTCATAAGCGTGCTGATAGGCTTTACGCAAATCATACCGCTGGTTGGCCCCTGGGCGGGCGGCGCGGTGGGCACGCTGCTGATTTTGCTGGTGAACCCGCCCCTTTCACCGTGGTTTATACTGCTGCTGCTCACGGTGCAGCAAATAGACAACAACCTGATTTACCCGCGCGTGGTGGGCAACGCGGTGGGCATAAGCGGCATATGGGTGCTTATAGCCATACTGGTGGGCGGCAAGCTGTGGGGGCTGGGCGGCATTGTGCTGGCCGTGCCCGTTACCGCGGTGCTGTATACGATGGTGAGCGAGTGGGTGAACAAGCGGCTGGAGGAAAAGCGGCGGTAGCGCTTGCGGCCCGTTTGGCGGGGTTTCAACCAGTATTTAGTCACAAAAGCAAGTTTTATCCATTGTTAATTTTATTTGAAAATTTTGCTCAATATTTACCTTTATTGCGATATGTGGCGATTATATTACTAAATTATTAAAAATAATGTTTGACTTTATTACGAAAATGAAATAATATAAGCATGTGCAAAGCAGCTGTGCGCAGGCGCAGCCCAATTTGGGCAAATATTTAAAATTTGAAAGGGAAACAACAATGAAAAAACTATTTGCAATCGCCCTGGCGATCGTCATGGTTCTGAGCATTGCCTCCGTCGCTTCCGCGTTCCTGTGGGATGACGAAGTCAAGACCGATGCTGACAAGTTCGGCTTCAAGGTCGAAGTTATCAAGTATGCCCGCCTGACCGGCGCCAGCGGCTCCTCGTCTGCCGTTGCGGATCCTAACGCCAACGCTGTGAACGGCGCTGATGTATACTTCGCCATCAAGCTGACCGCCACCGGTTCTGCTTCTGATGTTGAGCAAGTAGCCGAACTGAAAATAAAGACCGAAGGCATCGACACGCAGGGCTTAGGGCCGAATTTCACGATTCCTCTGTATGATTCGGTCGCCGGCAATGAGATTCCCAAAGGCACATACTTCTTTGTGCTTGGCTCGAACATCGCTGGGTGGAGCAACGCTGACTATACCGATCCTTCGGGCGGCAACGACACGAGCCTGGTTTCTTTAACCGCCTTGAATAATGGCTCGTACTTCTTCATCGACAACCGCACCCCGGTGTTCTCCCTGCGCTGCCTCGATACCGACACCGCGAAGATTTCCGCGGAAGTCGTTGCTGAGCGCCCCCTGAACGCTATTTTCGAAGTAACCGCTAAGGGCGAAACCTACAATGTAAATGCTTCCGTCGCTGGTCAGGTTGACATCTATGATGATGCTTCGGCTCCCGTGCTCTTGGCTTCCTTCACCCGTAGCACGACCACCGGCAAGGTAAGCCTCCCGGTAGTTGTAAATCCTGGTACTGATGCACAGAAGATCGTTAAGCTGTATGCTTGGCTGAATGAGGGCAGTGCGTCCACCTTCGAAGCGAATATCGCTGCCGGCAAGGTATTCCTGAGCGATGATAACATCATCAAGGCCTTTGGCTGGAAGTATTCCACCAAGCAGTCCATCACCTGGGCCGCTAACGCCAACCCCATCATCACTGGGCCTTCCATCCCCAAGACTGGTGAGAGCGCCAGCGTAATCGGCTTCGCCATGATCATGGTCGCCGTTATCGCCGCCGCCGTTGCCGTTCGCAAGGTCAACGCGTAACATTACCAACATTCGGGGGAACGGGCTTCGGCTCGCTTCCCCGAACTTATGCCCGGGTAACCGGGCAAACACACCATAAGCTTAACTTGCAATTGCCTTGCACGGCCTTTGCACACCCACTAGTGCCCGCCAGCGCGCGGCACAGGGCAGCTTTGCAAGTGCGGCCTTCATAGCAAAAACCCTCTGTTTGTAGCAGGGGGTTTTTGGTTGGGGGGGGAGGGAGGACATTATCTCGATGACAGCATGCTTTGAAACATCTCCTTTGAAAAGGCGCGGCATTCTTTTCAATTTTTAAAATGTAAATAATATTTCCCCGGATGGGAACAATATATTTTAGCGGATGAATTCATTGTTATTTAGCGGATTGTATGATATGCTTTCAGAGTGTAAAGGAGTGAACGCATTTTGGAATATCACAAAAGGTTTACCGATAAAGGGCTTGCCGAGCGCCTGAAAAGCTCTGGCGCGGTGCTCATTGAAGGAACCAAAGGCTGCGGAAAAACGGAAACCGCAAAGCAGATGGCGGCCAGCGTTGTGAGGTTTGACGCAGACGAGCAGGTGCGCATTAAAATGGAAATTGATCCGGGGAGCGTGCTGTCCGGCGCTGTGCCGCGCTTGCTTGACGAATGGCAGGAGTATCCTCAGATTTGGAATTATGTTCGGCGTGAGGTGGACGAACGCAAACAAAAGGGCCAGTATATTCTCACTGGTTCGGCAACGCCGGATGACAAGGTGCGGCGGCATTCCGGCGCGGGACGATTCTCGGTTATCAGGATGCGCCCCATGTCTTTTTATGAAAAGGGATGGTCAACAGGTGAGGTTAGCCTTACGGATCTGATGAAAGGTGAGACGCCATCTTCAGAATCCGTGAGTTTCGATATAGGCGAGCTCGCGGAAAAGATCACGCTCGGCGGCTGGCCTGGCCTGATTGGTGAAAGCGCGGCGGCTGGCCTGCGCTTTGTAAGCGATTATATTTCCCTGATTGCCGAAGTGGATTTGAGCCGGGTTTCGCAAAAGCGCCGCGATCCATATAAAGTAATGCGTCTGCTTCAATCGCTTGCGCGGAACATTTCTACAGAGGCGACCATCACCGCGCTCTCGAAGGATACTGGGGGAAGTGATGGCGATATGGATGATGAAACAGTTGCTGAATATTTGTCTGCGCTTGAACGACTGTTGGCAGTTGATAATTTGCCCGCGTGGAATACCCACATCCGTTCATCGGATACGCTGCGCAAATCCCCCAAACGGCATTTCGCAGACCCCTCGCTGGCGATAGGGGCGCTGGGTTTATCCATAGACAAGCTGACAGCGGATTTGAACTATTTCGGCCTGCTGTTTGAATCGCTTGTCATACGGGATTTGAGAATTTACGCGGATGCAAACGGCGGGAAAGTATTTCATTACCGCGATTCCCGCGGCTTGGAGATTGACTCCATTGTTGAGTATGCAGATGGGACATGGGGCGCTTTTGAAATCAAGCTCGGAATTGGCGCCGCTGATGCCGCCGCTGAGAACCTTCTGAAATTTGCCGATAAAATCGACACTGAGAAAACAAAGGCGCCATCCACGCTGACTGTGATAACTGGCAATGGGTTTGCGTACCGCAGACCGGATGGAGTTAATGTTGTGCCATTACCGACATTGACTGTTTAGTGTTATCCTTCGGAATTGCGCCTGAGAAGCGGATTTGCGGATGCTCCGCAAAAAGCGCTCCCCCAAAAAAACCACCGCCGGGGGAGGAAATTGGAAGGATAAGGGGGGTCTGGGGGCTTGCCCCCAGCTGCGGCGCAGCCGCAATAAAAATCCCCCTCCCGGGGGGAGGGGGTTAGGGGGTGGGGTAAGCCTTACCCCGCCGAAGCCACATCCTTGCGCTTTTCGTAAGTGAGCACGATAATCCTATCCTTACCCAAACTTTCGGGGGTGATGACCGCATCGCTCTGCCGCATACGATGGATGCGCCAGTTCTTATCGGCGCAATGGAGGAAGGGCAGCAGCTCGCCGATATTCATCTTGAGCGTTTCGGTTTGGTAGTGCATGGGGATTACCACGGCGGGGCGCAGCAGGTTGCAAAGCTCCATCGCGCTCAGGTGATCCAGCGTGTAGGTGCCGCCAATGGGTATGAGCAGCACATCGATAGGCCCCATGGCCGCTATGGTTTCGGCGCTGGGGATATGCCCCAAATCACCGGCGTGCAGCAGGCGCATACCGTCCATCTCTACCACAAACATAATGTTGACGCCGCGCAGCGCGCCCTGTACATCGTCGTGCCAGGCCGCGTAGCCGGTTATGACGGCATCCTTCACCGCGTGCCGCCCCGGGGTTGTGATGCGCGGGGCATCCTTCCCTTGGGCGAGCGCAAAATAGTTGTGGTCATGATGATCGTGGCTGCTGGTTACCGCGTCCGCCGCTACGGGCGCGATATCGTAGCCCGTATCGGGGTCGCAAGGGTCCATCAAAATGCGCGTGCCCGCCTCGCCGGTCAGCAAAAAGCAGGAATGCCCCAACCATTTAATATCCATATATATAATACCTCCTGTTTGGTGTTTCGCTTTAATTATGGCACAACAGCCGGGCGGCGCACCCGCCCACCTCGCCCAGCTGCGTCCTTAGCGCGGCGCGTGCCGGGTAGGGCCTGCCGCGCAGCATGTTCAGCAGCGCGTCCGCCGCGCGGCGGCGCTGGGTTTCGCGCCGGGCAGGCTCGGCATCTACAATGCCCCAGGCCAGCCACAGCGCCCTGCGCACAGGGGCATCCTCGGGGCAGCCCTGCCCGCCCTGCCGGCTTAGCATATGCATGCGGCAAATGGCGTACTCCACATCCCCCCGCACCGGGTCGGGCATACTTGGCAGCGGCACGCTGCTTAGTATATGCCGCATGGCGCTCGCATATGCCCCGGCGGATACCGAAAAGCAGGCGTGGCCGCCCTGCATCCAGGCCCGGTCTATCAGCGGGCCGCCCTCGCGCGCGGCAAGGCCACGCATAACTTCTTCTAATACCCGCTGCGCCGGGAGGGCCGTGCGGTACCCCAGCGGGAAGGAGGCTTCGCCCGGCCGCGCATTGGTGCAAATATCGGCGGGGCATAGGTCTGCTTTGCCTTTTAGCTGCTCGTATAGTTCTTGCCGTATCAGCAAATGCAAGTTGTACATAAAGAATCACCGCTTATGGAACGAGGGCAAAATGGAGTTTTTATAAGGTTAAGGCCTACAGGGGCAAATGTCAAGCGGAAAACGAACGCCCGATGCAATTTTCACATTTCTGTCCTGCAAAAAGTGTCGGTTTGCCGCGGTTTTTGTCTGCCAACAAGGGGGGTTATGGGGCAGGGCGCGCTTGCCCTCGCATATGCGCCGCAAAAGCGTCATACATTGTAGGGTATGGGGTGATGATATGATGAACTGGCTTTGGGGCCTCATGTTGCTGGCCGGCCTTTTTTGGAGCGCGTATAACGGCGGCACGGTGGATGCCGTACAAGCGATGGCGAGCGGCGCGGGCGAGGCGGTGCGCCTGAGCGTTTCGCTGGCGGGGGCCTATATGCTTTGGATGGGATTGATGCAGGTGGCGGAGGAGGCCGGGCTGGTACAATCGCTGGGCAGGCTTGCGCGCCCGCTGCTTACAAGGCTGTTCCCGCATGCCCCCAAGGCCCTGGCGCCCATCACGCTCAACCTTTCGGCCAACTTCTTTGGGCTGGGCAGCGCGGCGACGCCGTTTGGCCTGGCCGCCATGCAAGAGTTCGATGCCGCCAACCCCCAAAAGGGCGTGGCTTCCGATGATATGTGCATGTTCCTCGCGCTCAATTCCTCGGCGGTGGAGCTGCTGCCCACCACGGTGCTGGCGCTGCGGGCCGCCATGGGCTCGGCGGATGCTTCCCGCATCGTAGCGCCCACGTTTGCGGCGTCGCTGCTATCCGCCCTGGCCGCGGTGGCGCTGGCCAAGGCGCTCGCGCCGCTGTTTCGGGCATGAATTATGTTTTGCCGGGGCTTATACTGCTGCTCATCGGCTATGCGCTGCTAAAGGGCGTGCAGGTATACGAGGCGTTTGTGCGGGGTGCGGCGCAGGCGCTCCCGCTGCTGGTAAGGATACTGCCCTACATGGCCGCCATGATGGTGGCGCTCGCGGTATTTCGCCAAAGCGGTGCCCTGGCCGCGCTGATAGAATTCCTGTCCCCCGCGGCCGGTGCGGTGGGCTTGCCGGGCGAGCTGGTGCCGCTGGTGCTGCTGCGGCCGTTTTCCGGCGGGGCGGCGCTGGCGCTGCTGCAGGATGTTTATGCCGCTCACGGCCCCGACAGCTTTGCGGGCTACGCGGCCTCGGTGATGCTGGGCTCTACCGAAACCATATTTTACACGATCTCGCTGTATTTCGGCTCGGTCGGCATATCCAAAACGCGGCATGCGGTGCCGGTGGCCATACTGGCGGGGCTGGTGGGCGTAATTGCCGCTATTGTGTTTGCACACATGGCGGGTGTATAATAAATATCAGGTGTACTGAAAGCCACTGATTGTCTGTTACCAGGCAAAATCATCAACAAATAGAGGAATACGAGATGCTTCTTCAAGTTACCGCACAAAATTATAAAAAATCCGGCTATTATTTGAAGGGGCATACCGTTATTGTAGTAGATGTGCTGCGCGCCACCTCTTCCATCATATGGGCGTGCCGCAACGGCGCAACCAAGGTGATACCGGCGGCGGACCCGGGCGAGGGCGCGTCCATGGCCGCGCGCATGGGCGGCTGCCTGCTGGCGGGCGAGCGGGATGGGCTAAAGCTGCCGGGCTTTGACCTTGGCAACTCCCCCTCGGAATTTACCCGCGATACCGTGCAGGGCAAAACCATAGTCATCAGCACTACCAACGGCACCGGGGCCATACGCAATATGGAGAGCGCGGGCAACCTGCTCATTGGGGGGATGCTCAATCGCACCGCGGTGGCCAAGCGCGCGGTGGAGCTGGGCAACGATATCATCATAGCCTGCGCCGGCACCGAGGGCGAGTTTTCGGCCGATGATATTTTGGCGGCGGGCTGCATCGCCAGCGCCATCGTGAGCCTTACCGAGCTGGATGAGCAATGCGACCTCACCATCGTATCTAGGCTGGTGTATGAAAGCTGGAAAAAGGGGAGCATGGATATTGCCGCCACGCATCATTACCGTCATTTGGTGGAGATGGGCTTTATAGAGGATGCGCGGTTTTGCTTACAAGAGGATGTGACCGATGTGGTGCCGGTTTATAACAACGGCATGATACAGCCCATGGCATAGGGCCGGTTATGTTTTTAAACCTTCCCGCAGGGGGGGTTTTTCTTTTTTCAGGAATCGGGGGTTACCGCGGACTGAATTCTTATACGCAAGTATACATTTATAAATATCCATTTTGGAAAATAGGTATGTTTACAGAAAAAACCAGCAATTCTGCCTAGTGCCCCTGCTGTTTCATCCAAACCCACATTACAAATTTATGCGGTAATATTTTGGTAAGCAGCACTTGAAATCGTACGGGAAAACCCGCTATCGAAACATCCTTGCCGCGCGCCATATCCTTAATCGCGCGCCGGACGACGGCTTCGGGCGTGTAAAAGCGGTTGAAATAGGTGACGGCGGTTTGATCGGTGAGGGCATGGTCAAAAAATTCGGTCTTTACCCAGCCTGGGCAGACCGCCATGGAGCGTATGCCGCGGGGGCGGAGTTCCACATTGAGTGCGCGGGAAAAGCTGAGCACAAACGCTTTGGAGGCGCCATACACGGCGATGTAGGGCACGGGCTGAAAGGAGGATAGCGAGCCCAGCTGGTATATGCGGCCCCCGCTTTGCAGGTAGGGCAGCGTTACATAGGTCATGCCCATCAGCGCCTTGGCGTTTACATCCAGCATGTCGTTATAGGCGGCAAGGGGTTCCTCGGCAAACAGCGCAAACCTGCCAAAGCCGCTGGCGTTTACCAGCACGGCCACCTCGGGCCGGTGCTCTTTTAGCAGGGCGGCATACGAAGTGAGGGCGTCCGGCGCGAGCAGATCCAGCGGGAGGGGGCGTATGGCGGCGCGGCAGTTTTGCTGCAGCGCGGCAAGGCGATCCTCCCGGCGGGCAATCACCCATATCTCATCGAACGGCTCGGCCCTATCCAGCGCAAACACAAATTCGCGCCCCATGCCGCTGGAAGCGCCGGTAACGACTGCAATTTTCATAGCCCCTCCACAGGTTTTAACCTGCCTTATAGTTTACCACATGCTCCAGCACGCCCGCGCGCGCGGCGGTGGAAAGCGCCAGCTCAAAATCCCCTACGCGGGCGGGGCTGTGCGCATCGCTGCCTATCACGAAGGCGGCGCCTAAGGCTGCGGTGGCACGCAGCTCCTCCTGCGACATGGTGACGCGGGCGGAATTGATTTCGAGCAGCACGCCCAGCTCCTTTGCGCCCCGGGCAAGGGTGGGGATATCCGCCCGCACATACAGCCCCGGGTGCGCAAACATGTGGATGTGATAGGCCTCCGCAGCGGCCAGCAGCGCGTTGGCCGTCCGCACAGGGTCGGGCTGGGTATGCAAAAAAGCCTCGGCGGTGCGGGCAAGGCAAAAGCCATCCAGGGGGAACACGCCCTTGTGATAGGCCAGCAGCAGCACGTCGAAGGGGGCCAAATCGGCGTTGGAAGGCAAATCGGCGCGGCCATAGGCCGTTAGGTTGCACTCCAGCCCCATCAGCACCTCGATTTGCGCCGCGTATTTTTGTGCCAGCCTATCTACCTCTTTGCGCAGGGCGCGCAGATGCCCCCCGTGCACGCCAAATAGCATGTGCGCGGGCGCGTGCTCGCTTATGGCGATGCGGGAAAGGCCGCGATCGATCGCGGCCTTAACATTATCTTCGGGTGTGCCCGTGCCATGGCTATAGCGGGTATGCGTATGGTAATCGGCGATAATCATGCATGCTCGGCAGGCGATACGGCCTGTGTGCTCCTGGCAACCAGCATCACCAGCGCGCCTATAGTGGCCAGCATCGAAAGGTTGGATTCCCGCCCCACGACGGCCTTCATGTCGTCTATGCGGCAGGTGCAGAAAAAGCAATCGA
This sequence comes from Christensenellaceae bacterium, assembly GCA_031261085.1. Lineage (GTDB taxonomy): Bacteria > Bacillota > Clostridia > Christensenellales > CAG-138 > Pelethousia. Next base: position 54,650 of record JAISKB010000025.1, read on the forward strand.
CCACCTGCGCAGCGGGGGAGTTGATGTAGTTGCTCAAAAAGGCGGTAAAGCAATTGTGCTGCCGGGCCAGCTTAACCGCATCGAGTATCTGCTTGGTGCGGCCGCTGCGCGAAATGCCGATAAACACATCGTTTGGCGAAAACCGCTTGGTGTAAACGTCCATCACGATTGGGTCGGCTACCGCGAGGGCGTCATAGCCCAGGAAATTGAGCTGTGAGGCCATATCGGCGGCGGTGGCGGCGCTGGCGGCAGTGCCAAACACATAGATGCGGTCGGCCTGCACGATTTTGCGGGCCAGCAGGGCCAGCTTGTGCTTATCGATGGCCTTAAGCGTATCCTCCAGCGCGCGCATGGAGGATAGAAAGGCTTTTTCTACCACTTTCTCATCGGAGTCCTCGGGGCGTACCGGGTCGCTTTTAAGGGATTCCAGCGAAGCGTTGCCACTGGCAAGCGATACGCGGAAGTCTAAAAAGCCGGCATATCCCAATTTTTTGGCCAGCCGTGTGACCGAAGGAACGGACACGTTGGCGGAATCGGCGATCTCGTTGATCACCATAAGAGAGGCGCGTTCCGGATCCTCCAAAATAAAATCGGCTACCTTGCGCTCGGCAGTAGGCAATGTGGAATAAGCGGATCGGATCTTCATCCTTGCGGGCATAATTCGGCTCCTTTCAATCAAAAATAGGGTATTTGAGGCAATCGCGTGAAATGCATTTGTTGTGAAGTGGCACCACTTTTGGAAAACCATGCCAAACGCGATATTCTACAGTTACTATTACACATGCTACCATAAAAAGCAATAACAAAATGTGTACATTTTTTTAGTTTTAATAAATTGGCTGGCGCGGACGGACCGTATAAAAATCAACTTTATTTTTGGTATGAAGAGAGGTGCAGAACCGCATTTTTATGCATTTGCACCGACGATATGCTTAAATTATTTTCGCTGGCAAATGGCGGCGGCTGAAAGAATGCTCCGCGTTTTTTTCGCTCAAGCAGATTGACGGAAAACCCACAAAAGCCGTTAGATTCCTTGACACTGGCGGGAGCGGATACTATAATTGTAAAAGGAGCCGCATGCGCAAACCCAACGCGGGCGCGGATATTTTCCCAACGATTACACGATTACAATTAACTATAGGAGGTCCACACGACAATGGCAAAAACCATGACCATTGATGGCAATACCGCCGCCGCGCATGTCGCTTATGCATTTAGTGACGTGGCCGCGATATATCCCATCACCCCATCCTCCCCCATGGCGGAAGTAGCAGACGATTGGGCGGCCAACGGCCGGGATAACCTGTTTGGCCAAAAGGTCAAAATCGCCGAGATGCAATCTGAGGCCGGTGCGGCGGGCGCCGTACACGGTTCCCTCAAGGGCGGCGCGCTCACCACAACGTTTACCGCTTCGCAGGGGCTGCTGCTGATGATTCCCAATATGTACAAAATATCCGGCGAATTGCTGCCCAGCGTGTTCCACGTTTCGGCGCGCGCGCTGGCGTATCACGCGCTCTCCATATTCGGCGACCACAGCGATGTAATGGGCTGCCGCCAAACCGGTTTTGCCATGCTGGCCGCCGCTTCGGTGCAGGAGGTCATGGACCTTGCGCTGGTCGCGCATCTTGCCTCCATCAAAAGCAGCGTGCCCTTCCTGCACTTTTTCGATGGCTTCCGCACCTCGCACGAGGTACAAAAGGTGGAGGCAATCGACTATGAGGATATGGCCAAGCTGCTCGACTACGATGCCGTTAAGGCCTTCCGCGCCCGCGCGCTCAACCCCGAGCACCCGCATTTGGGCGGCACCGCGCAAAACCCGGATATCTACTTCCAGGGCCGCGAGGCAGCCAATAAATATTACGAGGCCGTGCCCGGCATCGTCGAAGGCTATATGGCGCAGGTCAGCCAATTGACCGGCCGCAGCTATCACCTGTTCGACTATGTAGGCGCGCCGGATGCCGATAAGCTGCTGGTCATCATGGGCAGCGGCGCCGATGTGGCCGAAGAAGCCATCAATTACCTAAACGCCAGGGGCGCCAAGCTGGGCGTGCTCAAGGTTCGCCTCTACCGCCCGTTCGCCATCGATAAATTCGTAAACGCCATACCCGCTTCGGTTAAAAAAATCGCCGTGCTGGACCGCACCAAGGAAAGCGGCTCCATCGGCGAACCGCTCTATCAGGATGTAATCAGCGCCCTCACCGAGCAGGGCCGCACCGGCATAAAGGTTGTGAGCGGGCGCTATGGCCTGGGCTCCAAAGAGTTTACCCCCTCCATGGTGAAGGCTGTGTATGACAACCTGGACGGCGCCTGCAAAAACCACTTCACCATCGGCATCAACGACGATGTGAGCTTCACCTCCCTAGAGGTAAAAGAACAGGTGAACGCCGCCCCCGAAGGCACCATCGCCTGCAAGTTTTATGGCCTGGGCAGCGACGGCACCGTGGGCGCCAACAAAAACTCCATCAAAATCATCGGCGACCATACCGACCTGTACGCGCAGGGCTACTTTGCCTACGATTCCAAAAAGTCCGGCGGGCTTACGGTATCCCACCTGCGCTTTGGCAAAACCCCCATACAGTCGCCCTACCTCATCGATGCGGCGGACTTTATCGCCTGCCACAACCCCTCTTATGTAACGCGCTACGATGTTGCGGGCGGCATTAAGGATGGCGGCGTGTTTTTGCTCAACTCCCCCTGGACGTTGCAGGAGATGGAGCAGGAGCTGCCCGCCCCCCTCAAAAACGCAATCGCCAAGCACCATGTGAAGTTCTACAACATGGATGCCGTGAAGATCGCGCGCTCCGTGGGCATGGGCAACCGCATCAACACCGTGATGCAGGCCGCGTTCTTCGTGCTGGCGCAGGTGATTCCCGCGCAGCAGGCCGTTGAATACATGAAGTACGCCGCCAAAAAGTCCTATGCCAAAAAGGGCGATGACGTCGTGCAGCAAAACTATGCCGCCATCGATGCGGGCGCAACCGGCTTTGAAGAGATCAAGTACCCCGAAGGCTGGGCTACCACCAAGGAGGGCGCTTCGCTGGCGGATGTAACGCAGGACCCATATTTCCAACAATTCATCAAGCCCGTGCTGGCGCAAAACGGCGACGCGCTGCCCGTATCCAAGCTGAGCGCCGATGGCACCGTGCCCACCGGCACCACCAAGTACGAAAAGCGCGGCATCGCGGTGGAAGTACCCGAATGGCTGCCCGAAAACTGCATACAGTGCAACCAGTGCGCCATGGTTTGCCCGCACGCGGTCATACGCCCCTTCCTTATAAAAGAAGGCACCAAGGTCCCGTTCGAAACCAAACCGGCTACCGGCAAGGAATTTGCCGGCTATGCCTTCCGCATGCAAATCAGCCCGCTCGATTGCTCGGGCTGCGGCAACTGCGCGGATATTTGCCCCGCCAAGGTGAAGGCGCTTAAGATGATACCGCTGGCTGAAGCGCTTAAAACCGAGGAAGCCAACTGGGAAGCCGCCATTAAGCTGCCCGTGCCGGATGTCACCTATTCGCCCAACACGGTAAAGAACAGCCAGTTCTTGCAGCCGCTGTTCGAGTTCTCGGGCGCGTGCGCCGGCTGCGGCGAAACGCCGTATCTCAAGCTGATTACCCAACTGTTTGGCGACCGCATGCTGGTGGCCAACGCCACGGGCTGCTCCTCCATCTATGGCGGCAGCGCCCCCACCTGCCCCTATACCGTAAACGAAAAGGGCCATGGCCCCGCCTGGGCCAACTCGTTGTTCGAGGATAACGCCGAGTTTGGCTATGGTATGCAGCTAGCCACCACGCAGCGCCGCGCCAAGCTGGGCGCGCTCGTGGGCGAGCTGGCACAAAACGCCCCCGCCGACCTGCAGGCCGCCGCCAACGAATGGCTGGCCAACAAGGATAACGCCGAGGGCTCCCGCAAGGCCGGGCAGGCGCTGCTCGCCGCAATAAGCGGCAAGGATTGCGATACCTGCAAGCAGATTATCGAGATGCAGGACCTGCTCACCAAGAAGAGCCAGTGGGTTATAGGCGGCGACGGCTGGGCCTACGACATCGGCTATGGCGGATTGGATCATGTGCTGGCCATGAACGATGATGTAAACATACTCGTTATGGATACCGAGGTGTACTCCAACACCGGCGGCCAGGCCTCCAAGGCCACCCCCACCGGCTCCATCGCCAAGTTTGCGGCGGCCGGCAAGCGCACCAATAAAAAGGACCTGGGCATGATGGCCATGAGCTATGGCTATGTATATGTTGCCAAGGTGTGCATGGGCGCCGATAAGAACCAGCTGCTAAAGGCCGTGCTCGAGGCCGAGGCGTATCCGGGCCCGTCGCTGATCATCGCCTATGCGCCCTGCATCAACCACGGCATCAACATGAGCAAGTCGCAGGAAGAAGCCAAAAAGGCAGTGGATGCCGGGTATTGGCCGCTGTATAGGTACAACCCCTTGCTGGCGGAGGATGGCAAAAACCCCTTCTCCCTCGATAGCAAACCGGCCAAGGCCAGCTACCGCGACTTCATCATGGGCGAGGTGCGCTACGCTTCCTTGAGCAAGCTCTTCCCCGATGTGGCGAGCGACCTGTTCACCCGCGCCGAGGATGAGGCTAAAGATAAGTACGACTACTACAAAAAGCTCAGCGATATGTAACCCGACAGCAAAACGAAACAGCAAACACAAGGCCGGCAATTTGCCGGCCTTGTGCGTTAAGCGGGTGGGAAAATATTCTATTTAAACATCAATTTGCTTCACGCAGCTTTTCAACCCCCAGCGCAAGCCGCCGCAGGGCCTCTTCGCGGCCCAGCAGGCAGGCGATTTCGATGGCGCCGCCCGGGGTTACCAGCCTGCCGGCCAAGGCGATGCGCACCGGCCAAAGCAAGGTACCGTTCTTTATGCCCTGCGCCTGCGCCATATCCATCAGCGCGTCGTGCAGCGCGGTTTCGCTCCAATCGGGCAGCGTTTTTAGCAGGGGAATCACCTTTATGAGTACATCCCGGCTGACAACGGCGTCGGTTTTGGATTTTTTATTGGTGAACAGCTCTATGTCATAAGTTCCATCCAACGCGGCCAAAAAGCCCACCATATCGGGTATCTGCGAAAATATCTCCACCCGGGGCTGGAGTATGCGGCAGAGCACATCCACATCCATGCTTTCAATGCCGGCGGTTTTATAATAGGGCGCCGCGTGGGCGGTGAACTGCGCGGGGGTTAAATCGCGGATATACTGCGCGTTGAGCCAGGTGAGCTTGGCCGGGTCGAATATGGCCGGGCTTTTGCTCATGCCCTTTACATCAAAGGCCTGGCACAGCTCGCTTAGTGTAAAGCGCTCCCGTTCATCGCCTGGGTTCCAGCCCAAAAGCGCGATGTAGTTGAGTATGGCCTCTTTTAAATATCCCTTATCGATAAAGTCGGCATAGGAGGCGTCGCCGTCCCGCTTGCTCAGCTTGTGCTGCGCATCCCGCATGATGGGGGTCATGTGGATATATTGGGGTATCTCCCAGCCGAAGGCCTCGTAGAGCAAGTTGTACTTTGGGGTGCTCGCAAGGTATTCCATACCCCGCATCACATGGGAAATCGCCATCAGGTGATCGTCCACCACGTTGGCGAAGTTATAGGTGGGCATGCCATCGGCCTTTATGAGCACGGCGTCGTCCAGGTCGTGATTGGGCACGGTGATGGTGCCGAATATGAGATCGGTAAAGGAGGTAACGCCGGCCTCGGGCACGTTTTGGCGTACCACATAGGGCAGGCCGCAGGCGAGCTTTTGGTCTATCTCTTGCTGCGAAAGGTGCAGGCAGTGCTTATCGTATTTAAAGGTTTCGCCCCGGGCGGCGGCTTCGCCGCGGCGCTGCTCCAGCTCCTCCTTGGTGCAAAAGCAGCGGTAGGCATGGCCGCTTTGTATAAGCTGCCCGGCATAGGGCAGGTAGAGCGCCTTGCGCTGGCTCTGCACATAGGGGCCATACTCACCGCCTATATCCGGGCCTTCATCCCAATCCATACCCACATCCTTTAAGGTGTGGTATATGAGCTCGGTCGCGCCTTCTACCAGGCGATCCTGATCGGTATCCTCGATGCGCAGCAAAAACCGGCCGCCCGCCTTGCGCGCAAACAAGTAGGCGTATAGGCCGCTGCGCAGGTTGCCGATGTGCATATAGCCGGTGGGGGAGGGGGCGAAACGGGTGCGTACTTGCATGGCGGTTCCCTTTCTTACCTTTTCAGTTTACCACTTTCGGTTCTCTGTTTGTTGCCGCTTTTTGTTATCTATGTGTTGCAGCGCAACACCTTCAGGGCATTTTATAGGAATCCTTCAACCCCACGATGCGGTTGAATACGGGGGCGGCGGCGGTATGGTCGAGGTCGGCGCAAAAATAGCCCACCCGCATAAACTGGAACCTGTCGCCAGGGCTGGCAAGGGAGAGCGCCGGCTCCACGAAGGCGGCCCGTTTTTGCACCGAAGCCGGGTTGAGCCGCTCGGTAAAATCCAGCTCGGCTGTTTCCTGCGCGGCGGGCAGCAGCAAATCTTCATACAGGCGCACCTCGGCGGGCTTTGCCGCGTGCACGGGCAGCCAGTGCAGCGTGCCCTTCACCTTGCGCTCGCAGGCGCCGCTTTTGGTGGCGGGGTCGTAGGTGCAGTATACGGTGGTTACGCTGCCCGCGGCATCGGTTTCCCAGCGCGCGCACTTTATGATATAGGCGCCCTTTAGCCGCACCTCGCCTTCGGGCTTTAGGCGAAAATACTTGCCCGGCGGGTTTGCGCTAAAGTCCTCCCGCTCGATGTATATCTCCCGGCCAAACGGCAGCGTGCGGCTGCCGGCTGCTTCGTCATCCGGCAGGTTCGACAGGAGTATATCCTCGTATACGCCCTCGGGCCAATTCTCTATAACCAGCTTGATAGGGTCCAGCACGGCCATCATGCGGGGGGCGCGGGCGTTCAAGTCCTCGCGCACGCAATGCTCCAGCATGGCGGTTTCCACTATGGAATCCGCCTTGGCAACGCCCACCCGGGTGAGAAAATCCCGTATGGAGCCCGGCGTGTAGCCGCGGCGGCGCAGCCCGCACAGCGTGGGCATGCGCGGGTCGTCCCAGCCCGAAACAAGGCCTTCCTCCACCAGGCGGCGCAGGTAGCGCTTGCTCATCATGGTGTTGGTGAGGTTGAGCCGGGAAAACTCGATTTGTCGGGGCCTGGGCGAAAACGCGCACTGCTCGGTTACCCAATCGTAAAGCGGGCGGTGCGCTTCATATTCGAGGGAGCACAGCGAGTGGGTCACGCCCTCTATCGCATCCTGTATGGGATGGGCGAAATCGTACATGGGGTAAATACACCAGGTATCGCCGGTGTGGTGGTGCGGCATGTGCAATATGCGGTACATGGCCGGGTCCCGCATATTTATGTTGGGGGAGGTCATGTCTATTTTGGCGCGCAGGGTGCGGCTGCCATCCGGGAATTCGCCCTGCCGCATGCGCTCAAACAAATCGAGGTTTTCCTGCACGGGGCGCTCGCGCCAGGGGCTGTTTTTGCCCGGCTCGGTGAGGGTGCCGCGGTACGCCCGCATCTCATCCTTGGATAGGTCGCACACATAGGCCGCGCCCTTTTGGATGAGCTTGACGGCCAGCTCGTAGCAGGTGTCAAAATAGTCGGAGCCGAAGAACACATTATCCCACCTAAAGCCCAGCCAGCGGATATCCTCCATGATGGCGTCCACATATTCTTCATCCTCTTTGGTGGGGTTGGTATCGTCAAAGCGCAGGTTGCAGCTGCCCCCAAACTTTTCGGCTACCGAAAAGTCGATGAACAGCGCCTTTGCGTGCCCTATATGCAAATAGCCGTTGGGCTCGGGCGGGAAGCGGGTTTGAATATGCGTGAGCCCCTTTTGCCGTATATCCTGCTCGATGTATTCCTCGATAAAGTTGTTGGGAAGCCTGTTTTGTTCCATGGTTCCACGCCCTTTCGTAAATAGATGGCAGCTTAGCCTTCGCCCGCTTCTTGGGCGGTGATATATTGGTAGGCGCAGCCGCAGGCTTGCAGGTATCGCAGCAGGTCCATGCGGGCTATGGCCACCGTGGCGTCGTTGACCAGCGGGTGCATGCACAGCCATTCGTGCGTCATAATATCTTTATCTATCGCCACGCGCACCTCGTGCGCCGCATCGTTGAGCACCGCCAAGGGCGTTACCGCGCCGGGCAGCAGCTTGAGCTTGTCATAGAGCTGCTCCGCCGTGCAAAAGCTAAGGCGCGAGGCGCCCAGCTGACGGCTGATGGGGCCGGTGCGGAATTGCTTGCTTGCGCTGAGCAGCACCAAAAAGAACACGCTGTTGGCGCGGTCGGTCAAAAACAGGTTTTTAAAGTGTGCCGCGCCTATGTCGCCGCCTATGCCCTCGCAGTCCTCCATGGTATGGGCGGGCGGGTGCTCATAAAGCGTATAGGCGATGCCCAGTTCGGCAAGCTTGTTGAGCGCGGGCAGCGCGCATGGGTTTGGCATAGGCTGTGTCCCCTTTGGTATAGTAAGAAAAATCCTTCAAACCAAGCATTATCATATCATAAACCAAGCGTTGGAAAAAGGCTTATTTGTGGTATGGCTCCCCGGCGTTTATCCTGCAGGCGCGGTAGATTTGCTCCAGCAGCATCACCCTGAATATCTGGTGCGAAAACGTGGGCTTGCCAAAGCTCAGCCGCAGATCCGCCCGCGCCAGCACCTCTTCTGAAAGCCCGAGCGAACCGCCTATTATAAAGTAGAAGCGGCTATGGCCCGCCACATACCAGCTTTGCAGCCTGGCGGCAAGCTCGGGGGAGGATAGCTGCTCGCCGCCCAAATCCAGCGCGATTACCAAGCCCGGCTCGGTCAGCCTGCCCAGCAGGCGGGCGCCCTCGGCCTGCTTCACCTGCTGCCGCTGCAAGCAAGATAGCTGCTCCGGCGCTTTTTCATCCGGCACCTCTATAATTTCTACCATGGCATAGCGCCCCAGCCGCTTTATAAATTCGGCGCAGGCCTGCTGGTAAAAGCGTTCCTTCAGCTTGCCAACGCATAAAATCCGCATGCGCAAGGGCTTCACCTCCGCCTTCCCGCCTTATTCGGCGATTTCGAACCGCCCCGTGAGGCGATCGCGGTGCGCCACCGCCAAAGCGAATGCCGCATCGGGGATATCCGCCGCGCGCAGCTGCGCGCGCACGGTGGAGAGCGCCAGCTCCTCAAAGTTGTTATCCCGGCTCAAATGGCCCAATATGGCTTGGCGCACGCCGTGCATGTATAGCTGCGCCAGCGCCAGCCCGGCATCCTCGTTGGAAAGATGGCCGGTGCTAGAGAGTATGCGCCGCTTGGTCACATAGGGGTAGGCGCAGCTTTTTACCAGCTCGGGGTCGTGGTTGGCCTCTATAAGCAGCAGGTCGCTGTGCTCCACATAGGCCAAAAGCTCCGGCCCGGCGTGGCCAATATCAGTCATTACGCTGATTTTATGTCCGTTTGCGCAAAACGCATAGCCCACCGATTCGTTGGAATCGTGCGGGGTTTTAAAGGGTGTAACGTTCACATCCTTTAAGTAAAAATCCCGTCCGGTGGCGATAACGCGGGTATTGCGGGGCGCGACCTCGCCTATTTGCGGCTGCATGCCCTCCCAGGTGCCCGCGTTGGCATAGATGGGTACATCGTACTTGCGCGAAAATATACCCGCCCCCATCACATGGTCGCTGTGCTCGTGCGTGATGACCAGCGCGGTGATGGTTTGGGGCGGTATGCCAGCGGCAGCGAGCGCGCCTTCTATTGTGCGGCAGGGCTTACCGGCATCTATCAATATGCGCGCGCCGCCTATTTCGGCCAGCGTGGCATTGCCGGAGGAACCGCTGCATAAGGGGCAAAGCAACATGCGCCGAGTCTCCATTCCAACTGCAATAGGGAAGCGCGGCGCTTATAAACCGGGTGCAGCACGCCAAACGCCTGCTTCCAACGGGGAATATTCTATCACAGGATGCGGGAAATAGAAAGCTGTGGTAAAATATAGAACCAAGAAATATGGATGAATAACACGAGGAGATAGTTGAAGCATGATTGCAATCGGCACAAAAGGGCGGGTAGAGCGAAGGGTCACCAAAGCCATGCTGGCAAAAACCATGGCCAGCGGCGCGCTGGAGGTATTGGCCACGCCCATCATGATCGCCTTTATGGAGGAGGCCGCGCAAAACGCGATTGCCCCGCTGCTGCCGCAAGGGCAAACCAGCGTAGGGAGCAAGCTGAATATCGAGCACCTTTCGCCCACGCCGGAGGGCATGCTCGTATGGGCGCAATGCGAGGTGACGGGGGTGGAGGGCCGCCATGTGCGGTTCGATGTGACCGCCGGTGACAGCCAAGGCCTGATAGGCCGGGGTACGCATGAGCGGGTCGTTGTGGATGCGGAGCGCTTTTTGCAAAAGTGCCGCGGCAAAATGGAATAGGGCGGGGGGTGAAGGCGCCCCGTTTTAAAACTGCAATATGCCGTGCGCAAAAAACCGGCGCAGCCCTTATATATCGGCGGGAAGACCGCGCATATTTCATAAAAAAACCTGAATATGGCCTGCTTGCGCAAGGCAAACCGTTTGCATGCGCAATTGCATACATGCATATATTTGGAGAACGCATTGCTTTTTGGGTAAAATTAGTGTATCATTAACTCGCTGGGTATGTGGTTATGTTACACAGCCGGCACAGTTCATAAATAAATTGGAGGAAACAAATCATGAAAAAACTGTTCGCGATTCTTCTCGTAGCAATCATGGTACTCGCAGCGGTCGGTTGTTCCAAGCCCGCGGCTTCGCCCGATGCCCCCGCTGGCCAAGCCGGCGGCAACAACGTGATTAAAGTTGGCATCTTCGAGCCCTACACCGGTGAAAACGGCGGCGGCGGCTACCAAGAAGTGCTGGCTGTTCGCTACGCCAACGAAGTGAAGCCCACCGTTAACATCGGTGGGGTGGAATACAAGATCGAGCTCGTAGAGGCCGATAACAAGAGCGATAAGACCGAAGCCGTTACCGCCGCGCAGAGCCTGATGGCCAGCGGCGTATCCGTGGTGGTGGGTTCTTATGGCAGCGGCGTATCCATTGCGGCCGGCGAAATCTTCGCCGAAAACAAGGTGCCCGCCATCGGCTGCTCCTGCACCAACCCGCAGGTAACGCTGGGCAACGATTATTACTTCCGCGTATGCTTCCTCGATCCCTTCCAGGGCACGGTCATGGCGAACTATGCCTGGCAGGAAGGCGCCAAAACCGCGGCCGTTATCACCCAGCTGGGCGATGACTACAGCTCGGGCCTGGGCAGCTACTTTGTAAAGGCCTTCACCGCGCTGGGCGGCACGGTTGTGGAGCAGCAGTTCCAAACCAACCAAACCGACTTCAAGGCTATCCTCACCGAGATCAAAGCGCAAAACCCGGATATCATCTTTGCGCCTTCGTCTATCGCCACCGCGCCCCTGCTCATAAAGCAGGCCCGTGAGCTTGGCCTCACCTGCCCCATCACCGCCGGTGATACCTGGCAGAACCAAACCATCATCGACAACGCCGGCACCGATGCCGAGGGCGTTGTGTGCTCCACCTTCTTCGATGAAGCCGATACCTCCAACACCATCGCCACCGAGTTTGTGGCCGGCTTTAAAGAATACCTCAAGGCCCATCCCTCCGACCTCGAAAAGAATGGCGGCGAGGGCGTAGCGGCGGTTTCCGCGCTGGGCTATGATGCATACATGGTGGCCGTGGCCGCTATCGAAGCTGCCGGCAGCACCGATTCCTCTGCAATCCGTGATGCCTTGGTAAACACGGCGGTAGACGGCGTAACCGGCGCAATCGCTTTCGACGAAAATGGCGATGCCAAGAAGGATATGGCGTATATCAACATCGTAGATGGCGGCGCGTTCAAGTTCCTCAAGACGGTTTCCATCGGCGGCTAAGCTTTCAACGTAACTCCAGGCGGAGGGGCCTTGCGCCCCTCTCGCCTTCTTTTGTAAAAAAACCACGCTTTTGCCGTGAAGGCCATGAGCCTATAGCATTCCAACCCTCTGTTTGGGCAAAAGCGTTTCATCCATACGAAATATCTCCGTTTCCCCTCTTGGAATTGCAATAAAAAACGCCGCGAGATTATGGCGTTACAGCACCTTCCCTTTTCGCAATCATATTCAAAAGTACCCAGTTAAATTATGCGCGCGTACACCTGTACGCATTATCCGATTTCGGAGGAGTCACTTATGAGTTTAACGACATTCCTGCAGCATTGCCTTACCGGCATTTCGCTGGGCGGCGCCTATGCGCTCATAGCCATTGGGTATACCATGGTATATGGCATATTGCGCCTTATCAACTTTGCCCATGGCGATATCTTTATGATGGCAGGCTATTTTATGGTGTTTGCCGTATCCAGCATGCCCTGGCCCATCGCCATCGTGGTGGTGATTGTGGGCACCATCATATTGGGCGTGGCCATAGAACGGGCGGCGTATAAGCCGCTGCGCTCCAGCCCGCGCATGTCCATTATGATCAGCGCCATAGGCATGAGCTACTTTTTACAAAATTTGGCTACATACCTGTTTTCGGCGCTTCCCCGCGCCTATCCCGAAATCCCCCTGCTTAAAAGGATATTCCAGATAGGCGATCTTTCGGCTTCGCTGGTTACCTTCGTTACACCCGTGCTCACGGTGCTGCTGGTGATTGTGCTCATGTCCATCATCAACCACACCAAGGCTGGCATGGCGATGCGCGCCGTATCGAAGGACTTTGAAACCAGCCAGTTGATGGGCATTAAAATCAACAACGTCATCAGCATGACCTTCGTGATAGGCTCCGCTTTGGCGGCGGTAGGGTCCATACTCTACTTTACAGACCGCATGAGCGTAACGCCGTTTTCGGGCGCGCTGCCCGGGCTAAAGTGCTTTGTGGCGGCGGTGCTGGGCGGCATAGGCTCCATACCCGGCGCGGTGGTGGGCGGCTTTTTGATCGGCATCTGCGAAACATTCCTGGTGGCGCTGGGCTATTCCACCTTTAGCGATGCGTTCACGTTTTTGCTGCTCATCGTGATGCTGCTGCTGCGGCCTACCGGCCTATTTGGCGAAAAAATTACGGATAAGGTGTGATGCATATGAAGAAATCAACCAAAACACTCTGTTCCTGCATAGCGCTCGCACTGCTTGTCGGCTTTTTGCTATATATGGAAACGCTTAAAACCACACAGGGCATGGCGGTATCCATACTGCAAAAGGGCGCTATATTCTCTATCGCCGCGGTTTCCATGAACCTGCTAAACGGCTTCACCGGCTTGTTTTCGCTGGGCCAGGCAGGGTTTATGGCCATAGGCGCATATGTGACGGCCATATTCACCATACCCACCGAAAAGATCGTGGCGGTCTACTACATGAACGGCGTATCGGAGGGCATTATGAGCATTAAGCGCGCGCTCTCCTTTTTGCCCGAGCCCGTGCTCGTGCTGCTTGCGCTCATTGCGGGCGGTTTGGTGGCGGCGGGGTTTGCGGCGCTGGTGGGCATACCGGTGCTGCGGCTTAAGAGCGATTACCTAGCCATCGCCACGCTGGGCTTTTCCGAGATTATCCGCGCGCTTATTTCCAGCCCGCAGATGGATAAAATCACCAACGGCTCCTACGGCCTCAAAAACATACCCGGCTTTGGCGGGGAAAACGGCCTGGGCTGCCTGCTGGTACCGTTTGGAATCGCCGCGCTGTGCATCGTGATTATGGTGCTGCTGATACGCAGCTCTTACGGCCGCGCGTTTAAGGCGATTGCCGAAGATGAGGTGGCCGCCGAGGCCATGGGCATCAACCTGGCGCACCACAAGGAGATGGCGTTTGTTATCAGCTCGTTCTTTACGGCGGTAGCCGGCGGGCTGCTGGCCATGTACATGCGCTCCATCGAGGCAAAAACATTTCAGGTTATACTCACCTACGATATTCTGCTCATCGTGGTGATAGGCGGCATAGGCTCGGTAACGGGCAGCGTGATAGGCGCGTTTTTGGTGACGGCCAGCAAGGAATGGTGGCTGCGCTTTTTCGACACCCCGCTTAAGATTGGCAACTTCCAGGTGCCGCTGCTGCGCACGGGCTTCCGCATGGTGATATTCTCGCTGCTGCTCATGGCGGTGGTGCTGTTTTGGCGGCGTGGCCTTATGGGCAACAGAGAATTCAACTGGGATGATATACCGCGGTTTGGGCGCTGGGTAAAGCGAAAATTTACCAAAACCCCGGCTACAGAGGGGGGTGAGCGCAATGGCTGAAAACGTATTGCATGTCGAAAACGTAACCATGCAGTTTGGCGGCGTCATCGCGGTTAACAGCCTTACGATGGATGTAAATCAGGGCGAAATCGTGGCCTTAATAGGCCCCAACGGCGCGGGCAAAACCACGGCGTTTAACGTGATTACCGCCGTATACGAGCCCACCAACGGCAAGGTCGCGTTTTACCACAAGCCCATGGTCGAAAATTACCCCAAGGGCAAGATGAAAAAGCTTTATGCGGGGCAAAACAGCAGCGCGTATACGCAGAGCATAAGCCCCACGCCCGATAAGATTACACGGCTGGGCATTGCGCGCACGTTCCAGAATATACGGCTGTTTAAGAGCCTGAGCGTATTCGAAAACGTGCTGATAGCCAAGCATATGCGCGCGAAGCAAAATGTGTTTTCCGCCACGTTTGGCCTAAACGCCAAAGAAGAAGCCCGCATGCGCGCCGAAACAATCGCGCTGCTCGAGGAGCAGGATCTGATGCATCTTAAAGATGAAATCGCGGGCAGCCTGCCCTATGGCCTGCAGCGCCGGCTGGAGATAGCCCGCGCGCTTGCGACCAGGCCCAAGCTGCTGCTGCTCGACGAGCCCGCGGCCGGCATGAACCCGCAGGAAACGGAGGATTTGGGCGCGTTTATCACGCAAATTCGAGATAAATATAAGCTCTCCATACTCGTGATAGAGCACCATATGGATTTGGTGATGGAGGTGGCCGATCGCATCTATGTGCTGGATTTCGGCAAGCTGATTGCGCAGGGCACGCCGAGCGAAGTGCAGGATAACCCTGATGTCATTACCGCGTATCTGGGGGTAGATGAAGAATGAGCATGTTAGAAATAAAAGACCTAAAGGTCAATTACGGCGGCATCGAAGCGCTCAAGGGCATATCCTTCCGCGTGGAGGAGGGTGAAATCGTTACGCTCATAGGCGCCAACGGCGCGGGTAAATCCACCACGCTGCGCGCCATTATGCGGGTGGTGACTTCGGGCGGCGGCAGCATTTTCTTTGAAGGCGAAGAAATCACCTCCATGGATACGCAGAAGATCGTGAACAAGGGCATCGTGCTGGTGCCGGAGGGCCGGCGCGTGTTCCCCAACCTCACCGTGCTCGAAAACCTGAAAATCGGCGCATACTTGCGCGCCGACCAAGCGGGAATCGATAAGGACATAGAGCATGTGTATTCGCTGTTTCCCCGGCTGAAAGAGCGGCACTGGCAAATGGCCGGTACGCTTAGCGGCGGCGAGCAGCAGATGCTGGCGGTGGGCCGCGCGCTGATGGCAAAGCCCCGCCTCATCATGATGGATGAGCCCTCGCTGGGCCTTGCGCCGCTGGTGGTAAAGGATATTTTCTCCATCATCCGCCGCATCCACGATGAGGGCGTGACCGTGCTGCTGATAGAGCAAAACGCCAACGCCGCGCTCAAAATCGCCAACCGCGGCTATGTGATGGAAACAGGGCGGGTCACGCTCACCGGCACCGGCGAAGAGCTGCTCAACGACCAAAGCGTGCGGGAAGCATACCTGGGCAAAAGCAAATAGGGGCGAAGCGCTCCCATTAAAAACCCCCTTTTCAGGGGGTTTCTTTTGTGAAAAAATTCGATTTTATATTTTAAGATGATTTTTTTCTGCGATTCTATCGCTCCACGCCCAGCTCCTCCATGGGTAAGGCGGGGGATGAGGTGAAAAATACATAAAATCCGTTTATGGCTCGGTATCTGCGCTTGCGCTTTGCTCGGCATGCGACAGCACCGCGTATAGCTCTGCGGGCACGCGCTTTGCATCGAGATTCGCCTGCGTAACGCCATAGCTTTGGCACATGGAATATATGCGGTCGAGCAGCGCTTGCGCGGCGGCTTCAATGGCGGGCAAATCCAGCGGCTGCTGCATATAGGCCGCCAGCTGTTCTTCCGTCCAGGTGGGGTCGGCTTGCCGCTGGGCCACCGCCTGCACCGCCGCAATGGCCTCGGGCAGGCCATACGACTCACCCGCGTAGCTGCTTAGCAGCACCTCATCGGTGATGTAGCCGGCCGCGTCCACATATGAGAGCGCCGTGGCGGCGGCTTTATCCGCCCGCACATAGCGGTAATCATACTGGAAATCCACCTGCAGCTCCACCCCAAACAATTCCTGCATCAGCGCCTTGAGCGCATCGGTATCCAATACATAATATGCCGCGCCACTATATGGCGTTTTACTAATGTATTCCCCCGCCAAGGTGTGGCGGTGCAGGTCCTCCATATCCAGATCCATGGCGAATAGCGTGAGCGCGGCAATCTGCTTGGCGCTCAGGTTGGTATATATCATATCCTGCACCGAGGCGTATATCTTGGGCAGGCGCACCAATTGATCCGTGCTCTTCATCTGCTGAAATATGGCAAACAGCATGCGCTGCTGGCGGTCGGCGCGGCCTACATCCGTGCTGATGCCCTTGCGCGCGCGGCAATAGTCCAGCACCTGCTGCCCATCCATATGCTGCGGGCCCTTTTCCA
Organism: Christensenellaceae bacterium; assembly: GCA_031261085.1. Classification (GTDB taxonomy): domain Bacteria; phylum Bacillota; class Clostridia; order Christensenellales; family CAG-138; genus Pelethousia. Next base: position 71,367 of record JAISKB010000025.1, read on the forward strand.
GCACGCGGCCGTTGAGCGCAATGCGCACATCCACATCGTAATCCACCCCGCCCATCGCCTCCACCAGCGCCTTGAGCCCGTTCATATCCACACCGGCATAATATTGGATGGGTACCTGCAGCAGGTTCTGTATGGTTTCTATCGCGTAGTGAAAGCCATCCCCGGCCGCGCTGCCGCCCTTGGCGAACGCGGCGTTGATTTTCCACCGGCCCGTCACATTGTAGATGGCCGCCATGGTATCCCGCGGGATGGAGATGAGCCGCACATCCTTCGCGTCAAAATCGATGGAGAGCAGCATCAGCACATCGCTGCGGAAGTTGTTGCTTTCATCGCGGTAAAGCTCGGAGGTTTCGTCCTCGCGCTCGGGGCTTTGATCCCAGCCCAGCATGAGTATGTTGAGCCGGTTTTGCAATATGCTTTTATCGGCCTCCTGCTCCAAAGCCTCTTCGGGGGAAAGCGTTGGCTCGGGGGTAGGCGTGGCGGCGGGCCGCGCGGTGGCTTGGGGCGCGGGCGGCGCCGGGGCATCCGCAAAGGCTGCCATGGGATCGGCTTTTAGGTGCAGCACATATGCGGTTGCGCCCGCAGCCACAAGTCCCAGCGCAAGGAGCGCCAAAAGCCAAATGAGTTTCTTTTTATGCATACCATCCTCTTTACACGCGATATACGATTGATAAGCTGATTATAGCACGAAACATATCAAAAAAACGCATGCTTTTGTAAACATATGCGGGGTTTATAAAAAGTGCGCCGCCAAAACACGCTTTAAGGCGCAGGGGGCAAAAATCAAAGCCTCCGGGAATAAAAAAACCCTCTGTTTTAAGAGGGGGAGTGGGTGCGGCAAAAACGCCTTATGCTTTGCCCTTAAGCCTGTCAAAATCCTGTTTGGCGTGGTAGGAGCTGCGCACCAGCGGGCCGCTGACACAGCAGGGGATGCCCAGGGCCAGCGCTTCTTCTTTATAGGCGGCGAATTGATCGGGGTGCACATATTCCTGCACGGGGTAGTGCTGTATGGAAGGCCGCAGGTACTGGCCCATGGTGACGATATCGCAGCCGACCTCATGCAGGCGCGCCAGCAGGGCGGATACCTGCTGCGGCGTTTCGCCCAGGCCCAGCATAAAGCCGGACTTGCTGTATATGCCGCTGGCATATTGCTTTACGCGGCGAAGCAGCTCGAGGGAACGCTCAAAATCCGCTTGCGGGCGCACTTGGGCATAGAGCGCGGGCACGGTTTCTACATTGTGATTGAGGATATCCGGCCGGGCGGCGAGCACGGTGCAAAGCGCGTCCAGGTCGCCCTGAAAATCGGGTATCAGCACCTCGACGGTTACCTCGGGCGAAATTTCGCGTATGGCCCGCACGCAGGCGGCAAAGTGCGCGGCGCCGCCATCCGGCAGGTCATCCCGGGTGACGGAGGTGATTACGGCATGCTGTATCCCCATCTCCTGGATGGCCAGCGCCACCTCCTGCGGCTCGTTGGGGTCTACGGGCTGCGGCGGGGCGAAGGTCACCTTGCAAAACGTGCAGTTGCGGGTGCAGTGCTGCCCCAGCAGCATAAACGTGGCCGTGCCGGCGCGGAAGCATTCGCCCTGATTGGGGCAATCCGCCTGCTCGCATACGGTATTGAGGCCGTGCTCGTTGAGCGTGCGGCCCACCTTGCCGCAGCGGGAAACGCCTATTTTTGTGCGGAGCCATTCCGGCTTGCGGATATAATCTTGCATGGAAAAACCCTCCTTAGGCCAGTGCGGAAACCAGCTGATCTATCGTGATGTTTTTAAAATACCGCTCTATGGCAAACGGGCGCAGCGCCGCATAAAGGGCGTCGGCCTCATATAGCGTGCCAATCAGCGCGGCCTCGATTTCGGCTATGTCGCCATCGCTGAAAAAATCGCCGAATATCCGCGCCGCCGCTATGTGCCCCCGCGTCACCTCGAAGTAGGCCTCTATCATGCCGCCGGGCAGCTTTTGCTCGCGCTGTATGTTAAAGCTGGGATTGTGTCCAAATATCCATTCCTTGGTGGTGTGGCGCTCCTGCGCCTTGGCGGCCACCTCCTCCCACTGTGCGGGAGAAAGCGTGAACAGCTTGGCATTTGGCGTGTTTTGCAGCACGCTTTCAAACAGCCGGCGGCGGAACTCCTCGATATCCAGCGCCTCGGCCATATGGTCGCTGATGTTGGTAACATAGCTTTGCACGCTGGCCACGCCCTTGCTTTGCAGCTTGAGCGGGCGCACGCTCAGCGCCTTGGCCAGCTCCCCGGTATCGGCCTTATACATGAGCGTGCCGTGGTGCAAAACCTTGCCCTTATAGCGGCACTGGGCATTGCCCGAAAACTTTTTGCCCCCTATCAAAAGGTCGTTGCGGCCGGAAAATTCCGCCGGGACGCCCATTTGGCGCAGGGCAAACAGTATGGGCGCGGTGAACTTGGTGAAGTTGGCAAAATCGCCCCGGCCTTCGCAGCTGATGAAGGTGAACATGATGTTGCCCGCATCGGTAAACACGGTGCCGCCGCCCGTGATGCGCCGCACGATTTGGATGTTGTGCGCTTTGGCATAAGGCAGGTTTATTTCGCTGTAGGCGTTTTGGTGCTTGCCGAGCAAAATTGCCTTTTGGTTGCGCCAAAGCATAAAGCAATCCTCCGCGGTGCAATCCATCAGCCATTCTTCCAGCGCGTGGTTTTTATAGGGGTCGGTATTGGGGTTTTCGACAAACAGCACGGTGTGAAGCTACCTCCCGGCAAAAGCGCTGCGGCGCAGGCGGGCTGTGCGCGGCGCGTTGATGTTTTAATAAAATAAAAGTCCTATTTAACGGCCCCGTTTTGCGGCGCGATGAGCCGTATGTTGTGCAGGGCCATCAAGTCGGCATACTCGCCGGGCAGCGGTTCATCGGTCACGACGGCGGAGAGCGCCTCGAAGCTGCAGAAGGAGAGCAGCGCGTTGTGGTCGAACTTGGAATGATCGGCCATGAGCACGATGTTCTGGTTCCGCCGCGCAACCGAGCGCTTGATCTCCACCTCGAAATAGGTGGTGTTGGTGAGCCCATACCGCAGCGAAACGCCGGTTGCCGCCACAAACACGATGTCGATCGTCATTTTAGAAAGCTCGTTGAGCGTGGAGGAACCAAAGAACGAGGAGGTGGCGTCGTTGTAGAGCCCGCCCAGCGCGATGATGTGCAGCGACGGGTATTTGGCGGCTTCATACAGCGCCGCAAGGCTGTGCGTGATGACCGTGACATTGGTTTTTTCGGCCAGGTGCGGCAGCAGGCACATGGTGGTGGAGCCGGAATCCAAAAAGATGCTCATACCGTCTTTTACAAGCTGCGCGGCCATTTGGCCGATGAGCTGCTTGGCCTGTATGTTGCGCGCGGCGCGCTCCGAGGTGGGGATAACCGGGGCGGGTTGCGCCGTGGCCGAAACGCCGCCATATACCTTTTTGATGCGCCCGCGCGTCAACAGGTCGGATAGATCGCGGCGCACCGTGTTGATGGATATCGCAAAGGTATCGCACAGCTCATCCAGCGAAGCCGTGCCCTTATCCAGCACATATTGTTCCATTGCGTTGAGTCGTTCCAGGCGCAAAATGCATCCTCCTTGGTTTTATACCCCGGGGCTTTGTGTCACTTACTATATAATCGTACCCGCTTTTTTAACAAAACGCAAGGGTGGATTGGCGTGGAATGCTTTATGGTGGTTGCGTGATGAACGCGGGGCATACCCTTTGGCATTTTTATTAAAAAAGGGGATAGGGGGGTGCGAGAAAGCTTTTTGCGGCCGCAATTTGAAATAAACAAAGCGGGCGGCGCCTGCGGCAAGCTGCCATAAAAGCGCCATTCCCTGGTGATATGTTGCGAATATGTTGGGACATGCTACGATGGCTTTTGGTACATTTTATATAAAAAGTATTGTAAAATAAGTGCGGGCAAAGTATAATTCAAGTAGTTTCAATTTGAAACGAAAAAAATTGCAGATCCAAATAAACGCGAAGTCAATTCGAGTAGTTCCAATTTGAGACGAAAAAAAACGAAGGGTGATATCAATTATGAAGAAGAGAATTTTGTGTGTGGTCCTTTGCTTAACCATGGTGGGCCTCATGGCGGTAGGTTGCCAATCCACCAAGGCGCCCGAGGGCAAGGGCGTCATCGCTCTGTCCCTATCCCAAACCGACACCTTCCTGGCTACCCTGCGCGATGCGGTGGAAGCGGCTGCGAAGACTGCTGGCTATGAGTTCCAGGTGAACGACGCCAACAAAGACCAACAGAAGCAGATTACCGACATTCAGCAGTATGCCGCTGACCCGGCGGTAAAAGCCATCATCATTTGCCCCAGCCAGGCGACAGCCGCGAAGGAAATGATCGATGCCGCCGGCGGCAAGCCCGTTGTGTTTGTAAACCGCCAGCCCGATGAAGCCGATTTAACGATAGGCAAAGCCGTATTTGCGGGTTCCGACGAAGTTGTGGCAGGCGAAACGCAAGGCCACTGGCTTGCCCGTCACTTCGCAGATAAAGCGGATAAGACCATCAACGTTGGCCTGCTGCTCGGCGAACCGGGCCATCCCGGCACGCTCGGCAGAACCGCCGGCTTCCAGAATGTCCTCACGGCCGAAGGCTATACCGTCAACATCCTCAATGGCGGCGGCCAGGGCGAATATGGCAACTGGGACAGGAAAGCGGGTCAGGATTTGACCAGCCAGATCTTGCTCAACAACCCCAATGTAGACTGCATCGTTGCCAACAATGATGACATGGCCTTGGGCGCGGTAGAAGCTATTTTGGCGGCGGGCAAAACCACCGCGGAAATCCCCGTAGTAGGCGTTGACGCAACGGATGTCGGCCTTGCTTCCCTGAAGGATGGCGGCCTGTCCATGACGGTATTCCAGGATGCCAAAGGCCAGGGCGATGAGTCCGTACGCTGCGCGATTGCCATCCTCAATGGCGAGAGCGTTCCCAAGCTCAACTACGTTCCCTTTATCGAAGTTTCCCAGGACAGCGACGAAGCGGGCCTGCTCAAGTAGTATCCGCGCCTCGGTTCCTTACCCTATATAAAGGGCAAACGCATTGCTGACTGCTTGCGTCAGTCATTCAATTGGCTGACGCAAGTTTTTCATAGTCATACGCGCTGGTCGGGTCACCCCCTATCAAACCGACTGAACGCAGAAAAGGCAGGAAACTATGAGCGAATACATTTTAGAAATGCAGGGTATAACAAAAACATTTCCGGGCGTGAAGGCACTGGATAGTGTTTCCCTCCGCGTGCGGCCCGGCACGATTCATGGCGTTATGGGCGAAAACGGCGCCGGGAAATCAACGCTGATGAAATGCCTGCTGGGAATTTACCAGCGAAACAGCGGGACGATTATATACAAAGGCAGAGAGGTCAATTATAAAACGGTCCGCGAGGCGCTGGCGGATGGAATTTCCATGGTTCATCAAGAATTATCCCCCATACCGGAACGCACGGTGATGGACAACGTTTGGGTAGGCCGCGTTCCTATAAAATGGGGTTTTATTGTGGATCGCAAAAAAATGGAGCGCGATACGCAGGAGCTATTCAACCGCATCGGCATCGACAACATACGGCCTCAAGACCGCATGAAGGACTTGAGCGTCGCCAAAATGCAGATGGTGGAAATCGCCAAGGCGGTCAGCTGGAACAGCAGCATCGTCATTATGGACGAACCGACCTCCGCGCTTACCAACAGAGAGGTTGAATCTCTATTTAAAATACTCCGCGATTTACGCCGGCAGGGCGTTGGCATCATCTATATCAGCCACAAAATGGATGAAATATTCCAAATATGCGATGAGCTTTCCATCTACCGCGATGGTACCTTTGTCAAAAACTCCAACATAGCGGATATTGACATGAAAGGCCTCATCGAGGCTATGGTTGGCCGCGAAGTAACCGCAATGTATCCCAAAATCGACTGTGAAATTGGCGCCCCGGTGCTGAAGGTGGAAAATTTAACCTCCGGGAAGCTGTTCCGCAATATCAGCTTTGAATTGAGGCGGGGAGAAATACTTGGTTTTGCCGGTTTGGTGGGCGCAGGAAGAACGGAGGTTTGCGAAACGCTGTTTGGCCTTCACCCCATAACGGGCGGGCATATATATAAAAACGGGGTGGAGCTGCGCATCAAGTCCCCCACGGACGCCATCCGCAATAAATTCGGGCTTATCACCGAAGACCGCAGGGGCAAGGGCATATTCGGGCTGTTATCGGTGGCGCGCAACACCGTCATTTCCAACATACGGATATATGGATTCCCCCTAAAGCACGGGAAGATTCGGCGCGACAGCAAAAGCTTTGTAGAAAAGCTGAATATAAAAACCCCGAGCCTGGAACAAAGGCTGATGCATCTTTCCGGCGGGAACCAGCAAAAGGTTTTGGTGGCAAGGTGGCTTTTAACAAACCCGGATATTTTGATTGTAGACGAGCCGACGCGCGGCATTGACGTTGGCGCCAAGGCAGAGATTCATTCCTTGATTACCCAGCTTGCGGGCGAAGGCAAAGCCATCATTCTGGTCAGTTCCGAATTGCCCGAGGTCATGGGTATGTCCGACAGGATTCTCGTCATGCACGCGGGCGATCAAACAGCTGTTGTGGATCGTAAGGATTTCAATGTCCCCGGTGGCGATGCCATGCTGTTGGCATACGCATCCTCTTCCCAAAAACAAGATGTAGTGGCTTAGAAAGCGTTAGGAGGCAAGTAGTGGAAAAAGAAGATACTTCAAAAAAAATCAACGGGTTTTTGATTTTTGCAAAGTTTGCAAAGGACAATGTCATTTGGCTCGCATTTGTCGGCATCGTGCTGTTTGTAACAGCGGTGGCCTGGTTTATACGCCAACCCCCCTTGTTCTTCCTCTCGGTTACAAATATAACGATATTGTTCAACCAAATGAGCATAGTGGGTATTTTGACGGTCGGGGTTATGTTCCCCATACTGTCAAGGGGTATCGACCTATCTACCTCGGCCGTTGTGGCGGTAACCGCCACGCTCTCCGCAACCCTCGTGTCGGACGTTAAGGTAAATCTGCTCGCGAAACTGCCGCCGGAATTATCCTGGCTGGGCATTTTAATAGTCGTGTTTACTTGCCTTGCGGTTGGCGCGCTGGTGGGTGCGTTCAACGGCTCGCTCGTCGCCTATACAAAGATTCACCCCTTTGTTGCAACGCTCGGCTCGACCCTGATTTTGAAGGGCGTGGCCAACCTTATCACCAACGCCGCCCCCGTCGGCATCAAATCGGATGCGTTCAAATTTATTGGCAGCGGCAAAATCATCCCCGGCGTCCCGCTCACCAATCAGTTCTTCTGGCTGGTTATCGTCATAATCATAGGCGGGTTTTTGCTGACGCAAACGCGCTTTGGCAGCAATGTGTTTGCCATCGGCGGCAACGAAGTAGCCGCAAAGGTTGCGGGCATTCGGGTTGAACGCAATATTGTGTGGGTGTATATATGGTGCTCCTGCTGCGCGGCATTGGGCGGCTTGCTTTATACCGCCAGCACCGGCGCGGGCACGCCTACCGCCGGCATTGCGGGCAGCTATGAGCTTGACGCGATTGCCGCCGCCACGGTTGGCGGCACCTCGCAAACGGGCGGTGTGGCCAAAATTAACGGCGTTATTTGCGGCATACTGATACTTGCCGTTATCAACAACGCGCTGGGCTTCCTGAACATTACGCCCTATATCCAATGGATTATCAAGGGCTGTATCATCATCGGCGCGGTGGTGTTCGATATGCGCAAGAACGCGAAAAAGGTATAAACGATACCCGATACGCTATAAGCGCAGCTTGATTGCGTCTTACAACATCCCGCCAAGCGTTAGGTCGTCTGGCGGGATATTTGTTTTTTGATTCCTTTTGGGGGAAATGTCTTGGGGAATGTTTCGGGAACGTTTCGCGGGGACCCCGGTCCCCGCACCCCGGCTGGGGACGGGGCGCCGTCCCCAGACCCCTTCGCATGGAGGGAATAAGTTCTTTCGAAAGCCGCTTCTCTTGATTTGCAGAGGGAATCCATAGTAAATCCTCTCGGAAAAATGAAAGCGGTTTTTTGCCGCAGCGGGGTACGGGAGCTTATCTTCAAAAATAATTTGCAAGCAAAAAATAGGGGTGCGGGGGCTTGCCCCCGCAAGCAGAATTTCTCAATTCTCTTCCCCTTCCCTGGGGAAGGGGTTAGGGGATGGGGCAAAACTCATACAAAACAAAGCTTTTTTAAACGCAAAAAAAGTGGCAAAAGCCACTTTTTTGATAGGCGTCACCCGCTATGGGGCAGCCTTGCTTATAAACCCGTATGCGCGCCGATATACGCACGCGCCTTCTTGGCATATACGAAGGGATTGGCCTTGGCGGGGTCTTGCTCCGCCTCCACCAGCAGCCAGCCCTCATAGCCGGCCTGGTCGAGTATTTCGAACACCGGCGCAAAATCTACGCCGCCATCCCCCGGCACGGTGAACGCCCCGTTCTTTACCGCCGTGAGGAAGCTCCAGTGCTCCTGCTTCGCCTGCTCCACCACGGGCAAGCGCATATCCTTCAGGTGCACATGCCCCACGCGCTGCACATATTTGCGCAGCATAGCCGCCGGGTCGATGCCGGTAAAGGTGAAGTGGCCGGTATCGTAGCACAGGAACACATAGCGCGGGTCGGTGTTCTCCATCATGCGGTCGGTCTCCTCGGCGGTTTGCACCACGGTGCCCATGTGATGGTGGAAGCACAGCTTAAAGCCCTTATCCACCGCGATTTTGCCCAGGTGATTCAACCCGTTGGTGAAAAGATCCCATTCTTTGTCGTTCATGACATATTTGTTTTCGAATATGGGCGTGTCGATTTGGCCCTGAATGCTATAGCTCTGCTCGGATACGTTGATGCGGTTTGCGCCCACCGCCGCCAAAAAATTCAGCTCATCGGTAAATGCCTTCACGTTCTCTTCCAGCGGCTTGCTGATGAGGAAGGAGCTGAACCAACGCGAGGCGATGCGCATACCGCGCACATCCAGCGCGGCCTTTAGCGCGGCGGGGTCGCTGGGATACTTGTTGCCGATTTCGGTGCCCGAAAACCCGGCCAGCGCCATCTCGCTGATGGCCTGCTCAAAGGTGTTTTCGGCGCCCAATTCCGGCATGTCGTCATTCGTCCAGCCTATGGGAGCGATGCCGAGGAACGTTTTGCTGCTGTTGAACAAAATTCATACCACCCTTCTTGTTGTTTGTCATTGACGTTTATGGTGAAACCAGTTTATAATAAATACGGTAAGTGCTAGTCAAAAAACGGTTGACTATTGGGTAAGTTTGGTGCAAAAAGTGGTTACTTGTTAAGCGGTTATTTGTTGCTTGGTGACCATTATATCATTGCACGCTCCAAATTACAATCCTCAGCCTTTTGGCTTTCAATATTTTTTTAACAAGGGGGCAACCGCAAATGTACCTTGAACAAAACCTGCTAAAAAACGGCTGGAACACCTGCCTATCCGCCGGCGCGGGGCAGGGCGGCGACGCCGGAATGGACGTTGCGCTGCTGCTGATGGAGCCCGGCGATACCTATGAATTTGACACGGACAAAAACGAAGCGGCGCTGCTGCTGTTTGCGGGCGAGGCGGCCTGGGGCCTGCCCGGCGCGCTGCAAACGGTGCGGCGGCAGAGCGAATTTACCGAGGAAGCATCCTGCCTGCATGTGCCTTGCGCCTCGCATGTGGTGGTGCAGGCCAAAAGCCATTGCGAAATATATGTGCAGATGGTCGCAAACCCGCGCGCGTTCGCCCCGGTTTTTTATGGCCCTTCCAATGTGCAAATACAGCGGGCGGGGCAGGCCGATTTGGCGGGCACCATGCGGCGGGATATTAAAACCGTGTTTGACTTTGACAACGCGCCCTATTCCAACATGGTGTTGGGCGAGGTGCTCAGCTACCCGGGCCGGTGGTCCAGCTATCCGCCGCATCATCATCCGCAGCCCGAGGTGTATTTTTACCGCTTCGATAAGCCGCAGGGCTTTGGCGTGGGCTTCGCCAACGGCGAGGTGCATCAAATCGGCCACAACGGCCTGCTGCTTATCCAAAACGGCTGCCACGAGCAGGTGACCGCGCCGGGCTATGGCCTGTGCTATGTGTGGGGCATACGGCACTTGCCGGGCGACCCGTGGAAGAAGACCCGCATCGACGACCTGGAGCATGTTTGGATGCTGCAACCCGGCGCAACATTTTTGGAGGAAAAGTAAGCATAGCGAAGCATAGTATTTTAAGAAGCAAAGCAATATCAACAGCGATGGAGGAGAGCGTATGAAAACGGTACGGTTGACGATGGCGCAGGCGCTGGTTCGTTTTTTGGAGAACCAGTATGTGCGCTATGACGAGGTGGAGCATCGGTTTGTGCGCGGGATATTCATGCTGCCGGGCCATGGCAACGTGGTGGGCCTGGGGCAGGCTATTCAGCAAGAATCCAAAGAGTTGGAAGTATATCACGGCAAAAACGAGCAGGGGCAGGCGCAGGCGGCCATGGCATTTGCCAAGCAGATGCACCGCAAGCAGATATTCGCCTGCACATCCTCGGTGGGCCCCGGCGCGGCCAATATGGTGACGGCGGCGGCTAACGCCACGGCCAACAATATCCCCCTGCTGCTGCTACCGGGGGATGTTTATGTTTCCCGTCAGCCCGACCCGGTGCTCCAGCAGATAGAGCAGCCGCAGGAGCTCACCATTTCCACCAACGATGCGTTCAGGCCCGTGTGCCGCTATTGGGATCGTATCGTGCGGCCCGAGCAGCTGATGACGGCCATGCTCAGCGCCCTGCGCGTGCTGACCGACCCGGCGGATACCGGTGCGGTATGCATCGCGCTGCCGCAGGATACGCAGGCCGAAGCATACGACTACCCCGTATCCTTCTTCGAAAAACGGGTGCACCGCATAGAGCGGCGCCCGCCCGCCCCATATGCCGTGGCGGAAGCGGTGGCGGCCATACGCGGTGCCAAGCGGCCCATATTGGTGTGCGGCGGCGGCGTGCGCTATTCCGAAGCGGGCGAAACCTTCCGCGCGTTTGCCGAGGCGCACAACATCCCCTTTGGCGAAACCCAGGCGGGCAAAAGCGCCGTGGTTTGGACGCACCCGCTCAACCTGGGCGGCATAGGGGTAACGGGCTGCAGCGCGGCCAACGATATAGCCAAGGATGCCGATGTGGTAATTGGCGTGGGCACGCGGTATACTGACTTTACCACCGCCTCCAAATGGCTGTTCCCGGCAAGCGCCAAGTATGTGAACATAAACGTGAGCGAATTCCAGGCCTATAAGCTGGATGCCATACGCGTGGTGGCGGATGCCAGGCTGGCGCTGGAGGCTGTTTCCGCCGCGCTGGCTGGCTATCGCGCGCCATATGGCGGCGAAATAGAGGCGGCAAGGGCCAAGTGGCAAAAGGAGCTGAACAGGCTGGATGCCATAGTGGCGGATGCGGGCTATGTGCCCGAGGTGCACGACGAAAACAGCGACAGCTGGAAGCGGTTCGCCAAGGATGTGGGCTCCACCTTCACGCAAACGCGGGCGCTGGGCCTCATCAACGCGCACATCGCCAAGGATGCCGTGGTAATAGGCGCATCGGGCAGCCTGCCCGGCGATATGCAGCGCATGTGGCGGCCCAACACCCCCAACACCTACAATATGGAATATGGCTATTCCTGCATGGGATACGAGGTATCCGGCGCGCTGGGCGTAAAGCTCGCCATAGGCGAAAACCGCGAGGTATATGCCATGACCGGCGACGGCAGCTTCAACATGCTGCACAGCGAGCTGATTACCTCGGTGCAGGAGGGGCGCAAAATCAACGTGATGCTGTTTGACAACGCCTCCTTCGGCTGCATCAACAACCTGCAGGTAGGGCAGGGCAACGATACCATGTGCACCGAGCTGCGCAAGCGCGAGGGCGCCGACCGCCTGCATCACACCGGCCCGTTCCTGCATATCGATTATGCCGGCGTGGCCCGGGCCTATGGCTGCAAAGCGTATACCGTCACCACGGCGGAGGAGCTGGTGGCCGCAATAGAGGATGCCAAGCAGCAGAAGGGTTCCACGCTGATAGATATCAAGGTGCTGCCCAAATCCATGACAGAGGGCTATGGCGGCTGGTGGCGCGTGGGTGTGGCCGAGGTATCCGAGCGTGCGCGCGTGCAAGCGGCCCGCAAGGAGCTTGAATCGCACCTGGAGGATGCCCGCAGGTATTAAACCTTTGGCGTAAAGCAAAAAGATGCACATACAATCCATTACAAATATGAAAGAAGGAAGCAAACTATGAAAACTCTAAAAGTAGGCGTGGTAGGAACCGGGCGCATCGGCAAGCTGCATGTGAACAACCTGATGTCCCGCGTAAAGAACGCTACCGTGGTGGCGGTAACCGATGTGGTGTACGACAGCGCACAGGCGCTGGCGAAGCAATGGAACATACCCAAGGTATATAAAGACTATAAAGAGCTGGTGGCCGACCCGGAAATCGACGCGGTGCTGGTTTGCTCTTCTACCGATACGCACTCCATCATCGCGTATGAAGCGGTGATGGCGGGCAAGCATGTGTTCTGCGAAAAGCCCATAGACTACGATTTGGGCCGCATCCAAAAGGTGATAGACGCCGTGGAGCAAAAGGGCGTCAAGTTCCAGGTGGGCTTTAACCGCCGCTTCGACCGCAACTTCAAAAAGGTGCGGGACAGCGTGCAGAGCGGCGTCATCGGCGCCCCGCACATCGTCATGGTTACCTCGCGGGATCCTGAGCCCCCGCCGGTAAGCTATGTGAAGGTATCCGGCGGCATATTCCTCGATATGATGATACACGATTTTGACATGGTGCGCTATCTGTCGGGCAGCGAGGTGACCGAGGTGTTTGCCAACGGCGCCGTGCTGGTAGACCCGGGCATCGGCGAAGCCGGGGATGTGGATACCGCCATCGTTACGCTCAAGTTTAAAAATGGCGCTATCGGCGTTATCAACAACAGCCGTCAGGCCGTTTATGGCTACGACCAACGGGTGGAGGTATTTGGCTCCAAGGGCTGCATCACGGCCGATAATGAGACGCCCAACCTCACCACCCTCTCTACCGCGGAAGGCGTGACAAAAGAAAAGCCGCTGTTCTTCTTCTTAGAGCGCTATAACGATGCTTTCATCGCGGAGCTAGACGGGTTTGTGGAGGCGGTGCTGGAGGATAAGCCCACCCTCGTAAACGCGACGGACGGCTTAAAGCCTGTGCTGATTGCCATGGCGGCCAAAAAATCCCTCGAAACAGGCCTGCCGGTAAAGCTGTAAGGCACTATACCGCAAGGGTCATTCTACTGTGATAGGAGGCGCGACCACATGGCAAAAGTAAAACTCGGCATCGTTGGCCTGGGCCGGTTGGGGCGCAACCACGCGGCCAATATCCACTACCATATCCCAAATGCGGAGCTGATTGCCATCTGCAGCGTGGTGCAGGCGGAGCTCGATGAGGTGGCCGGCGAAATGCATCCGCCCTACACCTATACCGATTACCGCGAGATGTTCCAAAACAAAGAGCTCGACGGCGTGGTGATAGCCACCAACTCGCAATCGCACTGCGATATGGCGATAGAGGCCGCCCGGCTTGGCGTAAAGAACATCTACATCGAAAAGCCGCTGGGCATGACGCTCGATGAAGTGAACCGCATACGCGACGCGCTGCAGGGCAGCGAGGTAAAGGTGTTCCAGGTGGGGTACAACCGCCGGTTCGATAAATCCTACCAGGCCATGAAGAAAAAGGTCGAAGAGGGGTATATCGGCAAGCCGGTGCTCATCAAAATGATCAACCGCGACCCGGCCGGCGTGGAGGAGTTTTTGCTTAAGTTTTCGCCCACCTCGGGCGGTTTGGTGTTCGACATGCTCACGCACGATTATGACATAGCGCGCTGGGTTTTGGGTACGGATGCCACAACCGTATATGGCATGGGCGGCGTATATGCCTATGAGGGCTTGGCCGCCTTGGGCGATATCGACAACTGCGGCATACTCTGCCGGTTTGGCAACGGCGCCATGGGCTGGTTTGAGGCCACGCGCAATTGCCCGTATGGCTACCACAGCGAAACGGAGATATTTGGCACCGAGGGCTGCATACGCGTGTGCGTTACGCCCACCAACGACAGGGTGGTATACTTCGATAAAAGCGGCGTAAACCAATCCACCGTGCAATGGTTTTACGAATACTGGGAACCCACCTTCACGGCCGAAATCCAGAGCTTTGTAGATACCATAATCGGCGCGCCGCAGGTGGCGGCCGGGCTTATGGATGGCTACAAGGCGGTGGAATGGGCCCTGGCGGCCAAAAAAGCCGTAGATGAAGAAATTACGGTGCACCTATAATATTGCATAAATTAATTCGAAAGGATATTGACTATTATGGCAAAAATTAAAGTGGGTGTTGCGGGGTATGGCACCATTGGGCAGCGCTTGGCGGATGGCGTGGCGCTGCAGGGCGACATGGAGCTGGTGGGCGTGGCGGATTTGGCCCCCACGCTGGCGATTCGCGCCCTGAAAGAAAAGGGCATGCCCTATGACCTGTACTTGGTGGAGGGCGCGGATAAATCCAAGTTCGACGCGCTGAACATCCCGGTAAAGGGCTCGTTCAACGATTTGGTATCCAGGGTGGATATCATGCTGGATTCCTCGCCGGGCGGCGTGGGCGCCAAAAACAAAGAACTCTATGAGAAAAACGGCGTTAAGGCCATATTCCAGGGCGGCGAAAAGAATTCCGTGGCGGATGTGTTCTTCCATGGCTATGCCAACTACGAAAACGGCGTGGGTAAAGATTATTTAAAGCTCACCAGCTGCAATACCACCGGCCTTATCCGCTCGGTAGACGCGCTGGACAGGGACTATGGCATTGAGCGGGTGGCTATCACCATCATCCGCCGCGTGGCCGACCCGGGCGATTATCACCGCGGGCTTACCAACGCGCTGCAAATCGATAAGGCGCCTTCGCATCAGGCGGTCGATTTGATGACCATCATGCCCCATGTGCAGGCCACGGGCATATTGGTACACACCCCGGTAACGCACGGCCACATCATTACCGTGGTGGCCACGGGCAAAAAGAAGATCACCAAGGAGATGGCGCTCAAAACCTTCCAGGCGCACCCGCGCATCCGCGTCGTCAACATAGACGAGGGCTTTATGGGCAACGCGAGCCTGTTCAAGTATGCGCGCGACCTGGGCAACCCCCGCGGCGATATGTATGAGATAGGCCTGTGGGAGGATTCCATCGTGGAGACCGGCGACGACATCATGTATGCCATCAACATCCCGCAGGAGAGCGTGACCATACCCGAAACGGTGGACGCCATACGCGCGGCGATGGGCCTGCAAAAAACCCGTGCCGAGGGTACGGCCAAAACCAACGAATACCTGGGCATAGGCCGGTTTAAGTAAGCGGGCGTTTTACGCTGCACAAATGGCTGCGGGCAGACGGAACCGGCTGCGCCGGGGAAGGCGCCCGCGGCCTTTCTTACGGAGGGAATAAGCATATGCGATTTGGCATTTGTACCATCGATGAATTTGATGTGCGGGGCAAAACGGTGCTTTGCCGCATCGACATCAACCAGCCGGTAGACCGTGAAAAGGGCACGCTCAAAAGCATTGCGCGCATCACGGCCTGCGTGCCCACGCTAAAAGAGCTTACCGATAAGGGCGCCAAGCTGGTGCTGCTGGCGCACCAGGGCTCCGACATCGAATATAAGAATTTTTATACCACCGCGCCGCACGCCAAGGTGCTCAGCGAGCTGCTGGGCAAGCAGGTGCGGTTTGTGGATGACGTGACCGGCCCCGCCGCGCGCGCGGCCATACAGGCGCTGGAGAGCGGCGACATACTGCTGCTCGACAACGTGCGCTTTTGCTCGGAGGAGCAAACGCTGTTTGAAATGAAGCTGTGCCTCACGCACGAGCAGCAGGCGCAAACGCAGGTTGTGCAAAAGCTGGCGCCGCTGGGCGACCTGTATGTGTGTGACGCCTTCGCGGCCGCGCACCGCGACCAGCCCACGCTGTGCGGGTTTGAGCAGGTGCTGCCCAGCGCGATGGGCAGGCTGTTTGAGCGGGAGTACTGCGTGATATCCGAGCTGATGGAAGCCCCCGCGCGCCCCTGCACGTTTGTGCTGGGCGGGTCCAAAATATCCGACGCGTTTATGATGATGGATACCGTGCTAAAGGGCGGCGTTGCGGATAAGGTACTGACAGGCGGGCTGGTGGGTCATATTCTGCTTGCGGGAAGGGGCGAAGACATAGGCGCCGGGAGCCTGGACTTCATCATAAAATCCAACTATGGCGAATACATACAAGCGGGCAAAGAACTCTATACAAAATATGCCGGGCATATCGAGCTGCCCGAGGACCTTGCCTATGTAACCGACGGCAAGCGGCAGGAGGACGATATAGGCGGCATACCGCACGAAATTATGGCGATGGATATTGGCCAAAAAACGGCGGCGCGCTACCAGCGGATCATCCGCGACTCCAAAACGGTGTTTGCCAACGGGCCCATGGGCGTGTTTGAACAGCCCGAAACCGAGCTGGGCACCAAGGCCGTGTGGGATGCGATGGCCGACACCGCAGCGTATACCGTGGTGGGCGGCGGGGATAGCGTAACGGCCGCGGCCAAGTTTGGCGTGGCGGGGAAGATAGGCTATATCTGCACCGGCGGCGGTGCGCTGATACGCTTTTTAACAGGAGAGGAGCTACCGGTGGTTAAGGCGCTGCGCCATGCGGCCAAGGCCTTCCCGCCGGCATAAAGGCAAACGCTATGCAAGTGGAATTAGGATTTGGCGCGGGCGTGCAAACGCTATGCGTGCCGCAGCGAAACCTGCTGGGCGTGCTGGCGCCCAACGAGGTGGAAAAGGGGCTTACGGGCGAGGCCGAGGTGGTTCGCGCGCTCGAAAACCCCATAGGCAGCGGGCGCCTCGCAAGCATCATTCGCCCGGGCGAGAAGGTAGCCATCATCACCAGCGACATCACCCGGCCCATGCCCACGGCAACGGTACTGCCCGCGCTGCTGCGCGAGCTGTATGCTGGCGGGGCGAAGCCGCAGGATATTACGCTGGTGTTTGCGCTGGGCAGCCACCGGCCGCATACGCCCGAGGAGCAAAAAAAGCTGGCGGGCGACTTTGCGTTTTCACAGATACGCTGTGTGGATGGCGATGTGAACGACTGCGTGCACATAGGCACGACCCGGCGCGGCACGCCGGTGGATATCGTGCGGGCCGTGGCCGAGGCGGATAGGCGCATCTGCCTGGGCAATATCGAATATCACTATTTTGCGGGGTATTCGGGCGGCGCCAAGGCGGTTATGCCGGGGGTATCTACCCGGGCGGCCATACAGTCCAACCACAGCCGCATGGTGGAGGCCGCCGCCTGCGCCGGGAGGCTTGCGGGCAACCCCGTGCGGGAGGATATCGAAGAAGCGGCGGCTATGGTGGGCGTCGATTTTATACTCAACGTGGTGCTCGACGAGCACAAGCATATCGTGCGGGCCGTGGCCGGGGATGTAACGCTGGCGCACCGCGAGGGCTGCGCGTATCTCGATGAGCTGTATGCCAAACCCATCGCGGCGCGGGCGGATATCGTAGTCGTGTCGCAGGGCGGCGCGCCCAAGGATATCAACCTGTATCAAACGCAAAAGGCGCTGGATAACGCCAAGCATGCCGTGAAGGATGGCGGCGTCATCATACTGGTAGGCTCCTGCAAGGAGGGCTTGGGCGAGCATGTGTTTGAGGAATGGATGACCAAATCGCCTTCGTCAAAGGCCATGATAGAGCGCATTGGGAAGGATTTTCAGCTGGGCGGGCACAAGGCGGCGGCCATCGCGATGGTGCTGCAAAGCGCGGATATCTACCTGGTTTCCGAGCTGGACGCAAGCTTTGTGCGCTCCATTTTCCTCACGCCGTTTGCCACCGTGCAGGAGGCGTTCGATGCCGCGCTTGCAAAGCTGGGCAGCGAGGCTGGCGTTTTGGTCATGCCCTATGGCGGTTCCACATTGCCACGGGCTAAAGTATAATTAAAAAATCTATAACATTTATATTATAAGCAAAAGCGGAAGGGGTACAAAAATATGGATTACGCAAAGGAGAGCCTGAGGCTCCACGAACAATGGAAGGGCAAAATCGAGGTCGTCGCAACGGTGCCCGTAAAAACCAAAGAGGACTTATCGCTGGCGTATACGCCGGGCGTGGCGCAGCCTTGCCTGGAGATACAAAAGGATGTGGATAAAAGCTATGACCTGACCCGCCGGTGGAACATGTGCCTGGTGGTTACGGATGGCACGGCGGTGCTGGGCCTGGGCGATATAGGCCCCGAAGCCGGCATGCCCGTTATGGAGGGCAAGTGCGTGCTGTTCAAATCCTTCGGCGATGTGGATGCTTTCCCGCTGTGCATCAAGTCTAAGGATGTGGATGAAATCGTCAACACGATACATCTCATTTCGGGCAGCTTTGGCGGCGTCAACCTGGAGGACATCGCCGCGCCCCGCTGCTTCGAAATAGAGAAGAAGCTAAAGGAAAAGTGCGACATCCCGATTTTCCACGATGATCAGCACGGCACCGCCGTCATCACGCTGGCCGGGCTTACCAACGCGCTGAAGGTGGTGGGCAAAAAGAAGCAGGATGTTAAGGTCGTCATCAACGGGGCCGGCGCGGCGGCGATTTCCATCACCAAGCTGCTGCTGAGCGATGGCATAAAGGATGTAACGCTGTGCGATCGCGGCGGCGCTATTTATGAGGGCCGCACCCAAAACATGAACGCCATCAAGGCCGAAATGGCCAAGGTGACCAACCCCGCCAAAAAAGCGGGCAGCCTGGCCGATGTGCTGGCCGGGGCCGATGTGTTCATCGGCGTATCCGCGCCCGGCGCCGTTACCGCCGATATGGTAAAGACCATGGCCAGGGATGCCATCATATTCGCCTGCGCAAACCCCACGCCCGAAATATTCCCCGATGAAGCCAAGGCGGGCGGCGCGGTGGTCATTGCGACCGGCCGCAGCGATTTCCCCAACCAAATCAACAATGTGCTGGCGTTCCCCGGCATATTCCGCGGTGCGTTCGATGTGCGCGCGCGGGATATCAACGACGAGATGAAGATAGCTGCCAGCCGTGCGCTGGCCGAGCTGATTTCGGATGAAGAGCTCACGGCGGATTATATCATACCCAAGGCGTTTGACCCGCGCGTGGGCAAGGCGGTGGCCAAGGCGGTGGCCGAGGCCGCGCGCAAGAGCGGCGTGGCGAGGATATAAGGGGGATTATTACCCACCCCCTAACCCCCTCCCAAGGGGGGGAACGTTTGGGGAACGTTTGGGGAACGTTTTTGCGGGGATTCTGATCCCCACACCCCAACCGGGGCGCGGGGGCTTGCCCCCGCAAACAAACATCCTTCATTCTCTTCCCCTTCCTTGGGGAAGGGGCCAGGGGATGGGGGAAAACTCCTATCCAATATTTTAGCTTAAAACAATAGCCAACAAGGGCAAGGGGCTTGCCCCAAAAGGAACAGGAGGTTTTTATTATGGATGCTGCAAAAAAGCAGGAATTGGAACGGTTTGCCCTGCAAATTCGCATCGGCGCGCTGGAGCAGTTTAAATCGCGCGGCTTCGGCCATGTGGGCGGCTCGCTCAGCGTGGCGGATCTGCTTTCGGTGCTGTATAAAACGCAGATGACGATAGACCCGAAGGATCCGCGCAAGCCGGACCGCGATAAGCTGGTGTGCTCCAAGGGCCATGCCGGCCCCGCCATATACTCCACGCTGGCGCTGCTGGGGTACTTCCCCTACGAAGTGCTCAAAACGCTCAACCAGCCCGGCACAACGCTGCCCAGCCACTGCGACCGCAACAAAACGCCGGGCGTGGATATGACCACGGGCTCTTTGGGGCAAGGCACCTCGCTGGCGTGCGGCATGGCGCTGGGCGATAGAATCAAAGGGCGCAAAAACCGCGTGTTCTTAATCGTAGGCGATGGCGAGGCCGATGAGGGCCAGGTTTGGGAGGCGTGCATGTTCGCTTCCGCCAAAAAACTTTCCAACCTGGTGCTGCTGCTGGATTACAACAAAAAGCAGCTGGATGGCCCGGTGAAAGAAATACTCGATCCGCTCGACTTCGAAGCCAAATTCAAGGCCTTTGGGTTTGATACCGTCACCATAGATGGCAACGATGCGGCGGCGCTGTACGACGCGCTGGAACGCACCAAGAAGGGCGGGGACAAGCCCTTCGCCATCGTGCTGGATACCATAAAGGGCAAGGGCGTGGAAGAGATAGAGAACATGGCGGCCAACCACAGCGTTACGGCCGATACCCAGCAGTGGGATGTATGGCAAAAGGGACTTATAGCGAAACTCGAAAACGAGGAGGGAATCGCATGAATATCGTGTATAACGGGCAAAACGACCCGCGCGCGTTTAAGGATGTGTTGGGTCAGGTCATACCGGCGCTCGCGGCCGAGGATGAAAACATCATCTACCTAGACGCCGACCTTATGAGCTGCATAGGCACCAAAAAATGGGCGGATGGCAACCCCACGCGCGGGATCAACTGCGGCATATCCGAAGCCAACATGATAGGCGTGGCGGCGGGGCTGGCGGCCAGCGGCTTTAAGCCCATCGTGCATACGTTTGGGCCCTTCGCTTCGCGCCGGGCGTTCGACCAGGTGTTCCTTTCGGCCGGGTACGCGGGCAACGACATTACCGTAATCGGCACGGATCCGGGCGTTTGCGCGGCGTTCAACGGCGGCACCCACATGCCGTTTGAGGATGTGGCGCTGTACCGCACGCTGCCCACCGCGACCATACTCGACATCACCGATGCCAACATGCTCATCTCGGTGCTCAAGCAGTGCAAGGATAGGCCTGGCGTCAAGTATATCCGCGTGGGGCGCAAAAATGCCGCCAAGGTGTTTGCCGATGGCGAGGAAACGCCCATAGGCAAGGCCATCCCGCTTAGGGAGGGCAAGGATGCTGTGATATTCGCCGCGGGCATTATGGTGCATGAGGCGATGCAGGCGGCGGAGCAATTGCTCTCGCAGGGCATAAGCGCCGCGGTGGTCAACATATTTACCATCAAGCCGCTGGATACCGAAACCGTGCTGCGCTACGCCAAGGCTGCCGGCCGCGCCGTGGTGGCCGAAAACCACAATAAGATAGGCGGGCTATATAGCGCGGTATGCGAGGCGCTGGCCAAGGAGGGCGTCGCGCGCGTGGACTATGTGGCGGTAGAGGATGAATATGGCGAGGTGGGCCCGCAGGATTATTTGCAAAAGCGCTTTGGCCTAACCGCCGCGCACATTGTGGAAAAGGTTAAGGGCTTGCTTTAAAAGAAATGCTTGCTAAACATAGCGGGAATGCGTTGTTTCCCCCTCTTTGAGGGGGATTTTTTATGGCGGGCTTGCCGCTGGCTTGGGGCAGATTACCGCGAAATGCTTCATCAAAAGTTCCCCCTCCCTTTATTCTATATGGTACAATAGATAAAGCCCAACACGGGCGGAGGCCTGTTATTGCTTGGGAAATAAAATATACAGGGGGAGCCATATGTGCGCGCAGCAGCTCAAAACCATATTGGAGCAAGGCGGCTATGTGGGGCGCGGCGTGTTGCTGGGGCTAAGCCCCGGGGCAAAATGCGCCGCCATGGCCTATTTCATCATGGGCCGCAGCGCCAACAGCCAAAACCGCCGGTTTGTGCGGCAGGGGGATGGCATTTGCATACAGGCGGTGGACGCGGCGGCGGTGGTGGGGAACCCGAGCCTGGTGTTTTATACGCCGGTGCGCAGGGTGGGCCCGCATACGATCGTGACCAATGGCGACCAGACCGACACCATCTATGCGGCGCTGCTGCGGGGCGATACCTTTGAGGATGCGCTGCGCACCCGCCGCTTTGAGCCGGACGCGCCCCATTTTACCCCGCGCATCAGCGGCCTGCTCACCGTGACCGGGGGCGCCCTCACCTATACTTTGAGCATACTCAAAAGCGCGGATGTGCAGGGGCGCGCCTGCCTGCGCCAATTTTTTGAATATGAACCGCGGATGGGCTTGGGGCATTTGCTGCACACCTATAGGGGCGATGGCGACCCGCTGCCCGCGTTTGCGGGGGAACCGGCGGAGGTGGAGCTGCCGCCCACGGCGCAGGAGTTGGCCGCGCTGCTATGGCAAAGCCTGCACCCCGCATACAAGGTATCGCTGTTTGTGCGGTATGCCGATTTGGCGACGGGCGGCGAGCAAAGCCGCATCTATAACCAACATGAATGATAAACGAGGAGAGAACCATGCAGGAACTGCCGCTTAAATATGGATGCAACCCAAACCAGGCCCCCGCGCGCGTGTTCGTGGAGCAGGGCGCGCTGCCCATACAGGTGCTCAACGGCCAGCCGGGGTATATCAACCTGCTGGATGCGCTGAACGGCTGGCAGCTGGTGCGGGAACTCAAAAGCGCCGCGGGCTTGCCCGCCGCGGCGTCGTTTAAGCATGTGAGCCCGGCGGGCGCGGCGGTGGGCTTGCCGCTGAGCGAGGGCTTGCGGGCGATGTATTTTGCCGACGGAATCGAAGGGCTGGAGGATTCCCCCTTGGCCTGCGCGTATGTGCGCGCGCGGGGTGCGGATAGGATGTCGTCCTTTGGCGATTTTGCGGCGCTCAGCGATGTGTGCGATAGAGCCACCGCCAACGCGCTCAAAAACGAGGTTTCGGATGGCGTGATTGCGCCGGGGTATACAGATGAGGCGCTGCGCGTGCTGCGGGCCAAGCGCAAGGGCGCGTATACCATACTGCGCATCGACCCGGACTATACGCCGGCGGCGCAGGAGCGGCGGCAGGTATTTGGGGTCACGTTTGAACAGCGGCGCAACGATGCCGTGTTTGAAGACGCGGCGTTTGCCAACATCGTGACGCAAAATAAAAATATCCCCGCGGAGGCCCTGCGGGACCTGCGCGTGGCGCTTATCGCGCTGAAATATACGCAATCCAACTCCGTATGCTATGCGAAAGATGGCCAAACCATAGGCGTGGGCGCGGGGCAGCAAAGCCGCATACACTGTACCCGCATCGCGGGGGATAAGGCGGACCTGTGGCACCTGCGCCAGCACCCGCAGGTATTGGCGCTGCCGTTTTTGCCCGGCGTTGCCCGGCCGGATAGGGATAACGCCATCGACACCTACCTTGGCGAAACGCCGGAGGCCGTGCTGGCCGACGGCTGCTGGCAGCGGCTGCTTTTGGCCCGGCCGGCGACGCTCACGGGGGCGGATAAACGGGCGTACCTGGCGGGCGTGAGCGGCGTGGCGCTAGCTAGCGATGCGTTTTTCCCATTTGATGATAATATCGACCGCGCCAAGCGGAGCGGGGTAAGCTACATCGCGCAGCCGGGCGGTTCGGTGCGGGATGCGCAGGTGATTGCCGCCTGCGACCGGCAGGGCATAGCCATGGCGTTTACGGGGACGCGGTTGTTCCATCATTGAGAGGGGCTGGGGGAGGGGATGCATTTTATCTCATCCCCAAAGTTTACTGGCGAAACAACGTATAAGCAGGGCGGTTCGTGAGGAGATAGTATGAAGAAATATATTTTGGAGCTCTGCCTAGTGGTGGTCATTTTAGTATCGCTGATAGGATGTGCATTTAGTTTGCTTGGACATATATACACAGAGGTCAAACTGGCGTTAGAGCAGTGGCATCAATTGAGTTTGGAATTTCAAGCTATCGGTAGAGATGGTGATGAGGAAATCACATACGATACAAACGAGGAAACACCGCTGTTACTGGCAATTTACAGCAATGATGTGGAGCGCGTACGAAGCGTTGTAAATGCTCCGGGATTTGATGCAAGCGAGATTACGGCCGGGCCGGATCCATCGAAGAATTATGGACCATGGACGCCCAGTACACCCTTGGCTGCAGCCTGTAACTATGGGAACTATGAAATCATAAAATTATTGTTGAATCAAAAAGGGGTAACAGCCGCATATGTGGAAGGTACCGCTTGGGCCCCTCTTATGCGGGCAGTCAGCAGTTATCAGCAGGATGATTATAAAACCGTGCAGCTGTTGCTGGAACGCGGAGCGGAAGTGAATATTGTAAATGGCTGGCAGACGCCTATTGATGTTGCTACCTCTATGTCGCCGTATCGGGGTTTATATGAGTATAATGAAGAGGTCGGCGAGGGGATTGTGCAGGTAGTAGGCTTACTACTGGATAACGGCGCGGACACGGATGGACATAGCGTGGGACTGGATTATTTGCTGCTGGATAACGCGGCTACCGCGGGCAACATAGCGTTGGTAAATTATTTGATCGTTGAGCGGGGCTTTGATGTAAACCAGCGGAACGAAAGGGGCCAAACGGCGCTGATACGGCTAACATGGTATTTGGGGTTAGGGCAAAATGATGCCGCTATGGCGGAGCTTTTGCTACAACATGGGGCCGATAAAAACATTCGGGATAATCGCGGCCTGAGTGCATATGATTACGCAATGAAAAAAGAAGGTGAAGATTTGGCGGGCTTTTTAAAGCCGACAAGATACTGGCCGTAGTCCATGCAGTATGCTTTTGTTGCTGTCATAGGGGGGTAGGCGCTTTACAGTATAATGGCCTCAATCCCCATCAGTCTGCCCAATGCGGCAATTTCTTTTGCCCGTTTCCCATATGTTAAGGATTGATGGTGCGTTCCCCCAACCATACTGTATCTTTTTAGACACTCTGCAAGTGGGCAATTGGGCTTAAATTTAAATACGGGGCTGTCAATTTTGCCAAGATGTTTGAAATTATCAATTTGTCCCTCTATGGCGACATAACGGAAGGTTCCATCACCCCGAGAAACGATGGATAGAAGCGTGGCGGTTCCGGGCTGTAAAGATACGGCTGGCGTAAGGGGCGACATTGCCGCTTTAGATGCCCACGAAAAATCTTTAGCGACTATGCGGATTGGTTGATCCTGCCTAGCCATGCCGATATTCACTTCGGCCATATGGCTCATAACAAAAGCTTCGCTTTCAAAATCCATAGTAAATATTTCGGAAAGTGTAGCGCATCCGCACAATGCATTTAGTATCACGCTGCCGGCGGCTGCGGAAACATCGCCCTCCGCCGCATATCCTATCCCTTCTGCCATCAACTTGCATGCGGCAAAAAAAGGCGGTGTTTTGATGCTACTAATAATAAAAGAAATCACTGAGCGTAGTACGGGCACCTTGGAAAACTTCGAAAGCTCCGCATCACTCAGTGATGATACTAGCATACGTGAAAATTCTGATTTTGGCAAGTGAATTATGGAGAAAGCAGCTATAGGAAATACTAAATATGTATCTCGTAAACGTCTCGACTTGACTGTTCAAACAATGATTGGAGAAAAGATATAGGAAAACGCCAATGGTTTATTAGCCATAGGCGTTTCAAAGAATCTTGCCACCGCAGCAGATGAACAAGCCTCTGCCGATACGCCCGAAGCGCGCGTTGGTACAACTCTTACTGATAGTATATCCGATAGTACCGAAAAAGCAAACAGAATAGTGATATTTCGGATATAGAAAATACTTATGATGTTGCTAAAATAAAAGAAATCACTGAGCGTACTACGGGGACTTTGGAAAACTCCGAAAGATCCGTATCACTCAGTGATGATACTAGCATACGTGAAAATTCTGATTTTGGCAAGTGAATTTTGGTAAAAGACGAGAACAAAACAAAGGCGCACGTCAGGTCACAAATAATGATAACTCAACATACTTATTTTCCTATAAGAAAAAGCCCTAATATTAGGGCTTTTAACATGGTAGCGGCGATGTGACTCGAACACATGACACTCCGGGTATGAACCGAATGCTCTAGCCAACTGAGCTACGCCGCCATAAAATGGTTGCATCCTGCGGATACACCAAATGCCATCCTGTGGATGACATTAAATGGTTGCGGGGGAGGGACTTGAACCCCCGACCTCCGGGTTATGAGCCCGACGAGCTACCAACTGCTCTACCCCGCGATGAGAAAGCCGCTTTTTGCGGCGAATATAATCGTAACACAGGCGCAGATTAAAAGTCAAGGGGAATTGCGTTTTATTTTCACTCGTTTTCTTTCATCCCCTTGTGAGGCCAAAAGTGGCCAGGGCAAAGCTACACTTCGGCGATATCCGCAATCAACCCATCCTCAAAGGTGAACGCATACAGCCGCGCGCTCGAAAGCCTATCCTCCTCTTGCGCGATAAGCCCCAGCAGCGTGCCGCTTTGATCCGAAAGCGGCGGCCTGCAATGCTGAAAATCACCTAAAAAGTCCTTTATCTCATCAAAATTAAACGCCTGCTCCAGCTCCGGCGCAAGGTAGCCTATGGCCTCCTGCTCAAAACCTTCCCGCACCGCCTCGCAAAACGCAGTGGCAAGCTGCACGCCCGCGGCAGGGCGGGCATAGGCGCAGGTGAAAAAGCCGGTTTCGGGCTGAGCGGATACAAACGCCCCCGCCGAATAGCTGTAGCGTATCCGCCGCTCGTGGCCCAGCAGCGTGCCGATGGGGTCTATGGCGCAGATGCCGTCCTCCTCCAGCGTGATATGCGCGGCGGCGATTTCCAGCGCGGCGTTTAAGTCGTTATCCAGCATCAACAGCTGCTCGCCGGCGGCATCCGCGGTGCGCACGGCGGCAAACTGCCGCCCGCCGGTGGTATATACGGCCAGCGTGCCGTAGCTGCCCTCCCCCAGCGCGATGCCGGTGCGCGGCTTGCCGCCATCCTCGATGCAAAGGCGAAGCCCGCCTTCATAATATAGCGTGAGCGTGCGGCGGTGGTTGCCGATGGAGTAGCTGAGCTGATCCAGCGTGCGGGGGAAACCGGCCCCGTGGCGCAAGGCGGCTTGCCCGGTGTGCATACACATTTCGTATACCCCGCCGGGCCAGGAGCAGATGGATACATCCGCCGCCGGTGCGCCGGTGAGCAGGCCGCCCTCGAAGCGGACCTTGCGCGTTACGGCCCAGCGCGGTTCCTCCGGGCGCAGGGGTATGACCGAAACATAGTAGTCTCCCGTATCGCTTGCGGGCAGGGCCACATGCGTGTCGGCGGTACACTCGCCAAGCATTTGCCCGTTTACCTCTATCAGGGCGGGGCAATCGGCGCGGATGATGATGAGCGGGACAGGGGAATGATACATAGGCTGCCTCCCAATGCGGATGTTTTAATTAAGGTCATAAAAACTTTGCAGTTTGCTCATATAACTATATGCTTGTCAGGCCTGAAATATTTGCAAAGCCTATTGGGATGGGATATAATAAAACGGCTATAAAAGCAGGGTGGGCCGCGCGAATGGCGGCGGGTATGCTGTGCTATTTTGGAGGGCTTTGTAATATGGTTAAACTAAGCGAGCTTACGAAAGACCCCGCGGCGTTTGCCGGCGCGGTGGAAGTGGCGGGCTGGGTACGCACCGTGCGCGAGAGCAAGACCATCGGCTTCATCGAGCTGTACGATGGCTCCTGCTTTGCGAATGTGCAGGTGGTATACGATCAGGAAGCCATTGCGGCGGGGGTTAAAAAGCAGCTCTGCACCGGCTGCGCCATTTCGGTAAAGGGCGTGCTCGAGCTTACGCCCGAGGCGCGGCAGCCGTTTGAAATCCGGGCGGAGGCCATTGCGATAGAGGGCGCCTGCGACGGCGATTATCCGCTGCAAAAAAAGCGCCATACGCTCGAATACATGCGTACCATCCAGCACCTTCGACCTCGCGCCAACACCTTCCAGGCCACGTTCCGCGTGCGCTCGGTTGTGGCGCAGGCCATACATCGGTTTTTCGATGACCATGGGTTTCTCTATGTGCATACGCCCATATTGACCGGGAGCGACTGCGAGGGCGCGGGGGAGATGTTCCAGGTCACCACGCTAAACCCAAGCGACCCGCCGCGGGATGCCGAGGGCGCGATCGATTATTCCAAAGACTTTTTTGGCAGGAGCGCCAACCTCACCGTGAGCGGCCAGCTCTATGGCGAAACATTTGCCATGGCCTTCCGCGACATCTATACCTTTGGCCCCACCTTCCGCGCCGAAAACAGCTATACCGCGCGGCATGCGGCCGAGTTTTGGATGATAGAGCCGGAGATGGCGTTTTGCGACCTGGTGGGCTATTTGGATGTGGCGGAGGAGATGGTCAAATACATCATCCGCACGGTGATGCAGCGATGCCCGGATGAGCTGGCGTTTTTCAACAAATTCATCGACCCGGGCCTGCTGGAGCGGCTAACGAACGTGGCCGATAACGAATTTGCGCGCATCACCTACACAAAGGCGGTGGAGCTGCTGCAAAACAGCGGGGTGGAATTTAAATACCCCGTGGCGTGGGGCGGCGATTTGCAGACCGAGCACGAGCGCTACCTGACGGAACAGGTGTACAACAAGCCCGTGTTCGTAACGGATTATCCCAAAGACATAAAGGCGTTTTATATGCGCCAAAACGACGATGGCAAAACCGTGGCGGCGGCCGACCTGCTGGTGCCCGGCGTGGGCGAGATCATCGGCGGCAGCCAGCGCGAGGAACGGCTCGAGAGGCTGGAGGCGCGCATTGCCGAGATGGGCATGGATATGCAGGATTATGCTTGGTATCTCGACCTGCGCAGGTATGGCGGCGTAAAGCACGCGGGCTTCGGACTGGGCTTTGAGCGCATCGTGATGTATGTGACCGGCATGGCCAACATCCGCGATGTACTGCCCTTCCCCCGCACGGCCGGCAGTATGGAGATGTAATAAAGGCAGCGCGCGGAACTGCGCCCTGCCCAAAACGGGAACAGCATAAAGCTCAGAGCCGCTTCCCGCCGCTTTGCGCTTTTTTGAGGGGATGCTATGCAAACGGAACATCATTTGCCTGCGCGGGCGGCAGCGCCCTACGACAAGGCGTTTTTACAGCGCGTTATGGAGCGCATGCTGCTGGTGCGCAAATTTGAAGATAGGGTGTCGCTGCTGTTTGAGCAGGGGCATATGCACGGTACCACGCACCTGTGTGCCGGGGAAGAAGGCACCGCGGTGGGCACCGGCATGGCGCTGGGCCAAAAGGACTATATGCTATCCACCCACCGCAGCCACGGGCAAACGCTGGGCAAGGGCGTGAGTGCCAATGCGGCTATGGCCGAGATGTTTGGCAAGGCGACCGGCACAAACGGCGGCTACGGCGGCTCCATGCACATTGCGGATATCGAATGCGGCGCGCTGGGCTCCAACGGCATTGTGGCGGCCAACGCGCCCATCGCCTGCGGCGCGGCGCTCGCGCTCAAACTGCGCGGCGAAACGGATCGCGTGGTGGCCGTTTACTTTGGGGATGGCGCCAGCAACGCGGGGGCCATGCACGAATCCATGAATCTGGCCTCCGCATGGGCGCTGCCCGTGCTGTTTGTGCTGGAGAATAACACCTATGGCATGAGCACGCCCCTCTATAAAACGGCGGCGGATACCGACCTAACCAAGCGCGCGCTGCCCTATGCCATAAAAAGCTTTGAGGTGGATGGCAACGATGTGCTGGCGGTATACGAAACGGTGCGGGCCGCGCGCGCCTATGCGCTGGAGCATAGCGCGCCGGCGCTGATTGTGGAGCATACCTACCGCACCAGCGGGCATTCCAAAAGCGACGATAACCAATACCGCACCTTGGCGGAAATCGCCGCGTGGGAAGCGAAAAGCCCCATTGCGCGGTTTGGCGAGGTGCTGCTGGCAAACGGGTTTTCGCCCAAGGAGCTGCAGGCGCTGGAAACCGCGGCGGAGCGCGCCGTGGATGCGGCGGAGGCCTATGCGCGCAAAAGCCCCAGCCCGCGCCCCGAAGGCTTGGAGCGCGCGGTATTTGCGGATTGAAGGAGGTGCGGCCATGGCAAGGGAAATTACATATGCCGAAGCCATAAAAGAAGCGATGTGCCAGGAAATGCGCCGGGATGCCAGCGTGTTTTTGATGGGCGAGGATATAGGCGGCTACGGTGGCGCCTTTGGCGTTACAAAGGGTATGCTGGCGGAATTTGGCCCGGCGCGCGTGCGCGAAACGCCCATTTCCGAAACCGCGTATGTGGGCGCGGCCGTGGGCGCAGCCATGCTGGGCATGCGCCCGGTGGCGGAATTGATGTTTTCGGATTTTATGGCCGTGTGCTACGATCAAATCATAAACCAGGCGGCAAAAATCCACTTCATGTTTGGCGGCAAGGTGAACGTGCCCCTCGTGATACGCGCGGCGGCGGGCGGCGGCACCGGCGCGGCGGCGCAGCATTCGCAATCGCTCGAGGCGCTCTACTGCCATGTGCCGGGGCTTAAGGTGGCGCTGCCTTCCACACCTTACGACGCCAAGGGGCTTATGCTTACCGCCATACGCGATAACAACCCCGTCATATTTTTGGAGCAAAAAAGGCTGTACCCGGCTTTGGGCGATGTGCCCGAGGAAGCGTATGCCATACCGTTTGGCCAGGCGGATATAAAACGTGCGGGTGGGGACGTAACGCTCATCACCTATGGTCGCATGGTGCAAATGTGCCTGGAGGTGGCCGCAAAGCTGGCGCCGGAGGGCATTTCGGCCGAGGTGCTGGACCTGCGCACGCTGGTGCCGCTGGATATGGCTTCCGTTTTAAAAAGCGTGGGCAAAACCGGGCGGGCCGTTGTTGTGCACGAGGCGGTGGCGTTTTGCGGCGTTGGCGCCGAAATAGCCGCCGGCATAGTGGATAGTCCATTGTTTGGCAGCCTAAAAGCGCCGGTAAAGCGGGTGGGCGCGCGCTATTGCCCCATACCCTTTAACCCCGCGCTGGAGGAGAACAACTTCCCCACGCCAAGCGGCATCGAGGCGGCCATACGCCAAACGCTGGCATAACCTGCCCTAAATCGGCATAAGCATACATATTCGCGCGGCGTGGAGCGCGGCCAAATCGCGGCTTGCGCCCGCCTGCGCATTTGGTATCGCGGCCCTATGCAAACCAAAGCAATTGAATTGTTGCTTTGGTTTTTATATTTTTTGCGCATATACGCGGTATGTATCGGTGCAATATGGGAAATAATACCGTTAAACCCGCCAGGCTGACGGGAGGAAATAACGTGTTAGGGGGAAGAACCTTATGCAAAAACAGCCGAGCAGATTGGGCTGGAGCACCGGGGAGGAAGCGCTCCTCTTTACCACTATAGAGGCGGGCCGGGCGGAAAACAGGCCGCTCAAGGCGGTGTTCGAGCAGGTGGCGGGGGCCACCGGGCGCAAGCCAAACAGCGTGCGCAACTACTACTACACCCGTGTAAAGCAGCAGGATCTTGCGGGCGGTACGCCGCATATGGGCGCGTTTGTGCCGTTTACCGAGGCCGAGGTGCACCTGCTGCTGCGCACGGTGCTGAGCGCGCAGGCCAGCGGCATATCGGTGCGCGCCTGCACCCTAAGCATGGGGGATGACGACAACCGCGCCATGCTCCGCTACCAAAACAAGTATCGGTCGCTGCTCAAAACGCAGCCCGCGCTGGTGCGCGCCGTTGCGGTGGAGCTGGAGGCCGAGGGCCTGCACTTCGACCCTTATGCCTCCGTGCGGCCCAGCCGCGCGGGCAGGCCCCGCAGGAATGAGGCTGCCGCGGGGGTGGCGGGGGATACCGCGCGCACGCTGGAGCAGATCGAGGGGTTTAACGCGCCGGCGTTTTTACAGGGGCTGGATACGTTGGCGGGCGCTGCGCTGCGCGGCGTGGAGGCCGCCAGGCAGCTGCAGGCGCAGGCGCTGTGCGGGGACCCCATCGTGCTGCGGGATGCCCTCAACGCGCTGCGCGAACGCGTGCGGGTGAAGGATGCCGAGCTTACGGCGCAGCAGGAACGCTTCCATACGCTGCTTGCGATGTATCGGCGGCTCGTGGGCGTCAACAGGGAATTTTTGGGAATGAGCGGCATTTTGGGTATGAGCTCGCTTTCGGGGTATATCAGCGACCTCAAGCATTCGGTGGCGGATTGTGAACAGGTGCTGGGCGAGTATAACGCATAATTTTTAAAAGCGGCTTAGCCGCTTTTTTAGTGCGTTCACGGGGAGCTTTGCCCCATCCCCTAGCCCCTTCCCCAGGGAAGGGGAACACTTATTAGATGATTTTGGGGGTTTCACCCCCAATCCCCCGCAGGAGTAAAGTCCAGCAGATTTCCCCCAAAGTGGCTTGAAGGAAGTTCTTTCCACAGGGCTAACGACCTAAATCCCCCTGTGCAAAAGCGTATTCCCTCCATGCGAAGGGTTTCTTTGGACGGCGTCCCGTCCCCAGCCGGGGTGCGGGGGGCCTGCCCTCGCAAAAAAACGTTCCCCCAAAAAGTTCTCCTAGACGAGTAAGGGTTAGGGCCGGGGCAAAAATCCCCTTTCGATATGCTATTGTGTTATAATAAAAGCAGAACATTAGCAGGCAAAGGGGCACCATGGACGATTTATTCACACAAACCGCGCGCAAAAACGCGCCGCTGGCCGAGCGCATGCGCCCGCGCACGCTGGATGAATTCATAGGCCAGCCGCACATCGTGGGGCAGGGCAAGCTGCTGCGCCGCGCGATTGAAACCGACACGCTGCAATCGAGCATATTCTTTGGCCCGCCGGGCTGCGGAAAAACCACGCTCGCCGCCATCATAGCCAACGCTACCAACGCGGCGTTTGTGAAGATGAACGCCGTGGCCGCCGGGGTAAAGGAACTGCGGGAGGTGCTTGCGCGGGCCGAGAGCGATTTAAGGATGTATGGCCGCAGCACCTATTTGCTGCTGGATGAATGCCACCGCTGGAGCAAGGCGCAAAGCGACGCGCTGCTGCCCGCGCTGGAGCAGGGCAGCATCCGCTTCATCGGCTCCACCACCGAAAACCCCATGATCAGCATGACCGGGGCTATCGTGTCGCGGTGCAGGCTGTTCCAATTTTACCCGCTCGCGGCAGAGGATGTGAAGCAAAGCGTGCTGCACGCGCTTGCGGATGCCGAGCGGGGCTTGGGCGGCTACAAAACCAGGGTGGAGGAAGCCGCGCTCAACCACATTGCCCGCATCGCCAACGGGGATGCCCGCACCGCGCTCAACGCCATAGAGCTGGCGGTGCTCACCACGCCCCCGCAGCAGGGCGTTATACACATTACCGAGGAGATTGCCGCCGAGAGCATACAGCAAAAGGTGATGGGCTGTGACGATCAGCAGTTTTATGATATGCTATCCGCATTTTGCAAAAGCTTGCGCGGCGGCGATAGCGATGCCGCCCTCGCCTGGTTTGCCCGGCTGGTATACGCGGGGGTGGATCCGCGCATCATCTGCCGCAGGCTAATCGCCCACGCGTCGGAGGATATTGGCCTTGCCAACCCGCAGGCCATGGTGCAGGCGGTGACCGCCGCGCAGGCGCTGGAGCTTATCGGCATGCCCGAAGCGCGGCTATCCATCACGCAGGCCATCCTGTTTTTATGCGAAAGCCCCAAGTCCAACGCCGTGGTCATGGCGGTGGACGCCGCTTTTGCCGATGCCGGGCGCGTGCCCGAGGAGCCTGTGCCCATACATCTTAGGGACACCTCATTTTATGGGGCGGACAAGCTGGGGCATGGCAAGGGGTATAAATACCCGCACGATTACCCCGGCCATGTGGTGGCGCAGGAATATATGCCGCCGGGCGTGCGGGGCAAGCGATACTATGTGCCGGGCGAGCTGGGCAGCGAGGGCAAAATACGCCAAAGCCACATAGCCCGGGGTAAATTGAAGGAAGAGGAATAAACGCTATGGACGAGAGCGAGGCAGGCGCGTGATAGGCGAAGCGACCGCGCAGCGGGTGCTGGGCGCCGCGCTTGCAACCGGCGGTGATTTTGCCGAAATATTCTTGGAGGATACCGAAACCCGCGCGATTGCGATGCTGGATGGCAAGGTAGAAACCGCCGCCTACCGCCGCCGCTGCGGCGCGGGCGTGCGGGTACTGCTGGGCGAGCAATGCGCCTATGCCTACACGGCGGGCATCGGCGAGGCGGCGCTTATAGATACCGCCCGCGCGGCAGCCGCCATACTGGCGGGCAAAAGCGGAACGGCCTCACAGCCGTTTGGCCCCAAGCGGGTACCGCCTGTAGATATTGCGCGGCCGTTTTCTTCGGTGGGCAACGCGGAGCGAATCGCGCTGCTCAGCAGGGGTACGGCGGCGGCCAAAGCCGTTTCGCCCGAAGTCAGCCGCGTGACCGCCAACTATGCCGATGTGGATCAGCGGGTGTGCATCTGCAACAGCCGGGGCCTGTGGGCAGGGGATAGGCGGCCGCGCACGCGGCTTTCGTTTGACGCAATCGCTTCTTCGGGGGGCGAATACCAAACCGGCGGCGAACGCCCTGCCCTTGGTATGGGCTTTGAAGCGTATGAACGCATCGACCCGGAAGCCGCGGGGAAGCAGGCCGCGCAAACGGCGGTGACCATGCTGCACGCGCCCAACTGCCCGGCGGGTATGCTGCCCGTGGTGATAGACGGCGGCTTTGGCGGCGTTATCCTGCACGAGGCCTGCGTGCATTCGCTGGAGGCGACCGCGGTGGCCAAAGGCAATTCCGAGTTTTGCGGCAAGCTGGGGCAGCAAATCGCCTCGGCCAAGGTGACCGCCATAGACGATGGAACACTGGCGGGCGAGTGGGGCAGCCTCCGCGTGGACGACGAGGGGGAGCCCACCAGGCGCAATGTGCTGATTCAAGATGGCGTGCTGCAAACATATTTGGTGGATATTTTGGGCGGCCGCATCATGGGGCGCCCCGTAACGGGCAGCGCCCGGCGTGAAAGCTATTGCTACGCGCCCACCAGCCGCATGACCAACACCTTTTTTGCGCCGGGCACTGATGACGAGGAGGAGATGATTGCCACCATGGGGGAGGGCCTGTTTGCCAAGCGCATGGGCGGCGGGTCGGTCAACCCGTTAACCGGCGAGTTCAACTTTGCGGTGCTGGAAGGGTATTGGGTAAAGGCGGGCAAAATCGTAACGCCGGTGCGGGGCGCGTCGCTGGTTGGCCGCGGCGCGGATGTGCTGCAAAAAATCGACCGCATAGGGCGGCATATGTGGATGGGGTACGGCATGTGCGGCTCCAAATCCGGCAGCGTGCCCACCAACGTGGGGCAGCCGCGCATACGCGTAAGCAGTATGACCATTGGCGGCAAGGGAGAAAACCTGTGATGGATGATCGAGCTTTTTGCGAGCGGGCGTTTGCGCTGGCCCTAAAACAGGGCTGCGAAGCGGCGGAGATGGTGCTGCGCGAAGCCCAATCGTTTTCGGTAGGCGTGCTGCAGGGGGAAATCGATACTTACAGCGTGAGCCGGGAGCGGTCGCTGGGCCTTCGGGTACAGCGAAATGGCAAGGATGGCTACGCCGCCACAGAGGTGCCCGAAAACCCGGAGCAGCTGGTGCGGGCGGCGCTCGATAACGCAATTTCGATACAGAGTGAAGATGGTAACCCCATGGCGGGCCCTGCGGCGTATCCCCCTGTGCCCACACCGGCGGATGCGCTAAAGGATATGGACGCCGCCGGTAAAATCGCGCTGTGCAGGGCGCTCGAAAAAGCCGCGCTCGGCGCGGACGCGCGGGTGCGGCGCACGGCCGCCTGCAAGGTGATAACCGAGCAAAGCCGCGTGCGCCTGCGCAATACGCTGGGCTTAAACGCCCTGCGGGAGGATGCGTTTTCGGCCTGCTATGTGGCGCCTATCGTGGTGGGGCAAGCTGGCGAGGCGCAGGAGGGCGGCGCGTTCCGCGCCCGGGGTGAGGCGGCCGATATAGAAGCCTGCGCCCGGGAGGCTGTAGAGGAAGCATTGGGGCAATTGGGCGCGGCGCCGGTTCCGCCGGGGCTATACCGCATATTGCTCCGCAACGATGCGGCGTATAGCCTGCTGGCCGCGTTTTCGGGCCTGTTTTCGGCCGATGCGGCGCAAAAGGGGCTTTCACTGCTGGCGGGCAAGGAGGGGCAGCGCATTGCCGCCGCCTGCGTGAACCTGCGCGACGACGCGCTGGCCGCGTTAAACCCCAGGCCCTTCGACGACGAGGGGGTGCCCGCGCAAAACAAGGCCGTCGTGCGGGAGGGCGTGCTCGTCACCCTGCTGCACAGCCTTAAAACCGCCCAAAAGGCGGGCGTGCGCAGCACCGGCAACGCGGGGCGCGCCGGTGGGGCAGGCGGCCCGGTGGGGGTGCGCCCTTCCAACTTTTTTATCTGCCCCGGCGAAGCCCCGTTCGATCAATTGCTGCAGGCGCTGGGCGACGGCCTGCTGATTACCGAGCTTTCGGGCCTGCACGCGGGCGTAAACGCGATAAGCGGGGAATTTTCGCTTTCGGCAAAGGGGTTTTGGGTGCGGGGCGGCAAAATGGGGCCGCCGGTGAAGCAAATCGTGCTCAGCGGCAGCTTTTTAGCACTGCTGCAGGGCATACAGGCGGTGGGGAACGACACCAGGTATTCGATGCCGAGCGGCGCATGCTTTGGCAGCCCTTCGCTTTTGCTGGGCGAGCTGCGGGTGGCCGGGGCGGGCAAAAATGCCTGATTTATTGACATTGCGCGCGGGCTGGAGTATAGTTAAACTAGAAGGATTATTACCATTAACCATTAAAAATTGCACAGGCGCCATAGCGCCTGTAGAAAGGGGACGCATATGTTTGTTGTGGGTGAGCGTATCTGTTACCCCATGCATGGCGTGGGTGTCGTAGAACATATCGAAGAAAAAACCGTGCTGGGTGAGATAGCGCAATATTATATCCTGCGTTTTATCAGCAATAAGATGACGGCGATGGTGCCGGTTGCAACAGCCCAAAACGTCGGGTTGCGCCCCTTGATAGAGCAGTGCGAATGCGAGCAGGTAATGGCTTATTTGCTGGAGACGCCCTGTTCCGAAAGCGACAACTGGAACCAGCGTTACCGCGATAACTTTGCCAAGCTCAAGCGCGGCGATATATATGGCGTGGCGGATGTGGTAAAGTGCCTAAAAAAGCGCGACAGCGACAAGGGCCTTTCGGCGGGCGAGCGCAAAATGCTCATGACGGCGCGGCAGGTGCTGGTGGCCGAGCTATCGGAGGCCAGCGGGCAGGATGCGGGTGCGCTGCGCGATATTGTAGAATAGCGCCGCGCGGCTGCGCGCGCCTGTTTTGCGCAAACCGCCAGGTTTTGCTTCTTTAAAACGTGCAAGTCTTTTGCGCGCATATTGATGATAGGGTTTCCTTTATATATGGTATCTATTTATAGTATTTATCAAGCATATGTAAGGAGGGAATGTTTTGGCTAGAAAAGCAGCAAGGCTGATCCTTGCCCTGTGCGGCGCCGGGATTGGGGTCGTGCTGGTGATAGCGGTGAACACCATCATAATTTCACTGGGCTATCTGAGCATGTATCAGAGTATGTACACATGGGGCGTAGCGCTCATCTACACGGCGGCGGGCATTATTACAGCAATCATTCTTTATTTCATCTCCCCCCGCTTAATCGATGGGTTCCTCGCCGCGATAGGCGCAATCGAAGCGAAGCTTGCCAGCATGGCTATTGAGGATATCTTCTTTTCGGTAATCGGCCTGATGACGGGGCTTATCCTCGCGTTCCTCGTCAGCACGCTTACCTCTGGCATCAGCATGTCGTGGCTGCGGTTTTTGGTGGATGTGATACTGTATTTTTCGTTTGGCTATTTGGGGTGGACGGCCGTGAGCAAGCGGCGCGGCGAGCTGGCGGTGCCCAGCTGGCTGACCCATACCAAAGAAGGTAAGCTGCACGCGGGCATGGCGCGCCCCAAGGTGCTGGATACCTCCGTGATTATCGATGGCCGCATTGCGGATATCTGCGCCACCGGCATCATCGAGGGCAAGCTCATCGTGCCCAAGTTTGTGCTCACCGAGCTGCAGCATATTGCCGACAGCGCCGACAGCCTAAAGCGGAACAGGGGCAGGCGGGGGCTGGATATACTCAAGATGATACAGGAGGGCGGCCATGTGCCCGTCGTGATTTCCGAAAAGGATTATGACGATGTGGCCGAGGTGGATGCCAAGCTGATTCGCCTGACGCACGAAATGGGCGGCGTGGTGGTAACCAACGATTATAACCTCAACAAGGTGGCCGGCGTGCAGCTGGTGCCGGTGCTCAACATCAACGAGCTGGCCAACGCCATCAAGCCGCTGGCGCTGCCCGGCGAAGAGATGCAGGCCCTCATCGTAAAAGAGGGCAAGGAAAACGGGCAGGGCGTGGCGTATTTGGAGGATGGCACCATGATTGTGGTGGAGGGCGGCAAGCGGCATTTAAACGAGGTTGCGGCCGTGGTCGTTACCAGCGTGCTGCAAACGGCCGCCGGGCGGATGATATTTGCGAGGATAAAGTAGCGCACCCTCTGCCCTTGCTTTGCCGGCGGGAGGGGGAGCGTGTTAAATGGTTTTGTTTTCGGGGGCTGCGCCCCAGCCGCGGTGCGGGGGCGGGAGCCTCCTCACCGCGGCAAATCAGTTTACACCCGCGCCATAATTTTTTATAATAAAGTAGTCAATAGCCGTTGACAACCCAAGCCCGATGTGGTACAGTAATATACTGCGTCAGCATGGTACATTGCGGATATTGGCTTTATTTATGTAGTTGACAAAGCCGTTTTAAAGGGTATACGACCCTAAAAAATGGAAATAATCTGCTGGGGCAACGCAACGCAATATAAGCCGTATTTATACGGTGGATTTTAGTTAGGAGTGAACGCGATGGTGCATGAGGTGCAGATGGGCAAAAAGACGCGCATGAGCTTTTCCCGCATCAACGAAGTCCTCGACATGCCCGACTTGATAGAGGTGCAAAAGAATTCCTATCAGCGGTTTGTGGAAGAAGACCTCAAGGAGGTGTTGGCGGATATTTCGCCAATCACAGACTATTCCGGAAAGCTCGTCCTCGAATTCGTTGATTATAACATCGACTTTGAGCACCCGAAATACCCCGTAGAAGAATGCAAGGAGCGCGATGTGAACTATTGCGCGCCGTTGCGCGTTACCGTCCGCTTAATCAATAAAGAGACGGGCGAGGTAAAGGAACAACCTGTGTTCATGGGCGATTTCCCGCTGATGACAAGCCAGGGCACCTTCATCATCAACGGTGCGGAGCGGGTAATCGTAAGCCAGCTGGTGCGTTCCCCCGGCGTATATTTTTCCGAAACCATCGATAAGGTGGGCAAGCATCTGTTCGCGGCGCAGGTCATCCCCAACCGGGGCGCCTGGCTCGAATACGAAACCGACTCCAACGAAATTTTATATGTAAAGATAGACCGCCAGCGCAAGGTGTTCATCACCTCGCTCCTGCGGGCGCTGGGCTATGGCAGCAATGCCGAAATCATAAGCCTGCTGGG
Source organism: Christensenellaceae bacterium (assembly GCA_031261085.1). GTDB lineage: Bacteria > Bacillota > Clostridia > Christensenellales > CAG-138 > Pelethousia. The sequence continues at coordinate 110,545 of JAISKB010000025.1, forward strand.
CGAAGAAGAGCGGCTTTTGACCACGCTCGAAAAGGATACCACCAAAACCACCGAAGAGGGCCTAATCGAAATATACAAGCGGCAGCGCCCCGGCGAGCCGCCCACCGAGGAGAGCGCGCGCAACCTCATCAACTCGCTCTTCTTCGATAAGCGCTATGACTTGGCGCGGGTAGGCCGCTACAAGTTCAACAAAAAGCTATCTTTGGCCGCGCGCATCGCGGGCGGTATTGCCGCCGAGGATATCATCGCGCCGGTCACCGGCGAGGTGCTGTGCAGCGCGGGGGAAGCGATAAGCCGCGCCCTGGCGCTCGAAATCGAGAATGCGGGCGTGCCGTATGCATACCTGAAGGTCGACGATAAAAAAATAAAGGTGCTGGGCAACCAGTTTGTGGACCCTGCGGCGCATCTTCCCTTCGACCCGGAAGAAGCGGGCTTAAACGAAAGGGTGCATTATCCCACGCTTATGCAGCTGCTCGAGGAGGGCAAGGCGCTGGATACGGCCGGGCTGAAGGCTTTGCTCAAAAGCCATGTAATCGACCTTATCCCGCGGCATATCGTGCCGGATGACATCGTAGCCTCCATCAGCTACCTGATTGGCATGCCATATGGCATAGGCCGCACCGATGATATAGACCACTTGGGCAACCGCCGCATCCGCTCGGTGGGCGAGCTGCTGCAAAACCAAATCCGCGTGGGCATGATGCGTTTGGAGCGCGTGGTGCGCGAGCGCATGAGCCTGCAGGATATGGAAACGGCCATGCCCAGCAACCTCGTCAACATACGCCCGGTCACGGCGGCCATAAAAGAATTCTTCGGTTCGTCCCAGCTTTCGCAGTTTATGGATCAAACCAACCCGCTGGCCGAGCTGACGCATAAGCGCCGCCTTTCGGCATTGGGCCCCGGCGGCTTAAACCGCGAGCGCGCCACCTTCGATGTGCGCGACGTGCACTTTTCGCACTATGGCCGCATGTGCCCCATAGAAACGCCGGAAGGCCCCAACATAGGCCTTATCAACTCGCTGTCTACCTATGCGCGCATCAACAAGTATGGCTTTATCGAAGCGCCCTACCGCAAGGTGGATGCCGACAATAAAAGCATACTGGGCGATATCGTGTATTTAACCGCCGATGAAGAGGATCATTACATCGTGGCGCAGGCCAACGAGCCCACCGTGGAGGCGGGCGGCAAAATATGGTTTAAGAACGACCGCGTGGTGGCGCGGCGGCTCGATGAAATCGTCGAGGTGAAGGCCACCGAGGTCCACTATATGGATGTTTCGCCCAAGCAGCTGGTTTCGGTGGCGACGGCGATGATACCCTTCCTCGAAAACGACGACGCAAACCGCGCGCTGATGGGTTCCAACATGCAGCGCCAGGCGGTGCCGCTGCTTTTGCCCGAGGCGCCCATCGTGGGCACGGGTATGGAGTATAAGGCCGCGCACGATTCCGGCGTGGTGGTGCTTGCCCGCGCGCACGGCACCGTTACCCATATGGACGCGAACCGCATCGTTATCACGGGCGACGACGGCAGCGTGCAGAATCATAAAATCATCAAGTTTAAGCGTTCCAACCAAGGCACCTGCATAAACCAGCGCCCCATCGTGCAAAAGGGCGAGCGGGTTATACCCGGGCAGGTGATTGCGGATGGCGCCAGCACCGATAAGGGCGAAATCGCGCTGGGGCGCAACATCCTCATCGGCTTTATGACCTGGGAAGGCTACAACTACGAGGATGCCGTACTCATCAGCGAAAAGCTGGTGAAGGAGGACTTATATACCTCCATCCATATCGAGGAGCACGAGACGGAAGCCCGGGATACCAAGCTGGGCGAGGAGGAAATCACCCGCGACATACCCAATGTGGGCGATGAGGCGCTGGCCGACCTGGACGAGCGCGGCATCATCCGCATAGGCGCCGAGGTGCGCAGCGGCGATATCTTGGTGGGTAAGGTAACGCCCAAGGGCGAAACCGAGCTTACCGCCGAAGAGCGCCTGCTCCGCGCCATATTCGGCGAAAAGGCGCGCGAGGTGCGGGATACCTCCCTGCGCGTGCCGCACGGCGAAGGCGGCGTAATCGTGGATGTAAAGGTGTTTACGCGCGATAATAAAGACGAGCTGCCCCCCGGCGTAAACGTGCTGGTGCGCGTATATATCGCCCAAAAGCGCAAGATCTCGGTGGGCGATAAAATGGCGGGCCGCCACGGGAACAAGGGTGTTGTATCCCGCATATTGCCCGAAGAGGATATGCCCTTTTTGCCGGATGGCACCCCGCTGCAAATCGTATTGAACCCCTTGGGCGTGCCTTCGCGTATGAACATCGGGCAGATACTCGAGCTGCACTTGGGCATGGCGGCCAAGAGCATGGGCTGGGATATTGCCACCCCCGTGTTTGACGGCGCGACCGAGGAGGATATCAAATCCATGCTGGTGCAGGCCGGCAAGGATTGGGACGGCAAAACCATTTTGTACGACGGCCGCAGCGGCGAACCCTTCGAAAACCGGGTGTCGGTGGGCTATATGTACTACCTCAAGCTGCATCACCTGGTAGATGATAAGATTCACGCCCGTTCCACGGGCCCCTACAGCCTGGTTACGCAGCAGCCGCTGGGCGGCAAGGCGCAATTTGGCGGCCAGCGCTTTGGCGAGATGGAAGTTTGGGCGCTCGAAGCGTATGGCGCGGCCAACACGCTGCAGGAAATACTCACGGTAAAATCCGACGATGTAGTGGGGCGCGTAAAAACCTACGAGGCCATCGTCAAGGGCGAAAACGTGCCGGAGCCCGGCGTACCCGAATCCTTTAAGGTGCTCATCAAGGAGCTGCAATCCTTGGGGCTGGATATTAAAGTGCTTTCGGATACCAAAGAGGAAATCAAGATTGGCGAGTTGGTCGAAGAGGATGAAAACACGCCGATCGATGTGAATATCGCGGGCACGGAGGATACGCCAAACCTGGTGCCGGGCGGCGCGGACTTCACCGAATTCGACGAATTCGACTTCCTCGAAGAGGGCGACGATGAAGACGACGGCGAGGAAGATGACGCCACGCTGGCAGAGGAAATATCCGTGCCGGACGCGGAAGAGGAATAACACAAGGGCTGAAGGGAGATAAAGAAATTGTTTGAACTTACCAATTTCGACGCCATACAGATAGGACTCGCATCGCCCGAAAAAGTCCGCGAATGGTCGCACGGCGAGGTAAAAAAGCCGGAAACCATCAACTACCGCACCTTAAAACCCGAGCGTGACGGCCTGTTTTGCGAGCGCATTTTTGGGCCCACCAAAGATTGGGAGTGCCATTGCGGGCGCTATAAGCGGGTGCGTTACAAGGGTGTTATCTGCGATAAATGCGGGGTGGAAGTCACCCGTGCCAAGGTGCGCCGCGAGCGCATGGGCCACATAGAGCTGGCCGCCCCGGTATCCCATATTTGGTACTTTAAGGGCATACCCTGCCGCATGAAGATGCTGCTGGATATGTCGCCCCGTTCCCTCGAAAAGGTGCTGTATTTCGCCTCCTTCGTGGTGACCGACCCGGGCACCACGCCGTTGCTGCACAAGCAGCTGCTCACCGATAAAGAATACCGCGACGCGCAGGCCGAGTACGGCGCAAAGGCCTTTAAAGCGGGCATGGGCGCCGAGGCCATCAAGGAGCTGCTGATGCAGCTGGACCTCGAAAAGCTAGAGGGGGAGATGCGCGCGGAGATATCCAATTCCTCCGGCCAAAAGCGCAGCAACGCCATCAAGCGGCTGGAGGTTGTGGAGGCCTTCCTCAAGAGCGGCAACAAGCCCGAGTGGATTATCATGGACGTGGTGCCGGTGATACCGCCCGAGCTGCGCCCCATGGTGCAGTTGGATGGCGGCCGGTTCGCCACCTCCGACTTAAACGACCTGTACCGCAGGGTAATCAACCGCAACAACCGCCTAAAGCGGCTGCTGGAGCTGCGCGCGCCGGATATTATCGTGCGCAACGAAAAGCGCATGCTGCAGGAGGCGGTGGACGCCCTCATCGATAACGGCAGGCGCGGCCGCCCCGTAACGGGCCCCGGCAACCGCCCGCTCAAGTCCCTTTCCGACATGCTGCGCGGCAAGCAGGGGCGGTTCCGCCAAAACCTGCTGGGCAAGCGCGTCGACTATTCCGGCCGCTCGGTTATCGTGGTGGGGCCGGAGCTGAAAATGTATCAATGCGGCCTCCCCAAGGAGATGGCGCTGGAGCTGTTTAAGCCCTTCGTCATGAAAAAGCTGGTGGAGGATGCGTATGCGCACAATATCAAGAGCGCCAAGCGCATGGTGGAACGCGTAAAGCCCGAGGTGTGGGATGTGCTCGAGGATGTCATACGCGAGCACCCGGTGCTTTTAAACCGCGCGCCCACGCTGCACCGTTTGGGCATACAGGCGTTTGAGCCGGTGCTGGTAGAAGGCCACGCCATCAAGCTGCACCCGCTGGTATGCACCGCGTTTAACGCCGACTTTGACGGCGACCAAATGGCCGTGCACGTGCCGCTATCGGTAGAGGCGCAGGCCGAAGCCCGCTTCTTGATGCTGGCTTCCAACAACATACTCAAACCGCAGGATGGCAAGCCCGTCGCCTGCCCCACGCAGGATATGGTTATGGGCTGCTATTACCTCACCCTGCAGCGGGATGCCCAAAAGGGCGAGGGCAAAATATTCGTCAGCGAAGATGAGGCCTCCATGGCTTACCAAACCGGCGTCATCACGCTGCAGTCCAAGGTGAAGGTGCGCATCGCGCGTGAATGGCAGGGCAAAACCTACTACCGCGTGGTCGATACCTCGCTGGGGCGCTTGATTTTCAACAACGCCATACCGCAAAACCTGGGCTATGTGCCCCGTGAAACGCTGGATGACGCCTTCCGGCTCGAAATCGACAAGCTGGTGGTTAAGAGCGACTTGGCCAACATTGTGGACAGATGCTATCGCCGGTATGGTTCCACCAAAACCAGCGAGGTGCTGGACGCCATAAAGTCGCTGGGCTACAAATATTCCACCCGCGGCGGCATCACGGTGGGCTTCCAGGATATCACGGTGCCCGAGAAGAAAAAAGAAATACTGGCCGCCGCCGAAAAGGAAGTCGAGCAGATAGACAACCTGTTCCGCTCCGGTTTGCTAAGCGATGGGGAGCGCCGGCGGGATGTAATTTCCGTATGGGAAAAGGCGACCGACGCGGTGACCGCCGCGCTGATGGAAACGCTGGATGAGTATAACCCCATCTACATGATGGCAAACTCCGGCGCGCGCGGCAGCACCAACCAAATCCGCCAGCTGGCGGGTATGCGCGGCTTGATGGCCGATCCATCGGGCCAAATCATAGAGGTGCCCATTCGCGCCAACTTCCGCGAGGGCCTCACGGTGCTCGAGTTCTTCATCTCCTCGCATGGCGCGCGCAAAGGCTTGGCCGATACCGCGCTGCGCACGGCGGATTCCGGCTACTTAACCCGCCGCCTGGTGGATGTTTCGCAGGATGTCATCATCCGCGAGGAGGATTGCTGCGCCAGCCGCGGCGAAAGCCCCAAGGGCATGCCCATTGCCGACATAATGGAAGGCAACAAGGTGGTGGAGCCCCTTAAAGACAGGCTGCTGGGCCGCTATACCGCCGAAAATGTGCTGGACCCGGCCACCGGGGAACTCATAATAGGCAGCAACGAGCTGATCAGCTATGATATCCGCGACCGCATTTTGGCCGCGGGCATAAAGAGCGTGATGTGCCGCACGGTATTTACCTGCCGCAGCGAGCACGGCGTATGCGCCAAGTGCTATGGCGCCAACCTGGCCACCGGCGTATCGGTGGATATTGGCGAGGCGGTGGGCATTATTGCCGCGCAGGCCATAGGCGAGCCCGGCACGCAGCTGACCATGCGTACCTTCCATACCGGCGGCGTAGCCAGCGCGGATGATATCACCCAGGGCTTGCCCCGCGTCGTCGAAATATTTGAGGCGCGTAAGCCCAAGGGCCTGGCCGTCATCAGCGAGATAAACGGCAAGGTCACCTTAACCGAAGGCAAAAAGCGTGAGGCCACCGTCACCAACGAAGAGGGTGAAAGCGCCAAATACCTTATACCCTTCGGCTCCAAGCTCTGCGTGCGGGAAGGCGATATGGTCGAGGCGGGCGATGAGCTGACCGATGGCTCCATCAACCCCAACGACATACTTAAAATCCGCGGCGTTAAGGGCGTGCAGGCCTATATGCTCAAAGAGGTGCAGAGCGTTTACCGCCTGCAGGGCGTGGAAATTGCCGATAAGCACATCGAGGTCATCATACGGCAGATGCTGCGCAAGGTGCAGGTGGAGGATTGCGGCGATACCGAAATGCTGCCCGGTGAGCTGGTGGATATTTTCCGCTTCGAAAACGAGAACGACAAAATCGTGGAGGCCGGGCTGCAGCCCGCCGTGGCCAAGCGCAAGCTGCTGGGCATAACCAAGGCGGCGCTGGCTACCGATTCCTTCCTTTCGGCCGCGTCCTTCCAGGAGACCACCCGCGTGCTGACCGAGGCCGCCATAAAGGGCAAAATCGATCCGCTGGTGGGTCTGAAAGAAAACGTGATTATCGGCAAGCTGATACCGGCCGGCATAGGCTTGCGGCGGTACCGCACGGTGGAGGTTAACCCGCAGGAGCCGGCTATCGTGCCCGAACCATAAATAGGCGACTATAACGATTTAAGAAGGGGAAGCGCATGGCCAATAAGTTTACAAACACACAGTGCCCCCTATACGACACCGAGTATTGCGCGCGGCTCAATATGCTCAGCTGTGGGCATTGCACCGTGCGCAATGGGGAAAGCGACGCGATCAAGGCGGATTTGGACGCGGTGGCCGAGCTGATGCCCGAGGGCGGCATAGCGCCGCTGTTTAGCGGCGATACCTGCGTGCTGTGCCGGGACGAACACAAAAATCCCCGCGCGTGCTATGCCATGATAGATGTGGGCCACGCCAGCCCCGCGCGCACAAAGTATAATTTTTTGGGCATAAAAACAAAGATGCAGGTGGGCTCCTTGATACCGGTGCAAATCAGCTGCTGCAAGGCCTGCCGCCGCCGGTTCAACACGCTTGTGTACGCGCCACTGTGCATCATGCTGGCGGCGCTGCTGCTGTTGCTGGTGTGGTATGGCGTTACCAACGTGCAGGAGGATTTGGGCGCCATACACGAATTATTGCCCCTGGGCGTGTTCGTTGGGGCGCTGGGCATCGTGTGGGTAGCCGCCCGCCTGGTGCAGCGCGCCTGGGTAAGCGCCTACGAAAAGCGCACCTATCTCGATGTTATGGAAGCGCCGGTGCTATCTGACATGCGGCGCACGGGCTGGTTTGAACTCAACCGCGCCAAGCGGATATCCCACCCGATATTCGCCAAAGAAAGATTGAAGCAGGGGCTTTATACAGGGCTATAGGGGTATGGTTTACCCCGCCCCGGCGGGGGCGCTTGCCTCCGCAAATAAAATCCATTCATCCTTTGTCCCGTCCTTGGGGAAGGGGCTGAGGGATGGGGCGCATAGATTTGCCGCCAATGCGGATGAAAGCCATGGGCGCAGCCCACAGGCCCCCGCATAACCCCCAAATAACCAAAAACATTTGACACGCCCCGCCAAAAGTGCTACAATACGCATGCTGTGCCCTCAAATGAGGGTGGGGCGTGCGCGTTTGCGTTTGGCAGGCAAAAACGCCGTAACTACCGTGGAAAATGTTCCCTCCAAGGGGTTGCAGGGAATTTTCTTGATATAGATACTCTACATTATTTACACAGAGAAGGAGAACCTAATGCCAACTATCAACCAATTGGTTCGCAAGGGCAGGCAGCAAGTGACCTATAAGTCCAACGCGCCTATACTAAAGCAATGCCCTCAGCGCCGTGGTGTTTGTACCGCCGTGCGTACGATGACCCCTAAAAAGCCTAACTCCGCGCTGCGTAAAATCGCGCGCGTGCGCCTATCCGATGGTTTGGAAGGCACCGCCTATATCCCGGGCATCGGCCACAACCTGCAGGAGCACTCCGTAGTGCTTATCCGCGGCGGCCGTGTAAAGGATTTGCCGGGCGTGCGTTACCACATCATCCGCGGTGCGCTGGATACCGCCGGCGTTGCCAACCGTCATCAGTCGCGCTCGCTCTACGGTGCGAAGCGGCCCAAAAATAAATAGAGGAGGGATTGTATTATGCCAAGACGCGGTTTTATACCCAAGCGCGAAGTGCTTAGCGATCCCATCTATGGCGGTGTGGTCGTTACCAAGTTAATCAATCAGGTTATGCTCGACGGCAAGCGCGGTGTGGCGCAGAAGGTTTGCTACGGCGCCTTCGAAATCATCCGCGAAAAAACCGGCCGCGAGCCCGCCGAGGTATTTGAGCAGGCCATGAACAACATCATGCCCGTGCTCGAGGTTAAGGCGCGCCGCGTGGGCGGCGCCACCTACCAGGTGCCTATCGAAATCCGCCCGGAACGCCGGCAAACGCTGGCCCTGCGCTGGCTGATCAACTACAGCCGCGCGCGCAGCGAGCGCACCATGATGGAGCGCTTGGCGGCGGAGATTATGGATGCAGCCAATTCCACCGGTTCCGCCTTCAAAAAGAAGGAAGACGTCCACAAGATGGCCGAGGCCAACAGGGCGTTTGCGCACTACAGGTGGTAAAATACTTTGGCTATGTTACAAACAACGAGAGCGGCGCGGAATTTCCCGCCGCTCAATAAAATCAATCGCGGAAAGGAGGCGTGCGTGTGCCCAGAGAAACATCTTTAGAACATACCCGCAACATCGGCATCATGGCGCATATCGATGCCGGCAAAACGACCACGACGGAGCGTATCCTGTTTTATACAGGTAAAATACATAAGGTAGGCGAGGTGCACGAAGGCGCCGCGACGATGGATTTTATGGTGCAGGAGCAGGAGCGCGGCATTACCATAGCCTCGGCTGCAACCACCGCCTATTGGCGTGAGCACCGTATCAACATCATCGACACGCCGGGCCATGTCGACTTTACCGTGGAGGTAGAACGCTCGCTGCGCGTGCTCGACGGCGCGGTGGCCGTGTTTTGCGCCAAGGGCGGCGTAGAGCCGCAGTCCGAAACCGTGTGGCGGCAGGCCAGCAAATATGGCGTGCCCCGCATCGCCTATATCAACAAAATGGATATCGTAGGCGCCGACTTCTTCAACGTTGTAAAAATGATGAAGGAACGCCTGGGCGCCAACGCGGTGCCCATTCAACTGCCCATAGGCAGCGAGGGCGATTTTATCGGCATCATCGACCTGGTCGATATGAAGGCCGAGGTCTACTACGATAACGACGGCACCGATGTGCGCGAGGAGGAAATTCCCGCCCACATGCTGGAGCAGGCCAAGGAATACCGCGCGGCGCTGCTGGAGTCCGTGGCCGAGGTGGATGACGAGCTGCTGGAAACCTACCTGAGCGAGGGCGACCTCGCCCGGGAGGATATTTTCCGCGGCATCCGCGTAGCCACCATCGCCAACCGCATGGTGCCGGTTACCTGCGGCACATCCTACCGCAACAAGGGTGTGCAGCCTTTGTTAAACGCCATTGTGGACTTTATGCCCTCACCCTTGGATGTACCGGCGCCGGTGGGCACGGATGCCAACGGCGAAGGCTCCATACAAACGGTGTGCGCCGATGACGCGCCGTTTTCGGGCTTGGCGTTTAAAATCGTGGCTGACCCATTCGTGGGCAAGCTGGCGTTTTTCAGGGTATACAGCGGCACGCTCAAGGCGGGCAGCTATGTGTACAACTCATCCAAGGGCAAGCGGGAGCGTGTGGGCAAAATCATGCTGATACACGCGGCCAGCCGCACCGAAATCCCCGAGGCATACGCAGGCGATATCGCGGCCATCGTGGGCCTGAAGGACACCGGCACCGGCGATACCCTATGCGGTGAGAATAAGCCGCTGCTGCTCGAATCCATGGACTTCCCCGACCCGGTTATCCGCGTGGCCATCGAGCCCAAAACAAAGGCCGGGCAAGAGAAGATGACGCTTGCGCTGGTTAAGCTGGCCGATGAGGATCCCACGTTTAAAACGTATACCGATCAAGAAACCGGGCAAACCATCATTGCGGGTATGGGCGAGCTGCATTTGGAAATCATCGTAGATAGGCTCATACGCGAGTTTAAGGTGGAATGCACGGTGGGTCAACCGCAGGTTGCTTACCGCGAGGCGCTCACAAGGCCGGTTAAGGCCGAAGGGCGCTATGTGCGGCAGACCGGCGGCCATGGCCAATACGGCCACTGCATCGTGGAATTCAGCCCCCTGGAGCCCGGCGAAGGCTTCGTATTCGAAGATAAAACGGTGGGCGGCGCCATACCCAAAGAGTATATTGCCCCTATCGAAAAGGGTATACAAGAGGCTTCCGCCAGCGGTCATTTGGGCGGCTACGAACTGGTTGACTTTAAGGCTGTGCTGCTGGATGGCAGCTATCATGATGTGGACTCTTCCGAAATGGCCTACAAAATAGCCGGTTCTATGGCTATGAAAGAGGCGATGGAAAAGGGTGGCTCCGTGCTGCTCGAGCCCATGATGAAGGTGGAGGTCGTGATGCCCGATGAATACATGGGAGATGTAATCGGCAACATTACGGCGCGGCGCGGCCGCATTTCCAGCACCGATATGCGCGGCAACGCGCAGGTGGTGGATGCGATTTGCCCCTTGAGCGAAATGTTCGGCTACGCGACGGACCTACGCTCCACAACGCAGGGGCGCGGCACGTTTACCATGCAGTTTGACCATTACGAAAAGGTGAGCGACGCGGTATCCAAAAAGATATTGGGACGTTAACGAAGCAAAGGGCATATGCCTGCACAATACAAACGAATTTAACTGGAGGAAAACAACAATGGCAAAGGCAAAATTTGAGCGGACGAAACCGCATGTAAACATTGGGACGATCGGGCACGTAGATCACGGTAAGACGACGCTGACGGCGGCCATCACGATGGCGCTGAGCCAACAG
>JAISKB010000016.1 GCA_031261085.1 Christensenellaceae bacterium
TTACCCTGATATGTTCTGTTTTTGAAATATTCCTTTTGCTTGCACTTATTCTATCATCATGCTCCTTTTTTGCCAAGCAATTTTTGGTTGTTATATATGATGTGGCAAGGCTGCCTTCATATCTTTTATGCCATTATGCCAATTCGCCCGGCCAGATTGAGCATGGCGAGGCAATAACGTTGCCACACTGTCAACGTTATCAATAGCGGTTTTTATGCCGTGTATGGCGGGCAAACACGGTAAATTAGTGCGTGCGTTTTTGCGGTAAATAGGATATAATACTAGGGTTAATGAATAATTGAAATATAAGTACAAAGGAGCATGCACATGCAAGGAAAATTCTCAATGGAGCTGGCGGGTAGGGAGCTATCCGTCGAAACCGGCAAATATGCCGAACAGGCCGGCGGCAGCGCGTTGCTGCGCAGCGGCGGCACCGCGGTGCTGGTATGCGCAACCGTAGCCAAAGCCCCGCGCGCCGGGGTGGACTTTTTGCCCCTTAGCATCGAGTTCGAAGAAAAAATGTATTCCGTAGGTAAAATCCCGGGCGGGTTCATCAAGCGCGAGGGCCGTCCTTCCGAAAAGGCCGTGCTGACCGACCGCCTTATCGACCGCCCGCTGCGCCCGTTGTTCCCCAAGGGGTTCCACAACGATATTCAGGTTATCGCCACCGTGCTCAGCGTCGATCAAGACGTGCAGCCCGATATTTTGGCCATGATCGGCAGCTCCATCGCGCTTTCCATCAGCGACGCGCCCTTCATGGGGCCCACCGGCGCGGTGGCCGTAGGCATGGTGGATGGCGCCTTCATCATCAACCCAACCAGTGAGCAGCGCGCAAACAGCCGTCTGCAGCTCACCGTGGCGGGCACGCGGGATGCCGTGATGATGGTGGAAGCAGGCGCCAGCGAGCTCTCCGAAAAGGAAATGCTCAGCGCCATACTGTTTGCGCACGAAGAGGTAAAAAGGGTCGTCGCGTTCATCGAGGAGATACAGGCCAAGGTGGGCGTGCCCAAGATGGAAGTAAACATCTATAAGCCCGAGGCGGAATTCACCGAGCTGGTGCGCACCTATGCCCTCGATAAGGTCGAATGGAGCCTGGACACCTTTGACCGCGCCGAGCGCGAAGCGCGCAGCGAGCAGGTAAAGGCCGAAACCATAGAGCATTTTGCCGAAAACTTCCCCGAGAGCGCCGCCGATATCGACGCCATACTCTATACGCTCACCAAGGAGACCGTGCGGGATAAAATCATAAACCGCAAGGTGCGCCCGGATGGCCGCAAGCAGGATGAGATTCGCCCCATTTGGTGCGAAACCGGGATACTGCCCCGCACGCATGGCAGCGCGGTGTTCACCCGCGGCCAAACCCAGGTGTTAACCATCGCCACGCTGGGCTCCATTGGGGATGGCCAAACGCTGGACGGCATTGGCGAGGAGGACTTTAAGCGCTACATCCACCACTATAACATGCCGCCATATTCCACCGGCGAAACCCGGCCCGTGCGCAGCCCCGGCCGCCGCGAAATAGGCCATGGCGCCCTGGCGGAACGCGCGCTGCTGCCCATGGTTCCCACCGAGCAGGAATTCCCCTATGCGATACGCCTGGTTTCCGAGGTCATCAGCTCCAACGGCTCCACCTCGCAGGCCTCCGTATGCGCCAGCACCATGGCGCTGATGGATGCGGGCGTGCCGCTCAAAAAGCCGGTTGCGGGCGTGGCGATGGGCCTCATTAAAGATGAAAGCAACGGCAACCTGGCCGTGCTCACCGATATTCAGGGCCTGGAAGACTTTTTGGGCGATATGGACTTTAAGGTAGCCGGCACGAAGGATGGCATTACCGCCATCCAGATGGACATCAAAATAAAGGGCATCGACGAGCAGATCCTAACCCGCGCGCTGGAGCAGGCGCGGCAGGGCCGGCTGTTCATACTCGATAAAATGCTGGAGACCATAGCCGCCCCGCGCGAGGAGCTTAGCCCCTTCGCGCCGCGCATACTCCAATTCACCATCCACCCGGATAAAATCCGCGAGGTCATCGGCAGCGGTGGCAAAACCATCAACGGCATCATCGCCGAAACCGGCGTCAAAATCGACATCGAGGATGACGGCCGCGTGTTCATCGCCTCGCCGGATATGGAAGCGGCCGAGCGGGCCAAAAAAATCATCGACACCATCTGCCACGACATCGAGGTGGGTGAGGTATTCCTGGGCAAGGTAGTCAACATTTTGCCCATCGGCGCGCAGGTTGAGGTGAAGCCGGGCAAAAAGGGCCTTGTGCACATCAGCCGCTTGGCCAACTACCGGGTCGAAAAGGTCGAAGATGAAGTGAAAATCGGCGATGAAATACTGGTGCGGGTCATCGCCATCAAGCCGGATGGCAAAATCGACCTCACCCGCAAAGAGCTGCTGCCCGACGCAAAAAAATAAATCATATATATGCAAGGGCGGGGCTATGACCTCGCCCTGCTGCATAGCATAGAGTATACCAATATATGGGGGATATGCTCTATGCAAAAACGCCATGCCGGACACGCTGTCACCAATCTGCTGCTGCTGCTGATCATCGCCGCGCTGTATTTGGCCACTGTAGAACCGCAGGCGGTGCGGGTAAACGCGCCGGTATACAGGGGTTCTTCCCCCAATATGGCCGCGCTGCAATTCACGGTGGATTACCCTGCCGCCGCGCTGCCGGATATACTCGATACGCTGCAGGCGGCGGGCGCGCACGCCACCTTCGCGGTGAGCGGCGCGTGGGCCGGCGAATACCCGGGCTTGGCGCGGCGCATGGCCGAGGAGGGGCACGAGCTGGCCACCATGGGGTATAACCCGGCGTTCGACGGCAAGCTATCCTTGGTGCAAACCGATATAGAAACCTCGCTGCGCGTGATAGAGCAGGCCTCGGGCGTGCGGCCCACGCTATACTACAGCGGCACGCGCGGGGTGGCCATATCGGGCCGGGCGGCCAAAAAATTGGGGCTTACACAGGTGCTCTGCACGGTGGATTTGCTCTGCGCGCGGGGCACAGCCTCCGATATCGTGCTGCGCGTATCGAATGAGCAAATACCGGGCAGCATCCTATTAATGCAGCCTACCCGCGCCGCGGCCGGCGCGCTGGGCATGATATTGCAGGTATTAGATCAGAAAGGAATAACGGCCACCACGACATCCGGCGTGCTGGGCCGCGCATAACACATGATTCAAAAAGCAACGCTGCAAAACGGCATACGCGTTATTGCCGAACCTATGGAAAACTACCGCTCCGTATCCATGGGGGTATGGGTCGGCGCGGGCTCTATATACGAAGACGAAACTATAGCGGGCGTATCGCACTTCATCGAGCATATGCTCTTTAAGGGGACGAGCCGCCGCACAGCGGGGGATATTGCCGGGGAAATGGATGCTCTGGGCGGCAACCTCAACGCCTTCACGGCCAAGGAATGCACCTGCTTTTATGCCAAGGTGCTCGATGAGCATATGCGCCGCACGGCGGATATTTTAGAGGACCTGGTGCGCCACGCCAAGCTCGATGCAGAGGACATAGCCCGTGAAAAGGGCGTGGTATGCGAAGAGATACTCATGATGCAGGATAGCCCGGAGGACTTGGTACACGAGGCCCTGGGCGAGGCGATGTATGGGCAAACGCCGCTGGGCAAGCCCATATTGGGGAGCGAAAGCAGCGTGCGCGCGCTCACGCGGGAGGATATTGGCGCGTATATGGCGCGCAGGTACCGACCCGACAACATGGTGATTGCCTGCGCGGGGCATTTTGTACTGCCCCAGCTTGTAGATATGCTAAACGAGGTATTCGCGGGCGGCGAAGCGGGCCTGGCACAAAAAGAAGCCCTGCCGCAGAGCCGGTTGATTGAAGCGCGGCGGTTTACCGCCCTCGAAAAGGATGTGGAGCAGGTGCACCTGTGCCTGGGCTTCCCCGGGTTTGCGGCGGATACCAAGGAGCACTTTGCGCTGCTGCTGCTAAACAACGCGCTGGGCGGCTCGATGAGCAGCCGTCTGTTCCAGAGCATCCGCGAGGAGCGGGGCATGGCGTATTCGGTGTATTCCTACCCCTCCGCGTTTTGCGATACGGGCTACTTTGCGCTGTATGCCGGCACCGGCGAAAAGCAGGCCGCCGAGGTGGCCGAGCTGATGCTGGCGGAGGCCGCCAAGGTGAAGGCCGAGGGCATCACGCCGCAAGAATTCAAGCGGGCCAAGGAGCAGCTCAAGGGCAGCTACATGCTCTCGCAGGAGAGCACCTCCGCCCGGTCGGGCGCCATAGGCCGCAGCGAGCTGCTGCGGGGCCGCGCCTACGAAGAAGAGGATATGCTCCTTCGCATCGAGGAGGTGCGCATGGAGGATGTGGCGGCCATACTGCCCACTGTGCTCGATACGGGACGCATGGCCTGCACGGTGATAGGCCGGGCCAAGCAGCACCGGGCGGTGCAAAAGGTGATAGATAAGGCATAAGGAGGCGAGGGCAGGCGATGGACAAGCTGGAAACCATATTCGCCATGCAGCAGGCGCTGGATGCGGATATTGCGCAGCGGCGCAACCTGGAGTTTAGCATGGAGCAGTGGCTGCAAAAGGACGCCATGGCGCTCATCGTAGAGGTGAGCGAGCTGTTGGACGCCGTAAATTACAAGTGGTGGAAAAACCCTCAGCCGCTCAATATGGAGCACATCAAAGAAGAGCTTGTGGATGTGCTGCACTTTTATATCAGCATGTGCTGCCGGGCGGGTATGGACGCGAACGAATTGTTTGCCGTATACAGCGCCAAAAACCAAGAAAACTTCGACCGCCAGCAGGGGAAATCCACCAAGGCGGGGTACGAAGCCAGCGCAATCGGGGGGTAAAACATGGCACGTATCAAGCGCAGGCGCGTGAGCCCACGCTTTTATCTGTTTTTATGCGCGGCGGTTGTGGCCGTTGTGGCCGCGGTGCTGCTGTGGCCTATGCGCCGCAGCGGTACGCTTTCCGCGGGCAGCCAAAAGGTGTATATGCAGGCCACGGCGGTGCTCATACGCGATGAAGTCAGCAGCGCGGCCGAAAAGTATGACCGCGTGCGGTATCAGGTATTGGAGGGCGCGCAGGTCAACGCCGAGATGCCGGTGGCGGTCGTGTATAAATGGGGCTATACCGATGAGATGACGCAATCGCTGCTGGCGGTGCAGCAGCAGATATACAAAAAGCAGGTAGAGCTGCTGGGCAGCGCGGAAAACGCCGAGCTGTCCTCGGTAAACACGCAGATCATCGCCAAGGAGGCCGCAATCCGCGCGAGTGTGCGCCGCGAACCCATCGGCGAAGAACCGCCCGGCGACCTGCTGGCGCTGGAAAACGATCTGCAGGCGCTGATGCAGCAGCGTATGGCACTGCTCAAACAGGGCGTGCAGCCCGATGAATCCTTAAACGCCTTATATGCCGAGGAGACCACCCGGCAAACGCAGCTGGCGGAATACACCAGCGATATGATTGCCAAGGGCAGCGGCGTGGTCAGCTTTTATTTCGATGGCTATGAACAGGTGCTCATGGCCAGCAAGCTCGATGTTGTGAGCGCCGGCCTGCTGAACAATGTGATAGCGGGCGCCGCAAGCGGGGCGGCGGCAAGCTCCGAGATTATGCTATACAGGCTGGTAAACCCCACGCGCTGGTATTTGGCGTTCGTCACGCCGCGCAGCCAGGCGCTGCGCTTGGCGCAAGGGCAAGCCTATACCGTAGAGCTGGAATTGGACAACGCCGAGGGCAAGCTCTATACGGGCACAGCGCTCGCGCCCAGCATATACGAAAACGGCGTGGTGAACATGCTGGAGTTTGCAGAGGATATGG
This sequence comes from Christensenellaceae bacterium, assembly GCA_031261085.1. GTDB lineage: Bacteria > Bacillota > Clostridia > Christensenellales > CAG-138 > Pelethousia. The sequence goes on from JAISKB010000016.1 coordinate 5,812, forward strand.
GGGATTTAATCGGGGTGCGCACGGCGCATGTTACCCTGAGCGCACAGGTGAGCGGCTTTAAGCTGCCGCTCAAGGCGATTAAGCTTAAAGAAGGCGCGCCCGTGCTCTCTACGCAGGGCGGCGAAATACCGCTCGACGTGCTCAGCGTAGAAGGCGATACGGCCATAGTGCAAGCCCAGGATGGCGCCGGGCTGTATGCCGGGCAAAAATACGATGTGAACTAGGAGCCTAGCATGTGCATTGCAGAAAATTACCTTGCGCTGGAAGCGAACATAGCCGAGGCGTGCCGCCGGTCGGGCAGGCCCCGTGAAGAGGTGCGGCTCATCGCCGTCACCAAATATGTGGAGATGGAGCGTATAGACCAGGCCGTGCGCGCCGGCGCGCGTGAGGTCGGCGAAAACCGCGCGCAGGAATTGGTGCGCAAAATGGAATACTTTGACGCCGCCGGCGTTAAGAAACATTTGATTGGACAACTGCAAACGAATAAGGTAAAATATATTCTAGGCAAGGTAGAGCTTATCCAGTCCGTTGACAGGCTGGAGCTGGCGCACGAAATCAGCCGCCTTGCCGCCAAGCAAAGCATAGAGCAGGGCGCGCTCGTCGAGGTAAACATCGGCGGCGAAGCACAAAAGGGGGGCATAAGCCCCAAAGCCTTGCCCGAGTTTCTTTCGGTAGTTTCCGCTTTGCCCGGCATCCGGGTTAAAGGGCTTATGTGCATACCGCCCCTTGTGGGGGAGGCGGATGCGCGCCGCTATTTCGCGGCGATGAAAAGGCTCTTCGACCAGATGGCGGAGCTGTGCATCCCAAATGTAGAGATGCGCGAGCTTTCTATGGGCATGAGCGGCGATTATATGGCCGCCATTTTGGAGGGCGCGACAATGGTCCGGGTGGGAACGGCACTGTTTGGCGCGCGCGATAAACTATAGCGGCCGGGGCAGGCGTATAGATAGACCAGCCGGCCTTATACAATTCTTTTTCTCCAAGCGCCAATTAAAACAATTTTAATTGATGGAGGAAAGAAACATGGCAACGATTTTAAACAAGCTGATGGATTTTATCGGCATTGAAGAAACCGACGTCGACAGCGATCTGTACGATGACGATTACTTCGATCACGCGGCGCAAGCCGAGGCCGAAAAGGTCGTCAGCATGGGCAACCGTGGCAGAAAACAAACGACGACCAACAGCGGCAATGTAGTAAGCATCCCCACAATGGCACAGTTGAAGATGATCGTGTATCATCCCATTAGCTATGAGGATACACAAAACATCATCGACAACCTCAAGAGCCGCAAACCGGTCATCGTCAACATGGAAGAGCTCGAAATCGAGTGCGCACAGCGCATTTTGGATTTCATGGCGGGCGCTATTTACGCCCTCAATGGAACCATCTACAAGATTTCGCGCGGCATCTTCGTAGTGGCTCCCACCAACTACGATGTCATCGGCAACGATGAAACCGGCGTCGATGTAGACGTGATCTAACGGTATTGTGCGTGTCGTAAAAGCGGCTTTTGCCGCTTTTGCGGCTGCCACAGTCAGTAGGGGGCAAATGAGTATGCGAACAGACGAAATCATCAACTACAAATTCAGCCGCGCCTTTCGTGGGTATGACATCATCGAGGTAGACGCCTTGCTCGATGAGATTGTGCGCTCGCAGGAGCGTATGGAGCAGGATGTGCGCCTGTTGGAGCTCCGCAACGATATGCTGCTCGAGGAACTGGCGCGTTTGCGCGTTGCGCGGCGCGAGAATCCATCGGCGCCAGATGCCGAAAAGCAACCTGCCGCCCCGCAGCCAACAACAAACCAAGTCGGCGCATAAGGTATTACTTAAGCATATCAAAAGTGGCTTTACCACTTTTTTTGTTTTTGCCCATGCAAAAAGCGCGCCTTTGCGGCACGCTTAACAGCACTTGCTTAAGAAGTTTAAATCGTTACATGATTCTTGAGGCCACGCGCGCGAGGATGATGGTATCTTCGGCGCAATGGTTTTGCAGCCAGCGGTTGAGCACGCTGATGCAGCCGCCTACTAAAAATTCAGCGCTATATAGCAACGTGGGCCGCTCCAGCTGGGGATAGCGGCAATGCAGCACTTCCTGCGCATAATCGGAGCACCGCGACAGCAGCTCTACCGAAAAGCTCACATCGCCAAACTCGCCCATCAGCACCATAAACCGCTCCCGGTTTTCGGATACGTATTCAAACAGCTCCTTAAACACGGTTTCAGCCTCGGCCGCCATTTCGGCAGGCGTACGCTTGGTGATGATGGCATCTATATCTTGATAGATGCCCTGCTGTATCTGCTCCAGGACGGCACGCGGATCGCGGTAATGCACATACACCGTGGCGCGGGCTACGTCCGCCGCTTCAGCTAGTTCCTTAACGGTAATGTCATCGACATGCTTGTGTTCCATAATGGACAGCAAGCCATCCTGCAACATTTTGCGTGTACGGCGTACACGGCGATCTTGGGTATCATGCACCGTAAATATACTCCTTTGCAGTCCGAATATTCTGTGTTTTTGTTGCAAATCTTTTATAATAATATGATAGATATAGCATTTTGTCAATTAAAATAATGTTTTTTTATGCAAAAATTTGCGCCCCGATGTTTTTTTCTTGCAATTTCATAAGAATTCAGACAATTCATATCCGAGATTCTATTTTTTACTGTCTAATACCATACTTAGTGGTATTTGTCAATTTCTTTTCGTATATATTGTGTGTTTTATTTTTCTTCACGGTATGCAAATACATTTCGCAGCCCCTTGGGCAAGTGGTTTTTCAGCGTGCCCTGCACCATCTTACCAAAACCGAGCGGGAAATTTTCCGTCAGCACGCGCGCCCACCCGCGCAAATTCGTATCACAGGGTATGGTTTCCCCCGTCAAAAACCGATGCAGCTGCGCGGCCTCCGGCTTTAGCTCCGTATAAAACGCAACGCCCGCCGCCATAGAGAGCGCGTGCGCGGGTCTAAACCGTTCTTGCAAAATGTCGCCGCAGTATACGCCGGCGCTCAGCAGGCGCACCCTGTCCTTTAGCGCGCCGGGCAGCGGCAGGGGCAGCGCAAACACGCGTCCATCCGGCAGCTGCACGATTTCACCCGCAGGCGGCACACGAAGCGTATCCGCAGCAAACGCGGCATAGGCGGCGCTTTTACACAGGGGCAGCCGCATAGGCCCGCAAGCGGCGGGCGCGCCCCCATCCTGTCGAACCAACCGCGCCACAAAATGCCCCTCACCGGGGCCGGTATGCGGGTACAACCGCCGCGTAAAGCGGAGCGCGAATGCAGGATGCGCCGCGCAAAACCGCTCCACCACGGCCTCATTCTCCTCCACGCTGAACGTGCAGGTGGAATATACCAGCGCACCGCCCGGCGCCACCGCGCCTGCCGCGCTGCATAGAATGGAGTATTGCCGCCCCGCGCACGCCCGCACATGCGCCGGTGACCATTCCTTTACAGCCGCCGGGTCCTTGCGGAACATGCCCTCGCCGGAGCAGGGGGCATCCACCAGCACCGCATCGAAATAGCCGGGCAGCGCCGCGCACAGGTCGTCAGGATGCGCCTGCGTGACGGCGGCGTTTGTTACCCCCAGCCTTTCGAGCGTGGAACGCAGCGTTTTGGCGCGGCCGGCCACGATTTCGTTGGATACCAGCAACCCCTGCCCGGCAAGCTGGGCGGCGATGGCCCCGCTTTTACCGCCCGGGGCGGCGCATAAATCCAGCACGCGCATGCCGGGGCGCACCTCCAGCGCGGCTACGGCGGCCAAGGCCGAAGGCTCCTGTAAGTAAAACATGCCCGCCAAGTGGTATGGGTGCGCGCCTATGCCCTGCGCGGCGTCCTCGAGTATAAACCCCTCGGGCAAAATGCCGCCGGGCCGCAGGCCAAAGGGAGATAGCGCGGCAAACGCCTGCGGCGAAAGGCGCAGCGTGTTCACGCGCAAGCCCCGCCTGCCTGGCTGTGCATAGCACGCAAAAAAGGCCGGCGCATCCGGCCCCAGCATAGCTTGCATACGGGTTATAAATTCTGCGGGTAATTCCGTCATCGGTCGGCCGCCAGGATGGTATTGCGCAAAATGCCGATGCCGGATATCTCCACCTCCACCACATCGCCGGGCTGCAGGGGGCTCACGCCCGCGGGCGTGCCGGTAAGCACCATGTCGCCGGGTTCGAGCGTGATGGCCTCGGTGATAAACGCGAGCAGCGCGGGCAGCGGCGTGACGAACTGGGAGGTATGCGCCTGCTGACGCACCGCGCCGTTGACGCGGGTGCGCAGGCTAAGCGCGGCCGGATCCAGCCCGCAAACGATGCGGGGGCCCAGCGGCCCAAAGCCATCCACACTCTTGCCCCGCGTCCACTGCAGCTCGCTCTTTTGAATATCCCGCGCGGTGACGTCGTTGGCAATGGTATAGCCCAGCACATGCGATAGCGCCTGTGCGGCGGGCACGCGGGTCATCCGCTTGCCTATCACCGCCGCCAGCTCGCCCTCATAATCCACCCGCTTCGTGAAGGATGGATATACGACGGGCGCTTCCGGGTCGTTGATGCAATTGCTCGGCTTCCAAAACAGCGCCGGTAACGAGGGGTCGCCATCGCCGAACAGGTCTTTCATTTCGTCTATATGGTCGCGGTAGTTTTTGCCCACCGCTATGATTTTGCCGCCATCGATGGGCGCGAGCAGCCGCACTTTAGGCAGCGGCACCGCTTCGCCCGTGGCCTGCCCGCCGCAAAATGGCGCGCCGGAGAGCACCAGCGCCTGTTCACCCTGCTCCTGCGCCCAAAATACCCGGTTTTGATATTCGCACTTGATGTATTGCAATTGCATAAAAACCTTCCGTTTATCTCGATGAATTGGGGATATAATCTCTCCCTATCCCCTAACCCCTCCCCCGGGGAAGGGGAAGCGTATTAAGCGGTTTTGTTTGCGGGGGCAAGCCCCCGCGCCCCCGCTACGGCAAAGTCCCATTTCCATTATTTTGAGATGATTTACTATGCATTCTCTCTGCACAACAAGAGAAGCGGCTTCCCCGAAAAATTATTCCCTCCATGCGAAGGGGTCTGGGGACGGCGCCCCGTCCCCAGCCGGGGTGCGGGGGCAGGTGCCCCCGCGAAAACGCTCCCCAAAAATATTCCTCGCTACGCCCCTGCCGGGGTGCGGGGAGCGAGCTCCCCGCGAAAACGTTCCCAAAATATCCCCCTCCCGCCGATAAGGCGGGGTTAAGGAGTAAGGGAACCTTAAAGCACCTTTGCCAAGAACCCCCGCAGCCTATCGCATTGCGGGCGGTCGAATATATCCTGCGGGGTACCCTGCTCCACCATCTTGCCGCTATCCATAAACAATACGCGGCTGGCCACCTCGCGCGCAAACCCCATCTCGTGCGTAACCACCACCATGGTCATGCCCTCGTGCGCCAGCTCCTTCATCACGTCCAGCACCTCGCCTACCATCTCCGGGTCCAGCGCGCTGGTCGGCTCGTCAAACAGCATCACATCCGGGTTCATGGCCAGCGCCCGCACGATGGCTACGCGCTGCTGCTGCCCGCCCGAAAGCTGTGCGGGGTATACCTCCGCCTTATCGCTTAAGCCTATACGGCTGAGCAGCGATGTGGCTTTATCGTTTGCCTGCTGTACGCTCATCAGCTTAAGCTTGATGGGCGCAAGCGTGATGTTCTCGCGGATGGTCTTGTGCGGGAACAGGTTGAACTGCTGGAACACCATGCCCATCTTCTGCCGCAGCTTATTCACATCGCTCTTGCCATCGTTGAGCATATTGCCCTCAAACCAAATTTCGCCCGCGGTGGGCTGCTCCAGCAGGTTGAGGCAGCGCAAAAACGTGCTTTTGCCGCAGCCGCTCGGGCCTATGATGACGATTTTTTCGCCCTTTTCTATTGTAATATCCACCCCATTGATGGCTTGGATTGCGCCAAAATGCTTATGCAGCCCTTTAACCTCTATCACTCTTGGCCAGCCTCCTCTCGAGCTTGTTCACGCCATAGGTCATCAGCATCACGATCAGCAGATACACCACCGCAATCAGCAGCAGCGGCACCGGGCTATAGGTGCGGGAGCGAATCGTCGCGGCGGCATAGGTGATATCCTGCTGCGCGGCATAGCCCACTATGGCGGTTTCCTTCACCAGCGTAATCGCCTCGTTGGCCAACGCGGGCAGTATGTTTTTGATGGCCTGGGGCAGCACGATGCTGCGCATGGTCATGGCGCTTGTAAGCCCCAAGCTGCGCCCCGCCTCGGTTTGCCCGATGTTGACGGCGTTTATGCCCGCCCGCACGATCTCCGCCACATAGGCGCCGGAGTTGATGCCGAAGGCTATCATGGCGGCATAAAAATTCATGGCGATGGACGCGCTGCCAAATATAATCCAGCAGAATATGAGCACCTGCACCATCATGGGCGTGCCGCGTATGATGGTAAGGTACACATCGCACACGAAGTCCAGCGCGCGGTCCACCGGGGTGATTTTCTTTTTGTTTTTGATATATACCTTGCAGATAGCCACAAGGCTGCCCAACACAATGCCTATCACCGCCGCCCCCAGCGTGAGCAGCAGCGTGTTTTTGAGCCCGGAAAGGTACATCTGCCATCGGTTGTTCAGGATGATGTTATCGTATAATTGCTGCGGAAAGTTTTGCCACATAACGCTCCCCTTTGCTTGGGTTAGTTTGGTTAATAGTATACACGATTTTGCCGCGTATGGGGGATTTTTTTGTCGCGGCCCCGCCTGGGCCGCGGGGCTTACCCCAAAGCGGAACGTATCACATAAAAAGTCCCCTTCCCGAAGGAAGGGGATAAGGGCAGGAGCCCGGCCCCTTTATTGCGCCAAAGCGATTTCGTTATATTCATCCAGCCAAGCCTGTATTTTACCCTCGGCAATCAGCTTTTCGAGCACGCTGTCCACCACGGCCTTCAGATCCTCTTTGCCCTTGGCCATGGCGATGGCATACTGCTCAGGCTCGGCGGTGGCCGGGGTATCCAGCAGCACCAAGCCGGCGTTCGCACCGGCGATTTGCGCGGCCGGGGCCGCGTCTATCACGACGGCATCCAGCTTGCCCGCGGCCAATTCGGCGCCCGCATCCGGCCCGGTCTTATAGCGCTGCACATTCGCGCCCTCTACCTCGTCGGTCGCAAACAGGTCACCCGTGGTGCCCATCTGTACGCCGATGGTCTTACCGGCCAAATCGGCGGGCCCGGTGATGGTGCTGCCCTCTGGCACGATGATCTTCTGCACGGTATCCACATAGTTGATGGAAAAATCCACCGTCTTTTGGCGCTCTTCGGTATTGGTCATGCCGGCCACGCCCAAATCGCCCTTGCCGGACTGCACGGCAAACACGATGCTGTCGAAGTCCATATCCACGATTTCGAGCTTTACGCCCAGGCTCTCGGCAATCGCCTGCGCGATTTCCACATCCACCCCCGTCACGCTGTTATCCGCCCCCAAGAATTCGTAGGGGGCAAACCCCGCGTTGGTGAGCATAATCAGCTTGCCAGCCGCCTTGATTTTATCTACCGTGGGCGTACCGGCAGCGGCGGGCGCCGCAGGCTTGGAGCAGCCGACAGCCAGCACCAGGCACAGGGCCGCCAGCAGCGCAACGAGCATCTTTATGTTCTTCATATAAATTTCCTCCAATTCTTATCTTGCTTCGGCTCATTATAATACATATGTTATGCATAAATCAATCCCATTTTTTAAATTTATATGCATAATTAAGTTTTATTTTGCATAATTTATTGGATAAAAGAATTTTTATTCATTTTTAACATTCGACACGCCCGCATGCGTGCTTTTTTTAGGGCCGCAAACATTCTTTTGTTCCCATCTTTACATAAACGGCCGTACCGACTACAATAGAAACCGAACTTGATTTATGCGTATCCATGCATAGCGTGTTTACTTTTGCCCCGCCTGCGGCAGCGCCGCATAAGGGCCGTTACCTATAATTTACGAAACGGAGGAGCACAGCGTGTTCGAAATCCTGCTAAACGAAAAGCTCAACCCCACGGTAAGCCGCATGGTGGTGCAAGCCCCCCTGGTGGCCGCCAAGGCCGAGCCGGGGCAATTCATTATCCTGCGGGTGGATGACGAGGGGGAACGCATCCCTTTAACCGTGGCGGAATACGACCGCGAGGCCGGCACCGTCACCATCATCTATCAGCTCGTAGGCGGCACCACCATACGCCTTGCGCAAAAGGCAAAGGGCGAATACTTGGCTGATTTCGCCGGCCCCTTAGGCACGCCCAGCCATACCGCCGGGCTTAAAAAGGTGGCCGTGGTGGGCGGCGGCGTAGGCTGCGCCATCGCATACCCGGTGGCCAAGCGGCTGCATGAGCAGGGCTGCACGGTGCATTCCATCATAGGCTTCCGCTGTAAGGACTTGGTGATACTCGAGCGGGAATTCGACGCGGTAAGCGATGTTGTAAAAAAGATGAGCGACGACGGCACCTGGAGCGCAAAGGGCCTGGTGACCGATGCGCTCAAGCAGCTAATCGAAAGCGGTGAAACCTACGACGAGGTTATCGCCATTGGCCCCCTAATCATGATGAAATTCGTATGCAAGCTCACCGCGCAGTTTGGCATAAAAACCATGGTGAGCATGAACCCCATCATGATAGACGGCACCGGCATGTGCGGCTGCTGCCGCCTGAGCGTGGGCGGCGAAACCAAGTTCGCCTGCGTGGACGGCCCGGACTTTGACGGGCATTTGGTAGATTTTGACGAGGCCATGCAGCGGTGCGCGATGTACCGCGAATTCGAAGCGCATGAGCGCGAGAGGGCCTGCAACCTGTTCACAAAGGAGGTCATATAGTATGCCTAACATGCGTCTCGATAAAAACCCCATGCCCGCGCAGGATCCTCTCATCCGCAACGGCAATTTCGAAGAGGTGACGCTCGGTTACCCCGAAGCCGCCGCCGTAGATGAAGCCGCGCGCTGCCTGGGCTGTAAAAACAAGCCTTGCGTGCAGGGATGCCCGGTGCAAATCGACATACCCGCCTTTATTGTCGCCGTGCGGGATGGCGCGTTCGAAGCGGCTTACGACGTCATTGCCAAGGCCAGCTCCCTGCCCGCCGTATGCGGCCGCGTGTGCCCGCAGGAATCCCAGTGTGAGCAATACTGCGTGCGGGGCATAAAGGGTGAGGCCGTGGGCATTGGCCGCCTGGAGCGCTTTGTGGCGGATTGGCATATGCAGCACAGCGAGGGCAGCGTTGCGGCCCCCGCTCAAAACGGGCACCGGGTAGCCATCGTGGGCAGCGGCCCCGCCGGGCTGGCCTGCGCGGGCGAGCTTGCCCGCCGCGGGTATGCGGTAACCATATTCGAAGCTCTGCATGTGGCTGGCGGTGTGCTGATGTATGGCATACCCGAGTTCCGGCTGCCCAAGCGCATCGTGCAGGCCGAAATCGACACGCTCAAAAAGCTGGGCGTTATAATAGAAACCAATGTGGTGATAGGCAAAACGCTGGCGATAGACGAGCTGTTTGCACAGGGCTTCGAGGCCGTGTTCGTGGGCAGCGGCGCGGGCCTGCCCAGCTTTATGCGCATCCCGGGCGAAAACCTCAACGGCGTATATTCCGCCAACGAGTTCCTCACCCGCATCAACCTCATGAAGGCCTACCGCGAAGGCGCCGCAACCCCCATCAAGCAGGTGCATAAAGTGGCCGTGGTGGGCGGCGGCAACGTGGCGATGGATGCCGCGCGTTGCGCCAAGCGCCTGGGCGCGGAAGAGGTGTATGTCGTATACCGCCGCAGCGAAGCCGAATTGCCGGCCCGGGCCGAAGAGGTGGAGCACGCCAAGGAAGAAGGCATTGTGTTTAAAACGCTCAACAACCCCGTGGCGATATTGGGCGATGATAAAAATACCACCTGCGGCATCCGCTGCCAGCGCATGGAGCTGGGCGAGCCGGATGAAAGCGGCCGCCGCCGCCCCATCGCCATACCCGACAGCGAGTTTACGCTGGATGTGGATACCGTCATCATGTCCATCGGCACCAGCCCCAACCCGCTCATCAAGTCCACTACCGAAGGGTTGGAGGTCACCCGCAGGGGCGGTATCGTTACGGACGACGCGGGCAAAACCACACGCGAGGGCATCTATGCCGGCGGCGATGCGGTAACCGGCGCGGCCACCGTCATACTCGCCATGGGCGCGGGAAAAGAAGCGGCAAATTCCATCGACGCGTATATTCTGGGCCAATAAGAGGCATATAATAAATACGACCGTTTCGCTCCCCTTTGAATGTAGCCTCATAAAGCCCTTGGGGTTTATGGGGAGGGAGCCTGCGGCGCGTAAAGGGAATGTTCCATTTTAAGCGGGGCATTCCCTAAAAAGTAAAGTCGGCCGAATTTGGCGCGGCTTGCCATAAAACTGCCGCTGTGGCATACTATGTAGGTAAATTATGTTTGGAGGGTAAACAAACCCATGGATTTTATCAGCAAGCTCAATAGGGCCGCCAAAACCGTATCCAACAAAACCAACGATATGATAGAGGTAGGCAGGCTCACTTCCCGCATCCACAGCGAAGAGGATGCCATAGAAAATCACAAGCTCGATTTGGGTGAACATATTTGGGGTAAATTCCAAACCGGCGTGAGCATGGATGAACGCGCAACGCTCATCTGTATGGCTATCCAGGAGCGCGAGGGCAATATACAGCAGATGAAATCCGAAATCGAGCAGATTAAGCAAGCCCCCAGGCGGCCGGTCTACGAAGCCCCTGCCCCCGAAGCGAGCGCGCCGACCTCCTTCGCCACCACGCCGCTCTCCGCGCCCGTCGCCGCGCCCAGCATGGTAGCCTGTCCCACCTGCGGCCGCATGGTAGCCGCCGATGCAAAGTTTTGCGGCGATTGCGGAACCAAGCTGCAATGATGTGATTTGTGCTCAAAGCCCTCCATAAGGAGGGTTTTTTGTTAAAGCTTTGCCCCCTCCCCTGCGGGATTAAAAAAGAGGCGTAACATAATCAAATCTTTGTGATATACAAAAAATACTTATATTATTGCTTTGCTTTCCCAGCTGGTATATAATGAATGAAAGAAGCTAAGCTAGGGTGATTTGCCCGCTTATTTGCTCCTTTTTCCCCCGAGTAACGCAAGAGCTGCACCGCAAAATGCTCTCTATGGTTTTGCGCACGCGCTGCGCAGGTTTGGGGCATCGCCCCAGCTCACCCAAATCATTATTATTTTCAGGAGGATTGATCAACTTATGAAGTACGGACGCACCTACAATTTTTCCGCAGGCCCCAGCATGCTGCCCGAACCCGTTTTGGAAGAGGTCGCGGCGGAAGTGCTCAATTACCATGGCAGCGGCATGAGCGTGATGGAGATGAGCCACCGCTCCTCCGTGTTCCAAACCATCGCCGATGAAGCGGAAGCCGATTTGCGCGAATTGATGAACATCCCCAGCAACTACAAGGTACTGTTTATCCAGGGCGGCGCCACGCTGCAGTTTGCCATGCTCCCCCTCAACCTCCTGAAAAACGGCGTGGCCGATTACATCGTTACCGGCGCATGGAGCAAGAAGGCATATTCCGAGGCCAAAAAGTATGGCAAAATCAACCTGCTCGCCACCAGCGAAGATAAAAACTACAGCTATATTCCCGATTGTTCCGACTTGGCCGTCAGCCCGGATGCGGACTATGTTTACATCTGCGAAAACGAGACCATCCACGGCACCACCTATCAAAAGCTGCCCAACACAAAAGGGAAAATCCTGGTATCCGATCAATCCTCCATGTTCCTCTCCCGCCCCTGCAACGTGAGCGATTATGGCCTCATCTATGCCGGTGTGCAAAAGAACGTGGGCCCGGCTGGCATGATCGTCGCCATCATCCGCGAGGACTTGATCCGCGAGGATATCGACGCGCGCATACCCATTTACCTGCGCTACGATACACACGCCAACAACGGCTCCATGTACAACACGCCCAACTGCTGGTGCATTTATGTATGCGGCAAGGTTTTCAAATACCTCAAGAGCATCGGCGGGCTCGAAGCTATGAATCAGCGCAATATCGAAAAGGCAAAGGTGCTTTACGACTTTTTGGATAACAGCAAAATGTTCAGCGGCACCGTCGTTAAGCAGGATCGTTCCCTTATGAACGTCCCCTTCGTAACCGCTTCCAAAGAGCTGGATGCCGAGGTGGTGGCTGCCACGAAGGCCGCGGGCTACGACAACCTGAAGGGCCACAAGAGCGTGGGCGGCCTGCGCGCGAGCATCTACAACGCTATGCCCAAAGATGGTGTGGAGGCGCTGGTCGACTTCCTAACCAAGTTTGAAGCGGAACACAAATAAGGGGGGAATGCAAATGCGTATACTCATAACCGACGGTATGGATAAGGGCGCAATCGCGCAGCTAAAGGCCAACGGGCACGAGGTGACAGAACAATTTTATGAGCCGGATCAGCTCGGCGCCGCGTTGCGCGACTTCGACGTATGCGTGGTACGCAGCGCAACCAAGGTGCGCGCCAAGCACCTGGATGAAGCCAAGGGCGGCCAGCTCAAGCTCGTTATACGCGGCGGCGTGGGCGTGGATAATATCGATGTGGAATATGCCGAAGCCAACGGCATCGCCGTGAAGAATACCCCCAAGGCCAGCAGCGACTCGGTTGCGGAGCTCGCCTTGGCGCACATGTTCTCCTGCGCGCGCTTCATCTCCATCGCCGGGCACACCATGCGTGAGGATAAGTGGGAAAAGAAGGCCTATGGCAAGGGCATCGAAATAGGCGGCAAAACGCTGGGCGTCATCGGCTACGGCCGCATTGGCCAAGCCTTGGGCCGCATGGCGCAGGGCCTTGGGATGAAGGTGCTGGCCTACGACATCTTCCACTTTGACGGCCTGGAAAACGCCAACATGCAATATGTAGGGATGGATGAGCTGCTTCAAAAGGCCGATTTCATTTCCCTCCACACCCCCGCCATAGATGGCAAGCCCCTCATCAACGCCGAGAATATCGCCAAAATGAAAGACGGCGTGGTGTTTATCAACACCAGCCGCGGCAACAATGTGGATGAGGCCGCCCTGCTCGATGCGCTCAACAGCGGCAAGGTGCGCGCGGCCGGCTTGGATGTATATGCCGAGGAGCCCGCCAAAAACAAGGAGCTTTACAGCCATCCCAGCGTAAGCTGCACCCCGCATATCGGCGCGGCCACCAAAGAAGCGCAGCAGCGCATTGGCGCGGAGGTTGTGGATATCATCGAGAGCTTTAAAAAATAATTTAAAAAACAGCCGGTGTTTTCTTCTCCCCTTCTTTATGAAGGGGAGTTTTGCATAAAACGGCCTTGCTGAAAATTGCAAGGCCGTTTGTATCTTTATGCTTTTGGGGGCCAAACGCCCCTATATCCTGTAGTCATCCTCCATCATATCCATCAGTCCAAACTCCACCAAAATCTCTTCCAGCCGTTCCCCGCTCATGGGCTTGGGGATGGTGAAAAACGTATTTTCATCGATGGCTTTGGCGAGGTTTCGATATTCCTGCGCCTGATGCGTTTCGGGGCTGTACTCGATCACGGTTTTGCGCCGTATCTCCGCCCGCTGCACCACATTATCCCGGGGGACAAAGTAGATCAGCTGTGTGCCCAGCTCGGCAGAGAAGGCGCGCAGCAAGTCCACTTCGCGGTCCACATTGCGGCTGTTGCAAATGATGCCGCCCATGCGTACCTCGCCCTTTTGTGCAAATTTCGCAATGCCCTTGGCGATGTTGTTCGCCGCATAAAGCGCCATCATCTCGCCGCTGGCCACAATGTAAATCTCCTTCGCCTTGCCCTCGCGTATCGGCATGGCAAACCCGCCGCACACGACATCGCCCAATACATCGTAAAACACATAGTCCAGTTCCTCGGTATACGCGCCCAGCCGTTCCAGCAGGCCAATGGAGGTAATGATGCCGCGCCCGGCGCAGCCCACGCCCGGTTCGGGCCCGCCGGATTCCACGCACTTTGTGCCCAAATATCCGTGCCGCATGATATGATCCAGCTCCACTGCCCCGCCGTTTTCGCGCATGGTATCCAGCACCGTGCGCTGGTTTAAGCCGCCCAGCAGCAGGCGTGTAGAATCCGCCTTGGGGTCGCAGCCCACTACCATCACCTTTTTACCGCTTTCGGCAAGGCCCGCCGTAAGGTTTTGCGTGGTAGTGGATTTTCCAATGCCGCCTTTTCCATAGATGGCAATTTGTCGCATTCGCTTGTTCTCTAGCATGTACTTACCTCTTTATTTTTAAATGATATATTCAGGCTGGGGCGCGGCGCTGGCAAGGTTCAGCTTTTCGAGTATATCCCTGCGCAGCGATAAAAACGCCGGCCCTCCGCGGTGCCTGGGGTGCTCCATCTTTACATCCAATATCTCGCTGATCTTGCCCGGGCGTGGGGTCATAATCACGATGCGGTCGCTTAAGTAAATCGCCTCATCCACAACGTGGGTGACCAACAGCATGGTGGTGGCGTTTTTGCGCCACAGCTCCAGCAGCTTATCCTGAATATCCGCGCGGGTAAACGAATCGAGCGCGCCCATCGGTTCATCCAGCAGCAGGGCGGAAGGGCGGTTGATGAGCGCCCGCGCGATGGCGACGCGCTGCGCCATGCCCCCGGATATTTGGTGCGGATACGCCTTCTCGAAGCCCTGCAGACCAATCAGCTCGATGTACCGCGCCACATCCGCCTTTTGCTCGCGGTATACCCCCCGGGCCACCAAGCCCGATGCGATGTTCTTTTCGACCGTGAGCCACGGGAACAGGCTGCCCTGCTGGAACACATATCCACGGTGCGGGTCGGTGCCGGTAATTGGTTCGCCCTCCAGGGCGATGCTGCCCGCTTCCGGCGCATCCAGCCCGGCAATTAAGCGCAGGAGCGTGGTTTTCCCGCAGCCGGAAGAGCCGATGATGGAAACGAATTCCCCGCGCTTTATATCCAAATTGATGCCGCGCAACGCTTCGACGGCGCCGCCGTCCTCATCCACATAGGTGCGATCCACACCCTTTATCGAGAGTACAATATCCTTGCTCATTTTACAAGTCCCCTTTGCCAGCGAAGCACATGGTTTTGCAGCATACCCATGCCCTTCATAATCAAGGAAAACAGTATCGCCATTACAATGATGGCCGCGAATACCTTATAGTAGGCCGACCAAACCTTGGATGCGTTGATGTAATACCCCAGGCCGCCCGGCTGCCCCATCATTTCGGACATGACGAGCGTGGTGAAGGCATACGCGTTGGCGGTGGAAATGCCGGTAAATATCTGCGGCAGCGCGTGCGGTATGGCGACCCGAAACACCAGATACGGCGTTTTGGCCCCCAATGTGCGCGCCACCTCGAAGTGCACCTTCGGCGTGCTTTGAATGCCCTGCGCCGTTAAAAACGCCACCGGGAACCATGCGCAGATGACGATTAAAAACGCCGCCGCCAAAAACGGCGTGGGGAAAAGCGTCAGCGCAAAGGGCATCCACGCCACCGCCGGTATGACGCCCGTTATTTTGAGCACCGGGTAAACCCAATAGTATACCTTGGGGAACCAGCCTATTAAAATGCCCGTGCCCACACCAAACGCCACGCCCACCAAAAAGCCCACCGCGAACAGGCGCAGCGAATAGAGCGTGTTTTGCCAAATATAAGGCCCTTCCATCAAAAAGGACTCTATAATTTTAGCGGGGCCGGGGAAAAACGGCTGGGGCAGGCTTTGCAGCTTGGTACCCAAAACATCCCACAGCGCAAGCGCAAGCCCAATCGCGAACCGAAAGGGTACGCGCTTTATAAACTGCTCGCGGCGCGCTTCATCAAAAAATGAAAACACGGCGATGCCAATATACAGTAAAATCAACCCGCCCAGCACGATTTGGTACGCCTGATTGATGCTAAGGTCGGGAAACGCGCCTATCGCATAGGCTGAAATCTTCACCTCCGCAATTTGCGGGAACAGCCGGTTTATAAAAATCGCGGCCACAAACCCCGCAACCGACAGGAGCGACAACAGCAAAAAGCCGGCGTTGGATACCCGGCGTTTGGAGGCCCGCCCCTGCTTGAGCAGGGGCGGAATCGCACTTCTTTTTTCGAGAGAGAATATGTTCATTTCTTCCTCCTCATCGGGGGCTATTTCCCTAGTTCCAAATCAACCTTTTGATAGATTTGCGCGGCAAACGTGGCAGGGTCGGTCTTTAGGTAGCCGATGTTATACAGCTCCGTCACAAAGTAGAGCACATCCGCGCCTACATCCTGCGCGTTGGAGGCATGCGCCTGCGCAGAAGGATAGGTGTAGCTCTTCACAAGCTCTTCGGCCAGCGCTATATCCTCGATGGCGGAATAGTTTTTGCTCGAGATGATCTCCACGGCCTGCTTCGGGTTTTCGGCAATCCAATTTTGCGCCTTATGATACGCGCGCAGCAGCGCGGCTACCTTTTCGGGGTTCTCGCTGAGCACCTTTTCGGAAGCATACAGGAAGCAGCAATATTTGCCCGCAAAGGTCGGGTCGGTAGATAGGTCGAACAGCACTTCAAACTCCGCATCGGCGCCGGTGGTATATACCGAGCCCAGCGGATCCCACAGGGCGGCTACATCGGCTTCGCCCTTGCGCAGCGCTTCGATTTCCAGGTTGCCATCCGAGAATACGAGGAATTCAACCTGCTTATCTTCGGGCTTGGCAGAGATGCCCGCCTTTTCTACCCAAACGCTGGCCACCTGGTGCGGCGTGCCGCCGATTTCATCCACGGCGATCTTTTTGCCTAAAAGGTCGGCCGCCGTTTTTATGCTGGAGCCCTTGGGCACGATGAACTTGATGCATCCGTTATGCAGGCCGTCCACAACCTTCACCTTCACGCCCTCTTCGATAGAGGGGAAGAACTGGAAGTCGCCGTTGACGATGGGTATGGTGCCGTTGTTGAGGCCGATTTTGCGGGTTTCGGCATCGGCGGAAATCAGGTTTACATCAAAGCCCTCTTCGGCGAAGAAGCCTTGGTCATAGGCGATGTAGATGGGCGCGCCGCAAAGGGCGCCGTCCTTGCCGGGTATGTCGATGGCGCCGTATTTGTATTCCGGGGTACCGGCGGCGTCGGGAGCGGCGCTGGGCTTGGAGGCGCAAGCGGCCAGGATGGTGGAAAGTATGAGTATAAGCGCGAGTGCGCCGGTGATTTTTTTGAGCGTTTTCATGATGTTAAACTCCTTATTAATTTTAAATTAAATTTTTTATCCCTTATGCGTTCGCCTTTGCAAACGCTTGGCTCAGGTCGGCAATCAGGTCGTCGATATCCTCTAACCCCGCCGAGATGCGAATCAGATTTTCCGGAATATTTGCGAGCGCCTTTTCCTCCGCCTCCAGCTCGCCGTGCGTGGTTTGCGGCGAATTGACGATGAGGGAGCGGGCGTCGCCGATATTGACATGGTAGTGGAACAGCTGTATGGCGTTTAAGAACGCTTCCCGCTGTTTATCCGTCCCCTTAAAGCCAAAGGAGAGTATGCCGCCCGCGCCGTTTTTAAAATCCCGCTGATATAAGGCGTGGTGCGCGCTCCCTTTTAGCGCCGGGTAACGCACCCACTCCACCGAGGCATGGGCTTCGAGGTATTTTGCCAAGGCCAATGCGGTGCCGGATTGCTTCGCCAACCGTTCGGAAAGCGTCTCCAGCCCAAGTATGGTTAAATACGCATCGAAGGGCGATAGCGCCGCGCCAAAATAATTGAGGTAGTTGAACCGAATGCGGGTGGTAAACACCGCTTCGGGGAACACCTCCACAAAGGTGCGATGCCGGCCGTTTTCATCCCGCAGGGTATAATACGCCTCCGCGAACTGCGGGAACCTGGGGTTGTTCCAATCGAACCTCCCGCTCTCCAGCACCAGCCCGGCAATCAGGTTGCCATGCCCATTCAGCCCCTTGGTAGCGGAGTAAATCACGATATCCGCGCCATGGGCGATTGGGTTAAACAGGTAAGGTGTGGCCACGGTGTTATCCACCACCAGCGGGATACCGTGTTGGTGCGCAACCTTTGCGATAGCATCGATATCCAGCAAAACCGTGTTGGGGTTGCTGATGCTCTCCACAAAAATCGCCTTGGTATCCGGCTTAATTTGGGCCGCCAGCGATTCGGGCCGCTCGATATGCTGGGCATAGTCGAACTGCACCCCAAATTTAGGGTAGATTTTTTTGAAGCTGTCGGTGCTGCCGCCATACAGGTAGGGCGAGGTTAAAATCCGGCCGCCGCCCTCCGCCAGGTTCAGCAGGGTGTAGCTGATGGCCGCCATGCCGGAGGCCAGCGCAAGCGCCGCGCTCGCTCCATCCAGCGTTTTTACGCGCTCCTCCAAAACCGCCACGGTCGGGTTGCCTACGCGGGTATACAAAAAACCCTGCTCGTTGAAGCTGAATAGGTTTTTTGCGTTTTCCACATCCCTAAAATCGTAGGATGTGGTTTGGTATATGGGCGGCGATACGGCGTAATTGTGATCCTTTGGCTCATACCCCGCCCGAACCTTTTGCGTATCGAATCGGTACGCATCGCTTGGCGTTTCGTTTGCCATGTGGGTGCTCCTTTCCGTTGTTCGATTTTACTACAGTCGCACATGTCGCACATGTCACAATCACTACACATATAACATCACCCCCTTTTTTTGCTTTCAATTTATATCATCCGTGCGAAACGATCGTTTCCAGTTTCACAGGGCGAATATACAATTCCTTTTATATCATCCGTGTGAAAAGGTGTTTTCCAGTTTCACAGGGCGAATATACAATTCCTTCGATACATCCTTGCCGCCGGGGATACCCGCCGCATCGGCGCGGCAGCGTTGGCAATGGCGGAATACGTTTATATATCGCTCCGCCTCGCCGCGCACCTTGCTGATGAGCGCGCAATCGGGCGCGGAGCACCACGCAAGCTCGTGCTGCGGTATGAGCGGGATCACGTTAAATATCTTTGCGCCGGCCTCGCGCACCGTTTTGGCGACCTCTTGCACATGCGCCGCGTTGATTTGCGGTATCAGCACCGTGTTGACCTTTATGGTGACGCCCGCGGCGGCAACCGCTTTGATGCCGGTCAGCTGGTTATGAATCAATATTTCTGCCGCCTCCGCGCCCGCATACCGCGCCCCCGCATAGGTGATGCCGCCGCATATCTGCGCCTGCAGCCGCGGGTCCACCGCGTTGACCGTTACGGTAAGCGAATCGATGCCAACATCGATAATCTCGTTTGCATACTGCGGCAGCAGCAGCCCGTTGGTGCTCATGCACTTGATGATGCCCGGGAGTTCCCGCTTGATGAGGCGAAACGTATCCAGCGCGTATGGCGTCGCCAGCGTATCGCCGGGGCCCGCCACGCCCGCCACGGTAATGTCGGGGCAAAGCGCGACCGCTTTTTTTACGACCTCCAACGCCTCCTGCGGCGTAATGATGGCGGAGGCTACGCCGGGGCGAACATCCACATCGTTCAGCCGCCTATCGCAAAAGCGGCACTGGATGTTGCAGCCGGGCGAGACCGGCAGGTGTACCCGGCCCTTGTTGCTCTTTGCCCCCACCGCAAAGCAGGGATGCGTCCCCTTTAACTCTGCAAAGGATATTGCCATACGCTCACCCCCATTCCTCCAAAAGGTTGCCCTCTATGATTTGCGCGAGTATTTCTTCCACCGGGCCGCTGGCTTCAAACACCCGCTTGCCCTGCCCTATCATAAACGCCGCCGCGCCTTGCCCTATTTTGCTTACGAACACGGCGTCACAATCCTGCAGCGCCGCCAGCAGGTGCTCAAACCCGCCTTCGCAGCTGCCGTTGCAAAGCGCCTTTACCCGGCGCGCTTCCACCAAACGGTGGGAATTGTCCACTATGTCGAATACTTGGAATATCCGCGCGCTTCCAAAGTGCTGATCCACATAGCTTCCATCTAGGCTCGCAAACGCGATGCGTGCAGGCATGGGTTCCTCCTTAGCGGTAGGTGGCCAACACCGCATCGTAAATATCTTCGATTGCGCGCAGGCCGCCGGAAAAGCCGGCGTAGTTGGTCGTCATCACGAGGCGATAGGGGGAGGGCACCGCCGCCGACAAAAAATCATAGTCCTTATCCTTGGCCAGCTCTTTATCCCAACCGCTGCCGATGATGATGCCCCGGCCCTCGTGATGCAGCGCCCGCAGCTGCGCCTGCGCCTGCCCCGCGTCCGGCTCAAAGAACAGTGGAATATCGCGCTTTTGCGAGGTGGTCTTAAGCTCCGCCCGAATCGCTTCCTGGAAGGCCGGCGGGGTATTATCCACCACAAATTGCTCCTTGGGCACAATGCCTACCTCGTGCAGCAAAAACTTGGAAAAGCCCAGCACATAGCCCGCGTCGTGCAGTATGTGCACATGGTTTGGCAAGCCATAGCGAAACTCCAACAAAAACGTGGCCAGGTTGTCGATTTCCTCATAATAGGCCTCGCTCTCCCGGCGGATAAACGCCTCGGCGGCGGCTTCATCCAGCTTTGCGCCCTGTTCGTTTGCAAAGGCGAGCACCTGCCGCAAAAAACGCTCCGTTTGGTTGGCGCCTATGGGTATATGCAAAAACTGCGTGTAGGGCTGATCGTATTTCTCTTCTAAATGCTCGGCGATGGGCAGCCCATACCAGGGCGATACCAATATGTTGAAATTGGCGCGGGGTATGCGCTGCCACTCGGCAACGCCCTCCGATTGCGGCCCAAACAGCACCTGCGCCTTTAGCCCAATCCCCGCCAGCAGCCGTTTATACTCGTTGAGGTTCCCCTTCCAAAAAGGATCCTGATACGGTATGGAGGCGAGCAGGTTGACGGTGTTTTTTTCATCACGCGCCGGGTTATCCGCTTCAAAACCGGCCACATATTGGTCGATGATGGCGTTTACCACCAGGCTGTGCGCCTCGAAGTTGTTGCATTTAAAGCCCGCCGTTTCTATCGCCACGATGGGCTTGCCCTCGGCCTGAAATTCCTCGGCAAGGCTCTCTACATCATCGCCCACAATGCCCGCGGTGCAGCCGGTCAAAATCACCTGCAAATCGGTATCCAGCACCTTATAGGTGTTGGTGATAATCTCCCGCAGCCGGTCGATGCCGCCAAACACCACCTCCTGCTCCGAAAAGTTGGTGCAGGGCGCCGTGCTGCCGCCGGCATACCCGGTGGAGCGCTCAAAAAAGCCCGCTATCATATCGCCGCAGCCTGGCCCGGCATGCAAAATCGGCACCGCGCGGGGGATGGCGACCACGCTTTGCAGCGCGCCTATCGCGCAGGTATAGCGCTCTTGCTCGATAATCCCGCTTTTGCTCATTTGCCCCTACCCCCCAAAAATGCGTGCGGTTCCTGGTTCAGCCACCATTTGGTATATGGGTTGACCGCGTGCCGCTCCAGGTTTTTTACAAACTCATCGTTCTCCAGGGTTTCCACAATCCGCTCGCCATAGCGCACCAGGCCCTCGTACCCCATGCTGTAATGCTCATCGCCAATCAGCAGCGCGGGTATACCCAGCTTTGCGCCCCACAGCGTCATGCCGCCGTGCCGCGCCAGCAGCAAATCCGGCCGCAAGCGGTTCAGCACATTCACCAGCTCAAATTCCTGCTTGTTGCAAACGTTAAAATTGGGGACATCGCCATACTCCTTTACGCCTTGGGCCAGCAGGTCGCTCTCTTCATAGCCGTTGTCGTAAACCGGGTCGTGGTGGAAAATGGCCGCGCCCCGCGCCTCCAACCCCAATTCGCCCAGCACGGATAGCAGCGCGTGCCCATGCGCGGCCCCCGCCGTAACATAGGCGGTTTTGCCGCGCAGCTTTTCCCGCAGGGCCTCGATTTGCGGCATGTATTTCAGTTTCTTTTCCTCAATCACCCGCTCCGCAACATCCTGCTTGCCCAGCAGCTGCCCCAGCGCCCTAAACCATCGATCGGTCTGCGCAATGCCATAGGGCGGCGCGGCCTTAATCTCGGGCACGCCAAATTCTTGCTCCAGAGCCGCGCCCAAATACGAGCCGAGCGTTGGGCAGGCTTGCACGGTAGCGATGGCTTCGGATGAATAGGACAGGCTCTCGAGCGTAGAGTAGGGCGTGATAAAATTGGGCTTTGCGCCAAAGGGCGCAAACCAATCGCTAAAAACATCGCCGCCCCAAAAATTGATGACGTTGATGGTGTCGCTCCTCTTTTGCCGGGCGGGTTTTATCAGCTTGCGGGCGATGCCATGGTAGGCCGCGTCAAAGCCCGTCGTCCACACCTTGGATCGAAAGCCCTCGCAAAAAATCGCCACGACCGGCAGACCCATCTCCTCTTCCGCCTCGTCGCAGATGCTCTCCACATCATCCCCTATGATGCCGGCCGCGCAGGTGGTAAGCACAAATATCACGCTGGGAGAGGTTCTTTCATATACCTCCCGTATGCTGGCCGCCAGCTTTTGCCCGCCGCCATAAACGGTATCGGTTTCCACCAAATTGGTGGAAAATATCTTGCGCGGGGTTGGATGATCCACCCCCCGAAGCGGCGAATTGACCCGGTAGGTAAACGCGAATTCGTGCAGACACGAGGCGCAGCCCACCGGCCCGTGGCTGATGACCGCCGCATCCTGTACCAAAATCGTCATGCAGGCCGCCTTGGAGGTAGCGCACCCCAAGCACTGGCTGAAGGAGCGCGTTTTATCCTTCAACCCGCAGCGGGAACCGCTCACCAGCTCTTGCGCCCCGCCCTGAAACCCCGTGATAGAGCCGATGCGTATCTCCCGAATGGATACCTCTGGAATGTGTAGATTGATCTGGCTCATCGTTTCCTCCTCACAAAAGTGATTCTGCCCCGCAAAACGTTGTTACCCCGCAAACGCGGCCGCGAACGCCTGCTCCAAATCCGCAATCAAGTCCTTCGCGCTCTCCAACCCAAACGACAGGCGGATGGTATCGGGGGTTAACCCCACCAGCTCCCGCTGCGCGTATGTGAGCTCCACATGGGTGGTTCCCGCGGGGTTGATGATGAGGGAACGCGCATCGCCCAGGTTGGCCTGGTAGCCAAAAATTTTGGTAGCCGCCAGGAATATGCGCCGCTGTTCCTCTGTGCCGGCAAAGGCGAAGGACAGTATGGCCCCCACCCCCTTGGGGAAGTATCTGTCCGCCAGCGCGCGGTAAGGGTTGCCCTGCACATAGGGGTGGCGAACCCATCCCACATGCGGGTGCCCTTCCAAATAGGCCAATACCGCTTTGGCGTTTGCCAGCTGCTTCTCCACCCGTTCCGAAAGCGTCTCCAGCCCCAGTAAAACCAAATAGGCATCGAAGGGGGAAAGCGCCGCGCCGAGGTAATTGAGGTGCACCGCCCGCAGCCGCCCCGTGAAGGGAATGCTTGGGAACACCTGCAATACATTGCGCTCCACATCGTTTTCATCCCGCAAAAACCATAGCGGCTGCGCAAACTGCGGGAACTTGCCGCTGCCATAATCGAACTTCCCGCTCTCCAGCACGATGCCGGCTATCACGTTGCCATGCCCCGAAAGCGCTTTGGTGGCGGAATACACCACTACATCCGCGCCGTATTCAAAGGGGTTCAGCAAATATGGCGTCGCCACGGTATTATCCACCAGCAGGGGTATGCCGTGCGCGTGGGCTATGTCGGCAATGGCCGTTAGGTTGGGTATGGTCACAAACGGGTTGGTCAGGCTCTCGATGAAAATCGCCTTGGTATCCGCTGTCAATTTCTTTTGAAATTCGGCGGGGTCATCCGGGTTTTCCACAATGTCTATCTCCAGCCCCAAGTCGGGGAATATGGAGGTAAAGCTATCCACCGTGCCGCCATATAGGCGGGCCGTCGTCAATATTCTGCCGCCCTTGCCCGCCGCATTGAGCAACGCATACGAAACCGCCGCCATGCCCGATGCCAGCGCTATGGCCCCCGCCGCGCCGTGGAGCGCCGCAAGCCGCCTTTCCAAAACATCTACCGTGGGGTTGGATAACCGCGTGTAAATCGGATCCTCATCCGAAAAGGAGAACAGCCGGTCGGCGCGGTAGCTATCGCCCAACGCGAATGCGGCCGTTTGATAAATCGGCACCGAAACCGCGTTGTTATGCTCCTGGGCACGGTAGCCCGCCTGTACCTTTAGCGTGTCGAAATCAAAACCCATCCCAATCACTCCTCATACATCCATAAAATAAGACACGGCCCGGAATTTTCAGGCTGTGTCTTTGGCCGCTGGGCCGCACCATACAGTTAGAAAGATTCCATCAAGTTTTCGTGGAACTTGCAAAAAGAGCACCGCCGCACATGTACATGTTACACATCTGCATAGCGCATGGCATCGCTTCATTCTTTTTGCAGCGGTTTTGCATTGGTATGGCGCGTCTCCTTAAATTTCATATAAAATATATATGATTAATATGGTTTGTATAATACCACGCGGTGCAGATAAAGTCAATCGTAAATTTTTTTACTAAAATATCGGTCGCCTCTATCCGGGAAAATCGTTACGATGGTACCCGCCGCAACATCCTGCGCCAGCCGGTGCACCGCGGCCATCGCCGCGCCGGAGGAGGTGCCTACAAAAATGCCCTCCCGCCGCGCCAGCTCCCGCACCTCGGCTACCGCCTGCGCATCCGTCACTTTAATCACATCATCCACGAGCGACATATCCATCGTATCGGCAATGAAGTCGTTCCCTATCCCTTCGATATCATAGCTCGCGTGTGCGCCGCCCCCCATCGTAGAGCCTACAGGGTCGGCCAATATGCCCTTTACGCCCGCGCTTTGCTCCTTTAGGTAGCGCAGCACGCCGGTATAGGTGCCGCCGCTGCCCGCCCCGGCCACCACATAATCGAGTGCCCCATCCAAATCCTGCCATATTTCCGGGCCGGTGGTGGCATAGTGCGCCAGCGGGTTGCTTTGGTTTTTAAATTGCTCCAGCGTTACCGCGCCCGGTATACTCCCGCGTATCTCCTCCGCCTTTTGTGCGGCGCCCAGCATACCGCCCTCCTGCGGCGTATTGACGACCTGTGCGCCCAGCGCGCGCAGCAGCGTCTGCTTTTCCTGCGAAAACTTTGTGGGCACCACAAATATCAGCTTATACCCGCGGTTTAGGGCGACGAACGCAATGCCCAGCCCCGTGTTGCCGGCGGTGGCTTCCACAATGGTTCCGCCGGGGTGCAATATGCCCCGCCGCTCCGCGTCCTCCAGCATATATTTGCCCGTTCTATCCTTTACACTGCCGGAGGGGTTATAATATTCCAGCTTGGCATATACCCGCAAGGCTTCTGGGAAGCCGGAATGCACGAGCCGAACCAGCGGCGTGCTGCCGACCAATTCTTGCATGGAACCATATACGCTCATGACGCCGCCCCCGCAATCGCCGTCTGCAGGTCCTCTATCAAATCCTCTATTTGTTCAATCCCGACCGATAGGCGTATAAGGCCCTCCGTAATGCCCACCTTTTCCCGAATTTCCTTGGGGATGGAGGCATGCGTCATGCTGGCCGGGTGGCACACGAGGGATTCTACGCCACCCAGGCTTTCCGCCAGCACAATCAACTGCAGTCCTTCAAAAAACTTATTGATGTCATAGCCCGCTTTAAGCTCGAATGAAATCATCGCGCCGCCGTTTTTGGCCTGCCGTTGGTTGATTTCATACCCCTGCGCGCTCGGCAAGCCCGGGTAGTATACCCGTTCAACCGCCTCGTGCGCAAACAGCAGCTCGGCAATCCGCTGTGCGTTTTCCACATGGCGGTCTAGGCGCACGCCCAATGTTTTGATGCTTCGTATCAGCAAATAGGAGTCGAACGGCTGCAAAATGCCCCCGGTCGCGTTTTGGATAAACTGCACACGCTCGGCGAGCGCCGCGCTGTTTACCACGAGCAGGCCCGCGATGATGTCGCTGTGCCCGCCCAAATATTTAGTTGCGGAATGCAGCGCTATATCCGCGCCCAGCTCCAGCGGCCGCTGCAGATAGGGGGTCATAAACGTGTTGTCTACGATCAGCAAAACGCCCTTTTGCTTGGCGATTGCGGCGGCGCCGGCAATATCGGTAACGGTCAGCAGCGGGTTGGCCGGGCTTTCGATCAAAATCGCTTTTACATCCGGGGTAATCGCTGCTTCCAGCGCAGCCAGGTCGGTGGTATCCACGATGCTGTAACCGATATGGAAGCGCGAAAATACTTCATCCAGCACCCGGAAGGTGCCGCCGTATACATTGCTGGAAATTATGATTTTATCTCCGCCCTCAAATAAGCTGAGCACCGCCGTGGTGGCCGCCATGCCGGATGCGAAGGCAAACCCCGCCACGCCCTGTTCCAGCTCGGCAATCAGCGCTTCTAACGCCTCGCGGGTGGGGTTGCCGGTGCGGGAATATTCGTACCCGCGGTTTTTGCCCAAAGCATCCTGCCTATATGTGGCGGTTTGGTAGATTGGCACGCTTATCGCGCCGGTTCGCGCGTCTCCATCGACGCCCCCGTGTACCAATGCGGATTCAATATGCTGATAGTGGCTCATGCTGGTCGCTCCTTTTTGTTTTTTAAATAAAAAACCGCGTCTCTCTGCGCGTTGTACATCATACCGCCTCAGACCAAACGCGATTCAGGATACCGATGACACCGGTTAAATCATACATCGGGACAAGCTTTTCGCATTCAGGCAGCGGGCGGATTTTTTACAACAACAACGAACGCTGTTTTTGTGAGCCAAACAACGGGCATTGCCTTGATAAAAATTCTGGTCGGCATTCCGATAGCGATACATGCTTGCGCTCCATAAATCATACTAATCATACATGTTTTATATACTATATGCCGTGGGATGTGATTTGTCAATATATTTTATCGTTTTTTTGCTTTCCACCCCCTAGCCCCCGCGAAAACGTTCTCTAAAAAGAAATTCCACTGTCAAATGGGATGGGCTAGGGATGGAACATAAAAAAGCCCCTAAGCATAGGGGCCTTTATCGTTGCTTTATTTAACTATATCCCTTACCGCTCCTCGCGGAAATAGGGCAGCCCCAAGCTGGTGGGGGGCTGATTATCCCGGCTATGCCGCAGCGAAACCACAATCAGCACGATTACCGTCACCAAGTAGGGCAGCATCTTAAACAATTCCATCGAACGGCGGGTTAAGCCGGGCAGGTAAAAGTAGAGCCACGACAGCACGCCAAACAGGTAGGAGCCCCAAATGCCGCGCTTGGGCTTCCAGCTGGAGAATATGACCAGCGCCACAGCCAGCCAGCCCAACCGCTCGATGCCGCCGTCACTATCCCATGTGCCCTTCATATAATCCATCACATAGTATAGCCCGCCCAGGCCGGATATGCCCGCGCCGATGCAGGTGGCCAGGTATTTATACTTGGTCACATGGATGCCCGCGGCATCGGCGGTGGCCGGGTTTTCACCCACCGCGCGCAGGTTGAGCCCCACGCTGGTATTGTTGATGTACCACGCGAGCGCCACGGCTATGGCTATGGCCAAATACACCATAAACCCATAGGAGAACAGTATTTGCCCTATGCTGCCCAGCGCGTTGGAAAGGCCGGGTATCGTGGTGCGGAAGGCCGCGCTGGTGACCGCCACCGAAATTTGGCCCACGCCGCCTGCCAGCTTGTTG
Source organism: Christensenellaceae bacterium (assembly GCA_031261085.1). Lineage (GTDB taxonomy): Bacteria > Bacillota > Clostridia > Christensenellales > CAG-138 > Pelethousia. The sequence continues at coordinate 33,313 of JAISKB010000016.1, forward strand.
AGGGAACCGCCAAAGAAATTGGCAAACCCGCCCGCAAATATGGTAAGCGTGAGACCGGTCACGTTTTGGTTGGCGCGCAGCGTGATCGTAAGCAGGCTGAACAGCAGCCCGCCCAGCATCGACACGATGAACGCGCACAGCAGCGCGATGGCGATGCACACCAGCTTATTGGGAACCGGCGTGTTCATTTCATAAAAGAATACGCCTATCAGCCCCGCTATGCCGCCCAAGTACATAATCCCCGGCACGCCCAGGTTGAGATTGCCGGATTTTTCGGTTAACGTTTCGCCGGTAGCGCCAAATAGAATAACCGTGCCAAACACGATGCCGGCCTGGATCAACGATATGATCTGCTTCATGCCCGCGCCTCCCTTTTGCTCCCATGATGGAACTTGACTTGGTAATTGATGAAGAACTCGCTGCCCAATATGAAGAACAGTATAATGCCCGTCAACATGTTGGATACATGGTTGCTCAGGTTGTAGCGGGACGCGATTTCGATCGAGCCTTTATCGAGGAATATCAGCAGCGCCGATATCAATATCATAACGAAGGTGTTGAACTTGGCCAGCCAGGCCACGATGATGGCCGTAAACCCGCGCCCGCCCGCCGTGCTGACGGATATGGTATGGCTGGCGCCGGATACCGCCAAAAAGCCCGCTATGCCGCAAACCGCGCCGGATATCGCCATGGTGCGCATAATCACCTTGCGCACGTTTATGGCGGCGTAGCGCGCGGTGTTTTCGCTCTCGCCCACCACCGCTATTTCGTAGCCCTGCTTGCTGTAGCGCAGGTATATGAACATCCCCACGGTAAGCGTCAGCACGATGATGACGTTGAGCATATAATCCTGCCCAAGCAGCTTGGGGAACCAGCCTATGCGCGTTTGCGGGTTGATGACGCCCACGGTATTGGAGCCGAAGGGGTTTTCCCACAGGGCGACAAAATAGGCGCACATCTGTATGGCAATGTAGTTCATCATCAGCGTAAAGAGCGTTTCGTTGGTGTTCCACTTGGCCTTGAACAGGCCGGGGATAAAGCCCCAAATCGCGCCCGCCACAATGCTCAATGCCAGCATCAGCAGCATAAGCGGCAAGGTGGTCACGGTTTTACTCAGGTAAATCATGCAGGCCGCCGAAGCGATGCCGCCCACCAATATCTGCCCTTCGGCGCCGATATTCCAAAACCGCATCTTAAACGCGGGCGCAAGGCCTATGGCGATGCACAGCAGCATCATCGTATCGCGGATGGTGACCCATATGCGCTTGTTGGTGCCAAACGCGCCCTCGAACATGGCGCCATATACCTTGAGCGGGTTCATCTTCACGATGGCGTATATCACCAGCGCGCAAACCACCAGCGATGCCGCCAATGCCGCAACGCGTATGCCCCATGCCTTCCATGTGGGCAAGCCCGATGTCCGTTTAGAAATGCGGACAAGCGGCTCCTTCTTTTGCTTCGTCATGCCTTTGCCCCCTCTCCCAAATGCGTCATCAGCAGGCCGACCTCTTCTTTTTTGGCGGTCCGGCCCTCCACAATGCCGCTCACCTTACCCGCGCACAGCACCAATATGCGGTCGCACAGCTCCAGCAGCGCATCCAGGTCCTCACCCACATAAACCACGGCTGTGCCGCGCATCTTCTGCTCGTTGAGCAGGCGATAAATGGTGTAGGACGTGTTGATATCCAGCCCGCGCACGGCATACGCCGTCATAAGCAGGGCGGGGTTGCCCGCGATTTCGCGGCCCACCAGCACCTTTTGCACGTTGCCGCCGGATAGCCGCCGCACCGGGGTAGACAGGCTGGGGGTCATAACCTCCAGGCTCTCCACCACCTGCTGCGCAAGCTCGCGTGGGGTTTTTCTATCGGTAAACACCGACTTGCCGCTGCGGTAGCTCTTTAGCATCATGTTGTCGGATACATCCATATTGCCTACCAGGCCCATGCCCAGGCGATCCTCCGGCACAAATGCCAGCGCCACGCCCAGGTTTTTAATATCCTGCGGGGTTTTACCCACCAGCTCCACCTGCTTGCCCTCCCGGGGCAGGTAGGTGATGCTGGCGCCCGGCTCGATGTTTTGCAAGCCCGCAATGGCCTCCAGCAGTTCCTTTTGGCCGCTGCCGGTTATGCCCGCAATGCCCAGTATCTCGCCGCCATACGCGGTGAAGGATATGTTGTCGAGCCGCTTTACGCCGTCGATATCCCGCACGGTAAGGTTGCGCACCGTCACCCGCTCGGTCAGGTTTTGCGGCTCGGTGCGGTCGATGTTGAGGGAAACCGCCCGCCCTACCATCATATCGGTCAATTCCTGCGGGTTGGTATCCCCGGTGGGTATATCGCCTATGTATTTGCCCCGGCGCAGCACGGCCACCCGGTCGGAAATTTCCATCACCTCATGCAATTTGTGCGTGATGATAACGATGGCCTTCCCATCCGCCTTCATATTGCGCATCACGGCAAACAGCTTATCCGTTTCCTGCGGCGTAAGCACCGCCGTGGGTTCATCCAAAATGAGTATATCCGCCCCCCGGTAAATCACCTTAACGATTTCCAGCGTCTGCTTTTCCGAAACGGACATGTCGAACACTTTTCTGTCAGGGTCCACCACAAACCCGTAGCGGTCGCATATCTCCTTTACGCGTATGCGCACGTTTTTGAGGTCGACCAGTTTATTTTCGTTCAGCCCCAATACGATATTTTCGGCGGCGGTCAGCACATCCACCAGCTTAAAATGCTGGTGTATCATACCTATGCCCAGCGCAAAAGCGTCTTTTGGGGAGCGTATGGTAACCTTGTTGCCATTGACGAAGATATTGCCGCCATCCGGCGCATAAATGCCGGATAGCACGTTCATGAGCGTGGTTTTACCGCTGCCGTTTTCACCCAGCAGCGAAAGTATTTCGCCGGCATGAATCTCCAGGCACACCGCGTCGTTTGCGGTCACCTCGCCGAATGTCTTGGTGATGCATACCAGCTTGATCGATTTTTGCGTTTCCAAACCAAGGTCCTTTCTTTGCGCGCGCGTTCGGCCAAACCGCCGCAAGAGTGAATTGAATAGGGTTGTTCGCATGGCCGTGAGAAAGGTGAGCCAGCCATGGCTATTGCTGTGCAGCCGCAGTGTGTTAAAAACGAATACTATAAATAATTACAAAACAAACAAGTGCAAACAATCAAAGAAGCAAGAGAAGCAGCATACGCTGCTCCTCTTGTGAGAATCGGATATTAGTTGAGCTCGGTGATGCCATCGATACGCAGGCCAAAATACGGGGCGCTGCGCAGGGTGGACTCATGGAAGATACCATCGGAAATCGCTTCGCCGGTATCGCCAACCCAGTCGCCATCGGTGTCGAGGGCCAGGAAGGTGGTAACGGTTTCGCCGCCTACGGTGTAGGTGGAAGTATCGAACACGTTCAGCGTGCCGGCCTTGATGGCGGCTTCCACTTCGGCAACCTTCTCGGCAGTGCCGGCCGCAACGCTGGCGCCCAAGGCGGAGATCATAACGGCGTCATCGGAATAGCCAGCGGCATAATCCTTGGGGATGGCTTCGCCATTGAGGGCCTTGGCGAGGGTAGCGGTGTAGAGCACGGCCCAGTTGTTCTGCGCGGAGGTCAGCGCGGCGGTGGGCGCGGCGGACTGCATGTCGATGTTGTAGCCTACGCTGTAAGCTACCTTGCCGGCATCCAGCTGCGCCTGTACGGCGGAGGGAGCGCCGGTGGAATCCGCATGCTGGCCGATTATGACACAGCCCCGCGCGATAAGCGCATTGGCGGCTTCGGCTTCGGCAGTGGGATCATACCAGGAGTTGGTATACTGTACATCCATATGCGCTTCGGGCACGATGCTTTGGATGCCGAGGAAGAACGCGGTATAACCGGACACCACTTCGGCATACGGATATGCGCCGACATAGCCCACATACGGGTCAGTCGCAGTGCCGGCATCCAACAGCTCCTTCAGCTTCAGGCCTGCGACCACGCCGGATACATAGCGGGATTCAAACGTGTAGGGGAATACGTTCGCAACGTTATCGACCGGCTCAAACGCGGCGGTATCGCCGGTGCAGGCAACAAACGTTACATCGGGCTCTTCCACAGCGGCCTGCATCATGTAAGACTGGTGGCCATAGCTGTCGGAGAACACGATGGTGCAGCCCTGCTGCGCAAGGTCGATGGCGGTATCGAAGCAGGTTTCATCTTCGGGGATGTTGTACTTGAAGATGACTTGGCTATCCGGGATACCCAGGGCGGCCTGCGCGGCCTTTACGCCTTCGATATGCGCATAGTCATAGCCGGAGTTTTCATCGTGCACGAGTATAACGCCAATTTTAATAGCCGACGCATCCGCGGCGGGGGCCGCCGGATCAGCGGGCTGGGCGGGTTGGGCTGGGTCTGCGGGTGCCGCCGGGGCCGCGGGCTGCCCTGCGGGCGCCGAACAAGCGACTAAGGACAGTGCGATTACAAGCGCTAACGCGATTGCAAGATACTTCTTCATTTGGTAATCCTCCTTAGATTTTTGTTGCATTATTTTTACGCATTTTGCGTTGCAACCTTGAAATTTTGCAGGTATAACCGATAAATTTATTACGCATCTTACCTCGCAACATGGCTTATGTTATCATAATATTTGTTTTTTTGCAACCCCTGACGCTTTCGTATATGTAGTAATAAATTTACAGAATCCCACTATTCTCCAGCGCTTGTAGGGAAGGCTCACAGCCCGTGGGCTTGCCCGCCGCGCGCAGGGCGTTTTTTACATCCTTCAAGCCGCTGCCCGTGCTGATGGTCGTCACGGTTTCGCCGGGCTTAATGATGCCCTCAGCCACCGCCTGCCGTATGCCCGCCGTGGCGGTCACGCCCGCCGGCTCGCCAAACACGCCCTCGGTGCGGCCCAGCACGCGCATGGTGTCGAGTATCTGCTCATCGCTCACCGCAATCCACGCGCCTTCGCTTTTGGCAACGGCGCGCATCGCCTTTACCGGGTTGCGCGGCACGCCCACCGCGATGGAATCGGCCAGCGTATTCTCTTCGGCCGGCAGCAGCGCCCTGCCCTCCCGCGCCGCATCCACAAACGGGCAGCAGCCGGTGGACTGCACGCCGAGTATTTTCGGAATGCGGTCGATAAGCCCCAGGGTATATAAATCGTAGAAACCATTGTATACGCCGCCTATCGTGCAGCCATCCCCCACCGAGCAGGCCACCCAATCCGTCACCTGCCAAGAGAGCTGCTCCGCAATTTCGAGCGCCACGGTCTTTTTTCCCTCTGTTAAGATGGGGTTGATGCCGGCGTTGCGGTTATACCAGCCATATTTATCGATTGCCGCTTTGGAAAGATCGAACGTCGCCTTATAATCGCCCAATACGGATACCACCTTCGCGCCGAAAATCATCAGCTGCGCCACCTTGCCTTCGGGTGCGCGGCTGGGCACGAATATGACCGTTTTTACCCCCATGCGCGCCGCATTGCCCGCGCAGGAAGAAGCCGCGTTGCCGGTGGAAGAGCACGCGATGGTATCGTAGCCCAACTCTACCGCCTTGGCCACCGCCACGCCGCTGGCGCGGTCCTTGAGCGAGGCCGTGGGGTTAAGGCCATCGTCTTTGATGTAAAGCGCGCCCAGGCCCAGCTCCCGCCCCAAGCTGTTGGAACGGTAGAGCGGCGTCCAGCCCACGCGCAAAAACGGCGAAAAATCCCGGTCCGCAAGCGGCATAAGCGCCTTGTAGCGCCACATGCTGTTATCGGTACATTTGGCAAGGCCCTCGCGCGAGAGCAGGTTCTTTTTTATATAAGTATAGTCGAATATGATATCCAAGATGCCTTGCTCGCCGCAGCGCGGGCAGGTCATCAGCTCGGTATAGGGGAATTCTGCCCCGCACAGGGTGCACTTGTAACCCGAGATATGCTTCATTATGGTTACCTCACAGAAAATACTGCAATAATTTTTTGTTTATCAAAAAATAATCATTAGCTTTATGCAAAACTTTTTAGCTTTTCTTTTATCATACTACAAGCCGGTGCGATTGTACAGTCATTTTCGCAATTTTGACAAAAAAATTGTTTCTTGCACATTGTTTGTCTTACATTGTTTATTATATAAAACCATGATAGAATAATCAAATATCAATCCAACCCCCGCGGGCCTGCACTTGCGGCAGCGCACGCGGGATGCAAGGAGTAAACGTATGAAACAATATTACAAACGCACCCTTGCCGATCGGTACGACGGTTGGCGCGTCCGCAATGTGGATGCTGTATTCAACATCATCCCGTTCATCCTGCGCACGCGCATGGACGCACAAAATCTTTTCGAAGAAAACGTCCCCCTCGAGCCCGTTGAAGCCTTTATCCGCGAACACCGGGAGGACTTGCCCGACCTGAGCCTGATGCATGTAATCATGGCGGCCATGGTGCGGATGATTGCGGAAAAGCCCTACCTCAACCGGTTTGTGGTATGGAACAAGATCTACGCGCGCAACCACATCAACATTTCGCTGGTGATCAAGCGCAAAAAGTCCAACATCGAAACCATGGTAAAGCCCGAGTTCGACCCGAGCGATACGCTTTACGACATCGTGCGCAAGGTGAACGAGCTGGTAGAGGCAAACCTTGCGGATGACGCCAACAACGGCACGGATACCCTCGTGAAAATCTTCGGCTACATCCCCTCGTGGGCGCTTCGCGCCTTCATTTGGCTGCTGTACCGGCTGGACAGCGTGGGCTGGATGCCCAAAATCATCAACCGCCTAAGCCCCTTCCACTGCTCCGCGTTCCTCACCAACGTGGGTTCGCTGGGCATAGGCCCCATCTACCATCACCTGTATGAATTCGGCACCTGCTCGATGTTTGTGGCCATGGGCAACAAGCACAAAATCCGCACGCTCTCCCATGATGGCGCGCCTGCCGAAAAGCGTTATATCGGCCTTAAGTTCGTGACCGATGAGCGCATTTGCGATGGGCAGTATTACGCCAGCGCCATGAAGCTGCTGCGCCGCGTATTCGCCAACCCCGCGCTGCTGCTCGAGCCCCCTGCCGAGCTCGCCATCGATGACGGCGTGCCGCAGAAAAAATTAATAAAGGACTAATTTTTAAAGATTAAGCTTTTGCCCCTCCCTTAATATAGGAGGGGTATTTTTTGTCCATAGCAAAAGCGCACCAAATGATGCGCTTTTAAGCTGATTTTTACCTATGACCCCTAGTTTGCCTGCGCCACGGCCACCGCCACGGCTACCGTCGCCCCTACCATGGGGTTGTTGCCCATGCCTATGAGGCCCATCATTTCGACATGCGCCGGCACCGAGGAGCTGCCCGCAAACTGCGCGTCGGAATGCATGCGGCCCATGGTATCCGTCATGCCATAAGAGGCAGGGCCCGCGGCCATATTATCCGGGTGCAGGGTGCGGCCGGTACCGCCGCCGCTCGCGACGGAGAAATATTTTTTGCCGTTCTCGATGCACCATTTTTTATAGGTACCCGCCACCGGGTGCTGGAAGCGCGTGGGGTTGGTGGAGTTGCCGGTGATGGAAACATCCACGCTTTCGGCCCGCATGATGGCCACGCCCTCGTTCACGTCATCCGCGCCATAGCAGCGCACGTTGGCACGCTCGCCGCTGGAGAACGCCTTGCGCTTGGTGACGGTCAGCTCGCCGGTATATTGGTTGTAATCCGTTTCGCAGAAGGTGAAGCCGTTTACCCGGCTGATGATGTAGGCGGCATCCTTGCCCAAGCCGTTTAAGATAACCTGCAGGGGCTGCTTGCGCACCTTGTTGGCCGTGCGGGCTATGCCTATGGCGCCCTCCGCCGCGGCGAAGCTCTCGTGCCCGGCTAAAAAGGCGAAGCACTTTGTTTCCTCGCGCAGCAGCATGGCGCCCAGGTTGCCATGGCCCAGGCCCACGGCGCGTTGGTCCGCGACGGAACCGGGGATGCAGAATGCCTGCAGGCCCTCGCCAATGGCCTCGGCGGCCTGATCGGCGGTTTTTACGCCCTTTTTAAAAGCGATGGCCGCGCCCAGCGTATAAGCCCAAACCGCGTTTTCAAACGCGATGGGTTGTATGCCCATCACGGTGCCGCGCACATCGACGCCCTTTTGCTTGAGCAAAGCCTCGGCGGCCTCAAAATCGGCGATGCCATATTGCGCCATAACGCCCTTGATTTTATCGATTCTTCTTTCGTATCCTTCAAACGTTACCATTTATTTGCCCCTCCTGTCACTGCTTGCGCGGGTCGAGCACGGTAGCGGCTTCGGCGAAGCGGCCGTAGGTGCCAATGTTCTTTTCATATGCCTCTTTCGGGTCGACGCCCTTCTTGATGGCGTCCATCATCTTGCCCAGGCTCACGAACTTGTAGCCGATGATTTCTCCATTTTCATCCAGCCCGATGCCCAGCACATAGCCCTCGGCCATTTCCAGGTAGCGGGGGCCTTTTTGGAGCGTACCGTACATGGTGCCGATTTGGCTGCGCAGGCCCTTTCCCAGGTCTTCCAGCCCGGCGCCAACGGGCAAGCCGTTTTCGCTGAACGCGCTCTGGCTGCGGCCGTAGACGATCTGCAGGAACAGCTCCCGCATGGCGGTGTTGATCGCATCGCACACGAGGTCGCTGTTGAGGGCTTCGAGTATGGTTTTGCCGGGCAGTATTTCGGCGGCCATCGCCGCGGAATGCGTCATGCCGGAGCAGCCTATCGTTTCTAATAAGGCTTCTTGAATGATGCCTTCTTTAATATTGAGCGTCAGCTTGCAGCCGCCCTGTTGCGGCGCGCACCAGCCCACGCCATGCGTAAGGCCGCTTATGTCTTTAATTTCCTTTGCCTTTACCCATTTGCCCTCCTCGGGGATGGGGGCCGGGTCATGCTTTGCGCCCTTTGCGACACAAAACATTTCTTCTACTTCGCGTGAGTATTGCATCCAATGTTCCTCCTTGTAATGATATATATAGGTTCTCGCCCATAATCTCCTTTATAAATTATAGCACAAGCATCCCGGCGCAAACAAGCCCCGGCCGCATGGGATTATCTTATCCCGTTATCCCTTCTAGATGGGGGTGTTTTTGGTGGAACATTTTTGCAGGGAGCCCGCTCCCCGCACCCAAAAACCGATGCCGCCAAAAAGCGCGCCCAGCAGGGCGCGCTCTTTAAGCAGCTTTATGTTAGATGGCTAAAAGCTCAATCCTCTTTTTTGTCGTGACGCATGTTGAAGATGACCGTGCCCAGCCCGGCCGCGCTCAAAACCAGAGCGGATATCGCCAAGCTCATCTGCAGCGGCGCGCCGGTTTTGGGCATGTGCACGCTGCCGCTTCCGGTGGTTATCACCAGCACCTTGGCGGGGCTAGCCTGCGCGGGCATGCTCTGCGCCACTATGGAATACCAGGCAATCACCTGCGCGCCGGCCTTGATGGAGGAAGCCTTCAACTTGGTGAGGCCCTTTTCGCCCAGCGCCAAAATATCGGCATTGGCAAGGTTGAGTATGAGGTCGCCCGCCTGGTTGGTAAGGCGATTGCCACCATCGGCCACGCTGCCCACTGCGAAGGCATTCGCATAATCCTTGCCGTCCTCCAGCGTGACGATCATGGTATACAAGAAGCTTTGCGGGGGCAGGCTGCGGGTGGCAATCGTGCTGCGCCACGCGGTAAACCTTTGCCCTGCCTTTAGGGATGCGGCGCTGATTACCGAACCATCTTCGGCGGATAGGAACGTGGTATCGGCATTGTAATTGAACACCCATGTGCTGCCATCGGCCAGCGTCACTTCGATTTTTTTGTTTTCGGTATCCACCGCGGTAATGGTGCCGGTATCCTGCGAATACTTATCTTCAGCGGCCAGCGCGTTGGGCGCAAAGGAGGCCAGCAGGGTTATAGCAAGTACGAGCGTAAAAATGCGTTTGAGTTTCATGATGTTAAATCTCCTTTTCTGTGTGCTTTGTTTTTATCTTTCTGTCAATAAGACGCATCACGGCACACAAAGGTTGCAGAAATTGCAAAATATTTTTAAGCCGCATATGTACCTGCATAAAAAAAGGCCGCGTACGCGGCCTTTTTTTATCGTTGCAATCAGTCTTTGCTGGGGAGGAAGGGCAGTATGCGCTTGGCCAGCTCGGCGGTGGACATCGTTTGCAGCCACACCTTGCCCGGGCCGCGCAGCGTGGTGAGGAACAAGCCCTCGCCGCCAAAGAGTATGTTCTTAAAGCCCTTTACCATCTCGGCGGAATAATCTACCGTGGCTTCAAACGCGGCCACATTGCCGGTATCCACCTTGAGCACCTGCCCCGGCGCCAGCGTATATTCGCGGATGGCGCCATCCAGCTCGAGGAAGGCAAGGCCGCTGCCGCTGAAGCGCTGCAGAACGAAGCCCTCGCCGCCAAACAACCCGCTCTTCAGGCCGCGGGTGACCGTTGCGGAGAGCGTGACACCGGGCTGCGCGCAAAGGAACGCGCCCTTTTGCGCGATAATCTCGTTGCTCGGGCTAATTTCAAAGGGCAGTATGTTGCCCGGCATACCCGATGCAAACGTGATTTGCGTGCCCTGAGCCTGCGCGGTATAGGTGGCCATAAACAGGCTTTCGCCGCTGAGCATACGGCCCAGCGCCTTGCCCAGCCCGCCCTTCATGTTGGTATCCATCTGGATGCCTTCGGTCATCCAGGAAAGCCCGCCGGACTGCGTATATACGCTTTCGCCGGCATCCAGCTGCAAGGTTACGGCCGGCATCTGATCGCCCCAGATTTCGTATTGCATAGTGCCTCCTTCTTTCGGGCTGCCATTTAGGCGCCGCTTACAAGATTTGGTTTGTATTTAAAGTATATAGTACGTTTCCATTGTTTTCAATTGTTTTCAATTAAAAATGTGCCAACAAAGCCCAGCCCGGCCTTATGGCATTGCTCCGCACCAACATGGGGGCGGGCGCATACCATGAAGCAACATCAATTGGGGAGGTTTTTGCTTAAATGAAAAAAATCACGGTTCTGCTCCTGTGCGGCTTGCTGCTGGTTGCGGCGGCGGCGTGCACGCAAAAAAGCGACCTTAGGCAGGTGACGCTCAACGAGGTAACGCGCTCGGTATTTTATGCGCCGCTGTATGTGGCGGTCACGAATGGCTACTTTGCCGAGGAGGGTTTATCCGTGGAAATCGTGACCGGCGGCGGCAGCGACAACAGCATGACGGCGCTGCTCTCCGGCGAAGCGGAGGTGGGCCTGATGGGGCCGGAAACGGGCGTATATGTTGTAAACCAAGGCAAGCAGGAGCACCCTATGGTCGTGGCGCAGCTGACCAAGCGCGATGGATGCTTTTTGCTGGGGCATGAGGCACGCGCCGGTTTTGACTGGAACGAGCTGAGAGGTAAATCCATCATTGCCGGGCGGCCGGGCGGCATGCCCTATATGACGCTGCTGTATGTGCTGCGGCAAAAGGGCCTGGAGCCGAATGTGGATGTGGAGATTATCAGCAACATCCAGTTCAACCTGATGGGCGGCGCGTTCGAGGGCGGCACCGGCGATTATGTAACGCTGTTTGAGCCTACCGCCAGCCAGTTTGAGCTTGCGGGCAAGGCGTATAAGCTCGCCAATATGGGGCTTTCGAGTGGCGAGGTGCCGTATACCTGCATCCTGATGCGGCCCGAAACCATCAAGGATGACCCCGCGTTTGTGACCGCGTTTGTGCGCGCGCTATACAAGGCGCAAAAATGGGTGCAAACGGCTTCGGATGAGGCGGTGGCCGCGGCGATGCAGCCCTTCTTCCCGGATACCGACATCGCCACGCTGGCCGCCGTGGCGCAGAGCTACCGCGCGACCGATAGCTGGGCGCAGCAGCCCACCATGACGGCGGAGAGCTTCACCCGCCTGCAGGATATTATGGAGGGCGCCGGCGAGCTGGCCGCGCGCGTGGAGCTGGATACATTGGTGGATAACAGCTTTGGCGAAGCCGTTATGGCGGAGCTGGGGTAGAGATTTATATCCGTCCCCATCCCCTAACCCCCCTCCCCCGGGAGGGGGCGCTTTTGTTGCGGCTTTGCAGCGGCTGGGGGCAACGCCCCCAGCCCCCCTTTATCCCGCAATGCTTCAAAAAGGGCAGGCCAAACGAAGTACGGGGCGCAACCCAAAAAACAAAGCCGTCCAATGCTTTCCCTTCCGCAAGAGATAGAATGCTATAACGACATCTAAAAGCATACCATACAACTATATTTTATATTTATTTGTGGTTTTGTGGTTGACAACGCGAAGAAGGGATGGTATTATACATGCCATAAGAGAATTGGGCGCGCCCTTGGGGGCACAATCCCATGTTGGAGGAAAGGAGTTTTCGTTATTATGAACGTACGCGCTATGATGTGCAGCATGATGATGTGCCGCTCCATGTCCTTACATGGAGAGTGTATGCGTCCGGCCTGTGCATAACCCGCATTGTGTTATGGAGCCGCGAGCATACGCCCGCGGTTTTTTTATGCGGTAAGGGGCATGGAGCAAAACAAAAAGGAGCGGAATATGGAGCCTGCATGCAGCGGCACCCCCATCATTACCATTCGTGGGTTAAACAAAACCTTTGGCGCAGGGGATACGGCGGTAACGGCCCTGCAGGGCATTGACCTTACTATTTTTGAAGGCGAAGTATTCGGCATAATCGGCCTGAGCGGCGCGGGCAAAAGCACGCTGGTGCGCTGCATGAACCACTTGGAAAAGCCTACGGAGGGCAGCGTTACCATTGCGGGAAAGGCGCTCGAAGCCCTGCCGGGCAAAGAATTGCTTTTGGCGCGGCGAGGCATGGGTATGATATTCCAGCAGTTCAACCTGCTGATGCAGCGCACGGCGCTGCAGAACATCTGCTTCCCGCTCGAAATTTCCGGCGTATCGCGGGCCGAGGCCAAAAAGCGCGCGCGGGAGCTGCTGCAAATCGTGGACCTTGCCGATAAAGAAAAGGCCTACCCCGCACAGCTCAGCGGCGGGCAAAAACAGCGCGTGGCCATAGCGCGGGCGCTGGCGGCCAACCCCAAGGTGCTGCTGTGCGATGAGGCGACCAGCGCGCTGGATCCTACCACCACCCGCGCCATACTCGATTTGCTGCGGGAAATCAACCAGCGGTTGGGCATCACCATCGTGGTGATCACCCATGAGATGAGCGTGATCGAGGAGATATGCTCCCGCGTGGCCATCATCGATAACAGCCGCATTGCCGAAATCGGCAGCGTGCGGGATATATTCTTAAAGCCCCGCACCGATATAGCCAAAAAGCTACTGTATGCCAGCGGCAGGCTGGGCGAAAGCCTGATGGGGCAGCGGTGCCTGCGCATCGTATTCGACGGCACCAAAACCACCAGCCCGGTCATCAGCAACATGGTGCTCGAGTGCGGCGCGCCGGTGAACATATTGTTTGCCGATACCAAGACCATAGACGGCAAAATGGTGGGGTATACTCTGGTGCAGCTGCCGGACAGCGACCAGATTATAGAAAAGATGAAGAAATACCTCACCCTGCACGAAATCACCTATCAGGAGGAAGCATACCATGTTTAACCCGCAAATGCTTCAGCTGCTGTTAAAAGGCGTTTGGGAGACCCTGTATATGACGCTGATCTCCACCGTGCTGGCCTACGCGCTGGGCCTGCCCATCGGCGTGCTGCTGGTAGTCACCGCCGAGGACGGCATAAAGCCGCTGGCCCCCCTCAACCGCGTGCTGGGCGTGGTGGTAAACGTGTTCCGCTCGGTACCCTTCCTTATTTTGATGGTATGCGTGCTGGGCGTCACCCGCTTTATCGTGGGCACCACCATAGGCTCCACCGCCACCATCGTGCCGCTGGTCATCGCGGCGGCGCCCTTCATTGGCCGCATGATCGAAAGCTCCCTGCGGGAGGTAGACCATGGCGTTATAGAGGCGGCGCAGAGCATGGGCGCTTCCAACTGGCAGCTCATCACCCGCGTACTGCTGCCCGAAAGCCTGCCCTCCCTCATCACCGGCGCGGCCATCGCCACCACTACGGTGCTCAGCTATTCCGCCCTGGCGGGCGCGCTGGGCGGCGGCGGGCTGGGGGCCATCGCCATCAATTATGGCTACTACCGCTATCAGCCCGATGTGATGTGGGTGGCCGTTGTGCTGCTGGTGCTCATCGTGCAAATATTCCAGGAGGGCGGCGACAGGCTTACCGCCGCGTGCGATAAGCGCAGTTAAAAAGAAAAACGCTGGGGTATGTGCACTTTCCCCAGCGATAGATATAAATTTAATTTGAATCAATAAAAAGGAGACATACTAAAATGAAGAAACTGTTCGTATTTGCCCTTGCCCTGTTGCTGGTTTTCGCAGCCGTTGCCTGCTCGGCGCCCGCCGCCGCGCCCGCTGCCCCCGAAGCTCCTGCCGCACCCGCGGAACCCGCCGCTCCGGCCGAGCCTGCCGCCCCCGAAGCCCCCGCTGCGCTTGTTAAGGTGAAGGTTGGCGCTTCCATCACGCCGCACGCCGAAATACTCGCCGCCATCAAGGATGACTTGGCCGCCGCCGGATATGAGCTGGAAGTCGTGGAGTTCACCGATTATGTGCTGCCCAACACCGCGCTGGAAAGCGGCGACCTGGATGCCAACTACTTCCAGCACCAGCCTTACCTCGATGATTTCAATGCGGAAAACGGCACGCATCTGGTTTCGGTTGCCGCCGTCCACTATGAGCCCTTTGGCATCTATGCCGGCAAAACCACCTCTCTCGATGCGCTGGCCGACGGCGCCACGGTAGCTATCCCCAACGATGGCACCAATGAAGCCCGCGCGCTGCTGCTGCTGGAGGCGCAAGGCCTCATCAAGCTTAAAGAGGGCACCGGCCTTACCGCCACCGTGCTGGATATAGCCGAAAACCCCAAGAAGCTCGACATCAAAGAGGTTGAAGCCGCGCAGCTGCCCCGCTCGCTGCAGGATGTGGATATTTCCATCATCAACGGCAACTACGCCATACAGGCCGGCCTCAAGGTGAAGGACGCGCTCGCCGTGGAGGATAAAACCTCCGTCGCCGCCGAAACCTACGCCAACATACTGGTTGTGAAGGAAGGCAACGAAGCCACCGATGCGACCAAGGCGCTGATTGCCGCGCTGCAGAGCGATGCCGTGCGCAGCTACATCGAAGCTACCTATGACGGCGCTGTAATTCCCAAGTTCTAACATAAAGGATTGTACCTTTTGCCCAAGTGGAGCTGCATTACCACTTGGGCATTTTCTTTTTTTGTTCCCCACCCCCTAACCCCCTCCCAGCGGGAGGGGGAAGAAGAAGCGGAACCGATACGGACAAGCACGAAGAAGTTACGCCACGACATGACGGAAGAAGAACTCAAACGGGCGCGGGAAACCGACCACAGACGCTAACGCCGCCAACGAATACCGCGAAACATACCATTCTGAAATCGCCATGTACGACAACGCCGAGAAGTATTTGAAAGATGTTTTGCAGGGGCGTTTTGACCCGAAAAAGCTACCGCCTGTTTCCAAGTAGAAAGAGGAACGCGCCGCCAAGATTGCCGAAAGGCAAACGCTGAACGGCGAATATCACGCGCTGAAAGATGAAATCCGCGAGGTTGGAACTATCCGCAAATACGCCGAGCAGATACAGCGCACGATTGAGCCGAAGCAGAGGACGAGGGAGCGGGAGTTGGAGATTTAGCGAGA
>JAISKB010000011.1 GCA_031261085.1 Christensenellaceae bacterium
CACGCGCTGAAAGATGAAATCCGCGAGGTTGGAACTATCCGCAAATACGCCGAGCAGATACAGCGCACGATTGAGCCGAAGCAGAGGACGAGGGAGCGGGAGTTGGAGATTTAGCGAGAAAGGCGGGGCGAAAGCCCCGCCGCCTTTTCTTAAAAACCCAAGTTTCGGTCGCGCCTACAAAACTAAAGAGTGCGATTGACAGTTGTTTTTTCATTATATTTAATTTTCCTTTTGTAACCTACTTTAAGCTCTCCTTTATAATGCGGGCGAATTGCTCGGGTTCTTCCGTAATGACACCGTGGGCGGAATTTTCAAGCACGAAGTATTGCTTTTCCGGCGCTTTTAGCTTGTCGAAATATTCCTTTGCGAGCACTGTCGATGTCTGATAATCGTATTTCCCCTGTATAATAAATACGGGGACGTCAACTGACGGTATCTCCTGCATCAAGTCGATTTTCGGCACGATGGGCCAGAGCCGCTCGGCAATGCTGTTCCCAAAGAGACCCATCCACCAGAGTTTGTCCTTGAAGCTGTATTCGCGGCAGGTGATAACCTTCCAAATCATGCCCGGCATGGGATTTGTATTTTCGTGCATAAGTCCGACACCCAGTTTCATCAGACCACCGGTGCGTGGCCCCGTTATATAATCCCTATTTAGGGACTTTTCCGTCGGATCAAAGTCGGCGAATTTCAATAACTCTGCTTCAAGTTTAGTATCGCCTGTTTCCTTCGCCTGCGCCACCATGTAGTCATAGGCTAACTGCTCCGATTCCACTTGGTTTGAAACCTGACCGATGCCCACATATGCGCTGTAAAGCTGGGGGCTGTCATGAATGACATTCATTCCCAAGAATGATCCCCAGGAATGTCCCATCAGATATATTTTTTCTTGTCCGAATTTTTCGCGCAGATAATTTGTGACTTCCACTGTATCGGATACCATCTGCTCCAATGTCATGGTTTCGATGTCCAAGTCTTTTGAATACGACATGCCCACGCCGCGCTGCTCCCACCAGCAAAACGTAAAGTCCTGCTCCAACTGCGTGCGCAGTTCCACAGTGAACGGATATTCCGGCGAGCCGGGGCCACCGTGCAGAAACAGGATAACGGGATTTTTCTCGTTCTCGCCGCGAATGATCATCTTTTGAGTGATGCCGCCTATTTCGACGCTCGCGATTTCCGCCACGCTACCCGCCACGACATTGCCGCTTTCATCTGTGAAAGGCTTTGCATTACCGGGACTGAGCACAAACAGGGCTACCACTGCGACAGCAAAAACCCCTGCGAGATAAATCAGCAGCATACGCAATACCTTAAAAATCTTTTTTCTGATATTCATTTCTCGCCTTTTTCCCTCCGCTCATCGGCAGAGTAAAATAATTTTTCTGAAGTGCCGCACTTAATTTGCTCATAAGTATTTATTATAGCATAAGCCACCGCCTAAAACAACGCCAGAATGAGAAACAGCGGCGAAACGGATTCTTTCGACTGTAAAACTGGAATACCGTAACGGCGAGATGTAGACATTTAGCACTTTTTAACAGCCTGTAAATCGCGTGATTACAGGCTGTTTGCCACGCCTTAAACCTCATTTTGAGGGGCGGGCAGGGTTTTTATACTACCCACCCTAAAAACGGCTTATAACCGCACAAAGGGCGCATTTTTCGCCCTATCTTTCCCCGCATTTTCCCCGCCTAAAAAAGTTCCTCTTGACAAAAGACCCAAGCCCCCGTTGGGAACAATCCGCCTCCATTTTTCCGAGATGATGTAAAATGAATTCCCACCGCAAAGCAAGAGAAGCGGCTTCCGAAAAAACTCATTCCCTCCATGCGAAGGGGTCTGGGGACGGCGCCCCGTCCCCAGCCGGGGTGCGGGGAGCGGGCTCCCCGCGAAACCGTTTCACCAAAAAAACGATCCTAAAAATATTCCCTTCCCATCGGAAAATGGCCAGTTGGCAGGCCAAAATCAGCCAAAATGCCCCTTTATCCGCCGCGTAAATCCCCATATACTTCCCGGCCAAAACTATGGTATACTATGGAAAATACATATAAATGAAGTGCAGGGTAAAAATATGCCACACGATGAGCCGATGCGCGAGCGGCTCATACTCGCGGGAATTCAAGAAATACAGCATAGCGGCGTACAGGGCTTTTCCATACGGCGGGTTGCCAGCAATTGCGGCGTTTCGTGCGCCGCCCCCTACAAGCACTTTGCCGATAAGGCCGCGCTGTTGCTGGCCATTGTGGAGTATATCAACCGCCAATGGTATGCCCAGCAGGATAGGGTGATTGCCGCCTTCCCGGGCGATATAAAGGCGCAGCTGGTCGAGGTGAGCATGGCGTATATCCGCTTTTTGCTGGATAATCCGCATTTCCGCTCCATCATCATGCTGCGGGATACCACGATGGATGACGCCTCCCGGCTGTGCAAGGGCCAGCTGAGCGAGCGCAGCAAGCAGCTCATTCACGAATACTGCCAGGCCGTGGCCATGCCGCCGGATGTCGAGCTGCGCAAAACCTTCGTGGTGCGCTCGCTGATATATGGCGCTTCCCTCATGCTGGATAACGGCGAGCTGCCCCATACCCCCTTGGTGATGGAAACCATACGCGCTACCATTTGCCGCGAATTTGACTTGGATTGACAAAGAGCCGAAATTGCTGTATAATCGGCTAGTTATCATTGTTAACTTTCGTGGATAAGGAGCGTAAAAAATGAACGAATATGTGATCTTTACCGATTCCGCATGCGATTTCCCCGCGCAGCTTGCCAAGTCCTTGGGGGTGGAGGCCGCGCCGCTGGTCGTTACGCTGGATGGTAAATCGTACCGGAACTACCTGGATGAAAGCGAAATCACCTTTTCCGAATGCTACCGTTTGCTGCGCGAAGGAAAACCCGCCATCACCTCCGCCTGCAACGCGGCTGATTTCCTTTCCATGTTCGAGCCCGCGCTGCAGGCGGGTAAGGATATACTCTACATCGCCTTTTCCTCCGGCCTGAGCGGCACCTATAACGCAGGTGTGCTCGCGCTGGATGAGCTGCAGCAAAAGTATCCCGACAGGCGGATTTACGCCATCGATTCCCTGTGCGCCTCGCTGGGGCAGGGGCTGCTCGTATACCTTGCCGTGCAGCAGCAGCGCGCGGGCAAATCGCTCGAAGAGGTGCGGGATTATGTGCTCGCCACCATACCGCACCTGTGCATGTGGTTCACGGTAGATGACCTGCATCACCTGCGGCGCGGCGGGCGGCTTTCGGCAACCTCCGCCATGCTGGGCACCATGCTTAGCATAAAGCCCGTGCTGCATGTGGATGACGCCGGCCATCTCATCTTTATGGAAAAGATACGCGGGCGAAAGGGCGCCATGAAGCGCCTGATCGAAAAGATGGAAGAACTTGCCATAGACCCTGCGCAGCAGACCATATTCATCAGCCATGGCGATTGCCTGGATGAAGCGGAGCTGCTTGGGGAAATGATAAAAGAAAAGCTTGGGGTAAAAGAAGTGATCATCGGCTATGTGGGGCCGGTCATCGGCGCGCACGCGGGCCCCGGGGTCATCGCGCTGTTCTTCCTCGGGCAAAGAAGGTAGGATTAAAACGAATATGCATCCAAACTATAAAATCATTGCGGACAGTTGCTGCGATTATACCGACGATTGCGGCGGGCTGGATTGGCTGGAGCGCATACCGCTCACCATCGAGCTCGATGGCCAGCAGATGATCGACGACGATACCCTGGATTGCCGCCTGCTCGCCGAAAAGATGCAGCAGAGCAAAAACGCGCCGCGCAGCGCCTGCCCCTCCCCGGCGCAATTCGCGGCGGCCTGCGATTGCGACGCGGTGGATGTATATATCGTTGCGCTATCCGATAAACAAAGCGGCACTTATGGCAGCGCGGTTGTGGGCGCCGAAATGGCCCGCTCCAATGGGCGCGGGCAAAACATACATGTGTTCAATTCCAACTCGGCAACCTCGGGCGAGGTGGCCGTTTGCATGAAGCTGCACACGCTGGCCGAGCAGGGCAAGCGCTTTGCCGAAATCGTGCGGGAGGTGCAGGCCTTCATCGATGAGATGACCACGATATTCGTGCTCGAAAATCTGGAGGTACTGCGCAAAGCCGGGCGGCTGAGCCACTTGCAGGCGTTGGCCGCGGGCGCGCTGCGCATCAAGCTGGTGATGGGCTCGCAGGATGGCAATATCATGGTGCTCAGCAAGGCGCTCACGGCCGGCCGGGCCATCAGCTCGATGGTGGAGCACATCAAACAAAAGTGCGCTGAAATCAACCCCGCCGAAAAGCTGCTGTTCATCTCGCACTGCAATTGCCTGGAGCGCGCAATCGAAATCCGCGACCGGGTGCTGCAGGAATGCGGCTTCGCGGGCTGCGCCATCTGCCGCACCAGCGGCGTCAGCACCATATACGCGAATGTAAACGGCGTGGTAGTGGCGTTTTAGCCGCTTACCGCGCCGCTTTTCATCAAGCCTTTTTTTGCACGCCGTTCACATCCACAATCGTATCGCCCTCCAGCAGCAAATCGCTCACGGTCACGAAGGTATAGCCTTGCTCCTGCGCGGTTTGTATCAGCGGCTCCAAATATTCCTTTATCTTATACCCGTTGTTGTGGCTTAGTATGATGCAGCCGGGGTGCAGCTTGGGTATAACGGCATCGAGTATGGTTTGCGCGCTGCGCTCGGGCCGCCAATCCACCGTGTCCAAATCCCACTGCACAACCTCATACCCCATGCTCCGCACCGTGGTGATGACGGTATCGTTATATTCGCCAAACGGCGCGCGGAACAGCTTGGTTTTGTTGCCGGTCAGCTTCACCATCATGGCTTCCAGGTCGTTGAGCTCCTTTTGTATCTGCGCGGCGCTCAGCTGGTTCATGTGCGGATGGGTGGCGCTGTGGTTGCCAATCTCGTGCCCCGCGGCGGCAATTTCTTTGATATGCTGTGGGTACTTATCCACCCAAAACCCGCACAAGAAAAACGTAGCCTTCACGTTATACCTGTCTAAGGTATCCAAAATATACGGCGTTTTATCGTCCTCCCAGGCGGCGTCTATGGTGAGGGCGATTTTCTTTTCACCGTGATCCACGCTGTACACGGGCACTTCCTTTCGCTGCCCGGCCAGCACCTCCATTTCATATTCCTCGGTGACGGCAGGGCCGCTCACGGCAGCGGCATCGGGCAGGAAGCTTAGCAGCAGTATCACGGCGGTGATAACGGCGGCGAGCAGCACGCCGATGATGACCAGCGTGCGCTTGGTGATAACAAATATACGCAAAACGGATACCTCCCCCAAATTATACTTATTTAGCTATATGCGCAAGGAACGGCAACTTTGCAGCCAAACCGCGAAATATGATGGGAAATATGATAAAATATAAAAACAAAGCGGGAGGAGATGCGCTTACATGCAGCTGTGCGGCACCGTTAAAACCATAATATTCCGCAGTGAGGATACGGGGTTTACCGTGTTGGAGCTGCAGGATGCAAACGGCGAGGAGATTACCGCCGTGGGCGAAATGCCGCTGGCCAACGTGGGCGAGCGCATAGAGCTGGAGGGCGGTTGGACGCAGCACCGCAACTATGGCACGCAGTTTAAAGCGGAGGCCTGCAAAATGCTGGCCCCCTCCAGCCTGAGCGCGCTGCGCAATTATTTGGCCAGCGGGCTTATTAAGGGCGTGGGCGAAAGCACGGCCGAAGCCATCGTAAACACCTTTGGTATGGATACCCTCACCGTGCTGGATGCGCAGGCCGAGCGGCTCACCGAGGTGCCGGGCATTGGCCGGGTGCGCGCGCATACCATAGCGGCTTCCTTTGCGGAGCACAAGGGCATGCGGGATATCATGCTCGCGCTGCAAGGGTATGGCATCACGATAGGGCAGGCGGGCAAGCTATATAAAATATACGGCGAGCTTTGCCTTGCCCGCATACAGGAAAACCCCTATCAGCTCATAGACGATGTAGAGGGCATCGGCTTTAAAACGGCGGATGCCATAGCCCAAAACGCGGGCATAGCGGCGGATTCCGCCTACCGCATGAAGGCCGGCCTAAAATATGCCCTGCAATGGGCGCGGCAGGAGGGGCACACATATCTGCCCCGGCAAAAGCTGCTGGAGGTTGCCTGCGGCTTGCTGGGCGCGGAGCTTCGCCCTGCCGAAACGGCGCTGGACGATCTGATTATAGCCGGGGAGCTGGTATACCAAATCGTGGGCAGTGAGGACGGCGTGTTTTTACCCGCGCTCTTTCGCATGGAGCAGACCTGCGCCACACGGTTGCTTCGCTTGGGCGAGCCGCCCGTGAGCAACCCGTTTTTGGATACCGCCACGCAGATTCACATGCTCGAGGATCAGCTGGGCGTGAGCCTCGCGCTCCAGCAGCGGCGCGCGGTGGAGCTGGCGCTCAAAAGCGGCACGCTGATTATCACCGGCGGGCCAGGCACCGGCAAAACCACCATATTGCGGTTTATCATCACCCTAATCGAAAAACTGGGGCTGGAATATGAGCTGTGCGCGCCCACCGGCCGCGCCGCCAAGCGAATGGGCGAGGCGACCGAGCGCGAGGCGCGCACCATACACCGCCTGCTCGAATATGGCTATGGCGAGATGGCGGGGTTCTCGCGCGATGAGGACAACACCATAGACGCCGATGTGGTCATCGTAGATGAGATGAGCATGGTGGATGTGCCCTTGCTGCACTCGCTGCTGCGCGCCATACGGGCGGGTACGCGGCTGATTATGGTGGGGGATAGCGACCAGCTGCCGCCGGTGGGCGCGGGCAACGCGCTGCGGGATATGATTCAAAGCGGGCTGGTGGCGGTGGTGCGGCTCGAGGAGGTGTTTCGCCAAAGCGGGCGCAGCGCCATCGTCACCAACGCGCACCGCATCAACAGCGGCCAGCCGCCGCTGCTCACCGGGTTTGACGACTTTGGCTTTGAACCCATAGAGGAGGCCGAGTCGATACTCCGCCGCGTCATCGGCCTGTGCGGGGGCAAAACGGGCGTGCTGGGCACGCAGGAGCCGCTGAAGGATGTGCAGGTGCTCGCGCCCATGAAGAAGGGCACGCTGGGGGTGCACAACATCAACCGGCGCATGCAGGCGGCGCTCAACCCGCCGCAGCCCAAAAAGCACGAGCGCAAGTATGGCGAAACGATATTCCGCGAGGGCGATAAGGTGATGCAAATCAAAAACGACTACCGCCTTATGTGGCAGCGAAGCCGCCCCAACCTGCCCACCGAGGTGGGCGAGGGCGTATATAACGGCGATATGGGCACCATACTGCGCATCGATTTATATGAGCAAACCGTGGAGGTGCTGTTCGACGACGCGCGCTGCACGCTGTATGAGTTCAATATGCTGGAGGAGCTGGAGCTTGCGTACTGTATCTCCATCCACAAAAGCCAGGGCAGTGAATTTCCCATCGTGCTGCTGCCGCTCGCGGGCGGCCCGCCCATGCTGATGACGCGCAACCTGCTCTACACGGCGGTGACCCGCGCCCGCAAGCAGGTATATATCATAGGGCATGCCGATTGCCCCGCGCGCATGGTGCAAAACGCGCAGGTAAGGCGGCGCTACAGCGCGCTGGCCAGCATGCTGCAGGCGCAAAAGGAATTGCTGCCATGCTGAGGCTTTTGCAAGCTTTTTTGGATGCGCTCTACCCGCCCTCGCTCACCTGCAACCTGTGCGGCAAGGATGCGTTTGTGGGGCCGCAGGGGCTGTGCGAAGCCTGCGCCGCCCTGCTTTGCCCCGCGCCGCCGCTGCCCCTGCCCTCCCATTTAGACGGCCTGCGCGCTGGCTTACTCTATGATGAGCACGCCTCCGCGCTGATGCATAGGTTTAAATACAGCGGCGCGCGGTATATGGCCGGTACGCTGGCCTATTTTATGCAAACGGAGGACGCGGCCGACGCCATCGTGCCGGTGCCGCTTTACCCCAAGCGGCAAAAGCGCCGCGGGTATAACCAAAGCCTGCTCCTGGCGCAAGCGCTGTCAAATCGGCTGGGCATACCCGTTCACGCGGAATTTTTATCCCGCACGCGGGATACGGCCAGCCAAACCACGCTGCGCCGCGCCGCCCGGGCCGATAATGTGCGGGGCGCGTTTCGTGCGTCGCCCGGCGTGGCGGGGCTGCGCCTATTGCTGCTCGACGATGTGGTAACCACCGGCGCAACGCTCAACGAGTGCGCCGCGGCGCTTAAGGCGCAGGGCGCTTTAAGCGTATCCGCGCTGACGGTCTGCGCGGCCAAGCCGCCCAAATAAGGGGGATTGCGGCTCCTCGCAATTGAGGCAACCCCTCTTGCCTTATATTCCCACAGCAAGTATACTTTAACAAAACATGGGCAAAGGATGAAGCGCGTATGAAACGCAATAATGGGCGGCTGCCGCTGCCGCTCGCTATACTGGCGGCGATTTTGCTGGGCATAGTCATCATCGCGGCGCAGCGGTTTTTGTATGCCGAGCCGGATACGGCTCCCGCGCCGGAAATAGCCCCAGCGGCGGCAGAGACCGCCGGAGAGACAAAAGAAGCTCCCGGCCTACCTGCGCTGGACTTGGACTATGTGGAGGATACCTGGGGTAACCCGCAAACGCTGCAGGATCACTTCGACCGGCATGGCGCCGACTTTGACGCAGCCACCCCGCAGGAATATGCCGCGCTGGCGCACGCGCTTTATACCGCGCGGGCGGGCTTCCAAACCAAGGTGGATGAAAACGGCGTCACCCGGGTGTTCGACCCGGGTACCGGCGCGTTTGGCGCTTACAATACGGATGGCACCACCAAAACGTTCTTTAAGCCCGATGACGGGCAGGCGTATTTTGACCGGCAGCCCGGTAAATGAGCAATTACAACTTGCGGAGGCGAAGGCATGGGCAATCGGTGTCCCGTTTGCAATTACGATGGTTTATCCGAACCCGCTTATGATGGGCAGGGCTATGGTTCCTATGAGATTTGTCCCTGCTGCGGTTTCCAGTTTGGGTATGACGACTACCCAAAGCCGCAGGAGGCAATTTTGCGCTGGCGGAACGAATGGCGGCAAAATGGATACAAATGGTTTTCGAAGGTGCGCACCCCGCCCGAGGGGTGGGAGCCGGAGCTGCAGTTATTTTGGGTGGATAAGGATGCGGAGGGGAACGGCTAATCCCGCACAAACGAAGGCCTGCCTTTGGGCAGACCTTATTTTTTCACCATAAAATCCACGGCGCGCAAGCCCCGTGCCGGGCGCTATGGCTGCGCGGCCCCGCCCTTATATTTGCGGTAGGTCGCCATGCCGCCGCGTATATGGCGCACCTCTTTATTGTGGCGCAAAATGTTCCCCACGGCTTTGGCGCGCTGTGGATCCAACGTTTTTAGGCGCTCGACCATATCCTTATGAACGGTGCTTTTGCTGATCTTAAACTCACGCGCCGCCGCGCGCACGGTCACTTCATGGTCGATGATATAATCCGCCTCGCGCAGTACGCGTTCCTCAATATATGAATACATCCCCACACCCCCGAACATGCTTTGCTATAAGCCTATGTGCGCGGGAGTGGTTTCATGCCTCGATGGGCGATTGTGCGGGCAGCTTTTTATGCGCGCGCATGCGTGCGCGGGGTACGCCGCTTGCTATAAATCGGGGTGACGTTTGTTTATGCTGCGCGCACCGCTACACATACTTGCGCATGCGCTTGAGCGCGTTTTTTTCCAGCCGGGATACCTGCGCCTGACTGATGCCGATTTCCTCGGCGACCTCCATCTGTGTGCGGCCGTTGAAAAACCGCAGGCGGAGTATGCGCTGCTCCCGCTCGGTTAAGTTGTCCATACCGTTTTCTATCGCGACATGCGTGAGCCAGTCCTCATCGTTGGTGCTGTCGTCCTTCACTTGATCCATTACATAAATGGCGTCGCCGTCATCGTGATAGATGGGTTCAAACAGCGAAACCGGGTCCTGTATGGCGTCCAGTGCGAACACAACCTCTTCCTCTTTAATTTCCATGGCCTTGGCGATGTCGCCGATGCCGGGCTCGCGGCCCAGCTCCTCCAACAGACGGGCGCGGGTTTGCAGGGCATGGTAGGCGGTATCGCGGATGGAACGGCTGACGCGCAGGGCATTGTTATCCCGCAGATGGCGGCGCACCTCGCCTATAATCATGGGCACGGCATAGGTGGAAAACCGTACGTTGTGGCTCAGGTCAAAATTATCTATCGCCTTGATGAGGCCAATGCAGCCCACCTGAAACAAGTCGTCCATCAACTCGCCGCGGCTGGAAAAGCGCTGTATCACGCTGAGCACCAGCCTGAGGTTGCCGCGGATAAAATCCTCGCGGGCGGGCTCATCCCCCGATTTGATGCGCAGCAGCAGCTCACGGCTGCGCGTTTGCGTGATCAAGGGCAGCTTCGAAGTATCCAGCCCGCAAATTTCCACCTTGTTCATAACCATGGCACTGCACCCCCGTCGAGTAAAATAAGGCCAGGGGATTTCCCTGCTCTAGTAGCATTGCCCGAACGCCCCGGTTCAATTCCGCGAAAAGGGGTGATTTATGGCCGCTGCGCGCACAGGTGGGTTTTTCATATTTTGGGAACCGTTTGCGGGCGCCATCCGTTTGTTATACTGTAGGCAGGTACGAAGGGAGGGATGCGCGTTGCTGGATGATTGTATACAGGCCTATGGCCAGCGGCTGTTTGCGCTATGCTGCAAGCTATGCCAAAACAGGCCGGATGCCGAGGACTTATACCAGGAAACCTGGCTGCGCGCATACCAAAAGAGCCGGCGCCTGGCCGAGGTGGAGGATCAAGCGGGCTACATCGCGCGCATCTGCATCAACGTGTTTCGGGATGGCCTGCGGCGCAAAAAGCTGGCCGGCTTCTTTAGCTTAAGCAGCGAGGCGGCGCAGGGCTATGTGGATAGCCGCGTGCACGCACCCCCGCCCGAAGCGGGGGAGGGTGATAGGCTGGTACGCCAAGCGGTGGACAGCCTAAAAGAACCCTATCGAACGGCGGCGATACTCTATTATTTCGAGGATCAAAGCGTAGAAAAGGCCGCGCGGCTGCTGGACGTGCCGCCCGGCACGATGAAGTCCCGCTTGGCGCGGGCCCGCGCCGCGTTGAAGGAGATGTTGCAGGATGGATGAATTGGATGTTAGGCTGCAGGCCTATATGCGGCAGTTGCCGGCCGCCCCGCCGCCGGCGGTGTGCGAGCGGGGGTTGGCTAAAGCGGCGCAGGCGCGGCGGCAAACCCGGCACCTGCGGCTGCAGCTTGCCTTATGCTCTATGGCGGCGCTTGCAAGCGCGCTGCTGGGCGGCTTAATAGGGCTGCGCATTATGGCGCGCCTGCTCCCCGCGGGGCTTGTGCCTATCGTACTGCTGTGCGCGCTGCTGTTGCTGCCCGGCGCGGTGTGCGTGGGCGGGGCGCTGCTGCAAAAAGCGCTGCGGAGCCAGGGCCGCAGCCTGCGCGATGTTTTCATCGAGGGAATAACTTAAGTTTTGAAAGGATGGTAAAAGGATATGGTGATGTCGCTTTTCATAATTATCACGGGGTTGGTGCTGCTCATAGCGGTGCCGGTGCTCATCGGCATGATGGTTTATAAGGATGCAAAAAATCGGGGGTTGGAGCCATGGTTTTGGGCATTGGCCAGCATGCTGGTACCTTACTTCATCGGGTTGATCATATACCTGGTGGCGCGCTCCAACCGCAAGCGGCTCCGCTGCGCGCGTTGCGGGCAAACGGTGGAGGCGGGCTATAACGTGTGCCCGCAGTGCGGCGAACCGCTCCAATATACCTGCCAAGCATGCGGCATGCCGGTACAGCCGCAGTGGAACGTATGCGCCAAGTGCGGTGCGGCGCAGCCGCAAGGCCGCACCGCGTTGGTGACGAATGCGACCGCCGAGGATGATCCCGGGAAAAGGATATGGATCATGATAGGCTGCGCGGTGGGCGCGGTCGTGCTGCTGGCGCTGGTGGGCATATCGGCGTTTGCGATAGTGGGCGCGATATAGGCCCGCAGGGTAACGTTTGGGCAAAATAAAAGCCGGAGGTCACTCCGGCTGTGGGTGCGGGGGCTTGCCCCCGCAAATTCATTCCGCTTGTTTCCAATCCTTGCACACATCCACCCACGCGATGGCGCGGGCACAGGTGAACAGCTCCTCGTTGGTCATGCGCACGGCGCTGCTATCGCTGCCCGCGGCGGGGTATATGATATCGAAGCGCCGCATGGAAACATCGAGGTATACGGGCACGTTTGGCGGGAGCGCAAAGGGGCACACGCCGCCTACCGCGTGGCCGGTAAAGCGGAGCGCTTCCTCATGCGCGAGCATGCGCGGCTTAAAGCCAAACTGCGCCTTAAATTTTTTATTATCCGCCCGGGCGTCGCCGGCCATCACGACCAGCAGGCAGCCCTTCCCGTTTTGAAAGGACAGCGTTTTGGCGATGCGGGCGGGCGTGGTTCCCACCACCTGCGCGGCCAGCTCCACCGTGGCGCTGGAGGCCGCAAACTCCATCACATCGCCCTCTTTACCGAATTTTGCGAGGTATTCGCGCACGAGCTGTACCGACATAGCAAAGGGATATCCTTTCTAATATTGCTGCGCAGCCATGTTGTTGAGCGCCTGTATAATCTGCGCATTAAGCTGCTGTACCACCGGGGTATACGCATCCAGCAGCGCTTTATCCAAGGAATCCATCGCGTCGTCCAGCGCGTCCAAATAGGCTTTGAGCGTTTGCTTGGTTTCGCCATCGATATAGGAACCATAATCCGCAAGCAGGCCTTTCCCTTGCGTGTAGGCGGCATACGCGGCATTCAGCTCGGTGGCCACCAGCTGCCGGCTCAGCTCTATCTGCTCCAATATGCGGCTCACGTCCACGTCTTCATCGATGCTTACATTGGCGCCAAACACATCTTTTATGAGCGATTGAAGCCTTTCGGCATACACGCCCCAATAATCCCGTCCGTTGTTGGAAAACGCCTTGCCCTCCACCGTATGCCGGCCCAGCTGGCTCATATCCATGCGCAGCGCCACCAGCGAAAGCGAGCATATCTGCTTAAAGCTCAGGTTGGTCATGATGTTTTGCTCCACAGCCGTATAGATGCTGGGGATGTTGGCAATCTGCTGGGAATCCTTCAGCTGCTGTACGATGGCCGTGACCATGCGCTGCTGCCTATCCACCCGGGCTATATCGCTGCTGCCCTTGCGCTGGCGGCAATAATCCAGCACGGCCTGCCCATCCAGGTGCTGCAAGCCGGGGTGCAGTTCCCTGCCATTCATGGTCACCTCGGTATCCACCTCATAATCGACGCCGCCCATGGCGTCCACCACCTGCTTGACCACGTTCATATTGAAGCCGAGGTAGTAGTTGATGGGCACGCCCAGCAGCTTGGATACCGTGACGCGCGTGTAGTCGAAGCCTTTCTTTTGCGCGCCGCCGCCCGCCGAAAACGCGGCGTTTATCTTATTGAAGGGCGTTAGCTCATCTTTCAACTCGCCCTCGCCGGTGTATATCTTCACATAGCTATCCCGCGGCACGGAGATGATGTTTACATCATAGGTCGCAAAGTCGATGGTCACCAGCATGATGGTATCGGTGCGGAAGGAGCCCCAGCTTTCGCGCTCGGCGCTCTCATCTATGCCCAGCACCAGTATGTTCACGCGGTTTTGCATGAAGTCGAGGTCGGCCTCCCCCTGCAGCACCGCGTCCGGGTCCGGCGTGGGGGTGGGTGTGGGGGGCGCCGCCGTGGGCGCGAGCGTAGCCACGGGCGTGGGAGTGGGCGGGGCCGTAGGCTCGTTTTCAAACAGCGATGCGGGGGATAGTATATCGTGATAAAAATTGATACCCCAGGCCGCGCCCGCTATCACGAGCGCCAAAACGACGCACAGCACGATGATGCTGGCCGGGCGCATCCTTTTCTTTTTATGTTTTTTATTCTGCTTTGGGTGTTGCTGTGTGGGTGCCTGTTCCTCCATATATTCAAACCTCGCTTGCGTTTAGTAGCACTTGTTCTCAAATCATCATTATATACGCCCTATACGCCGAGGAACAGAGAAATTATGAAATTTAACAATTATTTTGACGAAAGCTTGCGGCAACGTTATAAAACGCCCAAGTGCTCCAGCAGTATCTTCCCGCCCAGCGCAATGAGTATTATGCCGCCAAATATTTCGGCGGGGCCCTTAAAGCGCGCGCCAAACAGGCCGCCTATGTGGAGCGCAACCCCCGAGAGCAAAAACGTGACGATGCCGATAAACCCGGCGGCGGCAGCTATGTTCACCCGCAAAAACGCGAACGTCACCCCTACGGCCAACGCGTCTATGCTGGTGGCGATGGCCAGCGGCAGCATAACCTGCGCCGAAAGCGACGCGTTCGCCGGCTCTTCCTTATGCGAAACGGCCTCGCGTACCATATTGACGCCTATCAGCGCCAGCAGTACAAACGCGATCCAGTGGTCGAACGCGGCGATCTTTTCGTAAAACCGCGTGCCCACGGCAAAGCCGATGGCGGGCATAAGCGCCTGAAACGCGCCAAACCAGCCCCCCACGATGAGCGCGTTTTTGAGGTTGACATCCTTAAGCGCCAACCCCTTGCACATCGCTACGGCAAAAGCATCCATCGAAAGGCCAACGGCCAGCGCCAGCAGTTCAGCAAATTGCATAATTCCCTCCGAGAAATATTAATCTTGTGTTAAAAACAGCCTAAACGCGGTGGGCAGCGCATATTCCCCCCGCAGCTGCGCTTCGCTTGCCCATGTAAAACAGGGCGCTTTATGGGTGCAGCGGATGCGGTAGCAGGCCATGCGCCACTCTATATGCGTGAATTTATGCGTGCAGCGCAGCAGCATATCCGGCGCGATGGGCCTTGCGCCCCATTGGGACGCCTGCGCCAGCGCCTGGGCTTCGGTCAGCTCGCCGGGCAGGTTGGGCAATTGCCACAGCCCCGCCAAAAGGCCCTTTGGCCCCCGTTTGCATATGGCGACGCAGCCTTCGCAAACCAGTACAAACACCGTGCGCTGTTCTATGGCGCGGGGGCGTTTGGGCGGCATTATGGGGAGCGTGCCCTCTATGTGCTGGGCATGCGCCGCGCACAGCGCCCCGGCCAGGGGGCAGGCGGCGCAATGGGGCGTGCCGGGCAGGCACACGGTGGCGCCCAGCTCCATAAGGCTCTGCGTGAAGGCCCCGCATTGCCCGGCGGGGTAAACGACCGAAAGCGCCTTGGCATATTGCCGTTTAACCGATATGGAGCCGATGGGGGTATCATCCGCCGTCACGCGGGAGATGACCCGCAGCACGTTGCCATCCACCGCGGCGATGGGCTGCTCAAAGCAGATGGAGGCGATAGCCCCGGCGGTATACTCGCCGATGCCGGGCAGCGCGCGCAGGGCGGCATACTCGCGCGGGAAGGCGCCGCCGTGCAGCTCCATGATTTGCCGCGCGGCCCTTTGCAGGTTGCGCGCACGGCTATAATACCCCAGGCCTTCCCACAGCTTGAGCAAAAAGTCCTCCTCGGCGGCTGCCAGATGCGCTATGGTGGGCAGCGCGGCGAGGAAGCGCATATAATATCCCCGCACAGCTTCTACCCGGGTTTGTTGCAGCATGATTTCGCTCAGCCATATGTGATAGGGCTGCGTATCCGCGCGCCAGGGCAGGTTACGGGCGTTGGCCGCATACCAGGGCAGGAGCGCGGCAGGGAGGGCAGCCAAATTTTGCATGGCAATAGCATAGCATATCGGTGAAAAAAAGGCACGCATAATATTGTTGAAATATTGCGCTGTTTCGCGGATAATAGATGGGGAATACAAAAGCAGGAAAGAGGTATACCGTGCGAATCACAACAGAGCAAAACGACATCGCGCGCGTGCTGTTTAGCGAGGAACAGATTGCGCGGCGCGTAAAGGAGCTGGGCGCGCAGCTCATGGAGCAATATGCGGGCAAGGAACCGTTGATGGTGTGCATCTTAAAGGGCGCGTCGTTTTTTTACACCGATTTATGCCGCGCCATGCACTGCAATGTGTTTATGGATTTTATCGCGATATCCAGCTATGGCGCGGGCTCAAAATCCACCGGCGTGGTGCGCATCAGTAAGGATTTGGATACCAACATCACGGGGCGGCATGTGGTCATCGTGGAGGACATCATCGATTCCGGCCTTACGCTGCAATACCTTACCGAGCTGCTCTCCTCGCGCAAACCGGCCTCCATACAAACCGCCTGCCTGCTCGATAAGCGGGAACGGCGGGGCGGCGCCGCGCATACCGGCATAACCGGCTTTGTGATACCCGATGAATTCGTGGTGGGATATGGGCTGGATTACGCGGGCTATTACCGCAATCTGCCGTATATCGGCGTGCTAAAAGCAGAGGTTTATACCGACTAAAATGCCGGTGTGAAAGGATGGTAACCTATGGGGCAATATCGCTTGGAACGAGACTCGATGGGCGAGGTACAGGTGCCCGGCGATGCGTATTGGGCGGCGCAAACACAGCGCAGCCTTATGAATTTTAACATTGGAGAAGAGAAGATGCCCCGGGAGATTATCCATGCGTTTGGCGCGCTCAAAAAGGCCGCGGCGCTGGCAAACCACCGGCTGGGCAAGCTAAGCGGCGCCCGCGCCGAGCTGATTGCAAGCGTGTGCGATGAAATTATCTTGGGGGCGCTGGATGCGCATTTTCCGCTGGCCGTGTGGCAAACCGGCAGCGGCACCCAAACCAACATGAACGCCAACGAGGTGATAGCCAACCGCGGCAACGAGCTGGCGGGCCAGGCGCTGCTGCACCCCAACGACCACGTCAACCTGTCGCAAAGCTCCAACGACACCTTCCCTTCCGCCCTGCACATAGCCGCGGTATGCGGCATAGAAGATGCGCTGCTGCCCGCGATAGAGCGGATGGTCGCCGCGCTGCAAACGCTGGAGGATGCCAACCGCGACGCCGTCAAATGCGGCCGCACGCATTTGCAGGATGCCACGCCCATCCGCTTTTCGCAGGAGATCAGCGGCTGGCGCTTTATGCTGCAAAAAAACGCCGATATGTTAAAAGGCGCGCTCCCCGGCCTGCGCGAGCTGGCGCTGGGCGGCACCGCCGTGGGCACGGGGCTGAACGCGCCGCAGGGCTTTGCCGAGGAGGCGGCCCGCGCGGTGTGCGAGGTGACGGGCAAGCAATTTGTTACCGCGCAAAATAAATTCCACGCGCTCACCTCCAAAGATGCCTTGGTGTTCGCGCATGGCGCGCTGCAGGCACTGGCGGCCAACCTTATGAAAATCGCCAACGATATACGCTGGCTGGCAAGCGGCCCACGCTGCGGCCTGGGGGAAATCACCATACCCGAAAACGAGCCGGGCAGCTCGATTATGCCGGGCAAGGTAAACCCCACGCAGTGCGAGGCCGTTACCATGCTGGCCGTACAGGTGATGGCCAACGATGTGGCGGTGGGCATGGCCGCCTCGCAGGGGAACTTTGAATTGAACGTATTTATGCCGGTGTGCGCCTATAACTTTTTACAGTCGGTTCGGCTGCTGGCCGATGGGCTAACGTCCTTCCGCGAGCATTGTGTGGAGGGC
Source organism: Christensenellaceae bacterium (assembly GCA_031261085.1). Lineage (GTDB taxonomy): Bacteria > Bacillota > Clostridia > Christensenellales > CAG-138 > Pelethousia. The sequence goes on from JAISKB010000011.1 coordinate 17,518, forward strand.
ATTTGCGCCAACCGCGAAAAAATGCGCGCCAACCTGCACAATTCGCTTATGCTGGTCACCGCGCTCAACCCGTATATAGGCTATGACAATGCGGCCAAGGCCGCAAAAAAGGCGTATGCCGAAAACATTTCTTTAAAAGAGGCCTGCGTTGCGCTAGAGCTGCTTACGGCGGAGCGGTTCGACGAGGTGTTCCACCCCGAGCAGATGCTATAGCGCTTCGATGAGCACCTGCATACTGCCGCCGCATACCATGCCGTCATCCTCGGCGGAATCGGTCATATCCACCTCCATGCGGCAATACCCGCCCGCCAGGGCGATGTCCCGCGCGCGGCGCAGCGCCTCGGCCTCGGCACAGCCGCCGCCCACGCTGCCTATCAGCCGCCCATCCGGCAGCACGGCCATTTTGGCCCCCGTCCCGCGCGGGGTAGAGCCTTGAGAGGAAAGCACCGTAATCAGCGCGGCGCTTTTTGTTTGCCCGCCCGCAAGCCAGGCCAGCAGATCCATATCCGGGTCTATCGCCACGCTGTTTTCGGCGGGCAGCTCCAGCCGCCGCCGCGCAATGACCTGCGCCAGTATGGATATGCTTATTTCCTCCGGCGTTACCGCGCCTATGGGCAGGCCGATGGGCGCATGCAGCTGGGCCAGCTTTTCGGCGGCGCCGGTTTCCTCTTGCAGCTGCTGTTTTACTATGGCCACCCGCCTGCGGGAGCCTATCATGCCCACATAGCAGGGGAATTCATTCGCTAAAATTTGCCGCAGGCAAAGCATATCGTGCCGGTGCCCCCGGGTTACGATTACCACATAATCGCTGCGGCGCAGCTGCACACGCTTGTGCATGTTTTCGAACCCGTCACAAACGACCGCCCGCGCATCGGGGAACCGCGCGGCGCTGGCGAAGGAGGGCCGGTCGTCGAACACCGCCACATCAAACCCCAGCTTCGCGCCAAAGGCGGCCAGCGGCAGCGCCACATGCCCGCCGCCCAATATCACCAGGCGGGGTTTTGGGGCATAGTATTCCGTGGCCATAAGCGAGCTTTGCCCCTCCGCAAGCTCTATGCAGGCGGCGTGTGCGGGCAAGGCAGCCCAAGCGGCGGCGCCCTCGAGTATCAGCCGCCGGCCTATTTGGCCATCGGCATAATCGGTTATCAGCGCGGCCTGTTTGCCGGCCTGCAAGCATTGCAGTAGCTGCGCGTATATTTGCTGCATACGAACTCCTTTTTGAATATTGTTGGGGGGTTTTATACTTAAAGAAGGTATTGGGGATAAGCATTTCCCCACCCCCTAATCCCCTCCCCAAGGAGGGGGAATCTTTATTGCGGCTATGCCGCAACTGGGGACAAGCCCCCAGACCCCCTTTCTATCCGAAATGATTCGGAACAGACAAACTCCAACAGGAGCATGAGGGGCTTGTCTTCGAAAACAATTTGCATGCTCTAACGGGGACGCGGGGGCTTGCCCCCACAAGCAAACCTCTTCCTTTATTTCCCTTCCCTAGGGATGGGTCGAAATTCACGCGCTCCCAAGCCCAAAAAACACAAAAAGCACAAATAGGATAAGTTTCCCAACCCTATAACGGCTTGTCAATCGTGCGTGCGCTCGGCTATCTCCTCCAATATCTTCGTGCGGAAATCACTCAGCGTCATGGCCCCCAGGTCGCCCGCCTTGCGACCGCGCACGGCCACCACGCCGGTCTCGGCCTCCTTATCGCCCAGCACGAGCATGTAAGGCACCTTTTGCATCTGCGCTTCGCGTATCTTAAAGCCTATCTTCTCGTTGCGCAGGTCGCTCTCGGCGCGTATTCCATACTTTTCGAGCTCCGCGCGAATCTGCTCGGCCAGCGCGTCGGTACGGTCGGTAATGGTGAGCACCTTCACCTGCACCGGCGCCATCCAGGTGGGCAGCGCGCCCGCGTATTTTTCTATCAACAGCGCCAGCGTGCGCTCGTAGCAGCCGATGCTGGTGCGGTGGATTACCACGGGGTGCTTCTTTTCGCCATCGCTGTCGGTATACGTCATGCCAAACCGCTCCGCCAGCTGGAAGTCGATTTGGATGGTGATGAGCGTATCTTCCTTGCCGTGCACGTTGCGTATTTGAATATCCAGCTTGGGGCCATAAAAAGCGGCTTCCCCCGCGACCTCGTGGAAGTCTATGCCAAGGTCTATGAGTATGCTCCGCATCATGTTTTGCGTATGCTCCCAGCTCGCCTTATCGCCTATGTATTTATCGGTGTTGTTCTCATCCCATAAGGAGAACTGGTAGCTTACATCATCTTCCAGCCCCACGGTTTTGAGCATGTAGTTGGCCAAATCCAAACAGCCCTTAAATTCTTCGGCCACCTGATCCGGCCGGCAGGCCAAATGCCCTTCCGAAATGGTGAACTGCCGCACGCGTATCAGCCCGTGCATTTCGCCGCTGGCCTCGTTGCGGAACAAGGTGGAGGTTTCGTTATAGCGCAGCGGCAGGTCGCGGTAGGAACGGGGCCTGTTTAAATACGCCATAAACTGGAATGGGCAGGTCATGGGGCGCAGGGCGAATACCTCTTTGGTTTCGTCATCCAAATCGGCGGCATCCCCCATCACGAACATACCGTCGCGGTAATGATCCCAGTGCCCGCTGATTTTATAGAGCTCGCGCTTGGCCAGCAAGGGCGTTTTGGTAAGCAGGTATCCCCGGCGCTGTTCTTCATCCTCTACAAAGCGCTGCAGCAGCTGTATCACGCGCGCGCCCTTGGGCAGCAGGATGGGCAGGCCCTGGCCCACCACATCCACCGTGGAGAACAGCTCCAGCTCGCGCCCCAGCTTGTTGTGATCGCGCTTCTTCGCCTCTTCGAGCTGGGCGAGATAGGCGTCCAAATCGGCCTTCTTTTCGAACGCGGTGCCGTAGATGCGCTGGAGCATCTTATTTTTTTCGCTGCCCCGCCAATAGGCGCCCGCAACGCTGAGCAGCTTGATGTTCTTGATTTTACCCGTGGAATCCACATGCGGGCCGGCGCATAAATCCACAAACTCACCCTGCTTATAAAAGCTGATGGCGGCGCCTTCGGGCAAGTCCTCTATCAGCTCTACCTTATAAGGCTCCTCGCGCCCCTGCATATAGGCGACGGCCTCGGCGCGGGGCAGCTCAAAGCGCTCTAAAGTAAGGTTTTCCGCGGCGATGTTGGCAAGCTCCTTTTCGAGCGCGGCCAGCTCGGCGGCGGTGAAGGAAAAGCCCTCCGGCGTATCGAAATCGTAGTAGAAGCCGTTTTCGATGGCGGGGCCTATGGCGAACTTCACCGCGGGATACAGCCTTTTTACCGCCTGCGCCAGCATGTGCGAGGCGGTGTGCCGGTAGGCCCAGCGGCCGTTTTCATCGGCAAAGGTGAGCAGCTTTAGCGCGTGGTCGCCCTGGATGGGCGCAAACGCGTCTATGCGCGCGCCGTCCAGCTCGGCGGCCAAAGTGGCCTTCGCCAGGCGCGGGCTGATGGATTCGGCTATTTGAAGCGCCGTCATGCCATCCTGATATTCGTGCAAGGAGCCATCGGGGAGCGTTATGTTCATACTGTGGTATACCTCCATTAAAATACAAATAAAAAACCCGTCCTTAGCAATGCTAGGGACGAGCAACAACCAAATGCCCGCGGTTCCACCCTAATTGGAAAAACCCACTTAAGCTTGAGCTATAACGCGCTCCTGCGCAAACGATCCAGGGGTGGTGCGACGCGGCGCTGCATAAAGCGCTTACAGCCCAGGGCGCTTTTCTCTAATATGCATACTTGCCGGATCAAAACCCGTTCATCCCGCTTGAAATATCGCTATTATTATAACACGGCGGCGCGGTTTGTCAAGTTGAAGGCCACTTTGGGGATATGCCGCGTAGCCCTATTCAAAAAGCTAAAGCCCAATCAAAACAAATAACATAGCCCTATCGCAAAAAATATCGCCGGCATGTAGTTCATCACTTTTATTTTTGTGACCTCCAGCATATTAAGCCCCAGCGCTATGATTAAAATACTGCCCACGCAGGACATCTCCGCAACTACGGTTGGGCTGAGCACCGGTGCGAGCAGCTGCGAAAGCAGCGCGATGGCGCCCTGAAACACCAGCACCGCCGCCGCCGAAAGCATAATCCCCACGCCCATGCTGGCCGTGAGCACGATGGCGGATATACCATCGAGCATGGATTTGGTGAACAGCATGGTATGGTCCCCCACGAGCCCGCTCTGCAGGCTGCCCACCACGCTCATGGAGCCTACGCAAAACAGCAGGCTGGCCGTAACGAACGCCGCGGATATCCCGCCTTCTTCCCCCGCCCGCATATGCCGCTGCGCCAAATCGCCCAGCGCCTTCAGCTTATCATCCAGGTTTAGCAGCGTGCCCGTAATCGCGCCCAGCACCATGGCCAGTATCGCTATAAGCGCGTTGGTGCCCTGCAGCGAGCCGCTTATGCCGATATAGAGTATGCACAGCCCCACGCCCCGCATAATCGCATCCGTCATGCGCGGCGGTATGCCCTTCTTTAGCAGCAGCCCCACGGCGCTGCCGGCCACGATAGCCGCGGCGTTTACGATGGTCCCTAACATGGCTTCCCCCAACCGCGCGCGCCCGGCAAAAGGCGCACGCATGTTTATTGGTAAATATATTCCCCGGCGCCCAGCGTTTTGCCATCGCTCATAAAGCGTACCGCCAGGTGCTCCCCTTCGTTGGTATAGATGCGCGCGCCCGCATCGGCAAGCCGCTTTAGCACGATGGGCGAAAGCGAATCGGCATCCTCGGCCGTGCTGCCGGTGAGATACGCGGTTTGCGGGCTGACCGCCCGCACGAAGGCATCGGCGCTCGCATCCTCCTTGCCATGATGCCCCGCCTTCAAAAAGGCGGCGGGGAGCTTGGCGGGGCAAGCCTCCAAAAGCCGCGCCTCTATAACACTGGTAGCATCCCCCATCAGCAAAAAGGATACCTTGCCCTGCGTCAGCCGCAGCACCAGCGAATTGTTGTTGTCGTCCTCCGCGTCGGCATAGGCGCGATTGGGCGAAAGCGCCTCTATGCGGATGCCTCCAAACAGATATACATCCCCCTCGCGCAGCGTTTTGTGGCGCCGGGCGCTGGCTTCTATCTGCGCGGTTTCTTTATCGCTATAGGTGGCGGTATCCAGCGCGGCCGTATAGATGGTGCCTATGGGGTAATCCGCCGCCAGCTGCTTGAGCCCGCCAATATGATCTTTATGCCCATGGGTGAAAATGAGGTGGTCTATGCGCTGTACCCCCGCTTGCCGCAGCGCGGCCCGCAGGGAGGCATAAGCGGCCTTGGTGCCGGTATCCACCAAAAGCGTCTGCCCCCGGGGCAGCAAAAACAGCATACAATCCCCCTTGCCCACGTTTACGCCATACACGGCCATCGACCGGCCTTGCGCGCAACCGCCTAGCAAGAGTATGCACAGTAATAGAACAATCGCGGCCCACCTTCTCATAACGCAGCCATTATATCATAAAGCGCCATAACACTGCCATAGCAAAAGCGGCGATTGCAGCAATTCTCCCCGCTATGATATACTGTAAATATGAGTCGAAACCGTTTTCGGCGCGTGCGCAACAAGCGCCGTCGCCGCCGCCTAAGCAGTCATAACTGGTGGCCCTTTGTGCTGATGCTTGGCTCCGTCATCCTCGCGCTCGCGCTCTGTGCGGGGGTGGCCTATTATGTGTTGCCCAAAGCCGCCGATATGCTTGGATTTAACTACCATGCGCCGTTTTTGCCCAAGGCTTCGCCGCCGCCCACGCCGGTGCCCACGCCTACCCCGCACCCCATCACCTATTATGAAATGGCCGAGCACACGCAAGAGGTGGTGTTCGACGGTTCCGCCAATTACAAATGGTTTACCGACCCTTACTTTTATGGCGGCAAGCTCATACTCTCGGCAGGCAAGCTCGACGCGGCTGACAACAGCATACACATGCTGCACCTATACTTTTATGACCCCGCCACCAGCAGTGCCGAGGCGCTGCCCTTCGCGCCGCAAAACACGCATTTTATGTTCCCCAAATTCAACGATAAATGGCTTGTGTATTTGGACGCCAACGCCAACGGCGGCGGCGCGCTGATGGCGGTTGACCGCGCCGCAAGCCCGCTCAAGCCGGTTAAAATCAAGGATATCTACGCGGGCCAGCCCGAGCCGATGCTGGATGGCAATTATGTGGCCTTTACCGACCGCACCGGCACCAACCGCGACAAGCTCTTCATATGCGACCTTACCACCATGGAGAGCACCGTGGTAGCGATGTTTTCCAACGCCGTATATGGCGAAAGCCGGCCCAGCCTGTGGAGTAACTGGCTGCTTTGGGCCAGCCCGGATACTTCGGGCGGCGGGGAGGATAGCAGCGTCATCAGCTATATTCACCTTGCGGGCAGCCCAACCATCAGCAGCTATTTGCCCGGCGGCTTCGTGCACGATCCAAAAACCGGCGGCAAATATACCGCTTGGCTCACCGATGTGCACAGCGGCGGCAGCCAGCTGTATGCCACGCGGGGTATATCCGGCACGCCGTTCCTTATCGACAGCGGCGTTGTGGATTTTGGCATAGGCAGCGACTTTGTAGCCTACTCGCGCGGGCAAAGCATATACCTATATCTGTTCGAAACCAGCGGCATATACCGCATAACGCAAGATTATGAAAGCGCGCAATTCCTCGGCGTTTCCGATGACCGCGTCATCTGGATGGATGTGACCAGCCGCGAGCGCGACATTATAAAATTTATCGCAATACCCTAGGTAAACAGCATGACCAAGCAAGCGAAAACCATATTTCTCTGCGGCGAGTGCGGCTATGAGAGCGGCAAATGGCTGGGCAAATGCCCGGCCTGCGGCAGCTGGAACACCTTGGTAGAGGAGCGCGTGCTGCCGCTTGCGCCCGCAAACCACGCGGGGCTCATCAGCGGGCTGGCCGCGCACGCGATGCCGCTGGAGGATATTATAACCGCCAGCGCCGCCCGCCTTTCCACCGGGGAAAACGAGCTGGACCGCGTGCTGGGGGGCGGCGTGGTGCCGGGCTCGGCCATACTGCTGGGCGGCGACCCGGGCATTGGGAAATCCACCCTGCTGATGCAGGCGGCAAACGGCCTGGCGGCAAACGGCGCGGTGCTGTATGTAACCGGCGAGGAGAGCGCGCCGCAGCTTAAGCTGCGCGCCGAGCGCCTGGGCGTGCACGGCGGCATGCTGCTGCTGGCCGAAACCGACTTAAACGCCATACTCGCCGAAGCCGAGCGAATCAAGCCCGCCTTCCTCATCGTCGATTCCATCCAAACCATGATCTGCACACAGCTGCCCGGCGCGCCCGGCAGCGTGAGCCAGGTGCGGGAGGCCACCGCGCTGCTCACCCGCCTGGCCAAAACCACCGGCTGCGCGGTGTTTATCGTGGGCCACGTCACCAAGGAGGGCGCCATCGCCGGCCCGCGCATACTGGAGCATATGGTGGATACCGTGCTGTATTTCGAGGGCGACCAGCACGATGCCTACCGCTTGCTTCGCGCGGTAAAGAACCGCTTTGGCTCCACCGACGAAATCGGCGTGTTTGAAATGCGTTCCGAGGGCATGATTGGGGTAGACGACCCCTCCTCCCTGTTCCTCACCGGCACCAACGCGCCGGGATGCGCCGTCACCTGTGCGATGGAGGGCTCCCGCCCGCTGTTGGCCGAGGTACAGGCGCTCTTAAGCCCCTCCGCCTTCCACAACCCGCGCCGTATGGCGGCGGGCATGGATGGCAACCGGCTGATATTGCTGCTGGCCGTGCTCGAAAAGAAGGCGGGCCTGCGCCTTAGCGAGCAGGATGCTTACACCAATGTGGTGGGCGGGCTGCGGCTGGAGGAGCGGAGCGCCGACTTGGCCATTGCGCTGTGCGTGGCCTCCGCGCTCACCGATATACCGCTGCCGCCGCGCACCGCGCTGCTGGGCGAGTTATCCCTCACCGGCGAAGTGCGCGCCGTGAGCCGGCTGGATAAGCGCGTGCAGGAGTGCGCCCGGCTGGGTTTTTCGCACATCGTGGTGCCGCAGGGCGCGGCCGCTTCCCTGCCCCCGCTGCCCGGCGTACGCTACACGCAGGTAGCCCATATTCACGACGCCATGCGGTTGCTTACGAAATAATTTTATGCTATACTATGTTTTGCGGCACATGCCGCGCCATATGTGCCCGTAGCTCAGCTGGATAGAGTATCAGACTCCGACTCTGAGGGTCGAAGGTTCGAATCCTTTCGGGCACGCCAAACAGACAGGTCTGCTTTCGCAGGCCTGTTTGTTTGTTATAGTACGAAGGATTCGAAGCCGCGACCAGCGTCAGCTGGGGGAAACGCGCCAGTGGCGCGTTTTTAGCGGCCGGGCTTTGACGCATAAGCCCAAATACGCCGCCCGACACACACCCAGCTTGCGATTGCCATCGCAAGCATCAGCATCGCCCACGGCGCTCTCGCAGCGGCATCGCCCGTGCGCGGTATGCTTATGCCGGCGGTACTGCCCACAGTCAGGTATATCGGCTTGGTCACACCATCGGTGAAATA
>JAISKB010000026.1 GCA_031261085.1 Christensenellaceae bacterium
ACATCCAAATGGAAATCAACCTCATCACGCCAATCGCGATGGATGAGGGCCTGCGTTTCGCCATCCGCGAAGGCGGGCGCACGGTAGCGTCGGGCGTTGTGTCGTCCATCATTGCGTAATAAATAGCAAGTGGGCCTTTGGCCTATCAAAGCCCCCTCATACGAGGGGGCTTTTTTGCAAACGACGCCGATTTGCTGTATCAGGACGAAATAACAGGTTCGCTTATCGGCATTGCCGACCGCGTTCTCGACACGATTTACACCAAGTATTTCAAGGGTTTGATTCATTACGAGGGTATCCAGCGGGTTGACCACTATCCGATGCTGCGTGACGTTTTGCGCGAGGTTGTTTTGAACGCCGTTTTCCATAAGGATTACAGTACGGGCAACCCAATTCACATAAAAACATACGACGATAAACGCAATTCAGAAATGGGTTTATGCGATGTAACGTGTAATACATCTTTGATAGCAATAACCGCTTCAAGGAGCGATGTCGATATTTCGGCGGCTTCAAGATCTCGCAAACGCTTGGGAACAGCGGAAGCTGTCTGAAATTTCCGATAAGGTCACGGAAAAGAACTTGAACCGTGCCTAGTTTCGTCATTTCGATAAGCGGCGGCAATGGCAGGTTTGCCCTTGCCCCTGCTGATGATTTTAATACTGTAATGGGAAATAGCGCCAGGGTGGCCTCTTTTCGGTTTTGTTTGAAGCTGAGGCGGTGGCATGTTATAATTTGGTGATTAAGTTTTTGTATAGTAGATGGAGATCAGATTATGAGCGGAAGAAACGATGATGTAGATAAAAAGTCTCTTGATACAAAACTTATGCAAGAGAAGTTGAAGGGTGATACGTTCCCTCAGAATTGGGATGAGTTTCTCGACGATAATATTCGAGTTTTTTTTGACGAGCTACTAAACCAAACGGAACAAAAGAAAAGCGAAGTAATCCGGAATGCTAATCTTTCCCGCGTATATGGTTATCAACTGATGGAGGGACGAAGACGCGGAAAACGTGATTATTACCTTTTGATTGCTATTGCCATGTCTCTTGATTTGAGAACCACCCAAAGAATGTTGGCAGTTGCAAAATATGGAGCCTTACATCCTCTCATTAAACGCGATGCCGCCATCATATTTGCTATTAATCATGGCTATGACAATATCAAAACTTATGATTTCATGTTTTCGTTGGGATTATCTCCGCTGGATGATGGGGCGGAAAATGAATAACGAAATTTTTGTATGCAAAGAGCAAACACTTGACGCGATTGACAATGCTAGAGTCTTATTTGAATGATGATGGCGAATCGAATACATACTTGGAGGTTAAAATGAGCAAAGCAACAAAACAGATAAGAGCCGTGCTATGTACGTGTTTTGCGGTTATCATGGCACTTGCCGGTTGCAGTTCCGATATAACTATTAAACCTTCAGCAACGGAAATTTCTAAAATTTCGTCATCCGCAGGATTTCTTGCGGCCAGAGTCGAAGAAAACGAAGGTTTTATTGCAAATAGTGATAAGAAAGAGAAGGGGTCAAATTACGCTTATTTATACGACAATGCGGTAGCCATGATTGCGTTATCTGGTGTCGGAGCCGACTGGCATGCACAGAAGATTGCTGATGCTATTGTATTCGCCCAAGGGCACGACAGAACATTTGACGATGGAAGACTTAGAAATGCATATGTAAGCGGCGATCCGAAAAGTGATTCCGGGCGATCAATTATAGCCAGAAAAGTAACCATACAGCTTCCCGGCTTTTGGCAAGACGGACGTTGGCAGGAGGATTCCTACACCGTCTCAACGTCAACAGGAAACATGGCGTGGACCATTCTGGCGCTTTGCGCGGCAGCGAAAAATGCGCCTGCCGATAAGAGGGATGAATACATAGAGGCGGCGGCAAGAGCAGCTGATTTTATCCTCATGTTAAAGTCCTCTAACGGCGGTTTTACAGCTGGTTACGAAGGCTGGGATGACGCGCAGGTAAAGGTCACATATAAATCCACAGAACATAATATTGCTCTTATTTGCGCATTCTCTGCCGTTGCGGATGCAGTAGCGGAAAAAGATCCCCCAAAATCCGCTGTGTATCGGGAAGCATCTGAATATGCCAAAACCTTTGTGCTTTCCATGTATGACAAGAAACTCAGTTGCTTTTATACAGGCACTGAGGAGGATGGGGAAACTATAAGCAAGGGAGTGATTCCCCTTGATGCAAACGCTTTGACAATCCTTGCGCTGGCCGGCGAACTGGAGAATGTTTACGGCATTCTCTCCTTTGTGGAAAATAGGATGTCTGTCGGGGACGGGTTTGATTTTAGCGCCGGGGATTTGGATGGTATTTGGAATGAAGGCACGGCACAAATGGCTGTCTGCTACAGCCTTCTTGGCGATACGGAAAAATATGAAATAATCATCCAATACCTGAAAACACAAGCCGGTAAGGACGGTAGCATCCCTGCGGCCGACAGAGATGGGGTCTCGACAGGATTTGTGGTAACTGGTTCTGATGTTTTATGGGAATATCACAATTCTCAGAGTATCGCAGCGACAAGCTGGTATGCGTTTGCACGGATGAAAATCAACCCTTTTCAATTAATTGCCGAGTAAGGAAAACCCTATGCGAAGAAAACAAACACCAAGAAAAAAAGGAATTCCCGAAAGCCTTGGGAACGGTGTATGCGGGGTATGGCTGTATATTGTTGCGCTTGTTTTCGATGCTATGATACATATTGGCATGCTCATTTCCTATCAGCCGACATCTTACGGTTTTATACGTCTTTTTTTGTCGTTTATATTTTTCATTTACCCGCTCCATTATATCGTGGATATCCTTTGGTCTATGCGGCCGTCTGTATGCGAGATTCTTTCAGGCAGGTTTCTAATCAACAGGAAGCATTATATGAATACCGCGCAAAGAGAAATTGGACGGGATGCATTTTTGCCTGTTACAATCAGCGTGCCTGTCTATACCGAAAATAATGAAGTCATCTTTGATACCCTTCGCATGAGCCTTGCGGCCACAAAGCGCTATCGCGAATTTAGCGCTCAGGCGACAGGCGTCATTGTATCTGACGATGGTCTTGCGCCTATGCTCGGCGGGATTTGTACAAAAGAAAAAGCAGATGCGATTGTTCACGCTTTCATAAACACCCCGCCCTTGCTTACACAGCAGGAAAGGCAAGCAGCGGAGCGAATTCGATTTTACAGAGAGCACGGGATCGCGTTCGTGGTCAGACCTTCAAGCGGGCGGGCGGGCCTGTTCAAGAAATCCTCCAATTTGAATTATACGTTATGCCTCGGCAATGCTGTTGCCGGCGGAAAACCGCTGGATACGCTCACGCAGGAGGGTTCTTCTTTTGCGGGCGGTTATGCCGAAGGTAATATTACCACAAATGAAATTATCTTGCTCTTAGATAAGGATTCCGGTGTGAAGGAAAGAATTATTGAGGCCATCATTCCCGAATTCGCAGCGGATGAAAAACTTGCCTATGTACAGTGCGCAACAATTGCCGCAAACATGTATGACAATTACTATACCTATGCCACCGGACACCAGGCCAACAACTTGTTCCATAATATTTGGCCGTGCAAGGCTTTACAGGGATTTTTCGTACCACTCGTAGGGCATAATGTGTTTTTGCGGAAAAGCATGTTGGAAAAGAGCGGCCTTTGGGCGGAAAACAGGGTTTCAGAGGACTATGACAAGGCAATATGCCTTTATAATATGGGCTATCATGGGAAGTATGCGCAGATAAAAGGCCTTGAGTTCACAGAATATGTGAGCAGAACGTTTACCGAAGAGACAGGTAAACAGCACAGATATGCGTATGGTCTTTTCGAGATGATGTTTGATGGAACAATCTCGCCTAGAAAAACGCGAAAATGTGATACGCTATATATGGCGATGTACTTTTTTTCTGTAATCAACCAGGTAATGCTGCTTCCCACCGTCTTAGTGGAATGCTACTTCGGGAATATTTATCTTCTGTGGGCGGGTTTTATTGTTTGCAATATAGGCTTTATCCTTCTGCCATATATCAGAGGACTGATCATGAGAAAGCGCCTGCCAAAAGAACAGTCTGAAACATTGATACATATCGTGATCGTAGCGCTTTCGTTTGTGGGGCACTCTTTTTCGATGCTTTCCGGCGCGTGCAGATATTTTGCAAACAAAATTAAGGCGAACAAGAACCCCTTTCCTTCCACGAGTGTTGATAAGCTGAAATATCATTTTGGGGACGGCATAAAACTACTTGTAGAATATATCCGCAAGAACAAATGGCTCATCCCAATCGCCATTCTCTGTCTGGACAGGGGCATATTTATGATTACAAAAAAAGGAATCGAACCAGTCACATCATACATATACAGCTATATTTTATTTAGCGCTGTTCTGGTTCCCATTTTGCTGACGCCGCAGCTCTTTGCCGGTTTCGGCATGAAACAGAGTATGGCCCAACTAAAGCTGGGAGGTGGTTATATCAAACACAATACAAAGGATATGTCCAGTGAGCTTGGAGCATCCGCTTGGAGTACAAACACGCCGGTCTTATCACCAAGAGTTGTAGATTCTTCACAGGACAAGCGCATAGGAATCGATAGTGATATCGACAGTTTTTTGAGCGCGTATGAAAAAAAACTGCAAGAAACAATACCGGATGAGCATATGCCGGAAGCCTTGACATCCAGCTATTCCTTTGAAAGCTGTATTCGTAAAGATGCGGAGGGAAAGAAGGAAATCTATCTTTTGAGGAACCGGCAGAGCGGGGCGAAAGCACTGCTCAGAGCGACGAAGGATTGCCCGGAGGAAGATGCTTTGGAAGAAGCAAGGCTACTGACAAAGCTTGATCATCCGGGTGTTCCAAAGGTATATGCCTCTTATGAGCAGGACGGAAAAGCATATATCGTCCGTGAATATGTGGAAGGGCGCACTCTCTATGAAATTGTGAAGTCAAGTGGCTGCCTGCGTGCTGAAGACATTTTCCATGTCGTGCTGAAGCTCACCGATATTCTGAGTTATCTGCATGCCCAGGTGCCGCCCGTTATTCATCGGGATATCAAGCCACAGAATATCATCGTGGGAAAAGACGGCGGTATCCATTTGATTGACTTCGGTATTGCCAGAGTTTATAAAGAAGAGAGAACACAGGACACGTCCGTAATTCTGACATGGGATTACGCCTCCCCCGAACAATATGGTTTTGAGCAGACAACGCCTTTATCCGATATTTATTCGTTAGGGATTGCGATGTTGTTTATGGCTACCGAACACACAAACAGATCGGGGCTTGAATCGCAAATCGTGAACAATCGTCTCCGGAATTTGATAGAGCATTGTATCGCCTTCAACCCTGAAGAGCGTTTTCTAAGCGTAAATGAACTTCGCAATTTTATTAGGCGTAATCACCAGCAATCATTGAAAGGAAAAGGAAAGCGAAGATTGGCGATTGCGACTTCGTTGATTGCCGCTGTCGCTTGTTTGTCCGCGTGCTTCTACGGAACAGGAATTCTAATCGGGAAAAGCCAAGGCAATGAAGCCGGCTACGAAAAAGGATATGATGCCGGCTACATAGACGGATATGAAGACGTACCTGTTTTCAAAACGGAAGAAATGCGCTCAAACCCGGAAAGCGGAAACATTCCCGGAAATATGGCTATAGATGGGGGCGCTTTTGCAGCGCAGGGCAATGATTTTGTATTCTTTATCTCTGGCGGAGATATCTATCGAATGTCGGAGAGAGTGACCGAACCGGAGCTTTTGGCGCAAGGGGAAAATGCCGGGGCGCTTAGCTACCATAACGGGTGGCTGTACTATTCATCGGGATCGAGAATCCTGCAAAAAAATATATACACACTTGAAAGCAATGTGCTTTGCGAGAACATATCCGGTAAACTGTATATCACAAATGGGAATTATTATGTTCAGGGTGATGACGGTCTTTACCTGCTCAATACGGCAACCGGCGACATAAGTGCATTGAATAACCTTTCGGCTTGCGCATATACAAACATTGAAGATGAAAAAATATTTTTCATCAATGAAAACGATCAGGCATTATATAGCGCTGAGTTGAACGGAGACGGTCTAAAGAAAATAATTGACGGAGTTTGCAGGAGCGTTTGCCTGTTCGAAGGGGATATGTTCTGTGCCATTTATGACGGGGAAAGTGGAGAGCTGGTGAGAATAGATGGAGGTACCGGTGCGGCAGAAACGCTTGCGGAAGTAAACGCCGTAACGCTCAATGCTTCCGGTAGAGGTATTTATTTTATCGATACCTTTGACAGGACCATCAATCTATGGTCTTTGGATGGTAGCATCCGAATCAAGATTTCAAAAAATCGCGCGACTGATTTTAACATCGCAGCGGGTTGGATTTATTATCATAACGAGGCGGACGGCGGTCGGTTGTGGCGCGTCCGATGGGACGGGACCAATGATCATCCGATTCAGACAGGGAGGTGATTCAGATGCTTGTGAAGCCAAAGTATAAATGGCAAGATCGAAAAGAACGCTCTGTTTATGAAATAATTACCGAAGATGGCGTTATGCGTCCAAAGGAAATACGCTATCTTGTTCAGCAGTTGTGCCGCATTCTGGATAACCAAAATGATAAAGCATCATCCTGGTCAAGCTGTTCTATCCATCCTCAAACCATTCTTGTAAATGTGAGCGGGATCGTTCGGTTATCCACTTTGGATCTTCCGCTTTCTGCCAGAGAAGCGTACATTCCACCGGAGCAGGATCAGTTTGACAAGATTACTTTCGGATCAATCATGTATGCACTGGGCATGGTCATGCTTTTTATGGCAACAGGGCACGAGAAGAAGGCAGATTTGGACGCATTTATTGACGACAGTTCTATCCGTGCATTAATCGTGCGCTGCATTGCTTTTGATCCGCGGATGCGCTTTCAGAATATAAAAGAGCTTTCCAGCTCTATAAGACAGACAAAGAGGGGCAGGAAAAGCGGGGTATTCTTACTCTTGTTTCTCGTGTGCGCATGTACGGCAACTTCATTTATATTC
This sequence comes from Christensenellaceae bacterium, assembly GCA_031261085.1. Classification (GTDB taxonomy): domain Bacteria; phylum Bacillota; class Clostridia; order Christensenellales; family CAG-138; genus Pelethousia. The sequence goes on from JAISKB010000026.1 coordinate 7,033, forward strand.
CTGTTTTATCAAAGAGGAAACGAGCATGGAAAGGCGGTTGGAAAAGAATCGGGATATGCGGCAGGGTATGCATCCGGATATGAAAAGGGGTTTTCAGATGCTCCGGGCATTGGCATTGAGGGAGCGTCCTTTGTTTCGGAATTGGGAAATCTCTCCGGGAATCTCACGGCAGGAAATGGAGCAATCGCAGCACGCAGTGAAGATGAAATCTTCTTTCTGTTTGAAAAAAACATATATCGGATGAACCCATATACAGGAAACATGCAACTGTTTGTGGCCAATGCGGGAGCGCATGATTTAAATTATGATAGCGGCTGGCTCTATTACTGCACAGACGCAAGCGTTCTTCGGGTGAATCCCAAAACAATGAAGGAAGAAGTGTTTTGTGATTCACGATCCGGTCAGCTATATATCGCAGACGGTAATTTTTATCTGCATGATATTTTTGATACCGGTTATCTTTATAGAATAAGCGAAAACGAAGGAACGCTGACACAGCTCAATGACATGACAGAATATCATTGCCTGAATATTATGGGCGAAAAGCTGTATTTTATTGATGCGGAGAAAAGCAACAATATTTACTGCTGCAATCTTGACGGAGGCAACTTGAAGCTCATCAGCAGCAACAGCTTTGAGAGCTTCTGTATTTACGATGACAAAATATATGCTTATGCCGCAAGCTTTGAAAAAGATGATATCAATTATTCGGCAAGCTTCCTGATATGTATGGACTTAGACGGTGGAAACATTGAGAGTTTTACAAATATCCCGGCATACTATCCAAATGTTACAGACGGTGGGATATTTTATATCACAGGAAATAACCGCACTCTTGAATGGATGTCCCATAATGGCAGAACCCACTATACCATCGTGTCTTCACGCACCAGTTTTTTTAATATCGCAGGGAGATGGATATTCTATTTAAACGAAGAAGATGGCGGAACCCTGTGGCGCGTGCGCATAGACGGATCCGATAATGTAAAGGTTGTGGAACCCAGAGCATAAAACTGAATATATTGCCAAAAGACAGCGGCATCATTTTGCCTGCTGTCTTTTTTATTAGGCTCTGCATCCCGGAAAAAACTGGCCAGTTTGTATGCAAAAAGCAGACATGCAGCAAAAGAATGGTCTTTATACTATACCTATCGAACTTCTAAAGGGATGTTTTGGAAGCATTGGTGCAAAAGCGCGAATGCGGATGCAGCCTTCGATTTTGAAAAGGAGGAGATAGGATGAGCACAGTTGCAACGTTAAAAGGCCTGAAATGCCCGCAATGCGGATCGGAAGCTTGGGACATAAAAGGCAAAGCGGGTGGAGTGGGCGCATCAATGGCCGGGACGCTTCTGGGCGGGGCGATCGTGAGCCTGGCAGTCAGCAGTCATGCTTCGAAAAATGTGAAGACAGATCCGATTGCCTTTGTCTGCAAAAGCTGCAAACACAAGTTTCAGACCATGCCGTTATGCGCTCCGGAGGAGGATATTATTGATGCACCGTGTACGGTCAACTTTACCCGCCTTAGAAGCTTTGTCGGTGCCGCTGTGGCGCAAATGGTATATCTGAATGGGGTCAACTGCGGTCCGGTTAAGAACGGTAAGACGATTACGCTGCAGACCAGCAGTCGATGGAACACAATCTTTGTCACAGATCAATATGGGGCAGCTTTTCCGGGCGCTTATCATTTTGAAGCCGTTCCGGGCGGAACGATAGAAGTGAAATTTAATCGGAAATTTGTGGAATAGCAAGATGCCCGGTTTCGTTGTTTTGTATTTGTATAGGAGGGATTCATCATGCTCAAAGCATATAAAGAGTATTGGAAAGGGTATGTCGATTTCAGGGGTCAGACAAGCGTTGGCGGTTACTGGTGGGCGGTTCTCGCAAATTATATTGTGACGTTTGCGCTCTCCCTTTTTTCAAATCTGATAAACATCAACAGGCCGGAAAGTGGCATGGCATTTTCCTTAGCGTTTATGCTGCTGTGCCTGCTGCCGTCCTTGGCCATTATGGTTCGGCGGCTGCGGGATGCCGGATACAAATGGACAAATATATTTTGGGTATTTTTACCGATTGCCGGATTCATTATATTGATTGTCAGGCTATGCAAGCCGTCAAGCGGCACCTCTTACAAGCCGGTAACGCAGCAGGTCAGCGCTTCCGGAGCGCCGGTCTATCAAACTTACTCCCAGCCGCCGGCAAAGCCGGTTCCAACAGCCACGGCGCCGGCAGCGAAGCCGGTTCCGGCAGCAGGAACCAGTATATTGGATCAATATAAGGCAGGGCTATCCTATCTTGACGGATGTGGAGCCTTTGATGAGAGCAAGTTCCGCGAATTCAACCGCATCACCGGAAATCGGTTTTCTGAAAAAGACATGCAAAATCAGCTTTCAAGCGCGAAGTTGATGATCGGCGGCATGGACGCTTTAAGGAATACCTTACGATCAACCATGCTCGAGGCTGTCCATTCATTTGAGGCGCTGGAAAGAAGCGGCATTGATTTATCCAAGTATAATATATAATTCCAAAATGATAAAGGAGTGGTAAGGTATTATGAAAAAGCATTTTACAGCGATCATTTCTATGGTTATGCTCCTGTTGTTTTTGAGCGGCTGCGCCAAGGCGGGCGGTAAAGCGGCGTTTGAGGATTACACAGGAAATGCGCCGAACGGCGCGCTGGGTACGATTAAGCTTCTCATGGATAATCCCGACCACAAGGGAGTCAAAGTCACGTTGACACTGTCGGGATTTGGAGAGATACAGAATGTCAAGAATAACAAGGACGCGGAGCAAGTGAGCGAAGCGCTTGTAAAATACGCGTCACTGTATAATGAAGATGGAGATTTTCGCGGCGCACAATACTATTATATTTACTTCACCAAGGAATTTAAGCCGGGTAAGGCTTGCAAGCTGGAATTGTATTATCTCGTGCCACCGGAATCCGCAAATGATACTTTATGCTTCAAGTTCGATTATCCGGACGGCGGTATTCTGATTGACGAGCCCTGCAATTTGTTTTGAATGATGGCTTTATGGGTTGCGTCTTGTGACGGATAACTTTTATTTGTATGCCCGGGATAATTTTTTGCAGCGGATTGCATCTTGGTTATAACGTTATGCTTTTTAAGATAAGAACCACATTTTTGCGGCCTGATAAATTCAGTTTTGCATGGGAGGTATTTGATTATGAAACGGATAAAAGAACATTTCTTCATTCTTCTGGCCATCGTGGTTGTTATTACGCTGGCGGCGTGCGCTCCAGGTGATAGCAAACGCACGACCGCCGATGGCGAGCTTAGCTCTTCGCCGGCCACAAATACGCCTGTCGTTAAGCCGCCAACACCGGCCATTACGCAAACGCCGCTGCCTTCTCCTGAACCTACCCCAGAGGCAGAGAAGCCCTTCTTCATGGCGAACGAATATAAGGTTTACTATGAAATCGTGCCTCAGGCAGCGTATGAGCAAGTAGTCGGAGACCTGGCGCAGTATGTAGACAACAATGGCGTTAACATGGACAAAGACAGGGTTTTCTATATCCGATATACCGGCGCGGAGGAAGATGGCCAAGAAGTAAAGATGAGTTCTATTTGGAGGAATATTTCCTGGAGCAAGCTTGTTTTTTCAGTGGGCGGAACGGACTACAAGCAGCCTTCCATACTCATGAGCACCGGTACGCAGGTATATATTACTTACTTGTTTGTGCCCAATAACACGCCGGATAACGTTTCGGTATCCATTCGCTATGCGGAGTAAAATAATGGAGGATTTGCATCATGTCAAAATTTTGGAGAGAATTGCTTGCCGGCGTTGCAGCTATCATATTGGGCATTTGGCTATCTTTGACAAGCCGGTATGTCTTGCTTTATGGGTTGATCCTTGCAGGCTTGTTCCTGATCGTTCTTGCCTTCGTGCATCTATCCCAAAGCAAAAAGCGGAACGATGCCAGCGGTTCCCCGGTAAAGATGTTTTATCCCACAAATAAGCCGCAAGAGAAAACTCGCTTCATTCAAGATCTGGAATCCCAAGAAGATTTGGATATGCCAAAACAGGTATCCATTGCATGTTCCCGCCAAGATCAGGCAAGCCCCGTATTCCTCAATGGGACGAAAGTAGGTGATATCAGGCCGGAGGCACCGCTCGTCTTTACCGTGACAAAGAAAAACAATGTCGTCAATGTTTCGGAGCAATACGAGGGCGTCTGCTTTTTCCATGTTGTCAATGCTGCAGGAACCGGTGCATTGAAGGTTGGAATCGGCATGCAGTCCGCTGCCGTTAAGGTCGTGAAGAATACCGGCTTGGCCGACGGCCTTATTGAGAAAACAGACCAATCGCAGTGTTTATAAAGCAGTTTTAAATGACGCTGTATCCGCAAAAGGAATAATTGATGAGGATCGAAAAAATGAAAAAGATAATGGTTATTTTATTGGTGATCATGTTGGTTTGTTCGTTGCTCTCCGCCTGTTCGGGCGCGCCGGCGGCCTCGCCGGCTTTGAACAGCAGCGCGCCAAGCCAGCCTATCAAAAGCGATAATACGCCGGAGCGTCCATCTGCTTCGGAAAGCGACACGCAAGATCAGCCAACTCAAAGCAATACGCCGGGCTTGCCGTCCACGCCGGACGGAGCTGCCGATGGACTGGCACAGCAGTTCCTGGATAGCCTGGAGAACTGCCCCTATGTCGAAGATGAGAACAACCGCATCGGATTCGACATTGATCGAATTGAAAAAGATGGCGACGACTATGTGGTTTATTGGACTTCTACCAATGCGGCGATAGCGAAAAACCCCTCCAATGTCGCTTATGCGTTTTCCCTAATTACCTTCTATAACCCGGAGGATTACTCCAACAGCTATCAGGGTTTTACGATGGAAAACGGCCAAATGAATGTGGACTTTGCCGCAGGCGAATCCATTTCTTACGATCATGTGCGTGTTAAGCTCCCTACCGCTTCCAAAGTCGTATACATGTTCTTCGCAGGGGCCGAGAACGGGCCGGAGGAACTTTACACGGTGCCGCTGTTCTACACTTTGATTCTGGATGACAATCCGCATGTGTTTGAGTCCGCTCCGCGCGCGGCCAACGGCCTGTTCAGCGAGTAATGCGCCTGCAAAACATATGGAGAGGAATATGGAAAGCAGACCAACCGTGTTGAAATTGCGTATCTGCCTACGATGCACAAAAGACTCGGAACGGATATTCTGCCGCGGTAGACGGTCATTGGCAGGCTGTCCTAGAAACGTACTCTTGGCCTGTAAATGTAAAACCATCTGGGATCATCAACATACAAGGAGAGAACATATGATTTGCAAAAACTGTGGAATACAAGTGCCGGAAAACGGAAACTTTTGCCCGGTCTGTGGCAATGCTATGATGGAAAAACCATCTTATCCCATCAATTACAGCGGCACAGCAGATGCAACACCAGCCGTAAACCCGCAACCTGTATACGCAGCGGTGTCTCCGCTGCAAGCCCCGAGTATTGAGCAGCAGCCAACATCCCAGAACAAGGGATTCCTCAAAAATAAAAAAGCCATGGTTATCACGAGCGTGTCCCTGCTGCTGGTTGTACTTATTGCAATTATCGTTCCTCTTGCTCCACATAATGCAAAAAGGGCGAAGTATGATGAGGCAGCTATATTGATGGAGAATGGCGACTACGCCAGCGCTAAGGTGCTGTTTGCCGAGCTGGAATCCTTTGAGGATGCGCCCGCGATGACCGAATACTGCCAAAACACCGATGACTATCAGACTGCCCAACAAGCCCTTGATAACGGGGACTACGAAAAAGCGCGGGCCGCGTTTTTGGCGCTCGGAGGCTTTGAGGATGCTTCTGCGCAGGCGGCTTACTGTGAAAACGCGATTGCTTACGAACAGGCCATAGAACTGCTTTCGCAGGAGCGTTATATGGATGCGACGGCGGCTTTTGTGCGATTGGGCGATTTCCGTGACGCTGCCCATCAAGCGACGCATTGCAGCAATATGGCTGTCTATTTGCAGGCGGAGGAGTTGCTTGGGGCTGCGGACTATTTGGCCGCGAAAGATCTCTATTATGAATTGCCCGCCGATTCTTTTCCGGAAGCGGCGGAAAAATATGCTTTCTGCGCCAACAAAGAAAAATATGCGACCGCTGAAAAATATTATGCGGAGGGCGCTTACTACGACGCTTACCTTGCGTTTAAGGAGTTGGGCTCCTTTGATGATGCAAGCCAACGCATGTCCGCCTGCGCACAGCCTTTTCCGTCTACAGGGGAATTGTATCATAATCAGGACTATAAAAGCAGCGCACTTTCTTTGACGATTATCCCTCCGAAAAGTGATGGAAGCCGGAACTACATAAAAATCTATACGGACGGCGATGTGCTTGTTAGCTGTATTGCTATCGAACAGGGTGGAAGGGCCAAGATTTCCTTGCCGCAGGGTAGCTATCGCATCAAAAATGCTTATAGCTATGGTGATTGGTTCGGGGAAACGGACATGTTTGGCGATGCCGGGTACTATTTGGCCCTAAAAAACGGCGTGGGCGATAACGAACTGTTCAGCCTAAAGAGAAATTATACCTATACGCTTACATTGCGCAGCGAGCAGAATACATCCGGCGATACGGTGAATTCGGAAAAAGAAAATCGCAGGGACTTTTAGCTTCGGTTTTATAGGAAGAAGGAGAGAAGATTATAGCATCGTGCCATAAAAACGGGACGATGCTATGTCAATCGCATACCGTTGCGCAACCGTCAAAAAACGGCGGCGAAGCAACCGGATTTGCGGAGATGTCTTCTGCCTGCACCTGTTTCAAACCCAAGCCGCGGAACCAAACCACACTTTTGCCTGCCATATATATACTTTGACACAATGCATGGATTATGCTAAACTTTTATCAAGTAGAATTATGTGCATACTGGCGTTTTGCGCCAGAAACCATATCAAGAAAGGATTTTGAAACATGGTAACACTCAAAATCGATGGCCGGGAACTTCAGGTGGAGGCGGACAGCACCGTTTTAGAAGCTGCGCTCCAAGCCGGCGTCAAAATCCCCACGCTGTGTAACCTAAAAGACATCAATAAAATCGGCGCTTGCCGCATGTGCCTGGTAGAGGATGCACGCAGCGGTAAGCTGCAGGCTTCTTGCGCGCTGCCGGTTAGCGAGGGGCTGGAAATCATCACCAACTCCGCCAAAGTGCTCAATGCCCGCCGCGCGGTGCTCGAATTGATTCTATCCGATCACGACCGCTCCTGCCTTACCTGCAAGCGCAACCAAACCTGCGAGCTGCAGGCGCTGGCCGATGAGCTGGGCGTTACCGAAATCCCGTTTGAAGGCGAGTTTATCCCCCGCACAATCGATGAGGCTTCCCCCAGCGTTGTGCGCGATAACAATAAATGCATACTTTGCCGCCGCTGCGTAGCCGCGTGCAGCAAGATACAGTGCATCAATGCCATCGGCATGCAAAACCGTGGTTTTAGGACCGAAGTGGGCACGCCGTTTGCAACATCCTTGGGTGAGACGGACTGCATCAACTGCGGTCAGTGCATCACCGCCTGCCCCACCGGCGCCTTAACCGAAAAGGACGCTACCGCCGAGGTATGGGCCGCATTGGCCGATCCTAACAAGTTCGTTATCATCCAGCCCGCGCCGGCCGTGCGCGTCGCCATCGGTGAAGAATTTGGCATGCCCATTGGCACCAGCTCCACCGGCAAGCTGGCGGCCGCCCTGCGCCGTTTGGGCGCCGACCGCGTGTTCGATGTGGACTTTGGCGCCGACCTTACCATTATGGAAGAGGGTACCGAGCTGCTGGATCGCATCCAAAACGGCGGCGTGCTGCCCATGATTACCTCCTGCAGCCCGGGCTGGGTTAAGTACTGCGAGCATTTCCAAAAGGATTTTATCCCCAACCTCTCCAGCTGCAAGAGCCCCAACCAGATGCAGGGCGCAATCACCAAAACCTATTTTGCGCAGCAGCAGGGGCTGGATCCCAAAAACATATTCGTGGTATCCGTTATGCCCTGCACGGCCAAAAAGTTCGAAATCAGCCGGCCTGAAATGGGACGGGACAGCTACCGCGATGTGGATGCAAACCTCACCACCCGCGAGCTGGCGCGCATGCTCAGGCAGGCGTCCATCGACTATATGAACCTGCCCGACGAAGCGTTCGACGATGTGCTGGGCGATTCCACCGGCGCGGCGGTCATATTCGGCGTAACCGGCGGCGTTATGGAAGCCGCGCTGCGCACCGTGGCCGATATACTGGAGGGCAAGGATTTGCAGCAAATCGAATACACCGCCGTGCGCGGCATCGATAACATCAAAGAAGCCACCGTCACCATCGCCGGCACCGAGATTCGAGTCGCCGTGGCGCATGGCACGGGCAATGCGGGCAAGCTGCTCGATAGGGTCCGCAAGGGCGAGTGCAGCTATCACTTCATCGAAGTCATGGGTTGCCCGGGCGGCTGCGTGACCGGCGGCGGCCAGCCCCTGGTCAACGCGCGTACCCGCTACGAAATCGATCCAAAGCTGGCGCGCGCAAAGGCCGCCTATGCCTGCGACGAGGCGCTGCCGCTGCGCAAGAGCCATCAGAATCCTTCGATTCAAAAGCTCTACGCCGAGTTTTTGGGCAAGCCCGGCAGCCACAAGGCGCATGAGCTGCTGCATACCTCTTATGTAGAGCGGTAACGCCGCGCAAGCATACAAAACACAAGCCCCTTTTCGTCTGTGCGGAGAGGGGCTTGTTCTACCCTCCCCATTTGACACCATAGCCCCGCGGGTGATACTATGCTGTAAAGGTCATTTGATTGAATTGAGGTGGTTGCCATGCCGCAAGAACATAACGCATTTACCGCAAGCAAACGCCGCGATGCGCTTCTTTTGGCAGGCCTGCTTTTGCTGCATATGCCGTGTTTCGCCCCCATACAAGCGCATGGATAGGCGATATGGCCGCACGTTGCCCGAAATGCTGGGCGAATACGACAGGCGCGCGCCCGCGCGCTTTCACATGCCGGGGCATAAGGGGCAGGATACGCACTTTGGCGGTGAACTGGCCGGTTGGGATATTACCGAGCTGGAGGGCACCGATGATTTGGCCGCGCCCGCAGATGCGATACGCGCCGCCGAGCAAGCCTACGCCGAGGCCTATGGCGCCCGGGATAGCCTGCTGTTGGTCAACGGCAGCACCTGCGGGCTGCAAACCATGCTGCTTGCGCTGGGGCAGAACAAGCGGGTTTTGCTGGGGCGGGATTGCCATAAGAGCGCGCTGTGCGCGCTGGCGCTGGCCGGGCACAGCGCGCAGTTCCTCACCCCCGCATACGACGCGGAGCACGGCATGCCCGGCATGCTTACGGCGCGGCAGGTACACGATGCGCTCAGCGAGCGCCGCGCCGACGCCGTGCTGATTACCAGCCCCAATTACTTTGGCCTGTGCGCCGATTTAGATGAGATTGCCGATGCGGCGCACGCGCATGGCGCGCTGCTGTTTGTGGATGCCGCGCATGGCGCGCACTTCCCGTTTTCCCCCCGCCTGCCCGATTTCCCTTCACACAAGGTGGATATATGGTGCACCAGCAGCCACAAAACGCTGGCGGCGCTCACGCAGGGCGCCGTGCTGCACGCGGGGCTGTGCTGCCCCTATCCTACCCAGCACCTGCGCCGCATGCGCAATCTGGTGCAAACCTCCAGCCCCAGCTACCTGCTGATGGCTTCGCTCGACAGGGCGCTGCACATCGCCCGCATGCAGGGCTACGAAAAGCATATAGACCGCGTCGAGGTGCTGCGCGCGCGCATAGGCCGCATCAACGGCCTGCAGGTATTGGGCGAAGAAGCCCTGGGCAACGGCATAGCCGCTTTTGACCCGACCCGCATCGTGATTGACGTAACGGAGCGCGGCATAGATGGACATGCCGCCAACAGCGCGCTGACGGATATGGGCGTTGTGTGTGAAATGGCCGATATGTACCGCGTGGCGCTCATCACGGCGCCGCTGGATCCGGATGAATGGTATGACAGGCTGGTGGGCGCGCTCACGCACTTGCCCTATGGCACAAGCAGGCTCATCAAGCGGCCGCCGGTGGGCTTGGCGGGGCGCAGCATGTGCAGCCTTCGCAAGGCCATGCTGGGCGAGAGCGAAAGCGTGCCGCTGCACGCGGCCGCGGGGCGCGTGGCGGCGGCGGCGGCGGGCGTATACCCGCCCGGCATCGCGCAGGTGATACCCGGCGAATATATCGAAGAGGATACCGCCGCGTTTTTGCTGCGGCAAAAGGCGCTCGGCTATACGCTTTTTGGCATAGAAGGGGACCGTATTTGTTGCATGCGGGAAGAATAAACAATATAATATAATAGATGAAAGAGTATTCAACCGTTTTATTCGATTTTGATGGCACGCTGCTTCAAAGCGGCCCCGCCATCTTTGCGACCTTGCGTGAGATGCTGCGCGAAATGGGCTTGCCGCCTCGCGCCGATGCGGAGCTATACCCGATGGTGGGCCCGCCGCTGCGCGAGGGCTTTATGCGCCACCTCGGCATACCCGAGGCGCAGGTTATGCGGGCGCTGGAGCTATACCGCGCCAAGGCGCCCGCCGTGGAAGCCGCTTTGGGGGTGCAAACCTTTGCCGGCGTGCCCGCCTTGCTGAGGGCCTTGCGCGCCGCGGGCAAACAGACGGCGATGGTGACGGCCAAGCTCAGGGCCACCACAGAGCGGCATGTGGTATCCTGCGGGCTGGAGGGGCGGCTCGATATGGTGTTTGCCGCGGAGAACAACCTGCACTGCGACAAGGCCGGGATGATTGTGGAGGCGATGGCTGCGCTGCACGCTTCCCCCAAAACCACCGTTATGGTGGGGGACCGCGTATACGATATAGAGGCGGCAAACCGTGCGGGCGTCGATAGCATAGGCGTGCTGTATGGCTACGGTTCGCGCGGCGAGCTTATGGCCGCCGGCGCAACCTATTTGGTAAATACGGTCGAAGAGCTGATGCAATTCCTCATCAACAAGGAGGGCAACGCAATATGAAACTGATTTTTGCAATCGTGCAAAACGATGATTCCAAACGGCTCACGCGGGAGCTGACGCGCGCGCACATCAGCGTCACCCGCATATCCTCCACGGGCGGTTTTTTGCATGGCGGCAACAGCACGCTGATGATCGGCGTAGAAAAGGAACGCCTGCAGGATACGCTGGATATCATACGCGAGCAGTCCAGCACCCGCAAGGAGTATATGGTTATCCCCAGCTCGCTGCCCGGCTATGTCGATAACGCGCCCTCGCCCGTGCAGGTTACGATAGGCGGGGCCACGGTGTTTGTGCTGGATGTCGATGAACACTTCAAATTCTAGCGCGATTAAGGCGGAAGCGCGGTTTCTTACGGCGGTAAAAACAGGGCGCGTTTCCCACGCGTGCTTTCTCAGCTGCCTGGATACGCTGTTTGCGGAGCAGGCGGCGCGGCGCGCGGCCGCGCTGTTTTGCACCGGCGCCGCCGAGGCGGGCAGGCTAAGCAGCTGTGTGGACTATACCGAGCTGGGCAGCGAGCCCATCAAGGCGGATATGGTGCGCGCGGTTACGGCGGAGCTCACCAAACGCTCCTTTTCGGGGGGCGGGCGGGCCATCTACCTTAAAAACGCGCATACGATGAACGAGCCCGCGCAAAACGCGCTGCTCAAAACGTTGGAGGAGCCGCCGGAGGGCACGCTGTTTTTGCTGACCGGCAACGAGCATGCGCTGCTGCCCACCATCCGCTCGCGGTGCAGCCGCGTAACGCTGCCCGCGCCCGGCAAAGAAGAGGTTGCGGCGGCGCTTAGGGGCGTGGGCGCCAATGAAGCCGAGGCGCTGCGCTATGCGGCCATGGGCATAACGAGCGGGCGGGCGCTGCGGCTCTATCAAGATGAAGAATACCGTGCCCTGCGCGAAAAGGCGCAGGCGCTGCTGTGCGCGGTGCTATCCGGCAAGCTGCCGTTTGAGGGCATAGCGGCCCTTGCGGGCGGCGGCGAGGATGCGGCTGTGTTCATGCTTTCGCTATTGCGGGATATACTACTATATAAAACGCGGGGCTTGGTGGCCGAAAACGCCGATAGGCAAGCGGAAGCGGCCAAATTTGCCGCGCGCTTTACAAACGGCCGCATCCACGATATGATAACAGTACTGGCCGAGAGCCTGGCGCGCCTAAACACCAATGTTTCGGCGCAGGCCGTATTTACCTGGACGTTCACACAACTTGCAAAGGAGATCTCCCAAACAGGATGAAAACCGTAATCGGTGTAAAATTCAGGGGCAGCAATAAGGTTTATTATTTTGACCCCGGCGACTTAACCGTTTCCGAAGGGGACGGCGTCATTGTAGAAACCTCCCGGGGCGTGGAGTTTGGCGATGTTATGCGCGGCCCGCACGAGGTGGAGGATTCCCAAATCTTCGCGCCGCTCAAAATGGTGCAGCGCATCGCCACGCCTAAAGATCATGAGATGCGCGCCCTGTACATTGCCAAAGAGAAGGACGCGCACGCGGTGGCTTTTTCTAAAATAGAGGCGCATAAGCTCGACATGAAGCTGGTGGATGTGGAATACAGCTTTAACGGCTCCAAAATCGTGTTCTACTTTACCGCGGATGGGCGGGTGGATTTCCGCGACCTGGTAAAGGACTTGGCCGGCGTGCTCAAAACCCGCATCGAGCTTAGGCAAATCGGCGTGCGCGATGAAGCCAAGATGCTCGGCGGCCTGGGCAGCTGCGGCAGGCCGGTATGCTGCAAGGCGTTTTTGGCCGATTTTCAGCCTGTTTCCATCAAAATGGCCAAGGAGCAGAGCCTTTCGCTATCGCCCACCAAAATATCCGGCCTGTGTGGCCGCTTGATGTGCTGCCTAAAATATGAGCAGGATTGCTACGAATCCATGCGCAAGCAGATGCCCCGCGTGGGCAAGGATGTGACCACGCCCGAGGGCTTGACCGGCATGGCGATAGAGAACAACGTGCTCACCGAGCGCACCCGGGTAAAGCTCATTTTGCCGGATGGCTCCATAGACGTGCGGGAATATCCCTTCCGCGACCTCGTGTTTAAGGCGCGCCAGCCGCAGCCCCAAAACGCGGAGCAGCCCGGGCAAAAGCAAAAATTCCGCAAGCCAAAAGATAAAACGGAGCGGGATGAGCAGGCCGAAGGCAGCGCGCCGGAGGAGGGCGCGGCGCCCGAAGAATCGGATGTAAGCAGTGAGCCAAAGCAGGTACAAACTGAGGATTGACAACATACGATTCCATGTTACAATATAAATGACTATTTTTTTGGAGGTTCTCTTCATGGCATATGTAATTAGTGATGAATGCATCAGCTGCGGCGCTTGTGAATCCGCCTGCCCCGTGAGCGCGATTTCGCAGGGTGACGACCGTTATGTAATCGATGCGGATACCTGCATTGAATGTGGAGCTTGCGAGGGCGCTTGCCCCGTCGGCGCTCCGGTGCAAGGCTAACCAAATCAAAGCGTGCAAAGGGGCCCATCCAGTGGTGGGTCCCTTTTTTATGAACGGAAGGAACAAGTGACGGATGGAAACCCTGCAACAAGAAAATAAAATGGGCGTACAGCCCATAAGCAGCCTGGTATGGAGAATGTCGCTGCCCATGATGATATCCATGCTGATGCAAGCCCTGTATAACATTGTGGACAGCATCTTCGTAGCCCGCATCAGTGAAGACGCGCTGACGGCTGTTTCGCTGGTGTTCCCCTACCAAATGCTCATCATATCCGTGGCGGTGGGCACCGGCGTGGGCATCAACTCGCTGGTGGCGCGCCGCTTGGGTGAAAAGCGGCAGCTGGAGGCCGATAACGCCGCCGAGCACGGCGTGTTTTTGGCGCTATGCTCCGGCCTGGTGTTTTTCGCTATCTTCGCGCTGTTTACGCCGCGGCTCATAGCGGTGTTCCACCCCGAGGCGCAAATATACGAGTATGCCGTCACCTATCTTTACTGGGTGGGCGTGCCCTCCATCATCGTGGTGCTGCAGTGCGTGTTCGAAAAGATACTGCAGGCCACCGGCGATACGATGCATTCCATGATGTCTCAGCTGACGGGCGCGATATTCAATATCATATTCGACCCCATACTCATATTCGGATGGCTGGGGTTCCCCCGGCTGGGTGTGGCCGGTGCGGCCATCGCCACGGTGGGCGGGCAGCTGCTCGGCATGATGATAGGCATGTTCTGCCTGCTGCGGCGCAACCAGCACCTGCATATTCGCATAAAGGGTTTTCGCCCCAAGCGCAAGGTGATAGGCGAAATATACCGCGTGGGGATGGGGAGCATCGTAATGCAGGCCATCGGATCCGTTACAACCTTTGCCATGAACCATATACTCATAGGCTTTACCTCCACGGCGGTCAGCGTGCTGGGGGCATACTTTAAGCTGCAATCCTTCATATTTATGCCGGTGTTTGGCCTCAATAGCGGCACCATGCCCATCATGGCCTACAACTATGGGGCGCGCAATAAAAAGCGCGTGACCGATGCGCTAAAATACGCCGTGGTCTACGCGCTGATCATCATGTGCATCGGCAGCGTGGCGTTTCAGGTTTTTGCCAAGCAAATGCTGCTGCTGTTCAGCGCCTCCGACTATATGCTGCAAATCGGCGTGCCCGCGCTGCGCATCATCAGCTGGGCCTTCCCGCTGGCGGCTCTGTCCATCATATTTGGCACGCTGTTCCAGGCCATTGGCAACGGCGAATACAGCCTGCTGATGTCCGCTGCGCGCCAGCTCGTCATCATATTGCCCGTGGCTTACCTGCTGGGCCGGTTCCTTGGCCTGGAGGCGATTTGGTATTCGTACCCCATTGCCGAGTGTCTGTCGCTGGTGCTGAGCGCGGCGCTGCTGCTGTATACGCTTAAAAAGCACATAGCGCCATTGGGAAACGAACGGTAATAGGCCCGCTCGATGAACCCCTGCCTTGCCCAAGGCGGGGGCTTTGCTATATAAAAATTCCCCCTCCCTAAGGGAGAGGGAAAGGGGGAGGGATTGGAGGGATGGCAATTTATTTTACTATGATATCCTTTTCGCCCCTGGCGCATACCTGGCCAATGATGCGGGCCCACTCGCTATGCTCCTGCAGGGCGTGCAACAGGCTGGGCGCATCCTTTTCGGCAATGGCAAAAAGCAGGCCGCCGGAGGTTTGCGGGTCGAACAGAACATCGGTGCGCTCGAGCGGTATCGAGGGGCTAATATAGGCGGTTTGCTCCTGATACTCGCGGTTGCGGTATGCCCCGGCGGGCACGATGCCCATGCGGGCAAATTCCAGCGCGGCGGGGAAAATGGGCAGCTCGTTTGCCCACAGCTCTATGGTTTTACCGCTGCCCTGCGCCATTTCGCCCGCGTGCCCCACCAGCCCAAAGCCGGTTACATCGGTGCAGGCGTGCACATCGAACGCGGAGGCGCTTTGCTGCGACTTGGCGTTGAGCGTGGTGAGCATCCTTATCAGCAGCTCATAATCCGCCGGCGCCAAAAGCTCCGCCTTGGCGGCGGTGGTGAGTATGCCGCTGCCCAATGGTTTGGTAAACAGCAGCAGGTCACCCTCCCGCGCAGCCGCGTTGGAGAGTATTTTACTGGGGTGCGCAAAACCGGTGACGGCCAAGCCGTACTTGGGTTCTTTATCCTCGATGGAATGCCCGCCGCACAGCGAGGCGCCCGCTTCGATAACCTTATCGAGCCCGCCCTGCAATATGGCGCGCACCGCCGTGAGCGGCAGCGTATTGACGGGGAAGCAAAGCAGGTTGATCGCCAGCTTGGGTACGCCGCCCATCGCGTATACATCGCTTAGCGCGTTGGCCGCCGCGATTTGGCCAAAGGTATAAGGGTCATCCACCATCGGCGGGAAAAAGTCCACCGTTTGGATGAGTGCCAGGTCGTCGCTGATGCGGTATACCGCCGCGTCGTCGCTGGTTTCGGTGCCGATTAAGAGCGCCGGGTCGGTGCTCCTTGGGAGATCCGCCAGCATGCGCTTTAGCACGCCCGGGCCTATTTTAGCGGCGCAGCCCCCGCAGGAGCTCATTTTCGACAGGCGGATACCCTCCGCTTCGGTTGCACACATAACATACCTCTCTTATTTTTGGGGAGCGGCGCAAAGGCCCCGCCTATGTATCCTCGTGCCGGTATACGGCCGCATATTGCCCCTTACTTATATGATACACGGCTTCGGTATCTTCTACAAGCAGCGCGTGAAAATCGCCTTCGGTTTCGAATGTGACGCAGCTGCCGCAGGATACGCTCACCTTGCGGGGCGCGGGCATCATGCGCCCGGGCACACCGCGCTCCCGCAACCGGCGATGGAACGAGAGCGCGGCAAAGTGCGTATAAAACGTAGCCAAATACTGCATGGCTTACTTGGTGAGCGTTAGGGTGTATATGCCAAGCTGCTCGGTTTGGCTTAGCTTAAAACCGGCGTTGGCCGCAAAACGGGTGATGTTGGCGGCCGCAATGGCGTTATCCGCCAGCACTGTCACCCCCTCTGGAGAACTCTCCAGCGCCCGTTTGGTCATGAGCACCGGCTCGGGGCAGGCGCGCCCGCACGCGTCGATCGTTTTCATGCTGTCGCTCCTTCTAGTCCTTCTGCTTTTGCAGGTTGGCGAAGCCTATAATCGCAACCACCACCAGGCAAATCAGCACGGCGACGCGGCCGCCAGCGGTGGGGCCATCGGCGGAGGAAGCCAGCTTAAAGTTGTGCGCAACCGCCGCGCCCACGGCCATGCCCAGCACGGCGACGCCGCTATCGGTATTGCCGCTGCCGGCCAAGGTGAGCTGGCGCAGCGGGCAGCCGCCCAGCAGCACGCTCGCAAAGCCCACCAGCAGCATGCCCAGCAGGTTCCAAAGCGCATCGGCATGGGCGATGGGTTGGTCGGCGAACGAGAACTTTACGCCGTTGCCCACAACCAGGTTCCCAATGAGCACGGCCACGATCATGGCGATAAAGCCGTAGAGCAGGTGCGCATCCTTAAACATAACCACATCGCGGATGCCGCCCACCATGCACAGGCGGGACCTTTGCAGCAATATGCCCACCAGCGCGCCGGCAATCAGCGATATGGCGATGGGCGCGCGCAGGGAGCCGGGGCCGCTTTCGCTGAAGAACAGCAGGCCCGCGCCAAACAGCAGCAGGGCCAGCAGACCCAAAGCGATGGCGCTGGGCACAAACCCTTCGAGCTTGGGCAGGTCATAGCTGCGCTTGAGCGAGAAGCCCTTGTTTAAGAAGATGATGCCGATTCCAATGCCCAGCGCAAAGCCGACCAGGCCTATGATGGCGTTCAGGTCGCCGCCGCCTATGCGGATAACCATGCGCAGCGGGCAGCCCAAAAACATCAGCGCGCCTATCATGACGCAAAATCCCAGCACAAACCGCAGCATGGGGGCGCTGCCGCCCTTGGGCGCAAATTCTTTGCCGATTAGGCTAATGGCCAGCGCGCCCAGCACGATGCCCAGTATTTCGGGGCGGATGTATTGTACCACCTCGGCGCGGTGCAGGCCCAGGCCGCCCACGGTATCCCGCAAAAAGCAGGCGGTGCAGATGCCCATGTTTTTGGGGTTGCCCAACGCGGTCAGCGCCACCGCCACCAAGCCTACCACCAGGCCCGTTACGATGACTTGCCAATGTTTTTTGATGAATTGCATAGGAATTGCCTCCATTCGTATTGATTTTGTAGAGATGCATGTGTTATTGTCAGTATACAGAATATCGCGTGATGTTTCAATGAAAATAACGAATGAAATCTATAAAATGTTTGAATCTACGAGCGAATCAAATGAAAAAGAGCGACGTTTATTAGAATAATCGATAAAACGCAATATTGCGAAGGAAAGTACCGAGAGGAAGCATATGATCTACTTTGATAATGGCAGCACCTCCTACCCCAAAGCGCCCGGGGTGGGGGAGGCTATGGCAAATTTGCTTGCGCACGCGGGGTTTAACGCCAACCGCGGCGGGTATAGCGGCGCGTATGCCGTGGAGGATATGGTGCTCGATACGCGGGAGCTCGTGTGCCGCCTGTTCCATTGGGACGACCCCAAGGGCGTGATATTCACGGCCAATGTAACGCAGTCCCTCAACATGCTGCTAAAGGGGTACCTTGCCCCGGGGGATCATGTGGTGGTCAGCTCGCTGGAGCACAACGCCGTGATGCGGCCGCTCACGCAGCTCGTCAAACATGGCGTCGCCTTCGATGCCGCGCAGGCGGATGCGGCGGGCGTGCTGCCCGTGGAGCGGGTGGAAGCGCTGCTGCGCCCCCAAACCAAGCTGGTGGCGCTCACCCATGCCTCCAATGTATGCGGCACCGTGCTGCCCATATGCGAGGTGGGCGCGCTGTGCAAAAAGCGGGGTGTGCGCTTTGTGGTGGACAGCGCGCAAACGGCGGGCGTGCTGCCAATCGACCTGCAGGCGCTGGGCGCCGATGCCCTCGCCTTCACCGGGCACAAGGGGCTGCTGGGGCCGCAGGGCATTGGCGGCATGGTGATTGCGGAAGATTTTGCGCAGGCGCTCACGCCGCTGCTCTCGGGCGGTACCGGCAGCGCCTCCGACAGCGAGGAAGTGCCGCCGTTTTTGCCGGATAAATTCGAGAGCGGCACGCTCAACCTCCCCGGCATAGCGGGGCTGCGCGCGGCGCTCGGCTATGTGCTCTCAGCCGGTACAGCCACCCTGCATAGTGCTGAAATGGCGCTGGCCGCCCGGTTTTTGCAGGGCGCCGAAACCCTAAGCGGCGTGCGCATCGTAGGCAAAAAGGATACGCAGGGCCGCGTAGCGGTGGTATCGTTGGATTTTACGCCCGCCTCGTTGGATAACGCCATGGTGGCGTATAAGCTGGATAGCGAATATGGCATCATGACCCGCTGCGGCCTGCACTGCGCGCCCCGCGCGCACAAAACGCTGGGCACCTTCCCGCAGGGTACCATACGCTTTGCCTTTGGGCACCGCAACACCGCGCAAGAGGTGGATATATGCATAGACGCGCTTACGAAAATAATTAGGGAGGGGTAAACCCTGCCCCTCCCTGAATTTCCTCCTCACCATTGGGAGGGGAAACATATGAAATAAATTTGCCTTCGGGGGCTGCGCGCCCCTATTCCTTTTGCTCGCAATCGTTGGAATATGGGCACTTGGAACAGCCGCAGCCGCAGGCGGAGCCGGTTTTCTTTTTGGTGCGGATTATGCTCCATATAGCCAGCGCCAGCAGCGCCAACACGACGGCGCCTACCAGCAGGCTGGGCAAATTCGCTTGTAGGAAGGAGAGCATAGCAACACATCCCTTTCTTTTATTTATTATAGTATACTACAGTACGGCATATGGGCCTAGGTCAACCTACGCCTTGCTCGCCACGCCAATCACACGCTTGGCCGCAGGGCTGGCTTGCGCGGGGCGCAGCAGCATATATATCAACGTAAGCAGCAACGCGAAGGCAACGGCGGTCCCAAACCCAAAGGCGCCGCCCGCAAACCATATGCCCAATTGATATACGATCAACGCGATAACATAGGCGAACCCGCACTGGTACCCCACCGCAAACAGCGTCCATTTTGTGCTGGCCATTTCGCGGTGCATGGCGCCGATGGCTGCAAAGCAGGGGGCGCACAACAGATTGAATATTAAGAAGCAGTAGGCCGAAAGCGCGGTAAAGTGCAGGGCGATGGGCGCAAGCCCGCCAAACGCGCCGCCCTCCACCAGCTCCATCGCATCCCCGGCAACGCCATACAGCACGCCAAACACGCTTACCACCTCTTCCTTTGCGACCAGCCCCATGAGGGTGGCCACGGTGCTTTGCCAGTTGCCAAAGCCCAGCGGCGCAAAGGCGGGGGCGATGGCATTGCCCGCCGCGGCGAGCATGCTCGCGTCAATATCCTCCACCATGTGCAGCGCGCCCTCTATGATTGCAAAGCTGGAGAAGAACCATATAAACACGCTGGCCGCCAATATGATGGTGCCCGCTTTGCGGACGAACGAGGAACCGCGCTCCCACACGCTGCGCAGCACATTGATGCCGCTGGGCGCGTGGTAGGCCGGCAGCTCCATCACGAAGGGCGAGGCGTCGCCCGCGAACAGCCTGGTTTTTTTAAGCATGATACCGCTCGCCAAAATGGCCGCGATACCCAAGAAGTATGCCGAGGGCGCTACCCACCATACCCCGCCAAACACCGCGCCCGCAATCAGCCCCACGATGGGCATTTTTGCGCCGCAGGGGATAAAGGTGGTGGTCATGATGGTCATGCGGCGATCCCGCTCGTTTTCGATGGTGCGGCTGGCCATGATGCCGGGCACGCCGCAGCCGGAGCCTATCAGCATGGGGATGAAGCTTTTGCCCGAGAGCCCAAAGCGGCGGAATATCCGATCCATGATGAACGCGACGCGGGCCATGTATCCAACATCCTCCAATATGGCCAAAAACAGGAACAATATGAGCATTTGCGGCACAAAGCCCAGCACGGCGCCCACGCCGCCTATGATGCCATCCACCACCAGCCCGGTAAGCCAGGGCGCGGTGCCGATGGTTTCGAGCCATAGGCGCAGCGGCTCCATAAGCCACCCGCCCACCAGCGTATCGTTGGTGAAGTCGGTGACGATGGTGCCAATGGTGGTGACCGAGATATAGTATACCAGGAACATGACCAGCGCAAATATGGGCAGCGCCAATATGCGGTTGGTGACCACGCGGTCGATTCTATCGGAGGCGGTAAGGTTGCCCGTGCGCGGCTTCTTTTGCACGCAGGCGGTCATCAGCCGCGCGATATACGCATAGCGCGCATTGGTGATGATGGATTCCGCATCGTCGTCCAGCTCGGTCTCGCAGGCCTCTATATGCGTTTCGATATGCTCCGGCAACCCGGCGGGCAATGTGAGCTGCGCCGCGACCTTCTCATCCCGCTCAAACAGCTTTATCGCGTACCAGCGCACATGCGCCGCCGGCACATATTCCTCCAGCGATTCCTCGATGTGCGCGAGGGCATGCTCCACCGCGCCGCCAAACACCGGGGGCGGGGGCGAGGCCTTGCCCGCCTTGGCCGCCTGCACCGCGCGCGCCGCCGCGTATTCGCTCCCCTCGCCCTTTAGCGCGGAGGTTTCCACAATCTCGAAGCCCAGCTCGGCGGAGAGCTTATTCACATCGATGCGGTCGCCGTTTTTGCGCACCACATCCATCATGTTAAGCGCGATGACCATCGGTATGCCCAGCTCCATCAGCTGGGTGGTAAGGTAAAGGTTGCGCTCCAAATTGGCGCCATCCAAAATGTTGAGTATCGCGTCGGGCTGCTCGCGCAGCAGATAATCGCGGGCGATGACCTCTTCGAGCGTATAGGGGGAGAGGGAATAGATGCCGGGCAAATCCTGTATGACGACATCCTTATCGCCCTTTAAGAAGCCCTCCTTTTTTTCTACCGTGACGCCCGGCCAGTTGCCCACATATTGTGTGCTGCCGGTTAGGCTGTTGAACATGGTGGTTTTGCCGCAATTTGGGTTGCCGGCAAGCGCGACTTTGGTGCGCATAGGTATTCCTCCTTTATTTTTGGTGTAATTATTTTGGCGCAATTATGCAAGCTGTTTTAAACTTGGTTTTGCGCGGGGGTGTTTTGCCCCATCCCCTAGCCCCTTCCCTGGGGAAGGGAAAGAGAATTAAGGAATTTTGTTTGCGGGGGCAAGCCCCCGCACCCCCCCGTTGGAACAAATTCCAGCCCACTATTAACCCATAGTGACTTGAAATAACTTCTCTCCATGGACTAACGACCTGAATACCCCTCTGCAAAAGTTTCTTCCCTCCATGCGAAGGGTTTCTTTGGACGGCGCCCCGTCCCCAGCCGGGGTGCGGGGACCGGGGTCCCCGCGAAAAACGTTCCCTAAAAAAATCCTCGTCATGCAACGGGGGAAAGGGGTGAAGCTACAAAACCTCTATTTGCGCGCAATCGGCCTTCCGCAGCGAAAGCTCATAATCCCGCACGGTCACCTCGACAGGATCCCCCAGCGGCGCGACCTTGCGCACAAATACCGCAACGCCCCGCGTCAGCCCCATATCCATAATGCGGCGCTTTACCGGCCCCTCGCCATGCAGCTGCTTTACCGTGGCGGTTTCGCCAACCTTTACATCCCTAAGCGTTTTCATATAACTTCCTCCCTGCTTGTTTTGCGCAAGCGCGCGCTCATATAATAATCCGGCCGGCCATGCTTTTGCCCAGCGCCACCCTTGCGCCCTTTATGCTCAATATCATGCTGCCGTCCATCTCGTTTACAACGGTGACGCATTCGCCCACCACAAACCCCAGCTCGGCCAAGCGCTGACGCATATCGTCCCGCCCGGTCACCTTCTTGATGTAATTCGTTTCCCCGCGTTTGGCCATAGTCAACGGCATATACAGGCCTCCTTCTTTAAATGCGCAGATAGTTTGAAACATCTAACTCATGGGCAAAAATATTTGGTTAGATGTTACTAACCATGCTTCGATTGCAGTTTACCATATCAAATATTCACTGTCAAGTCACATTCACGGGGTTTGCAAAAAAAGTTTGAGCATGCTAACATAAAGGCAGAAGATCGCCGTTGGAGCAAGGAAGGAGGCGCCTATGCAAATCCACGAAGCGGCAGAAAATTATCTGGAGTGCATTTTGATGCTGAGCCGGAAAAACGGGCAGGTGCGCAGCATCGACATCGCCAATTATTTGGGCGTTACCAAACCCACCGTAAGCTATACGATGAAGCAGTTCCGCGAGAACGGCTACATCGATGTGGACGCGCACGGCTGCATTACGCTTAGCCTCAAGGCGCTGCCCATTGCCGAGCGTACCTACGAGCGGCATGTGGTCATCGCAAAGATGCTGATGGCGCTGGGCGTGCAGGAAACCACGGCCTATGCCGACGCCTGCAAGATAGAGCACGACATCAGCGATGAAAGCTTTGCGTGTATAAAGGCGTATTGCGCGCAAAAGACGGAGGGCTGAGCATGGAGCCTATCCTGCTGCAGGCCACGGAGCAAGGCCGCGGCGCGCCATTGATATTGCTGCACGGCAATGGGGAGAGCGGCGCGTATTTTGCGGAACAGATTCGTTACTTTTCCAAAAGCTATCGCGTGCTTGCGGTGGATACCCGGGGCTATGGGCGCTCACCCCGCGGCACGGCGCCATTCACCCTGACGCAGTTTGCCGAGGATCTTAAGTTTTTTATGGATTACAACGGTATTGCCCGGGCAATTTTGCTGGGGTTTAGCGATGGCGGCAACATTGCGTTGCTTTTTGCCCTAAAGTACCCGCAATATGTTGAAAAGCTGGTGCTAAACGGCGCCAACCTTATGCCCGCCGGTATGAAGCCGCATATACATGCGATGATTGCGCTCAGCTATGCCGGCCTAACGGTGGCTGCGCTGTGCAGCAAAAAAGCCGTCTATCTGAAAGCCCGGTATGCTTTGATGGCGCTGGAGCCGAAAATACCGCTCACGGCGCTGCGCGCGCTGGTGGGTATACCCGCGCTGGTGCTGGTGGGCAGCCGGGATATGATACGCCGCCGCCACAGCCAAAGCATGGCCGCCGCGCTGCCGCAGGGGCGGCTTTGCGTGCTGGAGGGGGATCATTTTATTGCGGCCAAAAACAGCGAGGTATACAACGAGGCGGTGGAAGCGTTTTTTGGGGAATAGAGAGTCACCTCATCCCCTAACTCCTTCCCCAGGGAAGGGGAATTTTTTTGCGGCTGCGCCGCAAACGGGGGCAAGCCCCCGTACCCCCGATGGAATGCAGCTGTTTCCAATTTTTTCGAGATGTTGTGACATGAATTCCTACTGCAGAGCAAGAGAAGCGGCTTCTAAAAAGACTTATTCCCTCCATGCGAAGGGGTCTGGGGACGGCGCCCCGTCCCCAGCCGGGGTGCGGGGACGGGAGTCCCCGCGAAAACCGTTTCCCAAAAAATTCCCTGCTCTGTCCCCAGCCGGGGTGCGGGGGCAGGTGCCCCCGCGAAAACCGTTCCCCCAACGGGCTTCCCGCAGACATCTCCCTACCCCTTGACGAACACCGCGCACTGTGCGTATAATAAGTTGAATTGAATACCGTTTGCCTTATCAAGAGTGGTGGAGGGGTAGGCCCTGTGAAGCCACAGCAACCTGTTTTGTAACAAGGTGCTAATTCCTGAGCGTTATCGCAAAGATGAGGGAAGCCATATGAACATAGGCTCCACCGTATTGCGCGGCGCGGGCTTTTTTGTTGCATAGGCGCGGTTCGGTTTAATACATTAAATGAAGAAGGATATCGTTATGTATAAACACATTTTCACGTCTGAATCCGTGACGGAAGGGCACCCCGATAAGGTGTGCGACCAAATCTCCGACGCGGTGCTGGATGCCATATTGGCGCAGGATCCTGCCGGGCGGGTAGCCTGCGAAACGCTGGCGAGCAAGGGGCTGGTGCTGGTCACCGGCGAAATCAGCACCTGCGGCTGGGTGGATATCCCCGCCATCGTGCGCGGTACGCTGCAGGAGATAGGGTATAACGGGCCGGAATCCGGCTTTGACGGGGCGCATATCGCCGTACTCACCGCGCTGGAGGAGCAATCGCCGGATATTGCCATGGGGGTAAATGCCGCGTATGAGTCCCGGCAGGGCCAAGCGGATGCCCATGCCATAGGCGCGGGGGATCAGGGCATGATGTTTGGCTTTGCCTGCCGCGAAACCCCCGAGCTGATGCCGCTGCCCATATCGCTGGCGCACAGGCTGGCACGGCAACTGGCGGCGGTGCGCAAAACCGGCCTGCTGCCCTACCTTAGGCCGGATGGCAAAACCCAGGTCAGTGTAGAATACGACGAGGCCGGCCTGCCGCGCCGCGTGGATACCATCGTCATCTCCACCCAGCACGACCCGGCGGCCTCGCAGGCGCAAATCGCCGCCGACCTGAAGGCGCAGGTGGTAGCGCCCATCATCGACCCGGCGCTGCTGGATGCGGATACCAAATATTTCTTCAACCCCACCGGCCGGTTTGTGCTGGGCGGGCCCGCGGCGGATGCCGGGCTGACCGGGCGCAAGATCATCGTGGATACCTATGGCGGCTATGCGCGGCACGGCGGCGGCGCGTTTTCGGGCAAAGACCCCACCAAGGTGGATCGTTCCGGCGCATACGCGGCGCGGTATGTGGCAAAAAACATCGTGGCGGCGGGGTTGGCCAGCCGCTGTGAGGTGAGCATCGCCTATGCCATAGGCGTGGCTGCCCCGGTATCGGTGCGGGTGGATACCTTTGGCACCAACCGGGTCGCAGAGGAACGCATACAGCAGCTGGTGCAAGAACATGTGGATTTGCGCCCGGCGGCCATCATCGAGGCGCTCGATTTGCGCAAGCCCATCTATCGGCAGCTGGCGGCCTATGGGCATATGGGGCGCGAGGAGCTGGGGCTGCGCTTTGAGCAGCTTGACCTGGCTGAAAAATTTTGCAAGCATTGAGCTTTGCCCCATAAAGCAAAAGCATAAAACCCGCACGAACAAAGCCCCCGCGCCATAAGGCGAAGGGGCTTTTGCCAATTTTATCGGTTGGGGACAACCCAAAAAGCGTTAAATCAAGTTGTTGTCGGTTTCTTTCGAGAACAAGTGCACCACATTGCCGCCGAAGGTGAAGTTGACCGAATCGCCCATGTGGAAGCCGGCGCGGTGCGCTTCGGGCAGGTCTATGGTGGCCAGCACCAGCACAACATCCTTATCGTGGGCGGTAACGTGCAGGTGCACGAAGCTGCCCATCATTTCGGATACATCCACCGTGGCGGGCAGGTGACTTTCGTGCGCGGTCGCATCGCACAGCACGATATGGTCGGGACGCACGCCCAGGGTGATGTCCTGCGGCGGCACATCGCCCGCGCGCAGCGCCTGCTGCTTATCCGCCGCTATGCTAAAGTCGGCGCCGTAGAGCCGTATGAAGTAATTTTCACCATTGCGCTCCAGGCGCGCGTCGAACAGGTTCATCTGCGGGGAACCTATAAAGCCTGCCACAAACAGGTTGGCCGGGTGGTTGAATACCTCTTGCGGCGTGCCGATTTGCTGGATGAACCCATCCTTCATGATGACGATGCGGTCGCCCAGCGTCATGGCCTCGGTTTGGTCGTGGGTAACGTAGATAAACGTGGTATCGATGCGGTGGCGCAGCTTGATGATTTCGGCGCGCATCTGGTTGCGCAGCTTGGCATCGAGGTTGGAGAGCGGTTCGTCCATCAAAAACACCTGCGGATCCCGCACGATGGCGCGGCCGATGGCCACGCGCTGCCGCTGCCCGCCCGAGAGCGCCTTGGGCTTGCGGGATAGGTAGGGGGTGATGTCGAGTATCTCGGCCGCCTCGCGCACCTTTTGGTCGATGACATCCTTAGGGTCCTTGCGCAGCTTGAGCGCGAACGCCATGTTTTCGTATACCGTCATATGCGGGTATAGCGCATAGTTTTGGAATACCATGGCGATGTCGCGGTCTTTGGGGGCCACGTCGTTCACCAGCCTGTCGCCAATGTAAAGCTCGCCGCCGGTAATTTCCTCCAGCCCCGCCACCATGCGCAGCGTCGTCGATTTGCCGCAGCCCGAAGGGCCAACCAGCACGATGAATTCCTTGTCCGCGATTTCGAGGTTAAAATCCTCCACCGCGACCACGTTCTTGTCGTACACCTTTTTGATGTCCTTTAGCGTTACCTTTGCCATACTCTTGGCTCTGGCGGCGAGCATAAAAGCGGCTGCCGCCTCGCGCGAGTGGGAGCGATACCCAATGCGCATTACGGCAGGTCTCCACACTGCCGCACCGCGAGCCTTGCGGTTAAAATAGGCCTCCTTCTTTGTCGTATGCGCCCACATGCTGTGGAGTGCGAGCCCACCGTAAATTATATATTCATCATAGCAGAAGCGAAAAATGCTGTCAATTGCGGGGCAAAGGCAGGGCTGTTGGCGCGGCTTTGCCCGCGCCCTGTGTGCGAAACGTATATGTTTTTGCCGTATTTTTGGAATAACGCCCTTTTCTCGGGGCGCTATTTGCGTTATACTGAAGCAAATCGCCATACCGCGAGAATAACCTTAAAGGAGCAGGCCATGTACAGCATTCCCATTACCAAAGCCACCCAACTCAAAGCAAAAACGCCCAGCGATAAGCTGGGGTTTGGGCGCGTGTTTACCGACCATATGTTTGCCATGCAATATACGGCGCAGGAAGGCTGGCACAACCCGCGCATACTGCCCTATGCCCCCCTATCGCTCTCGCCCGCGGCGGCGGTGCTGCACTATGGCGCCGAGGTGTTTGAAGGGCTAAAGGCATACAGGCGCGCCGATGGCGGCATACAGATGTTCCGCCCGCAGGATAACCTGCGCCGGCTGAACGATTCGGCGGAAAGGCTCTGCCTGCCGCAAATCGACGAGGCGCTGGCGCTGGAGGCCATGCGGCAGCTGGTGGAGCTGGATGCGAGCTGGGTGCCGGCGGATAACGGCGCGTCGCTGTACATCCGCCCGTTCCTGTTTGCCACCGACCCGGACCTATCGCTGCACGGCATCTCAAATGCGGAGTTTTACATCATACTCTCGCCCTCCGGCAGCTATTATGCCGAGGGGGTGAGCCCCGTGCGCATCATAATCGAAACGGAGGATGTGCGCGCGGTGCGGGGCGGCACGGGCTATGCCAAGTGCGGCGGCAACTATGCGGCGGCCAACCGCGCGGGGGATAGGGCGGCAAAAAAAGGCTTTGCGCAGGTGCTGTGGCTCGATGGCGTGCAGCGCAAATATATCGAAGAAGTGGGCAGCATGAACGTGATGTTTAAGATTGGCGGCAAGGTCGTCACCCCCCAGCTTACCGGCTCGGTGCTGCCGGGCATTACCCGGCGCAGCTGCATCGAGCTGCTGAAGGAGTGGGACATACCGGTGGAGGAGCGGCTGCTGAGCGTAGAAGAGCTGCTTACAGCCATGCGCGCGGGCACGCTGGAAGAGGCCTTTGGCTGCGGCACCGCGGCGGTGGTATCCCCCGTTGGGGAGCTGCATTATGGCGATATCAGCGTGCGGGTAAACGATTTTAAGATTGGCCCAATCACGCAGCGTTTATATGATTCGATAACCGGCATACAATATGGGAGCATACCCGATACGCATGGCTGGTTATACCCGGTGTGCGAATAACCTAGGATGTTTTTTTGGCGCCGGGCGCGCCCTGCAGGTATTTTACAAACAGCTCGGCGGCGGGCGGCAGCGAGTTGCCGCTGCGCTGCACACAGTAAAGGCTGCGGTGCAAAAACGGGCTTTCGTTGCGGAACAGCAGCGCGCTGCCCGCCGCGGCAATGTCCAGCGCCGACAGCTCGGATAGTATCGAAATGCCCATGCCCTGCACGATGCCCTGCTTGATGCTGGCGATGCTGTCGAAATAGGCGATGGTATGCAGCTCGCCCGGGGCAATGCCGCAATGGATCAAATAGGCATCCGCCTCCCTGCGGGTGCCGGAGCCCGGCAGACGGAGCAAAAACGGCTCGGTACGCAGCAGGGCGGTGGGGAAGTCATCGCCGGGCAGCTCGCTATAGGGCGCGCGGTTGGGCGTGACGATTACCAGCCTATCCTCCCCGATGGGCGTAAAGGTGCAGTTGCCGCCCTCCTCCATGCTCCCGCAAAAGCCCAGCACCGCCTCGCCGGCGGCGACTTGGCGTACCACGCGGGCGCTGTCCATTTCGTGCATGGCAAAGCGAACCTGCGTATGCTGCTTGCAAAACGCGGCGATATGCTGCGGCAACACATATTCGGCGGGCACGGTAGAAGCCGCGATATCCAGCGTGGCGCACAGCGTGTTGGGGTAGCTGTGCAGCGCGGCATCAGCCCGGCTCCGCAGGTCGAGCAGCGCGTTGGCGTATTCACACAGCACGGTGCCCGCCGCGGTGGGTGAAACCGCCTTGGTGGAACGCACGATGAGCTGCGTGCCCAGCTCCTGCTCCAGCGCCCCGATGTGCGCGCTGACCGTGGGCTGTGTGAGGTATAGCTCCTCGGCGGCCTTTGAAAAGCTGTGGCACCTTAATATTGTGACGAATATTTCGAGCTGGCGGAAATTCATACGCAAACCACCTTTTTATAAAATCATGATTTATATTATAGCATAGTTTTGCCCCAAACGGCTTACGATACATGGATATACCGGCCGTATCGGCAAAACGAGAGGATTTTTATGGACAAGTTATACGATATTGCGATTATAGGCGCGGGGCCTGCGGGCTTGTCGGCCGGCATCTACGCCGGGCGCGCGCGGCTCTCCGCCTTGATAATAGAACAGGCGCAGGAAGGCGGGCAAATCACGGCTACCGCGCAAATCGAAAACTATCCCGGCGGCGAAGCGGGGGAAACCGGCATGGCGCTGGCCAAGCGGATGGCCGAACAGGCGCGGAGCTTTGGCGCGGAATTTGCGTGGGATACCATTGCGGGGGCGTCGCTTGCGGGCGAGGTAAAGCGCCTGCGCGGCGGCATGGGCGAATATGCCGCAAAAACCGTGATACTCGCGGGCGGCACGCAGCCCCGGCGGCTGGGCTGCCCGGGCGAAAAGGAATTTACCGGCCGGGGCGTATCCTACTGCGCCACCTGCGATGGCAGATTCTTCCGCGAGCGGGATATTTATGTGGTGGGCGGCGGCGACAGCGCGGCCTCGGAAGCGCTGTATCTCGCGCGGTTTGGCCGCAAGGTAACCATCATACACCGGCGGGATGCGCTGCGCGCGGTAAAATCCTTGCAGGAGCAGGTGCTGGCAAACCCCAAGCTGCGCGTTTTGTGGGATAGCGAGGTGGAAGCGCTGGGCGGCGAGGGCATGCTGCAGCGCATCACGGTGAGGAATATAAAAACCGGGGCCCGCACCACCTTTGCGGCGCAGGAGCCCGGCGAGGCGATAGGGCTGTTCTGCTTTGTGGGTATGGATCCGCAAACCGCGCCCTATGTGGGCGAAGTGCAGATGGAGCGGGGGTATATACTGGCCGATGCGGATATGCGCACGAATATCCCCGGCGTATTTGCCGCGGGGGATATCCGCAAAAAGAGCCTGCGGCAGGTGGTCACCGCCGTGGCCGATGGCGCGATTGCCGCCGTGCAGGCCGAAAAGTATTTGAGCGAAAGCTAAGGGCGCATATTCGATACAAAAAATCAAAACGCAAAAAGCGCACCCAAAAGGGTGCGCTTTATGATGCAAAGGCCTTGCCTTACTTTAAATCGCCAAACAGCCCGCTCGTATCCAGGGTGGCAAAATAATCGGCCGGCGTTTCGGCACGGCGGATGAGCGTGACGGAACCATCCTCCTCGAGCAGCAGCTCGGCGCAGCGCAGCTTGCCGTTGTAGTTGTAGCCCATGGAATATCCATGCGCGCCGGCATCGTGTATGGCGACGATATCGCCCGCCTCTAGCCGCGGCAGCATGCGATCCACCGCGAACTTATCGTTGTTTTCGCACAGCGAGCCCGTGACATCGTAGGTATGGGTGCAGGGCGCATCCTCCTTGCCGAGCGCGGTGATATGGTGATAAGCGCCATAGATGGCGGGGCGCATCAGGTTGCAGGCGGTGGCGTCCAGGCCGATATAGTCTTTGTGGGTGTGCTTTTCGTGCAGCACGGTGGAAACGAGGTAGCCGTAAGGCCCGGTAATAAAGCGGCCCAGCTCGCTGAACAGGCTGATTTCCAGGCCGGCGGGCGCAACGAGGCGCTCGTATACCGCGCGCACCGCCTTGCCCACGCGGGCAATATCCACCGGCGCTTCATGGGGGCGGTAGGGGATGCCGATGCCGCCGGAAAGGTCGATGAAGCTGACCGTTACGCCCGTTTGCTCGCGGATATCCAGCGCCAGCAAAAACATCTTTTCGGCCAGGGCGGCATAATACCCTTCATCCAGCGCGCAGCTGATGAGCATGGCGTGCAGGCCAAAGCGTTGCACACCCTTGGCCTTTAGTATGCGCATGGCCTCGATGAGCTGGTCATATGTCATGCCAAACTTGGAATCGTGCAGGTCGCCCATGATGGCGTTGCGATCCAGCGAAAAGGCGCCGGGGTTGTAGCGGCAGCAGATGGCGCCGGGCAGGCCGCCGTGCCGCTCGAGATATTCGATGTGCGAGATGTCATCCAGGTTGACGATGGCGCCCAAGCGGCGCGCGTAGGCGAATTCTTCCGCAGGGGTATCGTTGGAGCTGAACATGATAGCGTCGCCCACCAAGTCCAATCGCTCCGCGAGCAGCAGCTCGGTATAGGAGGCGCAGTCCACACCGCAGCCCTCCTCTTTAAGCAGGCGGAGTATGGCGGGGTTGGGCAGCGCCTTTACGGCGAAATATTCTTTATAGCCCTTGTTCCAGGCGAATGCCTGATGGAGCGCGCGCACACACCGGCGTATACCCGCCGCGTCGTAAAGATAGAACGGCGTGGGATATTGCGCCGCGATTTGCTGCGCCTGCGCTTTGCCAAAGGGTAGGGGCTTGACCGGCATGGTGGCTGGCTCCTTCGCAATTGATATGGATTATTGTATATTGTATATGGAGCGTATAAAAAAATCAAGGGAGAAATGCGGCGCTTGGGCGCATATCCCCCTCGTTTGGGCGCGGCAAAAAATCAGTTGATGAAGGTGGAAAGGTCCGTGCCGGTAACGAAGCAATATACCGCCACGCCCAGTATCAGCAAAAAGGCGAAAAAGGTGCCAAACTTAAAGCGGAAGCGTTCGCCGGTTTTATGCGCCTTCACGATGCTGGATATGAACCAGATGAAGTAGAGCACGGCGGCCCCCAGCAGTATGTATGCGATATTGGTCTGCACAAAAAGCATGATGTTTTGCAGCGTTGTTGTTTCTTCCATAATAGTTCTCCTTACATATAATGGTTATAGTGCGCCGCGCCGCGCCGTTTGCGCGCGGCGTATTGCCCTACAAATTGTAAGGGCAAGGTGTGGATTTGTAAATACATTTATATAAATAAAACAACAATAAATTCAATTATACAGCGCGGCGCGCTTTTGCCCCGCTTGGCGCGCTTACCCCTTTACACCGCGGCCGCCATACCAAAAGGGATTGACAAGCACGCAAAAACCCGTATAATGAAATATGCGCGCAGGTGCTGCGCGAGTATGCTCGGTTCGTCTAGTGGCCTAGGACATCGCCCTCTCACGGCGAGAACAGGGGTTCGACTCCCCTACCGGGTGCCATAATAACAGGATGCTGAAAGGTATCCTGTTTTTTGTGCTGAATTTTTCCAAAATATGCCTGATTATGGGAAATTTTTCTTTTCAAATGCGTTGAAATGGTATATACTAAGGCTGTAATGTTATGTTTTGTCGAATATACTCGACAAATGTGCCTGTTTGTGTAACAATTTTTGCAGATGGGCGGGCAAAGATGACGTTGCGCTGGAATCAAATATAAAGCAATTGCCTCTAACGAGGGCAGTCGCTTTTTTGCAATGCAGAATAAAACATTGGGGGAGAAGGCTATGTTAAAGCATGGCGCAAGCAGGGTAGCGGCGGCGGTTCTAACGGCTTGCATGTTCGTAGGACTGTTTACCATTAAACCAATAACGGCAAAGGCGGCGGGGGCAATCACCGCAACGGTTGAGCAGACCGGCACCCTAAGCGCGCCGGTTTACATCCTGAATGTCACCAATGTTGCCGAGCCAATCGTGGGCTACGAATCCCTCATCATCTCGTGGCCGGAGCAGCTTGAGCCGAACTGGGGCGCGCTGCTGACAACCTATACATACTTGCAAAAGAACGAGGCGGCGGGGGCTTCATCCGCCACGTTTACCGTAAGCGCACCCATTGGCACCAACGGCACAGCCGCCAATATCAAAAGCTTTTTGAATCAAATCTCCTTTGCCCCTAAGGTTGCGGGCGTTTTCCCGGCATCTACCGCAAAAATCAATATTTCCGTCTACGAAAACCATGGCGTCCTCTGGGAAAACCACCCCGATGGCGACATCCATTTTTACGAGTTTGTTCCTACTCCTGTTACTACATTGTCGTGGTCGGACGCCTATAATGCCGCACAAGCAAGCACCGTTACAACAGTCGGCGGGGTGACGCACGGATACTTGGCGACCGTCACGAGCATCGAGGAGCAAACCTATATTTACAACGCCATCGGGCAATTGCCCGGCTGGCTTGGCGGCACGCGCGCCACAATCGGCGGCAACAAAATCGACAATGAAAGCAGCATAACCGAAGCCGCTTTACAGGTGAGCGATGGCGTCATTGAATGGTATTGGGCCTGCGGGCCGGAAGCAGGGCTTGTTTTTCACAATATGCGCGACTCTCGTGAACAGGGTATTGGCCCGGGGAGCATTACCCGAACCAACAAGAATGCGGATATTTTCGCCAGGATGGAAGCACAATTCCCCGACTATATAGTGGACAGCGCGGAGGGAACGAAAAGCGCCGTTTTCAGCTACTTTGACAAATCACTAACTACCGATCTGTTCGGTGTTATTAATAATTTGGAAGGCGTTCCTTATGCCCCCGCCAGCCAAGGCGAACCGACCGGGAGCGGACATACCGAAGCGTTCCTGCAATGGGCCCGTTTATACACGCCGTATTGGAACGACCTGTCTAATGTGTACGGCGATGGCACCCCGAATCCTCAGTATATGTTGGGCTACTATATCGAATACAGCATACCCCAAAGCGCCTTTGCGGCGCAGCTGGAGCTGCCGCTCCCCGCTGTTCCCATCTTCGTGAAATTCGACAAGAACGATGGAGCGCCAAACATAATCGATACGCAGTCCTTTTGGAGCAGCGATACGCCTCGCACCGTCACATTGCCCGCCGTGGGCACCTACGCGGGGCACGATACGGATGGCAAGTGGTACACCGCCGCCGCCAAGGGCAGCGGCACGGAAGTAACCACGGCCACGGTGTTTAACGCGAGCGCAACGGTATATGTGCAGTGGGAGATTCAGCATTTCACCGTCATATTCCACTCAAAAACCAGTCAGGTTTACCCAAACGTGCCGCTCGACTACGACGACCTTGTGACCGCCCCCAGCGCTCCAACCCTGCCGCCCGGCGTGACCGACTTCCTTGGGTGGACGCTGCAGGACGGTACGTCGTATACCTTCGGCTCCGCCGTGCAGGATGCCGCGGATGCATCGAGCCGCGAGCTGCACCTATACGCGAGCTATAACCCAAGCGTTTTTACCGTGATTTTTGACGACAACTACCCCGGGGGCAGCATCGACAGCACCCGCACCGGGTTCATAAGCGATTCTGTCGCGGCAAAGCCAAGCCCCACGCGCCCCGGCTACAGGTTTGCCGGCTGGTATGAGGATGCGCAAGGCACGATACCGGCGACTATCCCGACGACGTTCGCGGGCAACGCATACTTCTACGCCAAGTGGATACGAAACTCCAGCGACGGCGGCAGTTGGGATACCGAACCGCCCGTTATAGCTGTGACGCCGCCCAAAACGGGGGGCGCCGCAAGCGGGGTATGGGCGCTGTTGCTGGCGTTCGCCGCCCTTGCTTGGGCGCGGGCAAGGCGCAATACCATGGCGTAACAACAGACGCATGCAAAAGGCGGGGAATGACCCCCGCCTTTTTTGCGCTTGCGGCTTCAGCTTGCACAAACCTGATTTTCAAAAAGCGCTTATATTATTCGCAAGTTAGATGTATAATAGATAATGAAGCATACGAGTGTGAAAGAGAGGGTTCGTAATGGACTTGATGACAGCAAAGGAAGCCGCAGCGCTGTGGGGCATTTCGCAGCGGCGCGTTCAGGTGTTGTGTGATAATGGGCGAGTCAGCGGCGCGGAGCGCCTTGGCAATGATATGTGGGTTATACCCAACGGGACGCCAAAACCGCTTGACGGCAGGACAAAAATGGCAAAACGACAGCACAACCCGGGCATTATGCCCCGCGATATGGAACGCTTAATCGGCGAGGTCAACGGCACAATGGCTATGGAGGGTATGCCGCTTACGGAGGGGGACAAGGAGCGGCTGCGAATTGTCCTGCGCGGTGAAGCAACCGCTGATGAAATGGTACAACGACTTGTAGCAAAGCATAGGAGAAGTGAAAATGTCGGACGAGTACGAATATAGCTATAAATGGGATATTCGCTATTGCTACGAAAACGCACATGTCCTGCGGAATAAGCTCGGCATTACCGAAGCGGACGCGTTGCACACAGCGGAACGAGAGATTGCGGCGATTCGGGTTCTCGAAGCGGAGCGGACCCCTATTCGCGGCAAACTCGATTTCAAGCATCTGTGCAATATTCACCGCTATATCTTCGGCGACATCTACGATTGGGCGGGCAGCCTGCGTATGGTGAACATTGCGAAAGGCAATCCGTTTTGTAATTGCGAAGTGCTGGATGTTTATGGCGCTGAGCTTTTTGGCAAGCTGAAAGCGGAGCATTATCTGCTCGGCACACCGCCGGAACATATACCCGAACGGTTGGCGCATTATCTAAGCGAAATCAACGTCCTGCACCCGTTTAGGGAGGGCAACGGGCGCGCACAGCGACTATTTATAGCTTATCTCGCACTTGCCGCGGGTTATCGCGTAGACTTCACAGACGTGACCGCCGCAGAGATGATTGAGGCAAGCGTCAAGGCGTTTGACCGCGATGAATCCCCTATGCGCGCTATATTCGAGCGCATTACAACCCCGATAAGCCGCGACGAGCAACAGGCCGCTGTCCGCGCAATTACAGGCGCGAGAAGTGAGATTGCAAAAATAATGAGATTGAGGTCATGATAAATACAAGCGAATCGCCGCTCTATATCCCCTTGATTAAGGCCTCCACCTGCGCCACGCTAAACGGGTTCCCGGCGGTCACGATGATGTCGCCGGCGGTAAAGCGCAGATCCGGGTCGGGGGAAAGCAGTATGGAGCCCTCCCGCTTTACGGCTACGATCAGCGCGCCGGTAATGCGGCGAAAATCCGCCTCGCGGATGCTTTTGCCCAGCAGGGGCGAGCCCTCTGCCACATGAAATTCATAGTTACGCAGGGGGTTGCTCTTTTCGAACCTGTCGTTCAAATCGAGCAGGTCGCTCACCAGCTGCTCGGTGCGCGCATCCAGCGCGGCGCGGCGCTCCATAATGGCGCGCAGCTCCTGCTTGAGCGTTTGCATATCCTGCGCCATCTTATATTTTTCTAAATATGCCAGCGCCTGCTCGCGGGAAATCACCCGCGCGCCGCTGTTCTGCCGTATTTCGATAATGCCCATATCCGCAAGCAGCTTCATGGCCCGGCGTATGGTCTCCTGCGATACATGGTATTCGGTGCCCATCAGGGAGCGGCCCGAAAAGCGCGCGTTCTCCACCAAATCGCCGCCGGCAACCCGCGAGGCTATGTCGTAGGCCACCTTGGCATAAATCGCCGTCTTATCGCGGCCGTGTTCAAACTGCTCCATATACAAACCGTATTAAAGCCCGCGCCGTTGGGCGCTTTGGGCACCTTTCTGCATTTAATAGTATCATATGCACTTGCAAACCACAACGGCGATAATTCGATAAATCTAGTCATTTCGCTCGCTTGACTTTATGACAATTCTATATTAATATAAAGTTGTCACTTTTTTAAGAGCTGGAATCATCTTTAAGCGGAGCTATGGGGAGGATATATATGAAACGGAAACTATGCTGTATATTGCTGGCGTTACTGCTGCTGGCGCTGGCGCTGCCGGCGCAGGCCGCCGAGGAGCCGTATACCGTGCGCTTTGCCGATGCCAATTGGGATAGCGTAAAGTTCCACAACGCGCTGGCGGGGTATATTGCCGAAAGCGCGTTTGGGCTCGCGTGGGAAGAGGTGCCGGGCAGCACCGCCATATTGCACGAGGCCATACTCAAAGGCGATATGGATGTGCAGATGGAGGCTTGGACGGATAACATGGCCACCTACGCCGAGGATTTGGCCGCGGGGCGGTTTACCGAGCTGGGCGTCAATTTCGACGATAACATGCAGGGCCTATATGTGCCGCGCTATGTGATAGAGGGCGACCCGGAGCGGGGCATTGCGCCCATGGCGCCCGGGCTAAAAACGGTGGAGGATCTTAAAAAATACCCCGATGTGTTCCCCGATGCCGAATCGCCGGGCAAAGGGCGCATTTATGGCGCGATACCCGGCTGGGATATAGACAACGTCATGCATAAAAAATACGAATACTATGGCCTCGATGCCATGTATAACTATGTGCAGCCCGGCTCCGAGGCGGCGCTGGCCGCCGCGCTTAGCACGGCATACGAAAAGGGCGAGCCCATCGTGGGATATTATTGGGAGCCGACCTGGCTGATGGGGCTATATGACTTTGTGCTGCTGCAGGATGCGCCCTATACGCCCGAGGGCTTCCCCAAGGGTGAAACCGCCTGCCCGGCCGTGCGCGTGGTGGTGCAGGCGAGCAACGCGTTTGTGGCGGCGCAGCCGGCCTACGCGGCGTTTTTGGATAGATACCATACCTCCTCCCCCCTCACCAGCGAGGCGCTTTCCTACATACAGGATAGCGGCGCTAGCTATACCCAGGCGGCGGAGTGGTTTTTGCGGGAGCACGATGAACTGCTGGATACCTGGCTCACCGGCGAGGAGGCCGCGATGGTGCGGGCCGCGCTGGGCGGGGGGGAACGCGCGGCGGCGCAATCCAACTTCCCGCTGGCGCTGCATATCGATACGGCCAAGTTCGACCGCAGCGTGAAGGATTATGCCCGTGGGCATGACAGCTTCTTTGGCGGTATAAAAACCGGGCTTATCGCGTTTGTGCGCGCATTCCAGTGGGCGCTGCAGCTGCTGCCGTGGTGGCTGCTGCTGGCGCTGGTGATGGTGGGCAGCTATTTTGCCACCCATAAACTAACCAAGGCGGTGTTCTATGGCGCGCTGCTGTTTTTAATCGGGCTGTTTGGCCTGTGGGATCTCATGATGGAAACGCTGTCGGTGGTGCTGGCGGCGGTGGTGATTGCGCTGGTGCTGGGCTTCCCCATAGGGGTGCTGCTATCGGCCAGCCGCCGCGCCAACCGCGTGATGCGGCCCGTGCTCGATACCATGCAAACCATGCCGGTGTTCGTATACCTAATACCGGCGGTGATGTTCTTTAGCATAGGCAAAGCGCCGGCGGTAATCGCCACGGTAATCTATGCCGTGGTGCCGGTTATACGGCTGACGGCGCTGGGTATTTTACAGGTGGATGCCGAGGTGGTGGAGGCCAGCCGCGCGTTTGGCGCGACCCGGCTGCAAACCCTGATTAAGGTGCAAATACCCCAGGCGATGCCCACCATTATGACCGGCGTGAACCAAACGCTGATGATGGCCATGGCCATGGTGGTAACCTGCTCGATGATAGGCGCGAGCGGCTTAGGCATAGAGGTGCTGATAGGCGTGAACCGCAACGAAATAGGCCGCGGGCTGATTGCGGGCTGCGCGGTGGTAATTTTGGCGGTGCTGATGGACCGCCTGACGCAGGGCTTGGCCAAGCAAAAGCCCGAGCCAAAGAAGAAGGCTACAAATACCGACATCATAGCAGGGGAGGAAGCATAATGGAAGCGAAACCGAAGAATGCCGCATTGCCCGCGGATGTCGTTTTGCGGGTAGAGGGCGTTAGCAAGCTGTATGGCGTAAACAGGGCGGCGGCGCAAAAGATGCTGGCGGCCGGCCTGGGCAAGGATGAAATATACGAAAAGACCGGCGTTACCGTGGCGCTCGACAATGTATCCTTCGATGTGATGCGCAACCATATACTCGCGGTCATCGGGCTTTCGGGCAGCGGCAAAAGCACGCTGGTGCGCTGCTTCAACCTGCTGCTGCGGCCAACCTCCGGGCGTATCTTATTCGAGGGCAAGGATATTTCCGCCTTCTCAAAAAAGGAGCTGATCGCCTACCGGCGCGAAAAGATGACGATGGTGTTCCAATCCTTTGGGCTTATGAGCCACCGGGATGTGCTGGGCAACGTATCCTACGGGCTGGAGGTGCGGGGCGTGCCCAAGGCCCAGCGGGAGAAAAAGGCCATGGAGATGATAGAGATGGTGGGCTTAAACGGCTGGGAAAAGCAGGGCATCACCACGCTTTCGGGCGGCATGAAGCAGCGGGTGGGCATTGCGCGGGCGCTTTGCAACGAGCCCGAGGTGCTGCTTATGGATGAACCGTTTTCGGCGCTGGACCCGCTGGTGCGCAACGATATGCAGTTTGAATTGATGGATTTGCAGAAGAAGCTCAACAAAACCATACTGTTCATCACGCACGATATCAACGAGGCGTTTAAGCTGGGCGATACCGTGGCCATCATGCGGGATGGCAGGGTGGAGCAAATCGACACGCCGGAAAACATGAGCCAGCACCCGGCCAACGATTATGTGCGCACCTTTATCGACAGCGCGGATAAAACCCGCGTGCTCTCGGTAAAGCATGTGATGCTCAAGCCCGCGTGCATCGCCCGCACTACGGACTCCGTCATACACGCTATACGCGAGATGCAGGCCAACGGCGTATCCAGCATCTATGTGCTGGGCTCGCGGCTTAAGCTGAAGGGTATACTCACCATCGACGACGCCATCCGCGCGCACAGGGAAGGGCTTACCATTACCGATGTGCTGCACAGCGATGTGCCCACCACGCATGAGGACACCCTGATAAGCGACATACTGCCCGTTGCGGCGGAGACGCGGGTGCCTATCGCCGTGGTGGATGCCGAGGGCAGCTTGCGCGGCATCGTCACCAAGGCCTCGGTGCTTTCGAGCATGCTATAGCATAGCTTCATAAAAAAGCGGCGTCAATAATAACCTGCAGCGCAAAGGCCCCCGTCCAATTAAGGCGGGGGCCTTGCTTAGGCAAAACTTGCAATCTGCCTTGCGCTCCTGCAGGCGAGCACAGTGGTGGTGCAAAGGCCGTGCGGGCATTTTTGCAAGTTAGGTTTCGGTCGTTACCGCCCAATCGCTCGGGCGGCGGGGGTGGGGAACGGCATAAGCCATCCCCCTATATTCAAAATATAGGTTACACGCGGGCCTTGCGAACGGCTGCCGCGGCGGCGATGACGGCGGCCATAATCATGGCGAAGCCGATTACGCTGGCGTTTTCACCGGTCTTGGGGATGGTTACAGAGGGCCCCGTGATGACGGGGTTGGAGTTGGCCGTCCAGGTGATGGAAGCCTTCGATTCGTAGGACCAGCCAAACGCCGCGCGGAGGTTCTTGTTGCTCATGTAGAACTTGCCATCCTTAATGAGCTGATATACGGTATCCACATTGCCGGCACCCAGCCAGCGGTACAGTTCCATAACATCCTGCGCGGTGGAACTATTGGTGACGCCAGTCACCTTGCCGTCGTTGTTGCGGGCGAAGGTTGCAATCAATGTGCTGTTCTTATAGAATTCCACAGTGTCGCTATACACGCGGATGATATAGTCGCCTTGGGAGATATCCACGGACGCAACGTTGCTATCCGGGGGAAGCTGGCTCTCGCTAACAACCTTGGCGGTCACCTTCGCCGATTCGGTATCCAGGCAGCGGAGCGCGAATACCGGGCTGTTGTTATAGAAAAAGGTGTTGCTGATGCTGCCCAATTGCGAAGCCGTCGCAAGGAAAGGTGAAAGAACAGGATCGCCATTGTTGTATTTTGCGCCGGGCACAAAGTAGTAGGTGCCATCCGCAAGGCCGGTCAGCGGCAGGTTCGTGTTGAAGCCCTGCAAAGCGTTGAGGCCGATACCATCCGCCGTCACCTTCAGATACGCGTTCTTTTCGGAATCATTGCTGGGGTCATTGATAACCACCTTGATGGCGAAGTACACGTCCGCGCCGTTCACGGCGTTGGCGTTCGGGTCTTCTACCGCAGAGGAGGAGCCCATGGCGCCGGTTTTGCGGGCATACTTGGTAACGGATACCTTGTAGCCGAAGTTTTGGTCATCGGTCTTAGGGGGTGCGCTGCCCCAGTCGAAAGCCGAAGCCACGGAGGCAAGGCTTAGAGTCATAACGATCGCGAGCGCGATTGCAAACAGTTTTTTCATTGTTGTATTTTCCCTTTCGTTTTTTTACCCAAATGGGCGATTGCCAGCGCACGGCTGCTTTGCACAGGCCTATAATATTACTTTTTCGTAATAATGTCAAGTAACTTCTTAAATTGTTGTAATATGTTCGTAACTATGAAAAATAGATGAAAATGCTTTTCTTGGTCATATTTGCTTATTTACTTAGTCTATATTAATTTTATTCCAAAATTAGCTATTTTTTAGTCATTTATATTAAATATGATTTTTTTATGATCGATTTGGCGTGAAAGTAAAACAATTTTTCCTCCCTGCGAGGGAGCTTTGGGACGGCGCCGGTTGCCCTAAATAACAAGGATTTTCAATGCGCTTACCACCCCCACTGGTAAGGCGGGGGGTAGGGGGTGGGGCGAAACAAAGCTACAGCTTCGCATTCACAGAATATTCATGGGTTGTTTCCTTGCCTTTTATCGTATAGGCAGGTAAACTTTAAAAGGAGCGCCCCGGCGGCAAACGAGCCGGTTTGGCGCGGGAGGATAGGATGGAGCAAAAGCCCATTATCGATATACGCGATGTAATTAAAACATACCGCGTGGGCAGTGTGGATGTGCAGGCCCTGCGCGGGGTGGATTTGGTTATAATGCCCGGGGAGCTGTGCTGCATCATAGGCCGGTCGGGCAGCGGCAAAAGCACCCTGCTCAATATGCTCGCCGGGCTGGAACCCGCGACGAGCGGCCAAATCATCATCAACAACCAGCACCTGGAACGCATGACGGAGAGCGAGCTGATCGTATTCCGCCAAAAGAACGTGGGGTTCATATTCCAATCGTTTAACCTTATGCCCTACTATACCGCGCTGGAGAACGTGGCGTTCCCGCTCAGCTTTCGCGGGGTGCCCAACGCCCAGCGGCTAAAGCGGGCCAAGGAAGCGCTGCGGGTTATGGGGCTTTCCGATCATATGCGGCACAAGCCCTCCCAAATGAGCGGCGGGCAGCAGCAGCGCGTGGGCATTGCGCGGGCGCTGGTGACGGACCCGGAGATTATATTTGCCGATGAACCCACCGGCAATTTGGATTCCAACACCAGCGATGAGGTGATGCACGCCATCTGCGACACGATGCGCGCCAACGGGAAAACGCTTATCATGGTCACGCACGACCCAAATATGGCGGCCTTTGCCGATAAGGTGATAAACCTGCTGGATGGCCGGATTACCGATATACAGTGCAATGCACGAGCAAAAATAGGTTGAGGAAGTAAAGGGATTTATGAGTAAGAGAATCAATAGAGCGCTGGCGCTTTTTTTGGCGGCGGGATGTATGCTTAGCCTGGCGGGCACGGCCTTTGCGGTAGATATTACCGTTACCGCCAGCAACGCTAAATTTGCCGAAGCAAACGGCAAAGTAGCGATGCAGATATATGCAAAAAATGACACGGCAGCATC
This sequence comes from Christensenellaceae bacterium, assembly GCA_031261085.1. GTDB lineage: Bacteria > Bacillota > Clostridia > Christensenellales > CAG-138 > Pelethousia. Next base: position 49,302 of record JAISKB010000026.1, read on the forward strand.
AATCACACTAATATCCGTTGTGCCGGAAACGAATAGTGCGCTTTCGCAAGTGGATATTACCGGCCTTGTTGAAATACTGCCGGGTGACGGTAAATGGGTTCCTATGACGGGCACGGTTAAAGGGGATAAAGCCAAAGGCAATTATGGCCCGGGGGGCAACGAGGTGCTTACGCTATATTTTAGCGATGGCTCTTCGCAGCTGCTGACGGAAACCTGCAGTGACTACACCATCCGCAAAACCAGCGACGTGACCCTGCCCGAAGGGCAGCAGCCAACCCTCCCCGAACCCACCCCCGATCCGGAGGCAAAGCTGCGCATCAGCCCGGTGGATAAAAGCGGCCAAGACGTGGCCGCGCCCGCGGGGGATTACGGCGAAAAGCTGCTGGTGCGGGTGCCGCTGGTGTGCCAAAGCAGCGGCGTATACGATGTAAAAATCGCGCCGGTGCTATCTACCGATATAGAAAAATTCCCATTCGATATAACCAATGTCGATTATTTGCTGCGCTACCCCAATTCCATGGCGCCGGGGGAGGTGGTGGAGTTCCAATACGCGCTCACGCTCAGCAAAAAAGCCACCACCGGCGTAAAGCAGGTGGACTTTAACCTGACCTACCGCAACCGCTCTACCGACGCGCTGGAAACGGCCGTGGTGAGCATATTCGTGAACGTGAAGAAGGGGCTTGCGCCCGCCACGCCGGGCGAGAGTAGCGGCTCCACGCCCAAGCTGATCGTCGAGAGCTACACCATCGACCCGGAAAAGATATATGCCGGCGAAACGTTTGACGTGACGATTACCATCAAAAACACCTCGGCGCAGGAGGCGGTGAAGAACATTCAGATACGCGCCAAGGATATGGCCGAAACCGCGACGCTGGTGCCGGGCACAGGCGGCAGCAATACCATATACATCTCTAAAATAGGCAAGGGCGAGAGCAAGAAAGAAACCATTTCCTTCCAAACCGCGCCGGACGCGGTGGCCAAGGCCTATACCCTGGGGCTGGACTTTGGCTATGAGGGGGACAGCAACAACACGCCGTATACCGCCAACGAAAGCATATCCGTGCGCATACTGCAGGAGATACGCTTAAAAACCGACGCCCCCGTGTTTTATGATGAAGCGTGGGTGGGGCAATCCTGCGCCGTATCCGCCAAGATGTATAACATGGGCAAGGCCAGCGTATACAACTGCATGGTGAATGTGGAGGGCGAAGGCCTCGCTTTGGAGGAGAGCTACTTTGGCGGCAACCTTAGCGCGGGCGGCACCCTATCGGCGGATATCGGCATCATTCCCTCGGTAGGCGGGGAAATAGCGGGCGCGCTGGTCATCACCTATGAAGATGTGTATGGCGAGGCCGGGGAGGAACGCCTGCCCTTCACCCTGTTTGTAAACGAGGAGATGCCCATGGACCCCAGCCTGGAAGGCGAGGGTATGGGGGATATCAAGAACGAGATTGTGGGTGGAACCCCCGCCCCGGCCGGCATGCCTTGGTGGGGCTGGGCGCTCGCCGCGCTGGGCACCGGCGGCGCGGGCACCGGCGGCTTTATGCTTTGGCGCAAAAAGCGCGCGCGGGCTTTGGAGGAACTATGAAAGCAGGCGATTTGCTACGCATCGCGCTTTTAAATTTGTGGCGCCGCAAGCTGCGGGCATTTCTTACCGTGCTGGGCATGGTCATCGGCACCTCCTCCATCGTGGTGATGGTGAGCTTGGGCATAGGCATACGGCAGGCCACGGTCGAAAGCTACGCGAGCTATGGCAGCCTCACCAACATCTCCGTCAATTCCTGGCGGTGGGTGGATAACGGCGACGGTTCCGGCACCAGCACCGAAAAAAAGCTGAATAAAAAGAGCGTGGAGGCGTTTAAAAAAATCCCGGGCGTAAAGGTGGTAATGCCTGTCATCACGACATGGGGCATGCTCAAAAGCGGCAAATATGTGAGCGATGCCAGCATAATGGGGATAGACGCGGCCTTGGCCGAGGAATTTGGCATTGAGCTGGGGGAGGGGCGCTACCCCGGCTATAAGCGGGGCAGCAGCAACTATGAAATCGCGCTCAGCCAGGATACGCTCAACTGGTTTAGAGACCCGAAGACCGGCAAGGAAGCGCGGGATAAGGACGGCAACCCCAAGGTGACGTTAGGCTCCCGCTTTCAGCTCACCTTCGATTATAACAGCATATACAACAACCAGCCGGCGCGCGTAAACGAGGGGTTCCCCACAGATGATGAGCCGCCACAGGGGCAGCTGTACCGCGTGTCGGCCGTGGGGATGACAGAGCCCAATACCGGCGACTTTTCGTGGTATTGCCTGATGGATATAGATGCGCTAAAAAAGCTGGCCGCCGAAAACAAAGCGTTTGTAAGCCTGGATACCGACAATTACCAAAGCGTGATTGTAAAGTGCGAAAACACCGATGTGGTGGCGCAGGTGAAGGCCGCCATCGACGAGATGGGGTTTGGCACCAACAGCCTGCAGGATATGCTGGAGCAGGCGGAAAAGCAGCTGCAGCAAATACAGCTGCTGCTGGGCGCCATCGGCGGCGTATCGCTGCTGGTTGCGGCCATAGGCATCATGAACACGATGATGATGAGCATCTACGAGCGTACCCGCGAAATCGGCATCATCAAGGTGCTGGGCTGCCGCATGCATAATATCGCCGGGCTGTTTTTGTGCGAGGCCGCGTATATCGGCCTGTTTGGCGGCGCGCTGGGCATACTCGTGAGCTATGGCCTATCGCTTGTGATAAACCTGTTTATTGGCAGCAGCGGCTTTAAAAGCGTGATACCGCCATATTTGGTGTTGGGCGCGCTGGCATTCTCCGTTATGGTGGCGCTGTTTTCGGGGTTATACCCCGCGCTGCGCGCCATGCGGCTCAGCCCGCTCACGGCCATCCGCAGCGAATAAGGGGTGGGGATTGCCTCACCCTATTGTCCCTTCTTTAATTAGGAGGGGATTTTTTATGCTTATCCTATAGAATACCTTTGACAGGTAAAACAGCAGATGATATATTATATTAGATTTATGCATTATATTTGGGCGTCTCGCCAAGGGGGCGCGCATATGTTTGATAATATTAGGAGGTAGTTTACCATGCAACCGTTAAGCAATAAAACCGCCAAGCTGAGCGATTCCGTGATCCGCCGCATGACCCGCATTTCGTTGGATTGCGGCGCCATCAACCTTTCGCAGGGGTTCCCCGACTTTGACCCGCCCAAGGCGCTGATGGATCGTTTGGCGCAAGTGGCCTACGAGGGGCCGCATCAGTATTCCCCCACCTGGGGCAATAAAAACTACCGGGATGCGCTGTGCAAAAAGCAGACCCAGTTTTTGGGCATCCCGCTGGATTCCGACGACAACATACTCGCCACCTGCGGCAGCACCGAGGCCATGATGGCGGCGCTGATGGCGATTACCAACCCGGGCGATAAAATCGTGCTGTTCTCCCCCTTCTTCGAAAACTACGCGGCGCAATCCCTGCTGCTCTCCACCGAGTCCATCTACATCCCGCTCACGCCGCCCTCCTACGATTTTGACCCCAACCAGCTGGAGGATGCGTTTAAGCAGGGCGCAAAGGCCATGATTTTGTGCAACCCCAGCAACCCCAGCGGCAAGGTGTTTACCTATGACGAGCTAAAGACGATTGCGGATTTGGCCATCAAGTACGATGTATATGTCATCACCGATGAGGTGTATGAGCACATCGTATACGAACCCAACAAGTATACCTACATGGCCGCGCTGCCCGGCATGTGGGAGCGCACCATCTGCTGCTCCTCACTGTCCAAAACCTACTCCATCACGGGCTGGCGGCTGGGGTATGTGGTTGCCTGCAAAGAAATCGTGGACCGCTGCAAAAAGATGCACGACTTCCTCACCGTGTGCGCGCCTTCCCCCCTGCAAGAAGCCGCGATTGCAGGCCTTTCGCAGCCGCTTTCCTATTACGACGAGTTGCGGGATCACTACACCCACATGAAGCAAATATTTACCGATGGGCTGCGGAACCTCAATATCAACTTTACCGACCCGCAGGGCGCCTATTTTGTGATGGTGGATATTTCCGAATTCAGCCATGGCGACGACGTGCAATTCTGCGAGGATTTGGCCCACAAGGTGGGCGTAGGCGCGGTGCCCGGCTCCAGCTTCTTTAAAGAGGATGTGCGCCATTTGGCTCGCTTCCATTTTGCCAAAAAGGATGAAACGCTGTACGCGGCGCTGGACAGGCTATCTTCGATACGGGAAAAGATGAAATAAAATCGGGTAGGCTTACCCCACCCCCTAACCCCCTCCCCTCGGGAGGGGGAATTTTTTGCGGCTTTGCCGCAACCGGGGGAATCCCAGCCTTTTTTATCCTGAAATGGCTCGGGAACAGACATCCAAAACGGGCGGGGGCTTGCCCCCGCGAACAAAACTACTCGATACTTTTCCCCTTCCCTTGGGAAGGGGTTAGGGGATGGGGTGTAACATCTACCGCACCAACATGCAAAAAGGGGGTGCGGGGGCTTGCCCCCGCTTGCGGCGCAGCCGCAAAAAAATTCCCCTTCCCTGGGGAAGGGGTTAGGGGATGGGGCAAACCCCTCCTCATTTTTCCAAAAGCAATTCCGCAATTTGCACGGTGTTGGTGGCCGCGCCCTTGCGCACCTGATCGCCGCAGCACCACAGCGCAAGCCCATTGGGGTTGGTTAGATCGCGGCGGATGCGGCCCACAAACACGATATCCTGATCGCTGGTATCGAGCGGCATAGGATATTGCCTGTTGGCGGGGTCATCCACCAAGCGGCAGCCCGGGGCTTTGGCGATGGCCGCCTGCGCTTCCGCCACCCCTATGGGGCGCTCGGTAATTACCGTGACGGCCACGGAATGGCTGCGCACCACCGGCACGCGCACGCAGGTGCAGGTAACGTTCAGCGCGGGCAGGTGCAAAATTTTGCGGCCCTCGTTCTGCATCTTCATCTCTTCGCTGGTGTAGCCGTTTTCGCCAAAGCCGCCGATTTGCGGTATCACGTTATAGGCGATTTGGTATTGGAACACCTTGGGCGCCACGGGGGTCCCCACGCGCAAATCCTCCACCTCCTGCGCAAGCTCCAGCGGGCCGCCCGCGCCCGCGCCGGAGGTTGCCTGATACGAGGCGGCGATCATCGATGTGATGGGGGATAACTGCTTTAGCGCGTTCATCGCCACCAGCGTCACGATGGTGGTGCAGTTGGGGTTGGCGATGATGCCCTTGTGCCAGCTTACATCCTCGGGGTTGATTTCGGGTATCACCAGCGGCACCCCGGCATCCATGCGGAAGGCGCTGGAATTATCCACAAACACCGCGCCGGCCTTGGTTATGGCGGGTGCAAACTGCTTGGCAATGTCGTTTTCGGCGGCGCCCAGCACGATATCCATGCCCGCAAAGGCGCCGTCCGAGGCCTCCTGCACGGTGACCGGGCGGCCGCAAAACCCTATGGTTTTACCCGCGCTCCTGCCGCTGGCCAGCGGCCTAAGCTCGCCTATCGGGAAGCTGCGCTCCTCGAGTATTTTGAGCATCTCGCGGCCCACCGCACCCGTTGCGCCCAGCACCGCCACATTGTATTTCTTCATTCCTCTTCGCCTCCCACGATAAACTTGTTATACAGCACCCGTATGGCCTGTTCAAAGTCTTTATTCTCTACCCCCACGATGATATTGATTTCATCGGGGCCTTGATCTATCAAGCGTATGTTTATGCCGTTTTCGCCCAGCGCGCCAAACATCTTGCCGCTCACGCCGGGGATGGATACCATCTTGCGCCCCACCACCGCAATGAGCGAAATGCCTTCGGTTACGGTAATGCTGTCCGGGTCGCACTGCTGCTTGATTTCGGCAATCACATCATATAGCACGGGGGTAATCTTTTCGGTCGTCACCACTACCGAAAAGCTGTCTATGCCGCCCGGCGTCTGCTCGATGGGCACCTTATATTTTTCCAGCACCGATAGCACCTTGCGAATCATGCCTACCTCCGCGATAAGGTGGTGCTTGTGCAACGTGATAATCGAATAATCCTTGCGGCCGGATATGCCGGTGATAAAGCGCTTGCGCTCCTCCCTGCTCTCCTTGGAGAAGTGCTGCTGTATAAAGGTGCCCGGCGCGGCGGGTTCGTTGGTGTTGCGGATGTTGATGGGTATATCCTTGTGCAGCACGGGGAACACGGCTTCTTCATGCAGCACGTTGGCGCCCATATACGCAAGCTCCCGCAGCTCGCTATAGGTGATGTGCGCGATGGGCTTGGGATTTTCGACAATGCGCGGGTCGGCCATGAGTATGCCCGAAACATCCGTCCAGTTTTCGTATACCTCGGCGTTTACCGCCGCCGCCGCCAGCGAGCCCGTAATATCGCTGCCCCCCCGCGTCATAACCTTTACGCCGCCATCCGGCAGCGCGCCATAAAAGCCCGGCAGCACCAGCTTGTTTGTCTTTTCGAATATGGCGGCCAGCTGCGCGTTGGTTTTTTCCATATCGAGCTTGCCGTCATAGCCAAAGCTGACCCACTGCGTCGCGTCCACAAAGGTGTAGCCCAAGTAGTCGGCCATCAGCTTGCCGGTAAGGTATTCCCCGCGCGACGCCAAATAGTCGATGGACATATTCTTTTTCATATTGGAGCGAATCAGCGCGAATTCCGCCCCCAAGTTGGTTTTAAGGCCGCAGCCCCGCTTTATTTCGTTGAAGCGCTCCTCGATCATCGAAAATATAGCTTCGTAGGATACGCCGTATTGCAGGTGCGCATGGCACAGGTATAGCAAATCGGTAACCTTATTATCGTCGCCAAAGCGTTTGCCCGGGGCGGATACCACCACCACGGCGCGCTTTTCATCGGCCTGCACAAGGTCCTTCACCTTTTGAAACTGCGCGGCATCCGCCAAGGAGCTGCCGCCAAACTTCACTACTTTAATCATGGTATTCTCCCTCCGCTATGCCCGCAAAAAATAGCTGCGGGTCATGATTGCCTAGTGTGCCGGCCAGGGCGTGCATCGCCGGCACCGATATGGGCTTGGTAACCGCCCAGGCAGCGCCGCGCTCCGCCACCACTTCGGGCGGCAACGACGCGCTTGTGTGTATATAATAGGTATGCACCGCGAGCTCATTTTGCATCACCGCCGCTTGCCGGTAGTTTTGCACCTCGCCTATGTGCGCCTGTACATCCAATATATCCTGCGCCATGTTTATGCCGGTAGGCAGCGAGCCCGCCCCCGCGCCAAAAAAGCTGAGCCGCCCGTTGTGCGTGCCATACAGCGTGGCGATGCTGCAAGCCCCCTGCATCGACGCCTCGGGCAAAGCCCTGGGCAGCAGCGTGGGCTCCACATAGGCCGCCACGCCGCCCTGCATTCGCTCGCATCGCATCATCTGCTTAATCACATACCCGCGCGCTTTGGCCCAGGCAATATCCTCGCTCGAAATATGACGTATGCCCGCGGTGGGCACATCCTCCTCGCCTACCACCTGCGAAAAAGCAAGGCTGGCCGAAATGGCGCACTTGCGCTGCAGGTCGCAGCCATCTATATCGGCGGAAGGGTTTGCCTCGGCATAGCCCAGCCGCTGCGCCTCGGCGAGCGCATCGGCAAATTCGGCGCCCGCTTCGCTCATATCGTACAAAATAAAGTTGGTGGTGCCGTTGATGCAGCCGGTGACGGCTTCTATTTCATCGAGCCGCTTGGTGCGCAGCAGGTTATACAGCCACGGCACACCCCCGCCCGCGCTGGCGGTATAGCGCAGCTGCACGCCGTTTTTATCGGCTGCCTGCGCCAGCTCGCGGAACTTGCAGCACACCAGCTGCTTGTTGGAGGTAACCACATGCTTGCCCGCGTTTAGCGCCGCCATCACATAGGTGAAGGCCGGTTCCAGCCCGCCCATTGCCTCGGCGATCAGCTCGATTTCGGGGTCGTCCAAAACCTCCGCCGCTTCAGTGGTGAGCAAACCCTCCGGGCCGGGCAGCATTTCGTATACCAGCGCCCGCTTTACCGTTACGCCGCAATCCGGGCGCTCTGTGAGCACCTTGTATACGCCGCTGCCTACCACGCCAAACCCCAACAGTCCAATTTTCATATCCGTTTTTAGCCCCTATGTCCTTAAAATAAAAACACTTGTTTTCGATTGAAAAACAATGTATCATATTCACAAGGTATTTGCAAGCAAAAAGATACAGGTTTTTTAATGTTGTTGTAATTTTATACAATTTATACGCGCCGCCCCCGCGCGCGTATGCCATGTAGGAGGAGTATACCATGCACTATCAAAGTACGCGCAACCCCAGCCTTACCGCCACCGCCTCACAGGCTGTTTTGCGCGGCATCGCGCCGGATGGCGGGCTGTATATGCTGCCCGGCTTTAGCGAGGCGCAGTTCCCCATGGAACGATTGGCCGCCCTGAGCGCCTGTGAAATTTCGGCAACGGTGCTTGCGCTGCTATTGCCCGACTTCACGCAGGCCGAAATGACCGGTTTGGTGCAGGCGGCATACCGCAGCAAGTTCGAGACCGAGGACCTAACGCCGTTGGTACAGGTAGGCGACCGCTATGTGCTGGAGCTGTTTCGCGGGCCCACCAGCGCGTTTAAGGATATTGCGCTTTCGGCGCTGCCCCACCTAATCACCGCTTCCAAGGCAAAAAACGGCATACAAGAGGATATACTCATACTAACCGCCACCAGCGGCGATACCGGCAAAGCCGCGTTGGAGGGCTTTTGCGATGTGCCGGGCACGCGCATAGTCGTATTTTACCCCAACGGAGGCGTAAGCGCCATACAAAAATCACAAATGGTTACACAAAAAGGTAAAAATGTTGCAGTTTGCGCTTTGAACGGCAACTTCGATGATGCGCAGAGCGGCGTAAAGGCTATTTTTGCGCGGTGCGAGGCCGAAAATCCGCTGCGGGGCCGCGCCCGGCTATCCTCCGCCAATTCCATCAACATCGGCCGGCTCGCGCCGCAGGTGATGTATTACTTTAAGGCGTATGCCGACCTGCTGCGCAGGGGCCGCATCTCCATGGGGGACGCGGTGGATTTTGCCGTGCCTACCGGCAACTTCGGCGATATACTCGCGGGCTGTATCGCCAAGCGCATGGGGCTGCCCGCCGGGCGCTTTATATGCGCGTCCAACGCCAATAACGTGCTCAGCGACTTTTTGCACACCGGCGTTTACGACCGCCGCCGCACCTTCTACAAAACGCTGTCCCCCAGCATGGATATACTCATATCCAGCAATTTGGAGCGGCTGCTGTACCTTGTAAGCGGCTGCGATGGCGAAGCGGTAGCCGGATACATGCGCGATTTGGCCTCGCAAGGATATTACCGGCTTGCGCCGGATGCGCTAAGCGCCATACAGGCCGAGCTCCTTGCGGGCTGGGCCGGTGACGCGGCCACGGTGGCGGCCATACGCCGCGTATACGAAGCCCACGGCTATCTGCTCGATACGCATACCGCCGTCGCGTGGGATGTGGCCGAACGTTTGGGCGGCGGCAACCCTATGGTGGTGCTGGCCACGGCTTCGCCCTATAAGTTCCCGAGCGCGGTGCTGTGCGCGCTGGGGGGAGAGGCCGCAAACGGGCTGGATGAATTTGCCCGTATGCGCCGCATACACGAGATTACCGGCCTGCCCATACCGCCCGGGCTGCGCGATTTGGAAGCCCTGCCCGCGCTGCATGGCGACGTGGTGGAGCGGCAGGATATGTTCCGCTATGTTTTAAGCAAGGCGGGTGACGCACAATGATCCATATCACAGTGCCCGCCAGCACCTCCAACGTTGGCCCGGGGTTCGATTCGCTGGGCTGCGCCATGGCGCTGTATAACCGCTTTGCCTTCGAAGAGCTGCCCGCCGACGAATACCGCATACGCTGCGCCGACCCGCGCTTTGCAAACCGCGATAACCTCACCGTGGTGGGGTATGAAGCCGCCATGCGGTACATGGGCCTGCCCGCGCAGGGCCTGGCGGCGGAGATACAAGCTGAGGTGCCCGTCGCGCGCGGCTTGGGCAGCAGCTCCACGCTCATCGTAGCGGGGGCGATGGCGGCCGCCAAGCTGCATGGGGATAAGCTCACCAAGGCGGAGCTCCTCGACATATGCACGCAGCTCGAGGGCCACCCCGATAACCTGGCGCCCACCATTTATGGCGGTTTTACGGCCGCGCTGCTGCACGAGGGCAAGCCCTACGCGGTCAATTACCCGTTGCACGAGAGCCTGCGCTTTTTGGCGCTTATACCCGATTTTGAAACCTCCACGCAGGAGGCGCGGCAATCGCTACCCCAAACGACTACTTATCAGGATGCGGTATTCAACATATCCCACATTGCGGTGCTGCTGCGCGCGCTCGAATTGGGGGATGCGGCGCTGATACGCCTGAGCCTGAATGATACGCTGCACCAGCCCTACCGCAAGCAACTGATACACGGCTATGATACCGTGGCGCAGCGCGCAAGCGATTGCGGCGCCATAGCGTTTTTCATCAGCGGTTCCGGCTCCACATGCATGTGCCTCTACAGCGAGGCGAGCTTCCTCCAGAGGATAGCCGCGGCCGTTGCGCCGCTGCCCCATGCGTGGCGCGCGCTCCCGCTCAGGGTAGACCATACCGGCGCGAAGGAGGATAGAGGATGCAAAGCGGCTATTTGATTGTGGATAAGCGGATTTTGCCCGGCTACTACGAAAAGGTGCTGCAGGCGCGGGAGATGCTGCGCGAGGGCAAGGTAAAAGAGGTGAGCGAGGCGGCGCGTTTGGTGGGGATATCCCGCAGTACCTATTATAAATACAAAGACTATATATTTTCTCCCGGCGAAAGCGCCGAGTGCTCCAAGGCCGTGTTTTCGCTGCTGCTGCGGCACGAGCCCGGCATACTCAACGCGCTCATCACCGCGCTTTCGGAGTTGGGCGCCAACATACTCACCATCACCCAAAGCCTGCCCATTGGCGGCAACGCCAGCGTATTGCTGTCGCTGGATACCTCCGCCATGCAGCTCCCCGCGCAGGAGGTGCTTACCCGCCTGAGCGCGCTGCGCGGCGCAAGCAGCGTAAAGCTGGTTGCCATAGAATAATAGATATGGTTCATACCTGATAGCCCCCTCCGCTACCAGGGAGGGGGCATTTTTGTTGTGCCGCATCATTTACAACCACGATATATACACTTGTTTCTTTACAATACAGGAAGTTTATGCTATATTGAATGTGATTCGTCAAGTGACAAAAGCGTTTGGGTCACAGGGTTATGGGTTAGAAATTATTGCTATATATGCCTCGTAAAGTACAAGCTATGCTTGTTGTATAAGATTTATAAAATTTGCGATTTGCTCCTTTTTCCCTATTTGGTGCAGCACAGGGCTTACAAATGCTTTGGCGCGCCAAAAAACAAATATCAAGGAGGCTTCCTACATGGACGCACGCACGATCCAAATTATTTCCATACTCATTGCGCTCATCGCATTCGCCTACGCCGCGTGGCTGTTTGCATGGGTAAAACGGCAACCTTCCGATAACGCGAAAATCGCCAAAATCGGTCTGCTTATCCGTCAGGGCGCGCGCACCTTCCTTCGCAAGGAATATGCGGTGCTGGCGCGTTTTGCGGGCGTTGCCGCCGTTCTCATCTTCGTATTTTTACCATCCCCCATCTGGAAGGGCAGCGTTACCCCCAACATACTGATGGCCATCGCGTATATCGCGGGCACCGTGTTCTCCGCCATCGCGGGTAAAATCGGCATTGAGGTGGCCACCATCGCCAACATCAAATCGGCCGAGGCCGCCAAAAATGGCATTAAGCCTTCGTTCATGGCCGGCTTCCGCGGCGGCGCGGTGATGGGCATGGGTGTGGTGGGCGCAAGCCTTTTGGGCGTTTCGCTGGTATACCTGCTCACCAACGATGCCACCACCCTGCTGGGCTTCAGCTTTGGCGCAAGCTCGCTGGCGCTGTTTGCCAAAGCCGGCGGCGGCATATTCACCAAAACGGCGGATATCAGCGCCGACATTACCGGCAAGGTAGAGCTGGGCATACCCGAGGATGACCCGCGCAACCCCGCCGTTATTGCCGATAACGTAGGCGATAACGTGGGCGATGTGGCCGGCATGGGCGCCGACCTGTTCGATTCCAACGTGGCCTCTATGGCCGCCGCGCTGATTATCGGCGGGGCGCTGGACTTGGGGCTGGGCGGCACCACGCATGTAGCCATGGTGTTCTGCTATGCCGCGCTGGGGCTGTTGGCCTCCATCGTGGGCATTTTAACCGCCCGCATCGGCAAAAACGGCAACCCCACCCGGGCGCTCAATTCCTCCACCTATGTAACCACCGCGATATATTTGGTGTTTACCGCCATCGCTACCGCCGTGTTCCACTTTAGCTGGCGCATCTGGGGCGCCTGCATCGTGGGCCTGCTGGTGGGCGTCGTGATTGGCATCGCAACCGATTACTTTACCGACGACTCCAAAAAGCCCGTGCACTTTGTAGCGCACGCCTCCAAATCCGGCCCCGCGTTCACCATACTATCCGGCATCAGCTACGGCTTTTTGAGCGTGCTGCCCGCCATGGTAGGCATCGCGGTATCCGCGCTGGTCGCCTATAAGCTGTGCGAGCCCATCAACGCCGCTTTTGCCATGGAATATGCGCTGTTCGGCATATCGATGGCGGCGGTGGGCATGCTCTCCATCGTGGGCATGATCGTATCCAACGACGCATACGGCCCCATTGTGGATAACGCCCGCGGCCTGGCCGAGATGGGCAACCTGGGCGAAGAGGTGCTGGAGATTACCGACGCGCTGGATTCCGCAGGCAATACCGTAAAGGCCGTGACCAAGGGCTTTGCCATCGCGGCCGCCGGGCTTACCGTCATCGCGCTGCTGGGCGCGTTTATGAGCGAGGTGAATACCGCCGCCGCCGAGCTGGGCATAGCCGGTATCACCGGGTTTGATATCATGAATCCGCTCGTGTTCTTTGGTATGCTGATTGGCGCGGCCATTCCCGCTGTGTTCTCGGCCATGCTGATGCTGGGTGTAGACCGCAACGCGCAGCGCATGGTGGCGGAAATCCATCGCCAGTTTAAAGAAATACTCGGCCTGCGCGAAGGCACTGCCGAGCCCGAATACGACAAGTGCATCGACATCGCCACCACCGGCGCGCTCAAAGAGCTGGTGCCCGCGGGGCTTATGGCCATCATATCCACGCTGTTGGTAGGCTTTATTGGCGGCGTAATGGCCATTGGCGGCTTCCTGGCCGGCAATATCGTATCCGGCCTGCTGCTGGCGCTGTTCATGTCCAACGCGGGCGGGCTGTGGGATAACGGCAAAAAATATGTCGAAAGCGGCCACGAGGGCGGCAAGGGTTCCGAGGCGCACAAGGCTGCCGTCGTTGGCGATACCGTAGGCGATCCGTTTAAGGATACCGCAGGTCCCTCCATCAACACGCAGATCACCGTGGTTTCGCTGATAGCATCCCTGCTCTCCACGCTGTTCCTCACCGTGTCCCTGTTCCATTGATGCATTATTGATGCATTAGATGAATGACCCAAGCCCCCTCCCTTGCGGAGGGGGCTTTTCCGTTTTTGAGGGCCAATACCACAAAAAGCCCCCTCCCGAAGGAAAGGGCTCAGTCGCAAACACAGGCCTGTATTTGTGGGTGTATCTGTATCGGCAGGCTGTATAGTACCGGCCTTATGGCAATCCGGTTATCGCTACATCGGTTTGAGGTTTTTGTTCAGCCGCGCAACCATCCACGAGATGCGGTTTACACGGCCGGCCTCCGTTTTGGCATCGAAGTATGCCCGCGTATAGGTCTTTTTTACAGATGGCGGCATTGCCTGAAAATTTGTATAGGCGGGTTCATACCCTTTTAACAAATCAGACAGAACCGCGATTTGCTCATCTGCGATGGAGGGCGGTTTTGGCTGGCTCCATTGGCCGTTTTTCTTGGCTTCTTCCGTTTTTTTTTGGCCAAGCTCGGTCATCAGCCCCTGTTTTTCAAGCTTGTCAGCAATGCCTTTGTTTTTATCTGACCACTTGCTGTTTTCCCTGCGCATGGAGAAATATTTGATGTATGTTTTTTCGTCAAGGCTCTGCATTTGTCCGTCGATCCAGCCGCAGCAAAGGGCTTCCTCAAGGGCTTCCGCCGCCTTAAGCGTTTTTGGGCCGCCCGGCTTCCCAAACAGCAGCCATACGCCGCCGCTTGATGTGCCATTCGCTTTTAACCAATTCCTAAATTCGCTCCGCGAAGCAAACTGTAAATACGCAGGCAACATGCCAACCACCAATCTGCTTTGATTTGTATCTGGGCATCACGCCGCAAAGCCCAACCTATCACCAGGCCCAGCGAATTGGGCAAAGCACCTTGACCACAGGCTACACATTAAACCGAAACAGCACGATATCGCCATCCTGCATCACATATTCCTTGCCCTCGCTGCGCACCAGCCCCTTCTCCTTGCAGGCCTGCATGCTGCCCAGGCTCACCAGCGTATCGTAGGGCACCACCTCGGCGCGAATAAACCCGCGCTCAAAGTCGGTGTGTATTTTGCCCGCGGCTTGCGGCGCCCGCGTGCCGCGCTCAATCGTCCAGGCCCGCACCTCTTTTGGCCCGGCGGTAAGGTAGCTGATGAGCCCCAGCAGCGAGTAGCATTCCCGCACCAAGCTATCCAGGCCGCTTTCGCCAATGCCCATATCGGCCAAAAATTCCTTTTTCTCCTCGTTTGAAAGCTCGGCTATCTCCTCCTCTGCCTTGGCGCATATGGTGAGCGCGCCGGCGCTCTGCTTTGCGGCCTCCTCGTAGAGGTGAGTTACGGCGGGCGGCTCTTGCCCTATTTCCCGCTCGGCGATGTTGGCCACATATATTACGGGCTTATCGGTCAACAAAAACATGCCCTTCACCTCGGCACGCTCCTCGGCGGTCAGTTCCAGGCTGCGCACGGGATGCCCGGCCTCCAGGTGCGCCTGTATGCGCTGTAAAAAGGCTATCTCGCTCACATATTTCTTTTCGCCGGATTTGCCGCTCTTTTGCGCGCGGGCCACAGCGCGGCCCACGGCATCCATATCCGCAAATATCAGCTCGATGTTGATGGTTTCCATATCCCGCACCGGGTTTACGGAGCCGTCCACATGCACGATGTCATCATCCTCAAAGCAGCGCACCACATGCACGATGGCGTCCACCTCGCGGATATGCGAAAGGAACTTGTTGCCCAAGCCCTCGCCCTTATAGGCGCCCCGCACCAACCCCGCAATATCCACAAACTCGATGGCGGTGGGGGTGATCTTTTCGGGCGCATACATGTTGGCCAGCACATCCAGCCGCGCGTCGGGCACGGCCACCACGCCCACGTTGGGCTCTATGGTGCAAAATGGATAGTTGGCCGCCTGCGCGCCGGCCTGGGTAATCGCGTTGAACAGGGTGCTTTTGCCCACATTGGGCAAACCTACTACGCCGAGTTTCATAAACTATGCCGCTCCTCGCCTGGGTATTTTCTATACCAAATAGTATCTAAAAGAAGTGTACTCCATTGCCATGGCCTTGTCAAACAGGGGCAAACGGGGGTATACTTTTATATAAAATCGAGGGCAACGCCCGCGCGAGGTATTATGCTTGCTTCCCTGCCATTGTGCAAAACATGCGCGCAAACCATACGGGCGCGGGGCCTGCTGCAAAGCGGGCAAAGCGTGCTGGTGGGGGTGAGCGGCGGCGCCGATTCGGTTGCGCTGCTGCGCGCGCTGCACGCCCTGCAGGGGGAATTAAACATACGCGTATACGCCGCGCACCTGAACCACGCCATACGCGCGCAGGGCGCGGGTGCCGATGAAGCCTTCGTGCGCAGCCTGTGCGAGGCGCTATCCCTGCCGCTCATGGTGGAGCACATCGACGTGAGAGCGCACGCGGCGGGCAAAACGCTGGAGCAGGCCGCGCGGGATATTCGCTATGCCTTTTTGGAGCGCGCGCGCGAAGCCGCCGGTGCGAGCGCCATCGCCCTTGCGCATCATATGGAGGATCAGGCCGAAAGCCTGCTGCTGCACCTCGCCAGGGGCAGCGGCCTGGCGGGGCTGTGCGGCATGCAATACCGGCGGGGCAACATCATACGCCCATTTTTAAACCTGCGCCGGGCCGAAATCGAGGCATTCTTGGCCGAGCTGAACCAACCGTATCAAACCGATGAAACCAACGCCGAGCGATGCGCCGCCCGCAACCGCCTGCGGCTGGATGTGCTGCCCTATTTGCGGGAGCACATAAACCCCGGCATCGTGCCGGCGCTGTGCGGCGCTTGCGAGCTGCTTACCGAAGATGAAGCCTACCTGCTGGCCGCCGCCCGCAGCGCGCTGGCCGCCGCCCAAACCCCCGCCGGGTATGATAGGGCGGCCTTGGCCGCGCTGCCCCGCCCCATCGCCTCGCGCGCGCTGCGGCTATGCCTACAGCAGGCCGGCGTACCGGCGGATGTGGAGCGCAAGCACATCGCGCTGCTGCTCGATTTTTTGCAAGCCCCCACGGGCAAAGTGCTGCATTTGCCCCATGTATCGGTATATATCCGCAACGAAAGCATCTGCATAGGCGGCCCGCTCCCCACGGCGGCGGATTTTTGCGTGCCCTTCAACCTCGCGGGCGAAACGCGCACCCCCGCGGGGCGGTTTGTCGCCGCGCCCTACGCGGGCCCGATAGAGCCGGACAGCCGCATCGCCTATTTGGATGCGGACGAGCTGCCCGAGGGCATAAGTGCCCGCACCCGCCGCGCGGGGGACTTGTTTCACCCCTTGGGCGCGCCGGGCGGCAAAAAGCTAAAGGATGTGCTGATAGACCGCAAAATCCCGCGGGACGCGCGGTCGATGCCGCTGCTTTGCGCGGGGAACCGGGTGCTGTTCGCGCCGGGCATAGGCATTGCGGAGCAGGTGAAAATAACGAATTCCACGCGGCATATACTCCGCGTGCGCTATATTCCAAATTGACACGATAGTGGGAGGATTGCATTTATGCCGGAAAAGACGGATATGAACAAGGACATCGCCAGAACGCTGCTCAGCCAGGAACAGCTGGTTGTGCGCATCGCCGAGCTGGGCGCGCAGCTTTCAGAGGATTATGAGGGCAAGGACGTGATACTCGTGTGCATTCTAAAGGGGGCCGTGCATTTCTTTTCGGATTTGAGCCGACGTATGACCTGTCATTTGGAAATGGACTTTATGGCCATTTCGAGCTATGGCAACAGCGCCCGCAAAACCAGCGGCATCGTGCGCATCGCCAAGGATATGGATTCGAGCATCACGGGGCGGCATGTGTTGATTGTGGAGGATATTATGGACAGCGGCCTTACGCTCAAGCATTTGACCTCCCTGCTTGAATCGCGGCAGCCCGCTTCGCTTAAAATTTGCTGCCTGCTCGATAAGCCCGAGCGGCGCGAGTGCGATATCGCGCCGGATTATGTGGGGTTCACCATACCCAATGAATTTGTGCTGGGCTATGGGCTGGATTATGACGGGTATTACCGCAACGTGCCCTATGTGGGCATCATGGACCCGGCAACGCCCGCGCATACGCGGGAAGGATAAGCGCTTTTATACAAAGCCCACACTTAAAAAACCGCTCACTACCCTAAAATCAGCTTTTTGGCATATTCCGCCTCGGCATAGGCCTGCTCTATATCGAGGGTGGTAAAGCCGCCGTCCTCATATAGCACCCTGCCCTGCACCATGGTGAGGCGCACGTTTGCGCCGGTCGCGCTGTACACCACCGCGCTGATGGGGTCATACTGCGGCAGCGTAGAAGGCGTATGCATATCGAGCAGGATCAAATCCGCCTGCATACCCACGGCGGCCTGCCCCACATCGGCGCGTCCCTGCGCCTTGGCGCCGTTTACCGTGGCCATCTTTAGCGCATCGTAGGCCGAAACCGCGCAAGGGTCGCCGGTGGTGCCCTTTGCCAGCAGGGCGGCCAGCTTAATCTCTTCAAATAAATCGTGCGTGTTGTTGGAGCAGCACCCGTCGGTGCCCAAGCTTATGTTTATGCCCGCCGCCCGCATCGCGGTTATGTTGGCTATGCCGCTGCCCAGCTTCAGGTTGCTCACGGGGCAATGCGCCGCGTGCACGCCCTTTTCGGCCAGCAGCGCCCTATCCTTTGGGGTTAGCCACACGCAGTGCGCGGCCAGGGCCCGCCCTTCAAACACGCCGTACCCGGCCAGCAGCGCGGCGGGCGTTTTGCCATAGCGCGCCACGCACGCGGCGTGCTCCTTTTCGGTTTCGCTCAGGTGTACCTGCAACCCCACGCCCCGGCTCTGCGCGAGCGCCGCCGCCCATTCCCACACGGCGGGGCAGGAGGTATATTCCGCGTGGATGGCTACCTCGGCCAGTATGCGCCCCTCCCCCGCGCCGTGATATTCCTGTATCAGGCGGAAGGTCTCCTGCGCGGCGCGATCCTGCGGCGGGTTCCAGGCGCCTTGCGCGGCCGTGGCGGCGTTGCACAGCGATGCGCGTATGCCGACCTCCAGCGCCAATTGCGCGGCGGCGGGCTGATAAAAGTACATATCGCTAAGGCTGGTGGTGCCGGTGGAAAGCATCTCGGCAAAGCCCAGCCGCACCCCGGCCAGCACCGCGCGCTCCGTAAGCCTGGCCTCGGCGGGGAACACCTTTGTAAACAGCCAGGGCTGCAGCGCATAGTCATCGGCATAGCCGCGCAGCACGCACATGGCGGTGTGCGCGTGGGTGTTGATAAGCCCCGGCATCAATATGCGGTTTTCGCACGCTATAACGCGGGCCGCCGCGCGCGCCTCCTGCCCCATATAGGCGATGCGCCCGCCCTGTATGCCCACATGGCCGTGGAACACGGGGGCGGCATCCACCATGGTGAGCACGGTGGCGTTTTGGAATAGAATATCGTACATCCCGGCCCCCTTATATTGCCGCCACAAATGCGGTCATAAGCCGTTCAAACCGCGCGCCGGCCTTTGCGGCGGCGGCAAGCACTTCCTCGCCGGATAGCGGGGCATCCAATACCCCCGCCGCCATATTGGTCACCAGCGACACCCCCAATATCTTCATGCCGCAGTGGTTGGCCGCAATGGCCTCGGGCACGGTGCTCATGCCCACCGCATCCCCGCCCAGCGCGCGTATGGCGCGTATTTCGGCGGGCGTTTCGTACATGGGCCCGGTCATATAAAAATATACGCCCTCCGCCACCGGCTCCCCCTGTTCCTGGGCGACGCGCGCAAACAGCGCCCGCCAATCCGGGTCGAACACGGTGCACATATCGGGGAAGCGCGGGCCGAATTCTTCGAGGTTGGGGCCCATCAGCGGGTTATCCAGCGTGAATTTGATATAATCCTTGATGACCATGAGCTGCCCGCCCGAGAGCGCAAGGTTCACGCCCCCCGCCGCGTTGGTGACGATCAGCTTTTCTACCCCCAAAAGCTTGGCCACCCGCACCGGATAGGCCGCCTCCTGCATGCTGTGCCCCTCGTATACATGCAGCCGGCCCTGCATCATCAGCACGCGCTTGCCGCCCAGCATCCCGGCCACAAACCGGCCCTTATGCCCTATGGCCGTGCTGGCTTTAAAATGCGGTATCTGCGCATAGGGTATGTAGATGGGCGTTTCCATCCGCTCCGCCAGGCCGCCCAGCCCGCTGCCCAGTATCATCAGCAATTCGGGGTGAAAATCGCCCAGCTTATTTTGAATATAGTCGGCGCTCTCACGGTATTGTTGCAAGGTGTACATGCCGGTGCTCCTCCGTTTGGTTTTTGTATTTTGATATTTCTATCATACATGATTTGCGCCCCGCGGGCAATATGGCGCGCGCTTGCGCTGTGGGCGGTTTCGTGGGATAATAGCTCGAGAATAAGCATCAATTGGGAGGGTGAGGGCATGAGCACCATACGCGATGCATCGTTGGCCCCTTTGGGGCAAAAGCGCATAGACTGGGTGAAGGATTTTATGCCCGTGCTGGGCGGCATAGAGCGCGCGTTTGCGCGGGAGCAGCCCTTACACGGCCTGCGCATAGCGCTGAGCATACATTTAGAGGCCAAAACGGCTTACCTCGCCCTGGTGCTGCAAGGGGGCGGCGCGCAGGTATGCGCCACCGGCAGCAACCCGCTCTCCACCAAGGATGACATTTGCGCCGCGCTCGCGGCCCAAGGGGTGGAGGTGCACGCCTGGTTTGGCGCCACGCAAGAAGAATATTCGGAGCATATACGCCGCACGCTGGAGTTTTGCCCGCATATCATCATAGATGACGGCGGCGACCTTGTGGCCATGCTGATTGGCAGCCACCCACAATATGCAAAAGACCTGATAGGCGGCTGTGAGGAGACCACCACCGGCGTACACCGTTTGCGGGGCCTGCACCGGGCCGGCAAGCTCCCCTTCCCGATGATCGCCGTGAACGACGCTTCCTCCAAGCGCCTGTTCGACAACCATCATGGCACCGGCCAATCGGTGTGGGACGCCATACTTTCGGCCACCAACAACATGGTATCCGGCCGCACGGTGGTGGTGGCGGGCTATGGCCACTGCGGCAGCGGCATCGCAAAGCGGGGGCAGGGCTTGGGCGCGCAGGTAATCATCACCGAGGTGGACCCGCACCGCGCGCTGACCGCCGCGATGGATGGCTTCCGCGTGCTGCGCATGGAGGAAGCCGCACCGCTGGGCGATATTTTTATCACCGCGACCGGCTGTAAGGATGTGATTACCCGCCGTCATTTTGAAGCGATGCGGCACAACGCCATACTCGCCAACGCGGGGCATTTCGATGTGGAAATCAATAAAAACGAGCTGCGCGCGCTCTGCTCGCGGGTAGAAACCCGCAAGCCCTTCATAGAGGGCTACCGCCTGCGGGATGGCCGTGTGCTCAATGTGCTGGCCGATGGGCGGCTGGTCAACGTGGTGGCGGGCAACGGGCACCCCGCCGATATTATGGATATGTCCTTTGCGCTGCAGGCGCTGTGCGCGCGGTATTTGGCGCGGCAGCCGCTGGAGCCGGGGCTATATGAGGTGCCCCCGGCGATAGACCGCGAGGTAGCGCTTTTGAAGGCCGCCGCGCTGGGGCTGGGGCTGGATGCGCTAACGCCTGCGCAGCAGGCCTATTTGGAGGGGGATATATAATGCAAACGCAAGGATTTGGCCTGGGGTTTCGGTTTCGCCCGCAGGGCGAGGCGCCGGGCAGCGCGGCGTTTGCGCGGCAATGTGTGGAAGCCGTGCTGCGGCCGCTCAGCCCCGAGGATTTGCAAGGGCTTAGCGTATACAGCGGCACGGATGCCGTCACGCAGCCCGCGCTGCCCGTGTTTATCGTGGTGATTATGGGCGGGTCGCTCAAGCAAATGCGCCGCCTGTGGAAAAAGGTGGCCGCCGCCGCTTGCGCGCTGTGCGAATACCTCCCCATCATCGAAAACAACCGGCTGGCTTTGCTCGATGGCCTATCCCCCGAACGGCTAGCGGATACTATATAAACAGCCCAAATAAAAAACCTCCTCGCATAGCCTATGCGGGGAGGTTGTATGTTACGATCGGTTACACATCGTGGCGCTTGGGCGCCTTGGCTTCCAATTCCTTCAGCTTGGCGGAAGGATTTTTAACCTTCGCCAAAAATATCATGGCCGCGATGATATAGGGCTTGTAAGAGGCTTGCTTGTAGAGCGGGTTGCGGTAGCGGTCGAATACGCTGGCCGCCACTTCGCCGGCTTCGCAGCTCACATCGGTGATGTCGGCGGGCAGGCAGTGCAGGTACATGGCCTTGCCGCCTTTGGTGCGCGCCATCATCTCCTCGGTGCACTCCCAATCCTTATGCTCGGCGTTCTGCGCGAGCAAGCGCTTTTCGAGCGCCTTGATGCCATCGAAATCGCCGTTGCCATACAGCTCGGTGCGCTCTTCCATCGCCTTAAAGGGGGCCCAGCTCTTGGGATATACCACATCCGCATCCGCAAACGCTTCTTGCATGGAGTGGGTGATTTCGAACTTGCCGCCCTGCTCGGCCGCGTTCTTTTTGGCTACCTCCACAACCTCATCCATCACCTCGTAGCCCTCGGGGTAAGCCAGCGTCACATCCATGCCCAGTCGGGTCATAAGGCCTATGATGCCCTGCGGTACCGATAGCGGCTTGCCGTAGCTGGGGCTGTAGGCCCAGGTCATGGCTATCTTTTTGCCCTTTAGGTTTTCGACGCCGCCATACAGGTTGATGAGATGCAGCGCATCGGCCATGGCCTGCGTGGGGTGGTCGATATCGCACTGGAGGTTGACCAGCGTGGGCTTTTGCTCCAGCACATCGTCTTCGTTGCCCTGCTTTACGGATTGCACAACCTCGTGCATGTAGGTATTGCCCTTGCCTATATACATATCATCGCGTATGCCGATGACATCGGCCATGAAGGAGATCATATTGGCGGTTTCGCGCACGGTTTCACCATGGGCGATTTGGCTTTTGCCCTCGTCCAAGTCCTGCACCTCGAGGCCCAGCAGGTTGCAGGCCGAGGCGAACGAGAAGCGGGTGCGGGTAGAATTATCGCGGAATAGGCTGATGCCCAGGCCGCTGTCGAATATTTTGGCGGAGATGTTGTTCTCGCGCAGGTAGCGCAGCGCATCCGCCACGGTAAACACGGCCTCAAGCTCCTCGCGGGTCTTTTCCCAGGTGAGGAAGAAGTCGCCTTCGTACATGTTGCCATAGTGCAGCTTGTCGAGCGCGTCGGTATACTTTTTTAGGTTGCTCATAGTTCGTTACTCCCTGCTTGGTATTTTATTTGTTCACCGCGCCCGCGCGGAATTGGCACGAATCTTCGCCGTCCTTGCCCTTATACAGGCCGGGAACCGCCGCGTATACGGCGGCGCAGCGCACAAGGTCTTCCTTCCAGATAATCTCGTTGGGGGCGTGCGCCTGCGACTCGGCGCCGGGGCCAAAGCCCACGCAGGGTATGCCGTAGCGGCCCTGTATGGCCACGCCGTTGGTCGAAAAAGTCCACTTATCGGTTAAGGGGCGGTTGCGCAGGTGCAGGGAACCGGGGTTGCCCACGCGCTTTTCGCCATAGAGCGCCTTGTGCGCATCCACCAGTGCCTGCACATGCGGCGCGGTCTCCTTGTTTATCCAGGTGGGGAAGTAGCACTCGGTTTCGTATACCAAACCCGTCCACGCGGGGCGGTCGTACATATACATGGTGACCTCGGCGCCATATTGCTTGCAGGCGGGTAAATCCGCGATTTCCTGCAGGCAGGATTCCCACGTTTCGCCGGCGGTCATGCGGCGATCCAGCGAGATGGAGCAGGAATCCGCCACGGCGCAGCGGGAGGGGGAGGTGAAGAAAATCTGCGAGGTGGTTACGGTGCCGCGGCCCAAAAAGCGCGCGTCCTCATAGTGCTCCGGGTTAAACTTCGGGTCGAGCATCTTGGCCAGGCCCTTTATGGCGTCGCCCGCTTCGTAGCCGTTTTCGTTGAGCGCCTTCACTTCTTTTAAAATATCCGCCATCTTGTAGATGGCGTTGTCGCCCCGCTCGGGCGCGGAGCCATGGCAGGATATGCCCTTAACATCCACGCGAATCTCCATGCGGCCGCGGTGCCCGCGGTAAATGCCGCCATCGGTCGGCTCGGTGGAAATTACAAATTCCGGCGTGAGGCCGTCTTTTTGGTGTATATACTGCCAGCACAGGCCATCGCAATCCTCTTCTTGCACGGTGGCCGTCACCAGCACGGTTATATCATCGGGGATGAGCGAAAGGTCCTTCATAATCTTTGCGCCATATACGGCGGATACGATGCCGCCCTCCTGGTCGGAGCCGCCGCGCCCGCCTATCTCATCGTCGTTTTCGTAGCCCTTATATGGGTCGAACTTCCAGTTGGATAGGTTGCCCACGCCCACGGTATCGATATGGCCATCGTAGGCGATAAGCCGGGGGCCGTGGCCCATATAGCCCAGCGCGTTGCCCTGCGGGTCGATTTCGGCCCGGTCGAAGCCCAGCTTTTTCATCTCTTCTATGGTGCGCTTAATAACGCCCTCCTCCTCGCAGCTCTCGCTGGGGATGGCGATAAGGTCGCGCAGGAAACGGGTCATTTGGGGCAAATAGCCTTGCGCCGCTTTGTTGATTGCATCGAAGTCCATGGGTAGCTCCTCTCTTTTTTGTGCGGTTGCTGCTTTGGGTTAGACGTTATCGTTGTTGGCGTCCAGGTAGGAATAGAGCGTATATTTGCTTATGCCAAAATACTTGGCTATTTTATCGCCGCTTTTGGTGATGAGCATGGCCCCCGCTTCGTTTAAAAACGCGATGGCCTTTACCTTTTCATCCTTGTTCATCATGGCCACCGGCTTGCCGATAATCCGCACGGATTGCTCCAGCAGCTCATCGAGAAGCTCGTTCACGTTGGTGGGTATGTGCTCGGGCTCGCTGCCTATGCCGCCCGTTTGCACGATGGCGTTTACCACGGACTGCGCCATCATGAGGTCGGTAAGGTCGTAGTTGATGCAGAATATGCCGCTGACGGTGCCGTCTTCATCTTTGATATATACGGAGCTGGATCGGAGAATGCGCCCATCCCGCGTTTGGGTCAGATAGTTGTAGTGATCCGGCAGGTCGCGCCGGCCCTTGCGCACGGCCTCCAGCACGATGTGGCTGGGCCCCGCCTTGGCGTCGCGCCGCGACACATGCCCATTCTCTATGCAGGCAATGGTGTTCTCCGGGTCGTCACCCGCAAGGTCGTGTATAACCACCTCGCAGTTTTTACCAAATTGCAGCGCAAGCGCGTTTGCAACGCGCGTGAGCAGTTCCAGCGTGTCCCTTCGCATTACGACCTCCTCATCAGCCCCGAATAGGTGGGGAGGCATAGTTGCATACGCCAAACGCCCACAGGTTTTCCATTTCTATGATACCACATCCGCACTGAATTTCAATAGCTCTCCAAAAAGTTTTTCGTTTTAGCTAAAAATTTTTTTATATATTTATGAATGCCTATTGAAAAGCCTGCTGCGGCTATGATAAAATAAAGACGGTCAAACATGTATCCAAACATGGCCGTAAGGGAGTGCTTTGCGCGCGGGCTATCACAACTGTCAAACTGTGATGGCGCGCGTTTTTTCTTAACTATACTATCTCTTTATTATTGCGCATATACGCATCTTTCAGCACACATACAAACCGCAAGGAGGTAACGCAGCTATGTATCTAATTGCAAACGGCATCGCAATCACGCGGGATGGCGCCATGCCCTATGTAAAAAACGGCGGTGTCGCGGTGGAAGGCACCACCATCATCGAGGTAAACGAAACCGATGCGCTAAAGGCCAAGTACCCCCAGGCAGAATACATCGATGCGCGGGGCATGGTGATTATGCCGGCGTTCATCAACGCGCATTCGCATATATACAGCGCGCTGGCGCGGGGGCTTAGCATAAAGGGGCATAACCCCACCAACTTTTACGAAATACTCAACGGCATGTGGTGGAAGCTGGACCGCAGCCTCACCCTGGAGGATACCCGCCGCAGCGCCTACACCACCTATATCGACTGCATCAAAACCGGCTGCACTACCCTGTTTGACCACCACGCGAGCTATGGCGAAATAGAGGGCAGCCTGCTTGCCATCGAAGAGGTGGCAAAGGAGCTGGGCGTGCGCACCTGCCTGTGCTACGAGGTGAGCGACCGCGACGGCGAGGCCAAGTGCGACGCCGCCATACGCGAAAACGGCGATTTTATCCGCCGCTGCGAGCAGCGGAAGGATCCTATGGTAAAGGCCATGTTCGGCGGCCACGCGCTGTTCACTCTATCCGATAAAACCTTCGAAAAGATGGTGAGGGAGAACGATGGCAAAACCGGCTACCACATACATGTGGCCGAGGGGTTAAACGACGTATACGATTCCCTGCGCAAATATGGCACCCGCAGCGTAAACCGCCTGCTCCAGCATGGCATATTGGGCCCCAAAACGCTGCTGGGCCACTGCATACACATCACCCCCGCCGAAATGGACATCATAAAAGAAACCGACACCATGGTGGTTAACAATCCCGAATCCAACATGGGCAACGCGGTGGGCTGTTCCCCCATACTGCCCATGCTCGCCAAGGGCATTTTGGTGGGTATGGGCACCGATGCCTACACCTTCGATATGCTGGAGAGCTTAAAGGCGGGCCTCACCATACAGCGGCACAACGCCTGCCTGCCCAACGTGGCCTGGGGCGAGGTGACGGATATGCTGTTTAAAAACAACCGCCAAATCGCGGGGCGCTACTTCCCGCTGGAGCTGGGCGTGCTAAAATCCGGCGCGGCGGCCGATGTAATCGTGATGGATTACAAGCCATTTACCCCGCTTAACGCCGGCAATATCGATGGCCATATGATATTTGGCATGACGGGCCGCCAGTGCGAAACCACCATGTGCAACGGCCGCCTGCTTATGCGGGATAGAAAGCTCATAGGCATCGATGAAGAAGCCATAAACGCCCGCACGATGGAAGCCGCCCAAAAGCTTTGGGCGCGCCTGAATGGCTAAGGCGCCAATCACCCATATTTAGGAGGATACCAGCATGAGCGAACGCATGACCCCCATACCCTTTGCGCAACTGATGACTTGGCTGTTTGCCGAACACGATAAAACCGGCGCCGCATTTGGCGTCACCGCAAAATTCATCAATCCCAGCGCAGGCAAAACGCTGCCCCTCTTTTGCGAAAAGCTCGAAACACCCCTGGGGCCCGCGGCGGGCCCCCACACGCAGCTCGCGCAAAACATCATCGCGGCCTATTATGCGGGCAGCCGCTTTTTCGAATTAAAGACCGTGCAAAAGATGGACGGCGCCGAGCTTGCGGCCTGCATTGCCCGGCCCTGCATATCGGCCGAGGATGAAGGCTACAACTGCGAATGGTCCACCGAGCTGTATGTGCCGCAGGCCTTCGATGAATATGTGAAGGCGTGGTTTGCCCTGCGGTTTATCGCGCATAAATGGGGGTTGGGCGCGCCAAACGGCTTTGCGTTCAACATCAGCGTGGGATACGACTTAGAAGGCATTCAAACGCCCAAGATGCAGGCCTTCATCGATGGCATGATCGATGCTTCCGCCACACCCATCTTTAAGGAATGCACAAAGGCGCTTTGCGCGCTGTTCCCCGAGGACGCCGACTTTGTGCGCGCCACCCCGGCGCG
The DNA here is from genome assembly GCA_031261085.1 of Christensenellaceae bacterium. Classification (GTDB taxonomy): domain Bacteria; phylum Bacillota; class Clostridia; order Christensenellales; family CAG-138; genus Pelethousia. Next base: position 76,350 of record JAISKB010000026.1, read on the forward strand.
CATCACCAGCGGGGTCACGGTTTCGACCCTGCACGGCTGCCCGCCCGACGAAATCGAGGCCATCGCCAGCTACCTGCTCACCCAAAAAAAGCTCAATACCTTTGTAAAATGCAACCCCACCATACTCGGGTACGAGTGGTCCCGCGCCCGCTTGGATGCGCTGGGCTACGATTATTTATCCTTCGACCGCCATCACTTTGAAGAGGATTTACAATATGCCGATGCGGTGCCCATGTTCCGCCGGCTGCAGAGCCTGGCGCAAAGCGAGGGGCTGGAATTTGGCCTAAAGCTCTCCAACACCTTCCCGGTGGAGGTGAAGGCGGGGGAGCTGCCCAGCGAAGAGATGTATATGAGCGGCCGGGCGGTATTCCCGCTGACCATAGAGATGGCGCGCCGCCTGAGCGCGGAATTTAAGGGCGCGCTCCGGCTTTCCTATTCCGGCGGGGCGGATTATTTCAACATCGAGGAACTGTTCCGCGCGGGCATATGGCCCATCACCGTGGCCACCACCCTGCTCAAGCCGGGCGGCTACAACCGCATCGCGCAGCTGGCCGCCAAGCTGGTAGGGACACCTGACTTTAAACCCTTTGCGGGGGTGGATTATACTGCCGTTGCCGCGCTAAGCGACGCCACGCGAACCAGCGCGCACTACCGCAAGGCCATAAAGCCCTTGCCCAGCCGCAAGCTGCCGCAAAGGGTGCCCCTGTTTGACTGCTTTACCGCGCCCTGCCAGGGCGGCTGCCCCATCGGGCAGGATATACCCGAATATATAGAGCTTTGCGGCAAAGGCGAATACCTTGCCGCGCTCGAGCTCATACTTCAAAAAAACCCGCTGCCATTTATCACGGGCACCATCTGCGCGCACCGCTGTATGGATACCTGCACCCGCAATTTTTACGAGGAATCGGTGCAAATTCGCGCCACCAAGCTGCAGGCGGCACAGCACGCGTATGACGCGCTGCTGAAAAATCTGCAGCCGCCCGCCAAAAAATCCGGCCCCAAGGCTGCCATCATTGGCGGTGGGCCGGCCGGCATTGCCGCGGCCTACTTCCTCGCCTGCGCGGGGGTGCCGGTCACGGTGTTCGAAAAGCAGGCGCGGCCCGGCGGCATCGTGCGCAATGTGATACCCGAATTTCGCATAGCGCACAGCGCCATCGATAAGGATGTGGAGCTGGCCCGCCGTATGGGCGCGGAATTCATCTGCGGGCAGAAGGCGCCCGGTTTGGCCGAGCTTAAGGCGCAGGGGTATGAATATTTCCTGCTCGCGGTGGGCGCCGAAAAGCCGAGCGCGCTTTCCATCCCCGGCAACGTCATGAACGTGATCGAATTCTTATACGCGTGCAAAAACGCGCCCGATACGCTTTCGCCGGGCAGGCATGTGGCCATAGTAGGCGGCGGCAACACCGCCATGGATGCCGCGCGCGCGGCAAAGCGGCTGCCGGGTGTAGAACGGGTGACGCTGGTTTACCGCCGCACCAAAAAATATATGCCCGCCGATGCCGAGGAACTGGATTTGGCGATTGCCGACGGCGTGGAGTTTGCCGAGCTGCTATCCCCCGCCAGGCAGGAGAACGGCGTGCTGCACTGCCACAAGGTGGCGCTGGGCGAGCCGGATGAAAGCGGCCGCCGCCGCCCCGTAGAAACCGGCGAAACAGCGGAGGTCCCCGCCGATATCGTAATCGCCGCGCTGGGCGAAAAGCTGGATGAAAAGGTGTTTGCCGCCTATGGCGTAACGCTTAACGAAAAGGGGCGCGCGCCCTTCCAAACCGGCGCGGTATTCGTTGCGGGGGATGCCCTGCGCGGGCCCGCCACCGTGGTGGAGGCCATCGCCGACGCGGCCGCGTTTGCGAAAGCCGTGCTGGGGCAGCCGCACGCCTATGACCTGCCCCCCAACGCCGCCCCCGCTTACGAAGCGCTGCTGGCCAAAAAAGGCGTGCTGGCGCACCCTTGCCCGCGCGAAGCCGAGCGCTGCCTGGGCTGCAACACCGTGTGCGAAACCTGTGTGGGCGTTTGCCCCAACCGCGCCAATGTGGCGGTTTCGGCAGCGGGGCATGCCATGCGTCAAATCGTGCATGTGGATTATATGTGCAACGAGTGCGGCAACTGCGCCACCTTCTGCCCCTATTCCAGCCGGCCCTACAAAGATAAGTTCACGCTCTTCGCCAATGCGGAGGATTTTGCCGATAGCGAAAACGACGGCTTTATGGTGCTAGACGCAGCAGCCCCCGCCGTGCGCGTGCGCTTAAACGGCGAGGAGGCGAGCTATGACCTGAGCAAGAGCAACCCCGCGCTAAACGAGGATGCGGCGCTGCTGATGCGCACCGTTTTGAAGGATTATGCCTATTTGCTGTAGGCTTTGGGTGCGTTCAAGCAACTTTACCCAAGAAGGTCCCGGTGTAAGCGGCAAGCGCCCCTTACCCCGGGTTTACGGAGGATGATACCATGGCGACTTTCACCGTAAACGGCCAAGCCGTTACTGTGGAAAAAAATCAAAACCTGCTGCGCTACTTGCGGGATGAGCTTCGGCTCACCTCGGTAAAAGACGGCTGCGCCGAGGGCGCTTGCGGCACCTGCACCATACTCATCGAGGGCAAGGCGACCAAGTGCTGCGTGCAGCAGACCGACCGTATGCAGGGCAAAACCCTGTGTACCGTAGAGGGCCTTTCCGATTTTGAAAAGGAAGTTTACACCTATGCGTTTGGCGAGGCTGGCGCGGTGCAATGCGGCTTTTGCATACCCGGCATGGTGCTGTGCGCCAAGGCCCTGCTCGCGCAAAACCCCGCCCCCACGCACGAGGAGATTCAGCACGCGCTGCGCAACAATATCTGTCGCTGCACCGGCTATGTGAAGATCATAAGGGCCGTGCAGATTGCCACGGAATTGTTCCAAAGGGGTGAGGTGCCCGCCGCGCCCGATGATTGGAAGGTGGGCGCGCGCGCACACCGCATCGATGTGCGCGAAAAGGTGCTGGGCTATGGCGAGTATACCGATGATATTTATATGGAGGGCATGCTGCACGCCAGCGCGGTGCGCGCCGCGTACCCACGGGCGCGGGTGCTGGCCATCGATACAGGGGCGGCCAAAGCGCTGCCCGGCGTAGCGGGCGTGTTTACCGCCGCCGATATCCCCGGGCTGGTGATGGTGGGCCACTTAAAGCGCGATTGGTTCGCGCTGGTGCCGGTGGGGGAGGTCACGCATTATTTGGGGGATGCCATCTGCCTGGTGGCCGCTGAAACCCCCGAGATTTTAGCGCAGGCCAAAGCGCTGGTGCGGGTGGAATATGAGGTGCTCAAGCCGGTGCAGTCCACCGAGGAATCCAGCGCGCAGGACGCGCCGCAGCTGCACCCGGGCGGCAACCTTTTGGCGCACAAGCATGTGAGCCGGGGCGACGCGGAGGGGGCCATTGCCCAATCCAGGCATGTGCTGCGGGGCAGCTTCCACACGCCCCATACCGAGCACGCTTTTTTGGAGCCCGAGTGCGCCGTGGCCTTCCCCAAAGGGGAGGGCATCATGCTGTATACCTCCGATCAGGGCACCTACGATACGCAGCACGAAACCGCGCCCATGCTGGGGCTTGCCAAAGAGCAGGTGATGGTGGAAAACAAGCTGGTGGGCGGCGGCTTTGGCGGCAAGGAGGACGTGACCGTGCAGCACCATGCCGCGCTGTGCGCGCTGCTGACCGGGCGGCCCGTTAAATGCAAGCTCACCCGTGCCGAAAGCCTGCTGATACACCCCAAGCGTCACCCCATGGATATGGACTTTACGCTGGGCTGCGACGAAAACGGCATCATACAGGGCGTGAAGGCAACGGTCACCACGGATACCGGCGCATATGCCAGCCTGGGCGGGCCTGTTTTGGAGCGCGCCTGCACCCACGCCGCCGGGCCCTATAACTACCAAAATTTCGAAATAGACGGCTATGCCTGGTATACCAACAACCCGCCCGCCGGGGCCTACCGCGGGTTTGGCGTAACACAAACCTGCTTCGCCATAGAGAGCCTGCTCAACGAGGCCGCCGAAAAGATAGGCATCTCCCCGTGGGAAATACGCTATCGCAACGCGATCCGCCCGGGGCAGGTGCTGCCCAACGGGCAGATTGTGGATAGCTCCACCGGCCTGGTAGAAACGCTGGAGGCGGTAAAAGGTGCTTACGAAAGCGCCAGGTTCGCGGGCATCGCCTGCGCGATGAAGAATGCCGGCGTGGGCGTGGGCATACCCGATACCGGCCGCGTGCGGCTGCGCATACAAAACGGGCAGGTAGAAATCCATGCCGGGGGGAGCTGCATAGGCCAGGGCCTGGGCACCGTGCTGGTGCAAATCGTGGCCGAAGCCGCCGGCCTTGGGCGGGAGCAGATCGTTTATATCCCCGCCAACACCGTTACCGCGCCGGATTCCGGCACCACCTCGGGCAGCCGCCATACGCTGATTACTGGCGAGGCCACCCGCCGCGCCTGCCTGCTGTTTAACGATGCGCGGCATGGCCGCAGCCTGGCCGAAATGGACGGCGAGGAATATTATGGCTACTACCTGGCTAAAACCGATGCGCTGGGCAGCGACAAGCCCAACCCCGTGAGCCATGTGGCCTATGGCTATGCTACGCAGGTCGTCATACTGGATGACGAGGGCAGGCTCAGCCGCATCGTCGCCGCGCACGATGTGGGCAAGGCCATCAATCCGCTTTCGGTAGAGGGGCAAATCGAGGGCGGCGTGGTCATGAGCATGGGGTTTGCGCTCACCGAGCAATATCCGCTGGCGGATTGCAAGCCTACCGCCAAATATGGTACACTGGGGCTGTTCAAAGCCAATATGATCCCCAAGATAGATTCCCTTATTGTGGAGCGCCCGGGGTTGTATCTTGCCTACGGGGCAATCGGCATAGGCGAGATTACCTCCATACCCACCGCGCCCGCCATTGCCGAGGCATATTACCGCTTTGACGGCAAACGCCGCTATGCGCTGCCGCTTGCCGATACGCCCTACGCAACGAAGAAATGAGGTAAAACGATGCAAAACTTAAACCGTTATATCGACCATACCCTGCTTAAGGCCGACGCCACCCCCGCGCAAATCGAAACGCTCTGCGCGGAAGCGCTGCAATATCATTTTGCCAGCGTGTGCGTAAACAGCTGCTATGTGCCGCTGTGCGCAAAGCTGCTAAAGGGCAGCGACGTGGCGGTATGCTGCGTGGCAGGCTTCCCCTTGGGCGCCATGCTTACGCAGGGCAAAGCCGCCGAAACCGCGCAGGCCGTGCAAAACGGCGCGCAGGAGGTGGATATGGTCATCAACGTGGGCCGGGCGAAGGCGGGCGACTGGGCCTATGTTGAGGAGGATATCCGTGCCGTGGTGCAAGCCGCGGGCAGCGCGCACGTTAAGGTCATCATCGAGGCGTGCTTGCTTACCGATGCCGAAAAGGTGCAGGCCTGCGAATGTGCCGTGCGCGCGGGTGCGGCATTTGTAAAAACCAGCACCGGTTTTTCGACCGGCGGGGCGACGGCGGCGGATGTCGCGCTCATGCGCCGCACCGTGGGCCCAAGCATCGGCGTAAAAGCCGCCGGCGGCGTGCGCACGCGCGAGGATGCGCTGGCCATGCTGCAAGCGGGCGCCAACCGTTTGGGCGCCAGCGCCGGCATAGCGATTATACAGGAGTAGGGGTTTTTGACCCCACCCCCTAACCCCCTCCCCAAGGGAGGGGGATTTTTATATGGCTTGAGCCAGTTGAGCGCGGAACGCGCGAAACAAAAAATCACCTGCTATGCGGGTGAGAGTATGGCGGTTTACACAATTCCGGCGGCACGCTCCTTTTTGTCACAAGGGGGATCGGCCGCTTGCCAATCCCCCTCTCTAATAATTCGTTATTGGAATTGCTTAAGTCCGGCTTAGTTGCTCTCTTTGCGCCGCAGCATTGTGACTAGGCACAGGGCCGCAAGCATCAGCATCGCCCACGGCGCTCTCGCAGTGGCATCGCCGGTGCGCGGTATGCTTATGCCGGCGGTACTGCCCACAGTCAGGTATATCGGCTTGGTCACACCATCGGTGAAATAAGCGGCATAGCTGTAGGTGCCCTTGGCCAGCGTGTTGAGATATGCCTGCGTGAAGGTTATAATCGTGCTGCCGCGGCCCACGCTGTAGTATTTCTCGGGTATCACGTTGCCCCATTCATCCTCCAG
>JAISKB010000027.1 GCA_031261085.1 Christensenellaceae bacterium
ACATCCAAATGGAAATCAACCTCATCACGCCAATCGCGATGGATGAGGGCCTGCGTTTCGCCATCCGCGAAGGCGGGCGCACGGTAGCGTCGGGCGTTGTGTCGTCCATCATTGCGTAAATAGCAAGTGGGCCTTTGGCCACCCCAAAGCCCCCTCTTTTGAGGGGGCTTTTGCTATATCCTTGCAGGGAGGGTTATCCCAAGCACCATAAATAGAATCTATTTAAAATTGATTTTATATAAAATTGAAACGCTTATTTTATGCTGTAAATGATTTATTATATGACGTAAACGGATTTATATATGTTGTAAACTGCGTTTTTTGGTTCCTGCGCGACCACACTATTGACATAGTATGGAATAATATAGTATAAGTATTAATAATTAACACCAAAAAGCAAACGGAAATTGTTCTTTAATAACAAATTTTAACAATAAAGGATATGGAGAAGGAATATGCAAAAGAGGTATAAAGGCCTGGCGGCGCTGCTGGTGATTCTATTGCTGTTGTCGCTTGCGCCCGCTGCGGCGATGGCGGTGGAAATTGAGGCGAAAAGGCCGAGCACTGGGTACCGCCTTCCCACACCAGTGACCGCGAACTTAGTGACAGTGGGCTTTGCCGGGGAAGAATGGTGGTTCATCGGCAATAGCGGCGATGGCGTATACCAGCGGCCGGACAGCATAACGCTGCTGGTGAGGGGTAACATGACGCCCACTGAGATATATGGCACGGTGGCGTTTCGTTCAGGAAGCTACACCGATCCCTCCGACCCAAGCTATACACAGTATACGGCGGGAGATAATTGTTGGTATAAGAACAACCCGGGCGAAACTCCGGGGTGGACAACGGCAAGTGATTACCGCGGCAGCACGTTGCAGCTTAAAATGGAAGATATCGCGGCGGGTATAAACAGCGCTTCTCCCAAAGAATATGCGCTGATTCAAGCACGGACACTGACAATCGCGGACGGTATCATCGGCGATACTGTGGCAAATCAAAAGCTGTGGCCGCTGTCGTATGACGAATATGCCATATTGCATAGATCGGATGTAACTATGTATGGGCGCAATGGGTGGTGGCTTCGTTCGCCCGACCCTTATTATGTTTCTATTTATGGTTCTAGTTCTAGTGTTTATAGAGCCAGCGTTATTTCGGGCTACGGTCTTTACAGCGTGATGAACGTTTTTGAGGCCCGTCCCGCTTTCAGTTTAGACTTGTCAAACGCGCTGTTCACATCCGCCGCAGTGGGTGGTAAAAACGTTGCGGTAGGCGACACGCTTTCGGCGGCGGAAGCGACCATCGACGATACCGAAGTGATGACATTCATAATCGGAGTGATAAAATTCACGATGATCGACACAAACACCGGCTTTTTGAACTTGATTGTGCCGGATACAACCACGCGCACGGCCAACCCCGGCGATACGGTGAGCATAGACTATTCCGGCGCGTTCGCAGGTTCCGACAACAAGTTTGTTTCCGGCATCATTACAGATAACTCCGGCAAAGTTCTGTACTACGGCAAGCTGACGGAAGCGGCAAGCGGCACGGCGAATATTGTAGTACCCTCCGGCCTTACAGGCGGGAACTACAAAATTAAAATATTCAACGAGCAAATCAATGGCGATAAGTTCACCGACTTTGCCAGCGAGCCTATCACCATAACGCTGACGGTAAACGGTGGCAGAAACGGCCGTAACAGTGGCGATGATGATCGGACAAGCCCCGTTGTGACCTTACCCCTGCCCATACAGCCCCCCAAAACGGGCGATGGCATGGGCGCGGCTTGGCTGCTTTGTGTGGCAGGCGGCATTGCCCTGGCAGCTGTGACGCTTCATAAAAAACGCCAAAGCGCGAAGTAAGCAGCTGGGTATAACAGCATAGCACTTTAAAAGCCCGCCATATTGGCGGGCTTTATGCGACGCTTTTATGGGCTAAGGGGCGGCGCAGCTCCCAGCGCCATAAAGAGCGGCAATAGCGCAACGCCCTTGAACAAAAAAAATCCCCTCCTTGGGCAAGGAGGGGGGCCATAGGCAAACAGCCTTTTCTTATTCCACTTCAGGGCAAAGCGCCGGTATAAATTCCATCACCGCCGCAAGCACGCGGTCCGGCTTTTCTTCGTGCAGCAGGTGCCCGGCATTGCGTATCATGGCGCAGCCGGCATTTGGTATGGCGGCGTGATACAGCTCGATTTGCGCGCTCGTGCGCCACTTATCCTCGGCGCCCTGCAAAATGAGCACCGGCATCTCCAGTGAGCGCAGCTTAGAGGCCAGCTCCTCATCCGCAAAGTTATGGAAGCTCATCCGCAAGGCGCGGCGCGCTTCGGAATCGGCTATGGTTTTATAATATTCTTCGACAATATCTTCGTTGATGCCCACGGTCTGGTCGAAGAAGCAGCTGCGCAGCACGCCCTCCACGGTGCGGACGCCATAGAGCAGCGAGGCGATGCCCCCCAGCAGGCTGCTGTCCAGCATCTTTACCGCCAGAGGCATCTCGTGGGACATTCCCCCCGGCGAAATGCAGATCACGCGGCCCAGACGCTCAGGGTGCGCGGCGGCGAAGTCCAGCACATAGGCGCCGCCCATCGAGAACGTTAAAAAGTGCGCCGATTCAATGCCGACGGCATCCATAAACAGCGCCAGCGAATGCGCCTGCTCCTGAATCGTATAATTATAGTACGCAGGCCGCGACGAAAACCCGTGGCCCGGCAAGTCCACCAAAATGGTGCGGTAATTTTGGCTGAGCGCGGCAAACAGATGCCGCCATGTGTAGATGGATTGGCCGATGCTGTGCACCAGGATGAGCGGCTCGCCATCCCCCGCTTCCACATAATGGATGCGCGCCTTTTCGAACTGCGGCGCGGGCGCTTCCTCTTCGTCCTCAACCTCAAACGCAAGCTCTGACGCTTCTTCCGCGGGCGCTTCTTCTTGTTGCGCCTGCGGCAGCTCCTCTTCGGGCGGCAGCGCGGGCTCTGCGGCCTCCTGCGCCTGTATCTCGGGCTCGTCATCCTGTTCCGGCTCGGGGCGCGGTTTCGCCTTTTTCTTTTTTTGCGGTTCGGGCAATACCTCAATGGGCAGCAAAATCTCTACGAATTTGCCTACATGCTCCGAATTGATGAATTTTTTAACTTCGAGTGAAAGTGCCACGTTCTGTTCCTCCTTGCGTCCACCGCGTGGCCGCCGTGGGTGCGCTTGTATATGATACACACATTTCCATAGTAAATCAATTTATTTTACATGCTTTAGCCTGCCAATGCAAGCCCAAACCCACGCATGGGGCAATAAGTTAACAAATGTTCCCAATTTTTGTATGGTTGCATGTGCGGTTCACAGCATTGTTTTCGCCACGCGCAGCAATCGTTCCTTCTTGTTATCCGCCGGGCGCCGCGCGCAGTGCAGCAGCAACCTCTGCTTAATTTCCCCCACCTGCGGCCCCGGCGGCAGCCCCAGCGCCCGCATAATATCCTCGCCGGTTATGTTTAGCTCCGCCGTCGAAAACGGCGCGCCTTCCTTTTGCATGGCGCACAATATGCGCTCCCAGGTATCGGCCGTCTTTTCGCTGCCGTTTCGCCCGCTGCCGCGTATATCCGCGCGGCGCAGCGCCGCAAGCTGGCAGCTAAGCTCATATCCCCACTGCGCAAACCGCGCGCGCAGCGTAGGCTCGGCGGCTTTGCCGGTTAAGTCATACATATGCCACGCCACCAGCTCCCGCACCCTAAGCACGGTTTGGGCCGGGTACCGCAGCCGCTCCAATATCCCCTGCGCCATCTCGGCGCCCAGCGCATCGTGCCCCAGCATATGGCCGCTGTCGTTTAACGCCCCCGGCTTGCCCACATCGTGCAGCAGCGCCGCCAAGCGCAGCGTTAAGTTGGGCGGGGCGCACTGCGCGGCGTGCAGGCCGTGCTCCAGCACATCGTAGGCGTGGTATTCTTCCCGCTGCGCAACGCCCCTCCCCTTGGTAAGCTCGGGCAATATGCAATCCATCGCGCCCAAGTCGCAAAGCATCCGCAGGCCATGGTATACCGCGCCCTGTTTGCCATATTTTACATCCGAAAGCAGTATGGCGTTGAGCTCGCCCTGCACGCGCTCGGCGGAAATATCCTTGAGGCCCTCCACCTGCGCCCGTGCGGCCTCGTAGGTGCCGGGCTCCACCGCAAACCCAAGCTCGGCGGCAAAGCGCGCCATGCGCAGTATGCGCAGCGCGTCATCCCGCATGATGATGGAAGGATCGGGGCTGGTGGCGCGCAGTATGCCCGCCTTTAGATCGTTTATCCCGCCGGTAGGGTCCAGCACGGCGCCGCTGCGCACATTTTGATACAGCGCGTTTATGGTGAAATCCCGCCTAAAGGCGTCCTCCTCCACCGTATCCGCAAAGGCGATTTCGCTGGGCCGGTGCCGGCCATCCTGTGCATATCGGTCCGCGCGGAAGGTGGTATGCTCAAAGCGCTGTTCCCCCATGTGCAGCTCTATCATGCCAAAGGCGATGCCCTTGGGCACATAGCGGATGGTTTCCCGCTCGCAAAGCCGTATTAGGTCACTGGGCCGCAGGGCGCTGGCAATATCCATATCGTGCAGGGGGAGGCCCAGCTGCGCGTTGCGCACCATGCCCCCCACCGCATAAAGCGAAAAGCCCGCGCGCTGCAGCATGCGGGCCAATTCGGTCAATTCGGTTGGGAACGCATTTTGCATGGCGTACCCCCTACGCTCATTCTTCGGCCTCGGTTGCGGGGCCTTCGTCCTCTTCCTCTTCTTCGGTATGCGGCACGATGGCCACGCTGGCCACCCGCGTATCCTCGCCCAGGCGCATAAGCTTAACGCCCTGCGTATTGCGGGATATTACGCTGATCTGCTCGGCGGGCAGGCGTATCACCGTACCATCCTCGCTGATGAGTATCACGTCCTCTTCGCCATGCACCATCTTCATGCAGGCCAGCTCGCCGGTCTTTTCGTTGATGTTCATGGCGATAAGCCCCTTGCCGCCGCGGCGCTGGCTGCGGTAGGCGCCCTCGCCGGTGCGCTTGCCCATGCCGTTTTCGGTAATGGAGAGCACCGTTGCGCCCGGCACGACCTTTTCTACATCCACCACGCTGTCGCCCTCTGAAAGCAGTATGCTGCGCACGCCGGTAGCCGTGCGGCCCATGGCCCTCACATCCCGCTCGTGGAAGCGGATGCACATGCCCTGCCGCGTGCCCACCAGGAACTCATCCTCGCCGGTGCTTAGCATAGCGCCGATGAGCTCGTCCCCTTCGGGCAGGTTTTGGGCGATGATGCCGCCCTTGCGGATATTGTCGAAATCCTGCAGGGGCGTCTTTTTAATGATGCCCCCCCGCGTGGCCAGCACGAGATACCCGCCCTCGACCTCGGCGGTAACGGGGAACATGGCCGTCACCTTTTCGCCATCCTGCAATTGCAGCAGGTTGACGATGGCCGTGCCCTTTGCGCCCCGCCCGGCTTCGGGTATGGCGTAGCACTTAATTTTAAACGCGCGCCCGCGGTTGGTAAAGAATAGGATATGCGAATGCGTGCTGGTGGCAAACATGTGCTGCACAAAATCCTCTTCGCGCGTGGTTTGCCCCATAATGCCCCTGCCGCCGCGGTGCTGCGCGCGGTAGGTATCGGTCGTGAGCCGCTTGATATACCCAAAGTGGGTGAGCGTTATAATCATATCCTCTTCTTGTATGATGTCGTCGAGGTCTATGTCATCGGTCACCGCCGTGATTTCGGTGCGGCGGGCGTCGGCATATTTGCGGCGCACCTCGAGCACCTCTTCTTTAATGATGGCCAAAAGCTTGCCTTCATCGGCCAGTATGCTTTCATAATAGGCCACCATCTTGGTCAGCTCGCCATGCTCCTCCTGTATCTTTTCCTGTTCCAGCCCGGTAAGGCGGGCAAGGCGCATGTCGAGTATGGCTTGCGTCTGTTTATCGCTCAGGCCAAAGCGCGCCATCAAGCGCTCCTTCGCCAGCGGCGTGCTGCGCGAGGTTTTTATGATCTCCACGACCTCGTCGATATTGCTCAGCGCAATGAGCAGGCCCTCTAAGATGTGCAGCCGCTCCCGCACGCGCTCCAAATCATATTGCGTGCGCCGCGTTACCACCTGCTCCTGGAAGCGGAGGTAGTGGTAGAGCATTTCGCGTATATTCAGTATTTTCGGCTCGCCATCCACCAGCGCCAGCATAATGACGCCGAAGGTATCCTGCATTTGCGTGTGTTTGTACAGCTGGTTTAGCAGCACGCCGCCGTTCACATCTTTTTTAAGCTCGATTACCACCCGCATACCCCGGCGGTCGCTCTCATCCCGCAGGTCGGATATGCCCTCTATGCGCTTTTCGTGCACCAGCTCGGCAATCTTTTCGACCATGCGCGCCTTGTTCACCTGGTAGGGTATCTCGGTGATTACGATGCGGCTTTTGCCGTTGGCCATGGGCTCGATATCCGCCTTGGCGCGCACCACGATTTTGCCCCGCCCGGTGCGGTATGCCTGCCGTATGCCCGCCGTGCCCATGATGATGCCGCCGGTAGGGAAATCCGGCCCGGGAATATAGGCCATAATCTCTTCGGTAGAAATTTCGGGGTTGTCGATGAGCGCCACATAGGCGTCTATCACCTCGCCCAGGTTGTGCGGGGGGATGTTGGTAGCCATGCCCACCGCGATGCCGCCGCTGCCGTTTACCAGCAGGTTGGGGTAGCGGGAGGGCAGCACCGTGGGCTGCGTGAGCGTTTCGTCGAAGTTGGGCATAAAATCGACGGTGTTTTTGCCTATATCCGCCATCAGCTCGGTGCTCAGCTTGCTCAGGCGCGCCTCGGTATACCGCATGGCCGCCGCGCTGTCGCCATCGATGGAGCCAAAGTTGCCCTGGCCCTCCACCAGCATATAGCGGGTGTTAAACTCCTGCGCAAGGCGCACCATGGCATCGTATACCGAGCTGTCGCCGTGCGGGTGATATTTACCCAGCACATCGCCCACGATACGGGCGCTTTTGTGGAAGGTTTTATCGGCGGTAAAGCCCTGCTCATCCATCGAGAACAGTATGCGCCGGTGCACCGGCTTTAAGCCATCCCGCACATCCGGCAGCGCACGGTTGATGATGACCGCCATCGCGTATGAAATGAAGGATTTCTTCATTTCTTGCTCAATATCCAGTGGCTTTATGCGGGGGTTGGTGATGTCGCTCATGTATCGTATCTTCCTCTTATTATTCTTAAGGGTAGGGTATGCTTTATTTTATCGCTTGCCGGCGCCATGGCGCAGCGCATAGGCCTTGGCCCCAATGGCGATTATCAAAAGCGCAACCATTGCGATGCCTGCAAAATAGGACCAAAACAGGTTTTGGGGTTGTTCCATCACAAGGGCGCCCTCCTCGCTGAGGCGCTCCTGCCCCGCCGGTTCATCGGCCAGCGCCGCGCCAAACGCGCAAAGCACGAGCAGCGCCGCAAGCAGTATCACAAGTGCGTTTCGCATGGGCGGCCTCCTTTTGCAGGTTATACGTCCAGGTCGGTTACAAGCTGGCTGTTCTGCTCTATAAACTCTCGCCGGGGCTCCACCTTATCGCCCATCAGCATGCTGAATATCTCATCGGCGCTTATCGCGTCTTCCAGGTGCACCTGCAGCATGATGCGGCCGTCCGGGTCCATCGTGGTATCCCACAGCTGCTCGGGGTTCATCTCCCCCAAGCCCTTATAGCGGTTGATGGTGGGCTTGGGCTCGCGCCCTATCCTTTCGAGTATCGCATCCCGCTCCTCATCGGTATAGGCGTACCACACGTTTTTGCCGCGCGCGATTTTGTAGAGCGGCGGCTGGGCAATGTATACATACCCATGCTCTATGAGGGGCCGCATGTGCCGGTAGAAAAACGTGAGCATCAATATGCGGATATGGCTGCCATCCACATCGGCATCCGTCATGCAGACGATTTTATGATACCTCAGCTTGGTTTCGTCGAAATCCTCATCGATGCCCGCGCCAAACGCGGTGATCATGGAGCGAATCTCCTGATTGGCCAATATTTTATCGAGCCGGGTTTTTTCAACGTTCAAAATTTTGCCGCGCAAAGGGAGTATGGCCTGAAACGCCGGGTTGCGCCCCTGCTTGGCGCTGCCGCCCGCGCTGTCGCCCTCCACCAAAAATATTTCGCACAGCGAAGGGTCTTTTTCGCTGCAATCGGCCAGCTTGCCGGGCAGCGCGGTGGTATCCAGCGCGGTTTTGCGGCGGGTAAGCTCCCGCGCCTTGCGCGCCGCCTCCCGCGCGCGGTTGGCGGTAAGGCATTTATCTATGATTTGCCGCGCCTCCTGCGGGTTTTCTTCGAGGTATGTGGATAGCCCGTCGCTCACGGCATTATCCACCAGGGTGCGGATATACGCGTTGCCCAGCTTGGTTTTGGTTTGACCCTCAAACTGCGGCTCGGTCAGCTTTACGCTGATGATTGCGGTGAGCCCTTCGCGGATATCCTCGCCCGAAAGGTTGGCGTCGGCATCCTTCAGCATTTTATACTTGCGCGCATAGTCGTTCACCACCCGGGTGAGCGCCGCGCGGAAGCCCACCAAATGGCTGCCGCCCTCCATGGTGCCTATGTTGTTGGCATAGGTGAACACGCTCTCGTTGTAGTCGCAGTTATACTGCATGGCAACTTCCACCGAGGCGATTTCGTCCTTTTCGATGTCGTTTTTGGATGCTTCAAAGTAGATGGGCCGCTTATGCAGCACATCTTTATTTTTGTTGAGATGCTGCACGAAAGACACGATGCCGCCATCGTAGCGGAAGCTCTTTTTCGCCTCCGTTTCATGGCGCGCGTCGGTCACGGTGATGGTAAGCCCCTTGTTGAGGAAGGCCAGCTCCCGCATGCGGCCCGTGAGCGTATCGAAATTATATTCCACCAAATCAAAGGTTTCGTCGCTGGCCAAATAGGTGATGAGCGTGCCGGATTCCTCGCCCTCGCCATAGGTTCCCACCTGCTCCACCTCGGTAACGGGGTCGCCGTTTTTGTAGGTTTGCCGGTACACGATGCCATCCCGCCGCACCTCGGCAACCAGCCAGGCCGAAAGCGCGTTTACCACGCTTAATCCCACGCCGTGCAGCCCGCCGGATACCTTATAGCCGCTGCCGCCAAACTTGCCGCCCGCGTGCAGCACGGTAAGCGTTACCTCCAGCGCGCTCTTGCCCATCTTTTCGTGATAATCGACGGGTATGCCGCGCCCGTTATCCCGCACCGAAATGGAGTTATCCGCGTGGATGCAAATTTCGACATGCGTGCAGTACCCGGCCAGCGCCTCGTCGATGGCGTTGTCCACCAGTTCCCAAATGAGGTGATGCAGCCCCCGCCCATCGGTAGAGCCAATGTACATGCCCGGCCGGCGGCGTACCGCCTCCAGCCCCTCTAAAACCTGTATTTCGGAAGCATCGTAATTTTCGTGGTTGCTCATGAAACATCCTTTCGTAAAAACCGGTAAAGCGGCAAACTCCCTGCCGTACCTGGGCAAATTGATTATAATGTTAGCATACCATATAGTGGTATATTATATTATTCCTCTTGCAATTGGCCCGCTTCGCAGCGGAACACCCGCACATCTTTCAGGTCGGCCTTGTGCAGCCCATCTAGGGAGGTACAGGTCAAAAAGCATTGGCAGTCCTTCATGCTCTCAAGCAATAGCCGCTGGCGGCTTTCATCCAATTCGCTGAGCACGTCATCCAATATCAGCACGGGCGGCTCGCCCTTTTCCTCGCGCAACATGGCAAGCTCGCTCAGCTTAATGGAGAGCACCGCCGTGCGCTGCTGCCCCTGCGAGCCATAGGTGCGGGCGTCGATATCCCCCAGGTAAACGCCCATGTCGTCGCGGTGGGGGCCATGCCGGGTAAAGCCGCGGCGTATATCCTCCTGCGCGCCCTGCGTGAGCGCTTGCAGCAGCGCTTCCCGCAGGTTGCCCGCCGCTTCCATATCGATGTTGGGCTGATAGCACAGATGCAGCGTTTCGGCCCCGCCCGTGATCCGCTTATGCAGGTCGTAGGCAACGGTGGATATGTCATCGATAAACTTGCGCCGATCCACCATAATGGCTTCGCCCAAGGTGGCGAGCTGTTCATCCCACATGGCCAGCATACCCGGGCGTATATCCCACGCGTTGCCCTTTAGCAGCGCGTTGCGCTGCTTGAGCGCCACGTTATACTGCTGCAGCCGGTAGTAGTAAGCCGGCCGCGTTTGGCTCAGCTCCATATCCAAAAAACGCCGCCGCGCGCCGGGGCCTTCCTTCACCAGGCTCAAATCGTCGGGCGAGAACATCACCACATTGAGTATTCCCATCAGCTCGCCGGTACGAACAGCCAATTGCCTGTCGATGAATATTTTTTTGCGTTCGCCATCCCGCAGTTTGATTTCGATGATATGGCTGCCGGTTTGCGAGGTAAGCTCTATGCCCACATACCCGCCTTCGCACCCGTGCTGAATCATTTCGGCATCCCGCGGGGTGCGCTGCGAACGGCCAAACGCACATAAAAAAATCGCTTCCGCGGCGTTTGTTTTCCCCTGCGCGTTGCTGCCCAGCAGCACGTTGGTGCCAGCCTGCGGGAAAAATTGCAGCGCGTCATAGTTGCGGTATTGGTTGAGCCTAAGTTTTGTAATGCGCATAACCCTATGCCGCCCCTCAAATGCGTTGCTTTCTTTACGCAGATAGAACTTCCATTCATGTATCATAGCACAAAATGCATGAATTTTCAAGTTTCGTTTAATATAAATAAGAAAGAAAGGTGTAAAACAGGCTTTTCAGCTATATTCCAAATGTATGCGATACATAATCTAACTTTACTTATTTTGCGCTATATTGTATAATAACGATACAAATATTGTATTATATGTTGATTGAAGGCTGATTATGGCATTTTGGATTTTTATATTCGTTTTGGTGATACTACTCCCGTTAATCATGATATTAATGGGCAATCTTTTTATAACGCGCACGCCGAATTATATCAGCCGGCACTACGGCTACCGTACCCGCTTATCTATGAAAAACAGGCATACATGGCTTTTTGCGCACGATTATTTTGGTAGAATTTGGTTTTGGTACGGGCTCGTTTCGCTGCCGTTATCCATAGCCGGTATGCTGCTGTGCAGAAATGGCGATTTTAATACGATAGGCATCGTGGGAGAAGTATTTTGCATCGCAGATGTAATATCCATGGCGCTTTCGGCGGTTTTTACCGAAAATGCATTAAGAAAGCGCTTCGATCAAGATGGCAGATATAAACTGCTGATAAAATCGTAAGCGCAAAAATAAACTTATTTTTTCCCTCTTTGTAAGGTTAAAGAAGGGATGAGGCAACCCTACATCCCCGAAAACACCCGTACCGGCAGCACCAGGTAATAAAACGCCTCCCCTTGGATGGGCTTTACAACGCAAGGGCTTATGTTGTTGTTCATATCCAAATACAGCTCCGTATCATCCAGCGCTTTGAGCACATCGCTGAAGAATTTTGCATTAAACGCTATATCGATATCGCTGCCCATGCTATCCACCGTGAGCGCCTCGTAGCTGGACCCGATTTCGCTGTTGGCCGAAAGCGTGAGGGAATCCCCCTCGAAGGTGAATTTTATATGGTTTTTTTTGCCCTCCCGCGCCATGAGCGAAACGCGCTCTATGCTGTCGAGCAGCTCCTGCCGGTTTACCCGCACGCGCGTCACATGCTCGCCGGGCAATATCTGTTTGTAGCGAATAAACTCGCCATCCAGCAACCGCGTCGTTACCTTGGTATGCCCCATATCCAGCATCACATGCGTGGCCGAAAATATCACGTTCACATTATCGTCGCTATCCTCTAGCATACGGCTTATTTCGAGCAGGCTGCGCGCGGGCACCACCGCCGTTTTTTCCTGTGCGCCTGTCAGCAGCTTTTCGCGGCGCAAGGCCAGGCGATACCCATCCAGCGCCACCATGCACAGCCCGTCGGCCGAAATTTCGAGCAGCACCCCGGTTAAAATGGGCTTGGAATCATCCTGCGCCGAAGCGAATATGCATTGGCGTATCATGCTTTTGAGCGCGCTCTTGGGCAAGGATACGGTATATTCCTGCTTTACGTCGGGCATGGAGTGAAAATCCTCGGCATTTTCACTCTGCACGTTGGTTTTGGCGTGCCCGCTCACGATGGTGACCGTATTCTTATCCGAGCTTACTACCGTTTGCTCCCCCGGCAGGCGGCGCACCATTTCGGAGAACAGCCGCCCCGGCAGCACGCAAGCGCCTTCCTCCTGCACCTCGGCCGGCAGTATGGTTTCGATTTGCAGGGATAAATCGGTACAGCGCAGCAGCAGGTCGCTGCCGGAGGCCTGCACATAAATACTCTCCAATATGTTGAGCGTTGTACGGGTGCCCATTGCCTTTATAACGGTGGATACGCCCGCGGTAAGATCCTGTGTGTCGATTGTAAAATGCATAGGTTACTCCTTTTGCGCACGCGGCACTATGTTTGTTTATATTAAATATTGTAGGGGTAGTTATAGGGCCTGTTGGATATATGGAAAAGTAAGGTTTTGGTATGAGTGGCCTATGTTTTTGATGCCGATAACCGGGTGAATAACCACAAGGTTTTTGGAGCATCTGTCAACATAACGCAAGTTTTCCATATTGTCCATATTCGATTCATGTGAAGTCAACATAGGGTGTTTGCAAATATGTTGAAAACCGATTTTACTTTTTGATGCGCTTTTTGATATCCTCCAGCGTGATTGATAGCGCGGGCTCGGTTTTAATATCATCTGAAATTTTGTTGCAGGCGCTTATAACGGTGGAATAATCCCGCCCGCCAAAGTGCTTGCCTATGGTTTTTAGGGATACCTCGGTCATCTCGCGGCATAGATACATGGAAACCTGCCGCGGATAGGTAATTTCGGCCGTGCGGCGCTGCGAAAGCATGGTGCCAAGGTCGATATGGTAATAGTCCGCCACGATTTGCTGTATGAGTTCCACGGTTACCTTGCGGTTTTCGTAGCCGGGTATGATATCTTTAAGCGCGGTATCCGCCAGCGTGGTGGTGATGGGCTTGCCCGTTAGCTTGGAATATGCGATTACGCGGGTGAGCGAGCCCTCCAGCTGGCGTATGTTGCTGTTGACCTTTTCGGCGATGAACGAGAGTATGTCCTCTTCTACATCGATATTTTCGAGCAGCGCCTTCATTTTGAGTATGGCGATGCGGGTTTCTATATCGGGCTGCTGAATATCGGTGATAAGCCCCCCCTCAAAGCGGCTGCGCAGCCGTTCCTCGAGCGTGGTCATCTCCATGGGCGGCTTGTCGGAGCTCAGTACGATCTGCTTGCCGCTGGTTTGCAGGGCGTTGAAGGTATTGAAGAATTCTTCTTGTGTGGATACCTTGCCGGATATAAACTGAATATCATCCACCATGAGCACATCCACATTGCGGTACCGGTTGCGGAACTGCGTATTGGTGTTTTCCTGTATGGATTGTATCAGCTCGTAGGTGAAGGTTTCGCTGGTGACATACATAATTTTGCATTCCGGCGCGTATTCGCGTATTTGGTTGCCTATGGCGTGCATCAAATGCGTTTTGCCCAGCCCCACGCCGCCATATATAAAAAGAGGGTTATACGCGCGGGCCGGGCTATCCGCCACCGCCTTGCAGGCGGCGTGCGCAAACGCGTTGCTGGAGCCTATTACGAAGTTGTCGAAGGTATAGCGGGGGTTTAAAAGGGCATGTCCCGCCTTTATTTGGGCGGGCTGCGCAACGTATTTGTTTCGATCGGCGGGCAGTATAATCTGGGAGTAAACAGGGCGGCCAACGACGGTATGCAGGGCTTTATCGATGGTGGAGCTATAGAGGTTGCGCAGGGTTTTTTGCGCCAGCTCGCCGGGCACCTGCAGCACAAACGAAGTATCCTGCAAGCATACCGGGTCAATGGGCAAAATCCAGGAATTGTAGCTGAGGGAGGTCATCTCCCGTTGCAGCTCCTCTAATACATGGTTCCAAATCGTATGGACGGATTGCATAATCACCCTGCCTACTACTATCAACATACTGTTGATAACCTTATCAACCATGTTGAAAAATCGGTGTAAAATATAAAAAGCCACTTTTGCAAGCTGGCCCTTTGTTACACTCTATGAATCATAACAAAAACAAAGCTGCAATACAAGGGAAAGAATATTCGAATTTTCCAAACTTGTGCCTCCCTAAAATTGACATCTACCACATATAGCTACCCGCGCAAAATGCGGGCATAATAGAATTTTTTATAGCAAAAAACGTTGCAAAAAAGGGCATTTTCCTTGACAGATGCGCGCTCTCTACTTTATAATCAAACAGTTAATGAAAAGTGGGCTGCGTGGCTTGCGCGGTTTCCAATACCATAAAGGAAAGAGGGTGTTCCCAATGTTTCAAACCTACCAGCCTAAAAAGAGGCAGCGTAAAAAGGTGCACGGCTTCCGTCAGCGCATGAAGACCGCCAACGGCCGCAACGTGCTGGCCCGGCGCCGGCTCAAGGGCAGAAAAAAGCTGTCCGCATAAGCCACGGCTATTGCGGGCACATGCTTCACGGCAAGCATAGCTTGCCGTGCGTTTTTTCTGTTGTATCACTTTACGATCAGCGCCGCATTGGTTGGCGGCCGAAACCGCGAGGGCCCATTTGAAACGCTGTTATTCTCTTAAGCGCAACAAGCAATTCCGCTATGTATACCGCAGGGGCAAGTCCGTTGCGTCGCATCAGCTGGTGATGCTATATGCGGGCAACCGGGCCGGCATGGTGCATGTTGGGTTTTCGGTAAGCAAAAAGCTGGGTAACAGCGTGCAGCGCAACCGCGTCAAGCGCAGGCTAAGGGAAGCCTTTCGTCCCTTGATCCCGGAGCTACAGCCGGGATACGACATCATCTTCATTGCCAGAGACGCGGCAAAAACAGCGGAATTCTTAACACTTTGCTCCACCATGCGCTACCTTGCGCATAAGGCCGGTCTTTTTGTAAAGAAAACGCGATAATTTATGAAACGCATACTTCAAAAAGGGCTCATTCTTTGCATTCGGTTTTATCAGATGCATATTTCCCACCGGCTTAGCGGCTGCTGCCGCTATACGCCCAGCTGTAGCGAATATGCCATAGGCGCCATAGAGCGGTTTGGCCCCCTTAAGGGCACGGCGTTGGCGGCTTGGCGCATACTTCGGTGCAACCCGTTCTCCCGAGGCGGCTATGACCCCGTCCCCCTAACGGCGGCGGAGCGGGCGCAAGGGGAAACGAATAAGCACATATAGAAAGAGAGTATAGCATGCAAGGCGACTTATTTTTGACCACATGGTTTTTAGAGGGTATGAAATGGGTATACGGCAATGTGAACAACGTGTTTCTTACCATTTTAATCTGCACGGTTCTGCTCAAGCTCATCACGCTGGTTTCCGATATTAAAACGCGTAAATATACAGCTGCCACCGCGGCCATTCAGCCCGAAATACAAAAGCTGCAAAAAAAATATGCCAACGACCCGGCCAAGCTCCAGCAGGCGCAGGCCAAAATTATGAAGGATAACGGCGTAAGCATGTGGGGCGGCTGCCTGCCCATGCTCATTACCATGCCGTTGTTCTTTTGCTTTTTGGCGGCGTTCCGCTTTTGGAGCTACGAGGAAGCCATACGGCTTTTGGTCGACGACAACCCCACGCAGCTGTTTAAATCCTTCCATTTCCTTTGGATCAACAACATTTGGCAGCCGGATAGCGGCATATCGCCGGTTATCATGGAGGCGAGCAAGTTCTTTGCCATACCCAAAATCGATAAGCTGCTCTATTTGCAAAACAACCCCGAGGTTTGGAAGAAGCTGGTCGATTTAGGCATTGCCGCGTTCGACGGCACGTCCTATTCCTTCCTCACCACCGATGCCGCCAAGGCGGCGTACACCGCGGCGGTGCAGCCGCTGATGGATGTTTATGCCGGCTACAATAACGGCTGGTTCATCATGCCGCTGCTCGCGGGCGGGACGAACTTCCTCTCCTCCTTTATGATGCAGAGGAACCAGCCCGTAAACCCGCAGACCAACAGCACCAACAAGATTATGCTCTGGGCGTTCCCTCTGATGTCGGCGGGGATATGCATAACCTACAACTCCTCCTTCGCCATCTATTGGACGATCAGCAGCATCTGCATGATACTTACCAACCTGGTGCTCGATGTGAAGTACCCGCGGGTTCAACCTGTTAAGGAGGTAAAAAAATGAGATCCATCGAAGCGATTGGCTCCTCCATCGATCAAGCGATATTCCGGGGCCTGGAACAGCTGGAGATATCTATAGACGAGGTCGATATCGAAATTTTACAGCAGGAGAGCAAAGGCCTGCTGGGCATAGGGGCGCGGCAGGCCAAGGTGCGGCTTACCGAACGGGAGCCTGAGCAGGTTGCGGTGCCCGAATATTTAAAGGAACAACCCCGCGAATATAGAGACCGGCGGGAGCAGGGGGACAGGCGGGAGTACGGCGGCCGCAATGGCCGTGGCGGCAGGGAACGCCGCGAGGAGCCCCGCGCCTATGGCGAGCGCCCGCGAGAAGAACAACCCAGCAGGCCCGCCGTGCCATATTCGGCCGAAGAGGCGGAGAATAACCCCGCGGCGCAGTTTTTAACCGGCCTGCTCAGCCGCATGGGTGTGGAGGGCCGTGTGCTGGCCCATGTAAACGAAGAGGAAGGCATCCGCCTGCGCGTGGACGCGCCCACCATGGGCGTGCTGATAGGCCACCGCGGCGAAACACTGGACGCGCTGCAATACCTCACCAGCCTTTGCGTCAACCGCAACCGCAAGGCCGAAGGATATACCCGCGTAACGCTGGATACCGAGGGCTACCGCGAAAAGCGGGAGGAGACGCTAAGCCGCCTGGCGCGCAAAATAGCCGGGCAGGTAAAGGTGAGCGGCAAGGCGCGCGTGCTGGAGCCCATGAACCCTTATGAGCGGCGCGTGCTGCACGCCACGCTGCAGAATCACCCCTATGTTACCACGCACAGCGAGGGCGAGGAGCCAAACCGGCGCGTTGTAATCACGCCCAAAAACCGGGAACCGCGGCCGGATGCCTTCAACCCCGGCGATGCCCGGGAATAAGCCAAGCAAAGCGAAGGAGCCTAGTAAAATAGGCTCCGTTTTATAGTGGGCTGATAGAAGCCAACCAAAAGAGAACAACAAAAAAGAGAACAACAAAAATCGGGGGGAAGCATGATGTACGAAGGTATGTATGAAGCCAATTTTCGCAAGGGGAAACGCCAGCTATATGGCTGGATGGTGTTTGCGCTGCTTGCTTTGCTGCTGGTCGTGCTGTTTTTTGTAACGGAGATTGCGCATCTATACCCGTTTGCGGTGCCCGTTGGCACCGAAGAAGAATTGATACGGAACAGGGGCTGGCGCGGCGTAAAAATAGGGCCTACCGACTTTTATGATTATACCGATTACTACTACTACGAAACAAATGAAGATAAGCCAAAGTACTATTTTTATTATGTTTCGCTGGATGACGGCATCGCTGTAATCGTGCGCGATACGCGCAAGCTGTGGGAGCAGAATTGGCCCGCCGTCACGTTTGAAGGAGAGGCGGTATGGGATGAGGACAGGGAGACTTGGCTCAATTTCTTCGATACGGAATACGAGTATACCAAGGATGATTGGACGGCGCAGGAGCTGGAAAACATGCTTTCGTATTATGCGCTGGACGCTACCGGCGATTCGCATGAAAAAGCCCGTTTTTTTGGGGTTGTAATAGGCATTTGGTTTATCATAGCGTTCTTTATTTCGCGCGGCGGCAGGAAAAGGATGGATAAAAACCGCGAGGCGCTGGAGCTGATAGGGGATGTGGACGCGCTGGACGCCGCGTTTACCGAGGAATATCAGGCGGGGCAGGATTGTGCGCGCTTTGGCAAGCTGCATGTTACGCCGCATTTTCTCTTTAACGCGTTGGCGGGCAGCGCGCTATTGATGCCGATTTCCGAAATCGTTTGGGTCTACAAGCATGTTACCACCACAAAAATGTATGGTGTGGTTTCGACGGGCAAAACGTATACGATAGAGATTTGCTTCCGCAACGGCCATAAAGAGAGCGTGGCCCTGGCGCTTAAACAGAGCGATGCGCTGTTGGAGCTGCTATATGATAGGGTGGGTCAAACCGCGGTGTTTGGCTATACCGAGGGCTACGCGGCGCTGTGGAGCAACGGCGCGGGCGCGGCGGAATTTGTTCAAAACAGCGGCGCATTGGTAAATCAACCGCCGCAAAGCGACGGGCAAGAAGCCGAGTAAAGGGAAGAAGACGCCGTATGGATACGATATTTGCGCCCGGCACGCCGGTAGGCGGCGCCATCGCCATCATACGCATGAGCGGGCCGCTTTCGCGCGGCACGCTGGAGGGAATATTTTCGGGCAAAATCGAGCACAGGTATGTGGCGCAGGGCACGCTGCACGAGGGCGAAACGGCCCTCGACAGCGCCATGGCGGTGTACTTTGCCGCGCCGGCCAGCTATACCGGCGAGGATATGGCCGAGCTGTATGTGCACGGCGGGTATGCGGTGGTGCAAAGCGCGCTGGCCCTGCTTGCCAATAAAGGATTGCGGCCCGCCCAGCCCGGCGAGTTTACCCGGCGCGCGTTTTTAAACGGCAAGCTCGATTTGGCGCAGGCCGAAGCCGTGCAGGATTTGATATTTGCCACGGCGCGGCGCGGCGCAGCCTCGGCGATGGAGCAGCTTTCGGGCAAGCTCTCCGCGCGCGTACACGCGGTGGAAAGCCGCCTGCTCGATGCGCTTAGCGGCGTGGATGCCGCCATCGACTACCCCGAAGAGCTGGAAGAGGATGTGTTTTTTGCCCTGCCCGGTGATCTTGCGGCGGCGCTGCAGGAGCTGCGGGCACTGGCCCAAGAAGGCCTGGCTGCGCGCGTGCTGCGCGAGGGGGCGCGGGTGGCGATATGGGGTTTGCCCAACGCGGGCAAAAGCTCCCTGCTCAACGCGCTGTGCGGCGAGGAGCGCGCCATCGTTACGCCCAAGGCCGGCACCACGCGGGATGTTATCGAGGCGCAGTGCGCCATAGAGGGCATTGCCGTGCGGCTGCTGGATACCGCGGGCATACGCGCCGCGGAGGATATGGCCGAGCGCATAGGCGTAACGCGGGCATGGGAAGCGGGGCGCACGGCGGACCTCATATTGGTGGCGCTGGATGCCGCCAAACCGCCCACCCCCGAGGATGAAGCGCTGCTGCAGGCGGAAAGCGACGGCGTGCCCCGCATAGCGGTCATCTGCAAGGTGGACTTACAGCCCGGCGAGGCGGCGTTTGCGCTCGCGCAGCGCAAGGGTGTGCAGGCGCTGGGGGTAAGCGCCCTCTTCCAAAAGGGGATGGAAGAACTGCGCCATGCCATTGCGGCGCGGCTTGCGCCCGCCGCGGGGGAGAGCGCGCTGGTTACCAACGCGCGGCATGTGGAGGCGCTTTCGCAGGCGGCCGCCTGCGTGGAAGGCGCGCTTGCGGCGCGGGATGCGGACTGCATCGCCACCGACCTTCGCGCGGCGCTGCTGCATTTGGGTGAAATTACGGGTTCCAGCGTGGATGCGGATGTGATAGAGCGGATTTTCAGCCGCTTTTGCGTGGGGAAGTAGGAACTGCTGCGCCCACCCCCTAACCCCCTCCCCCGGGAGGGGGAAGAGGTTTAAATCATTTTGTTTGCGGGTATAGGCCCCCGCGCCCCGGCTGTTTTTGCTTTTATATTGCAGCCAAAACAACGCCTGGAAAAATCTTTTAAATAAATTTTTTCGCTAAAGGTTCGCTAAAGGTTGTTGTCCTATACTAATCACTGTAAGGCGGCCACTTACCCAAGGAAATAAAAAATTAAATTTATGGAGGAACTTGCAATGATGAAGAACATAGGGAACAACAAAAAGAAGATCGTGGCTATCGTGGTTTGCGTAGCCATCGTGGCAACCATCGGTACCGCTACGGCGTTCGCGGTGAACGCGAGCAAGGCCACAGGCTTTGTCAGCGATGTAAACGGCACCCGCACCTTTAACGACGACAGCGCGACCGCTGGCCTGGATAAGAG
>JAISKB010000020.1 GCA_031261085.1 Christensenellaceae bacterium
GGACAGCAGCTGCTTGACGATTTCCGGCCCGCCCTCGCCCACGGCAAGGGTACCCAGGGCGCCGTAACGGGTGTGGCTGTCGGAACCCAGTATCATTTTGCCGCAGCCCGCCAGCATCTCCCGGGCGTACTGGTGAATCACCGCCAGATTCGGCGGGACGAAAATGCCGCCGTATTTCCGCGCGGCGGACAGACCGAATACATGGTCGTCCTCGTTGATGGTTCCCCCCACGGCGCAAAGGCTGTTGTGGCAGTTGGTGAGCGCATAGGGTATGGGGAACTCCTTTAGCCCGCTTGCCCGCGCGCTCTGTATGATGCCGACATAGGTGATATCGTGGGATACCAGCTTGTCGAACTTGATGCGCAGCTTTGCGGCATCCTCACTAACGTTGTGCGCGCGCAAAATCTGCGCGGCAATGGTGCTCTCCCGCGCCTGCTCCCTAGGTACCCCAGCCTGCTCGCTGGGTGCGCCATCCACCAAAAACACGCCATGATCTTTGAGTTCTATCATATGTTGCTCTCCTTACAAAATTGCTGTTGCAGAATGGTTCTTTCTTGGCCATATTACCCCATCGTTATCGCCTTTTCAACAGAAAATAAAGCTAAAAAACTAAGTATACATGCATACCAGGGCACATGACCGTTGCGCACATATATTATACACCAAAACAACACCCTTCACTTGCAGAGCAGCGCAGCTTTATGGCATATATACCTGCTGTGTACAACAAAAAAAACCACCAACCGAACCATTTTATTGCTTCGATTGGCGGCGGTCTTTTTGCTTACCCTATTTTTGCGGCAGCTGCGTTATGGGGCTGCCCATTAATCAAAGGCCCTTACATGTATAACAACATACCCGGCGCTTTGCAGCTCTGCAATAGTGTTATCATGCTTTCGTGTGGCTGGCAGGCCCGAGCCTCGCTGCTCATAATAGTAAACCCTGTCGCCCTCGATTTGCCACACCCATCTTGTGTGCTCACCCGCTATATTCAAAATATCCCCGGCGCGTATGTCGCTGTAATCGGCATTGCCAAAATAAAGCTCTGTGCCGTCAATAGCCGCCATGCTAAGGTTAGCGGTGCTATGCCGGGATAGCCCGACTATATACGAAACGTAGCCGCTGCAATCGAGGTTGTAATAGGGGGTTGCCAAGCCGCGGTAGTCTCTATACTCGGTATCTGTGTATAGCACGCTATCCGGGTCCAGCAGCTCGGCGGCAAACCGCTCCAAGGGTACTTCAAACAGCAGCAAGTGGTCGCCTGCCCTGTCGATTGAGTCCTGCCCATAGGGCACCTCATGGTAGGTGACACCGGCTTTGTATATACCCCCTGGCAAGTCAAAGAGAGGCGTAAACGAAAAGCTCCACACTTCATCAGCACGCGCAAGCGCTTCTGCCAGCGCTGTGGGCGGCGGTGCTGCTGACGGCGGCGCTGCTGCCAGCGCCAACAACGCCAGCAACAACAGCGCCACAGCGCCAAGTGCTTTTTTAGCCATAAAACCGTTTATCCTCTCTCATTTTAGCGGCAGCTACATTACGGGTATACTTTGATGCCCTCCAAGTAATCAAAGTCCTTTACGTGTATAACATCGTAACCCTCTACTCGCAACGCTGCTATAGTCCTGTTCAATTTTATTGTGAACTTATATGTCGCTCTTTGCTCATAATACCTAACTATGTCGTCCTCAATGCTGTCCGGATCGCCAGATTCATCAATTCTATACACCCATCTTGTATGGACACCCGGAATATTCAAAATGTCCCCCACATGTAGCTCCTCGTAAGTGCCAAAATAAAGCTTTTCAATTGATCCCGTCCCAGTACCAGCCGCTGTATTAAGGCCCGTAGTGCTATACCGAGGTAAACCAACTATATACGAAACATACCCGCTGCAATCGAGGTTATAATATGAGGAAAGATGGCCATTAGGGTAGCTAGCGCTCGTGTTATTGTCCCTCCAATCCGGATGTGTGTATAAAGCACTATTTGGGTCTGCCAATGCTGCAGTAAAATCGGCTAATGATGCTCCATTTTCATGCAACAGCACATAATTGGCGTTGGCCACTGCGTTTTGCCCATATGGCACGCCCTGGTATCCCGCCTTTTCGCTCTCTTCTCGCAAGGCGGGGTCTGCATAATAGGTCTTGCCATAGCTAGAAAAATCAGCAACAGGATTAAAGGTAAATGCCCACACTGCCTCAGCACGCTCAAGCGCTGCAAGGTATGCTGTCGGCGTTGGTGTAGGCGACGGCGTAGGCGGCAGCGGCGGCGTTGGTGTAGGCGACGATGATGGCGTGTTCCGGGGTGTGCCGCCCCCGCCTGAGGAAGAAGCGGCAGCGGGGCTGCTGATGGGCTTGGCATATACCTGTAAGTAGTCGGCATAAATATAGCCGTAGCCGCCTTCGAAGCACACCTTTATCCACTTGCCGGTTTTATCAACCGTAAGCACCAGCGCACCGGGGTTTAACCCACCTATGATGGCGTATCTCGTGCCGGGGCCTTTGCGCACGTTTACCGCTGTCGTCACCAGCTTGATGTTGCCGTTCGTGACAGGCGCCAGGTAAGGCGAATATACCCAAGCATCCGTGCCGTTGACGGTGACTATTTTAACCCACAGGCCCTGCTGCTGGGTGCGGGTAATCAAAACGCCTTTGCCCAGCTTGCCAACCCTGGCATAGCTTAACCCCGGCCCGCTGCGCATGTTTACGCGCGCCGCCGTGATAAATATATCCTCAAAGCGCAAGGTTCCATCAACATATGCATAGGCCAGGGGGCTGCCCTCGACCGGCAGCTCGTATGCGCCGGCCATGCCGGCCGGTGCCAGCATTAGCAGCGCCAGCAACGATAGCACCATAGCACGAAGTGTTTTCTTAGTCATAAAAGCAAGTATCCTCCTTGTGTTTTTGCCGTTCACCTTATTGGGGCGGCAGCCGCATTATGGCGCCGCCAGGTAATCAAAGCGCTTTACATGTATCACTTGGTACCCATAGTTTTCCAAAACCGTTTTGGTCCTTAAGCCTTGGCGGGTGGCTGGCTGCGTCAATAAATCCGTCGTTGTCGATGATGTTTGCTCATAATAGTAAACGGTATCGCCCTCCACCTTATACACCCATCTTGCGTGATCATGCGGGATATTTAAAATATCCCCGGCATGTATATTGGCGTAAGTGCCATAATAATAATCTTCATTTGCGCTGTCGGCAGCCATCTCATCAAACTCCCAAGTGCGATATCGCGCTACGCCCAGTATATACGAAACATAGCCGCTGCAATCGAGGTTGTAATAGGGGGCCGTCACGCCGTTGTTGCCCACATAACTCTGGTCTGTGTATACTTTGCTGCCTGTGTCGGCCACCGCTGCAGTAAACGCAGTTAACGATGTTACATGCAGCAACAGATGGGCGTCATCCGGCTTTTTGGCTTGCCCATATGGCACGCCGTGGTATTCCTTATTGGCTTCATAGGTTAAACGCGTGCGTGTGCCGCTGATTAAATAGTCATAGCTCAAGAAGTCGGTGGCAGGCGTGAAGGTAAAGTTTAACACCTCATCCGCGCGCGCAATCGCTATCTCCAGCGCCGTAGGCGATGGCGTAAGCGTAGGGGTTGGCGTAGGTGACGGCGTGTTCCGGGGTGTGCCGCCCCCGCCTGAGGAAGAAGCGGCAGCGGGGCTGCTGATGGGCTTGGCATATACCTGTAAGTAGTCGGCATAAATATAGCCATAGCCGCCTTCGAAGCACACCTTTATCCACTTGCCGGTTTTATCAACCGTAAGCACCAGCGCACCGGGGTTTAACCCACCTATGATGGCATATCTCGTGCCGGGGCCTTTGCGCACGTTTACAGCTGTCGTCACCAGCATGATGTTGCCGCTCGTGACGGGCGCCAGGTAAGGCGAATATATCCAAGCATCCGTGCCGTTGACGGTGACTATTTTAACCCACAGGCCCTGCTGCTGGGTGCGGGTAATCAAAACACCCTTGCCCAGCTTGCCAACCCTGGCATAGCTTAACCCCGGCCCGCTGCGCATGTTTACGCGCGCCGCCGTGATAAATATATCCTCAAAACGCAGGGTTCCATCAACATATGCATAGGCCAGGGGGCTGCCCTCGGCCGGCCGCTCGTATGCGCCGGCCATGCCAGCCGGTGCCAGCGTTAACAGCGCCAGCAGGGATAGCGCTATAGCGCAAAGTGCTTTCTTAGTCATAAAATCTAAGTATCCCCTCTGCATTTTATCGCATTCAGGGCACGGCAAGCCGTGCCCTTGTCCAAAAAACATACAGCTTATAATGTAAGAATAGGCTTAGTCGCTGCTTGCGTCACTTCCTGCATCGCCACCCGCATCGCCGCCTGTGTCGCTGCCCGTCGTGGACGATTCATCGCCCGTTGCGGCCGTCTCATCCACGCTCGTTGACGTATCAACTTCGGCATCTATATCACCGCTGCTTGCGGTGGCTGTCACAGCGAGAGCGCCTTCCCACCCACGGGCCTGAATCAATATAGGCATCTCGATCGCCTTGTGCTGCCCTTCACCAATCGTGTTCTCCTTGCGGGAGGTTATGGTAACGGTGAACCCGACCTTTTGGGTGGTGGGCATGGTTTTGGAGGTAGTAAGGGTGATGAAATAAAACTCGCTTATCTTCGTGCCATTGTAGTATGGCATTGTTGAGAAATACGCGCGCTTTATCACACCGTTGGGGTCGTCGACCTTTAACGAATATTTGCGCGCCAAAGCCTCCAATCCCTCGGGTTTCATGCCGGATGTGAAGTTGAGCCGGATATAGATGGGCTTGCCCGGCGTATAGGCCAGCTGCTTCCACTCAGAGAATATGTAGCCCTTCTTCGAATCATAGAACGAAAGCCTGGTGTTGGAAAGCACATCGCCCTGCAGTCTATCCATAAACCTGCCGGAGATGGAGGATATGCTCGTTATGCGCCCGTTTTTAGCGGCTATCAGCGCCTTTTCAAGCGCATCCGCAGCCATACCAAACGAAAGGGGCATGGTTAGCGTGCGGTCGGTTTCATCGCCCAGCTCGTCGTAGCCGGAGGATGTGAGCTCCACTGTAAGCTTTACGTTAGAACCCAGCTCCAGCCCATCTTTGAGTTTAACGGCAATAAATGTTTTGGTGCTCACCGTGCCGCTGTTATCATCATAGGGCATCCTTACAAAGCTGGCTTGCTCCACCGCCTCGCTGCCCTCCACCACGTTTATGGTGAAGCCACCCATTTCCTCTGGTGTAGCGGGCGAATAACCCACCTTGGTGGCAATACGCAAATACAGCGTTTCGCCCGGCACAGCCGCTTTAAGGGGCGTTTCAAAGCGCACATTGCCGCTCTCCGCATCAAAGCGGGCCACATCCACGGCAGGTTCGTCGATAACATCGCCCTCCAGGCTGGTAAGGCTTTTGCCGCCGATGCTGGTCACCCTTATGTATGGCCCCTGGAGTGATTCGGCAAGCGCTTCATCATGGGCGGTGGCCGTGGCCTTGAGCGCGAGCGGTATGTTAACAAGGCGGTCGCCTATGCCGCCCAGCTTATCGATGCCGGAGCAGGTGAGGCCTATATTGGCGATTAGGTTTGAGCCAAGCGCCACATTTGCTTTTGTTTTTATGGCGATGAATATACGGTGCGTCTGCCGATTGGAGGTCATGTTGTTGTAGGGCAGGTGCTCAAAGCTGACGGATTCGATATACTCTTCGCCCTCGATTAAATTAAGCTTGAAGCGCGTCATCTCGCCTAGGCAGCGTGCCGACGCGCCGGTTTTAAACGCCATGCGCAAATAGAGCGTTTCGCCGGGGGTATATACCTCGGATGGGTTTTCACGCAGCACGAAGCCGGTGTCCTTCGTATGATAAGGGTCGTAGCGGGCAATGCGCGGCGGCGGGCCTGTCACAATATCATCCGTAAGGGTCGAAAGCGACCTGTAGCCCACGGAGGATACATCGATTACCCTGCGCACATCCACCTCATAACTGATGGGCACCAGCACTAAGCTGTCAGCCGAATAGGGCATATTCCGTATAAAGCCATCGGTGGATAGGTGTATGTATACATCGACATACTCCACGCCATTTGGGTCGCCGCCCACACCGCCGATGTAATTGCCGTTTCGCACGGCCAAACGCACGCGTATAATATAATCCTGCGGCGGCACATAGTCCACTGTGCCCGTTTCCATCACAAGGAAGATGGACTGTTCTGTGGCGCGGGAGGTATACTTTGCCTGCCGTAAGCTAAAGCCCTTTATGTACGATGGGTCGCCTTGCTCCACATTATACTCCACCACAGAAAGGCTGCCGCCCAAATCCGCAAGCGTTTTTGGCACGAAGTAGCCGTCTCTGCCCGCGTCAAAGCCCAGCAAAAACCAAGCGGGCTTGCCAACCGTGAATGTACCCGAGCGGGCGGCATCTGCCGAAGCGCCTGATTTATAGTAATAGCCGAACCTCGTAGGTTCAACCCGCATCCCACTAGCCGAAGCGCTGATGTTGCTGTCGCGGCCTACGCTTATGAGGTTGTAGGGCGTGCCATCGTGCGCGTTGCTGCCGGTTATCGTTAAGCTGAAGTGGGCAGTTACGCTATCGGCGCCATTTGTGCCCACAGCGCCCGCGCCCTTTGGCGTTAGCTTAAAGCGGACGGTCACCGCCTGCGGCACGCTTACGGTAGATTTCACCTGGAACGCCACAAAATCGCGCAAGCTCGTACCGTTATATCTCTCGCGGCCAAAGCCCAGCAGGTCTACATACTCGCTGCCTTCCAGCTGCACTAAATCGAAATTTGCACGCAGTTGCTCGGGCGTAATGCCCGTAGAGCTTTCGGAGATATTGAGACGCACAAATATTTTATCGCCCGGGTGTGCCGTGCTCGCCGGATCCTCACCAGCCACCACTACTGGGCTATCTCCAGCCACCGCCTCAAACGCTATGCGTGAAGCGCTCGTTAGCTCAACTGCGCCGGAGGTGCCAGCGTTGTCCACTATCAAGTTGCCCACGGAGATGATGGTGAATTTGCCAGAAGCAGCCACTTTAATGGATTTTGGTATGTAGCTGCTATTTACTGTTGAATAATTGAAAAGCATCGAAGGATCTTTCGGAGGAGTCACCACAGCAGGGCTCGCAGAGTAAACAATTTGAGTAGCAGTAGCTGTGCTATCGGCAAACTTACCCGGCTTATTGCCCGGATCAACAGTGAAAGTGAAATTATCAATATTCGCGGTGGCGGTAGCCGGCACCCTAAACACAAAGAACATTTGGTCGGGATGACTAACCGCAGAGTCATATGGGCGGCGCTGAAAGCCAACCCATTCAAGCCCTGTGACATTACTTACTTGAAAACGCTCGTCATAATCGGAACCTTCGACTGCGGTACCTGCAGCGGGGCCACTAGGTGAAATGGAACCTGCAGCGTTAATGCGCACAAAAACCAGCTCACCCGGGGTAAAGGTGAAGTCTCCGCCATCGGTCATAATGTAAGAACCATCCGGCGCTTCTTGCGTAACGCGCGCAAAATTGATGGTAGTAGCATCAATCCCCTTGCCGCCGACAGAAGTAATGGTAGCGGTAGAAGTAGCAACAAGATTCGCCATCGCAACCGGGGCCAATGCGCAGACCGTGATGAGGGCGAGTAATAAAGCAAGCGGTTTTTTCATCGGTGGATCCTCCAACCTGAAATATATTTGCAGAATAATACCTGTTGTCGTGTGGGGATTGACCGCACAGCCAATCCCCACTACGATGGTTTGTTATTGGAATTTGCTTAAGTGCGGCTTAGTCGCGCTCTTTGCGCCGCGGGATGAGCAGGCACAGGGCCGCGCCCAGCAGCAGGGCCATCGGCAGCAGCATGACGGCTTCATCGCCGGTGCGCGGTATGCTGATGCCGGCGCTGCCGCCCACAGTCAGGTATATGGGCCTGGTCACGCCATCGATGAAATATGCGGCGTAGCTGTAGGTGCCCTTGGCCAGCGTGTTGAGGTAGGCCTGCGTGAAGGTTATAATCGTGCTGCCGCGGGTCACGGTGTAGTATTGCCGGGGTATGACGTTGCCGCGCTCATCCTCCAGGCGGATGAAGTCGTCATAATCCGCCCCGATGCGCGCGGAAACCGTGCCCGTGCCGTTGTAGGTGCCAAAGTCATTCAGCAGCACATAATTGCTATAGCTGGATTCCCTGTCGCCGTCGTTGTTGGTTTGGGCGGCCGTGACGGTTATGGCGCTAGAGGAGGTATGGCTACCGTCATCCGTGGTGGCGGTGATGTTGGCCGTGCCCTCGGCAACGGCGGTAACAACGCCGGTGCTACTTACAGTTGCAACACCAGTATCATCGGAGCTCCACGCTACAGCCTTGTTGCTGGCGTTAGTTGGCTGTACGGTGGCGGTAAGGGCAGCCGTGCCACCCACCGCTATGCTTCTGCTGGCCGGGCTTACCGATACACCCGTTACGGACACGAGCGATACCGTGAGCGAGCTCGTGGTATCGCTGGCGCTGCCCGAGCTCACCGTGATGGCTTGGCCATCATGCATTGCGTTGGTGAGCGTAGTGCCGTTGGCGAGGGAAACGCTTATGCCCTTTGTGCCGAAGTTGGCAAACGCCACATCTTCGCTGGAGCTGTCATCATAGGTGACATGCACGACGAGGCCAGCCAGGCTGAGGGTTTCACCTTCAACATAGGTCAGCTTTGTGGGCTGGGTGTTTATGGTGATGGCGCTAATCGCTTTAGTGCCGGTTGTAGCATATGTGCCGGTTAGCGTCAGCGTCTTGCCATCCGCGCTCAACTCTCCGCTGGTGGAAACTGCGCCGCTTATTGTTGCGCTCGTTGCCGTAGCTGCAGCGAAAACGTAGTTGTTTGCCGCCGTGAGCACAACCGTGGCCGTGTAATCCGCGGTGCCCAAGAATTTGCTGGCTACCGTTGGTGCCCAAGTTACCGCGCCCGCGGTGTAGTTTGTGCCGTTATTCGCAGCGGTGTCAGGTGTGCCGCCCGTGGAAGGCCCATCTATGCCAGCCACAGTCACAGTGTCGATTTCCGCTTCCTCAACAGTCAGCGTGAAGGTGAGGGGGGTGCCATCGCCGGCAGCGTTGCTTGGCGTAAGCGTGACGGAGTAATCACCAACCGCAAGGCCAGTGGCGATTGTGAGGGTTCTGGTCGTATCATTCCAAGTAAGTGCGGCATCAGAAGTGCCCTTCGCTACCGTAATGGGCGCAGTGCCAGTAACAGTGTAAGCGGCTATTGCAGCTTCAGCGGTTGTGTAACCATAAGTGAGGGTTTTAGTTTCGGTGCCCGTTATGGTTGCGGGCGCGGCCGATACCGTGAGGTTAGATGTATTAGCAGTTAGAGCACCCAAGCTCACTGTGATGGGCGTGCCATTATGCGTTGCTAAAGCAAGCGTAGCGCCATGATCGGGTGAAGCGCTTATGTCCTTTTGGCTGAAGCTGGCATACGCCACATCTTCGGGGGCGCCTTCATCATAAGTGATGGTCACGACAAGGCCTGCCAAATCGAGGGTGCCGCCATCTGTATAGCTCAGCGTTGACGGTTGATATTTTACCGCAATGCCAGTGGCCTCTTTGGCGGCTGTTGCGGTATATTGGCGGGTTAGCGTCAGCGTCTTGCCATCGCCGCTCAAATTTGATGTGGCAGCAGCGGTGCCGCCTATTTGTGCGCCCGATGTACCCAAGGCTGTCGCAAACACATAGCCCGTGTCAGCCGTAAGCACAGCCGTAGCCGTGTATACCGTTTCGCCTAAGAAGTTAGTGGTTACAGTGGGGTCCCAGCTAACCGCGCCGGTGTAGTGAATTTCAGCGCCAGTAGCCGTGGTGGCGTCGGGTGTGCCGCCCTTAGCGGGCGCAGTCACGCCAGCATTCACCGAGGTGATTTCCGCCGGGTTAACGGTCAGCGTGAAGGTGAGGGGGGTGCCGTTGCCCAAATCGGTGTTGTTAGGCGTAAGCGTGACGGTATAATCACCGACCGCAAGGCCAGCTGCAATTTCCAGCTTTTTGCTCGTGTTGTTAAAACTGAATGAGCTAGCGGCAGCAACTGGGGTAACAGCCGTCACCGAGGCCGTGGGCGCGGTGCCGCCAAGGGTGTAAGCGGCCGATTCAGTGGCTGTGTAACCAAAAGTGACTTCCTGCGGGCTGGTGCCGCCCGTTATGGTTGCCGGTTGGGCGGTCACGGTTATGGTCGGTGCGTCATCTCTGTTATCCACCGTTGTGCCCTTGCAAGTGTATGAAACATAAATTTTCTTGTTATTGTCGCCGCTTCCCAAGGTAGCCGGGATGGCGCCTTTGGTCGCAAATTCTTCGCCCAGCTCAACACTAATATTATATAGCCCCGAGCCGTTGCCGATTTTATCGTAAGGCACATCTATGCTGCGGCCATTGTTGAAGTCTATGGTTATCACCACGTCCTCTACATCAGCCGCTTCGATGGAGCCGCCTATGCTATATGCGAGGTTAGGCGGGGTTTTTATGGTTATGGCGGTGGGTGCGGCGATTTTGACCGTGGGTATAGCCACATTTATTGCCTGCAGTACAGGATCGGTAGGATTTGTACCCGTGCCTTGAAAGAAACCTTTTTCCACTGGTACGCTTGCATTAAATCCAAAATCTGTAATATTCGCCGTCACGTTTTCATCAATTTTGAAAGCATAATAGAGACGATCTGTCAGTACAAAGCCTTCATTAGAGACATGTGAGCCGCCGCCTGTGACAGCAAACCGGCTCGAATAGTCGGTTACTGAAGCGCCAGATACAAGCCCTCCGCTTGTTGTGTAAATACCCGATCGAACACCAACGTTAAACCTAACAAGAATATATTCCCCAGGAAAAAATGAATAGGCAGCAGCTTCACCAGCGGTATTAGCACTTTCCACTCCCGTCGTAAGCGAGTCATCTACATAATTAGACAATCTCAGGGCAGTTAAATCCCCTCTGGCTCCCTGATTACCAATGGTGGAAATTCTTATTGCAATGCTTTCATCCAAAGCCAAAGCTGTACTCACTAAGCTTAGCACCATAATGCAAGCCAGCAATATCCCCAAAAACTTCTTCATTTGTACACCCTCCGTATAATATAATTTCAAAAATACCAAGAAAACCAAGGAAAGAATTGCCCATAGGGTATGCCGCCAATATCGCCCTATTTATACTTTTGTTTCTATTACTTTATTACGCGCGCGAGGCAAAATCAATTTTAGTTCTTATTTATCTTATTTATTCCATATAATATAGGTTGAAATTTGCGTGCACCCCGTGGATAAAAAAATCGATTTGGTGTAGTATATTGCCAATTAGACCACATGAGAGGCGCCGCCGCAATGCTTTGGCTGTTTATCACCTTCATTTTATATATCGGCTATCTCCTATACGAGCGCTGGGCCGCCAACAGGCACAGGGCCGCGCTGCGGCATGTCATCCACGTCAACGGCATACGCGGCAAAACCGATACCTGCCGGCTTATCGATGCGGGGCTGCGGCAGGCGGGGCTGCGCGTGCTCACCAAAACCACGGGCAACCAGCCCTGCTATTTGGGGGTGGATGGCGCGGAACGCCCGGTGCTTCGCCTGGGCGGGGCCAACATCCGCGAGCAAATACGCTTCCTTGCCAAAGCCGCACGCGGCGGCGCGGATGCGCTTGTGCTGGAGTGCATGGCGGTCAACCCGCAGCTGCAACAGGTGTGCGAGCGGCAAATCGTGCGCAGCGGCATAGGCGTCATCACAAACGTGCGCTACGACCACCTTTTGGAGATGGGCGACGACCTGCCCGCCATCGCGGCCTCGCTGGCCAACACCATACCAAAAAACGGGCGGCTCTTTACCGCGGATGCGGCCTTTGCGCCCTATTTTAGCGGTATAGCCGCGGGCCTGGGCACCAGCACCACGCTGTGCCAGCCCCCGCCCGGCCAAACCGACCCCCGTATGGAAAACGCCTGCCTTGCCGCCGCCGTTTGCGAGGCTGTCACGGGCAAGCGCGTTTCGCCCGCCGCGCTGCTTGCGCTGGGGATGCAGGATTATGGCGCCTGCGCGCTATATGCCTGGCACAACCACCTTGGCGAGCCGATACGCTTTTTAAACCTGTTTGCCGTCAACGACCCGCAGTCGGCCCTAAGCATGCTGCACGCGGCGCTGCCGCAGGGCGCGGATATCGTTTATTTGGTCAACAACCGCGGGGATAGGCCGGATAGGATACAGCTCTTTGCGGATACATTCTTTGGCGATGCGCCAACGGGTACGATACACATCATCGGCGAGGCCAAGCCGCTGGCCCTGCGGCTGCTGCGGCGGCGGGGCTTTGCGGGCGCGGCGTTTGGCAGGTGGCAGGCGGCGTTTGCCGTGCCAAAAGATAGCTGCGTTGTGGGGCTGTGCAACATAAAAGGCCCCGGCCTTGCGATATTACAAAAGCTGGAGGAGGCGAGGGCATGAGCCGTGTGCTGCTCATAGGCATCTTATTGAGCCTGTTTTTTTACGAAACCACCGGGGTATCGCCGGGCGGCATCATAGTGCCCGCTTATTTTGCGCTGTTTATAGGCGAGCCGCTGCGCATGCTGTCCACCCTGGGCATCGCGCTGGTCTGCCTGCTCACGGTCAAGCTGCTATCCAACTATATGATCTTATATGGCCGCAGGCGCTATGCGGTATATGTGCTGCTCGGGCTGTTTTACAAGGCGCTGCTCAGCCTGGTGCTGCTGCCAAACCCCGCGTTTTTCTTCAGCATATCGGCTTCCATCGGCTACCTTGTGCCCGGCATATTGGCGCAGGATGCCGAAAGGCAGGGCGCCCTTAAAACCTTGGCGGCGCTCGCGGCGGTCACGCTGCTCACACACCTGGCACAGCTTGCCTTGGGGTTGCTATAGTTATGGCTGCCGATATGAAACGTTCCTATTTGCTCGGCCTGCTGGCCTTCCTCGCCCTGTGCTGCGTTTTGCTGCACCTTTTTGCGGGCACACAGCCGGCGGCCGATTATGCGCTTAAGCTCGAGGCCAGCCAGCTCACCGAGCGGGCCTTTGCCGAGCTTCGGGCGGAACGCCTAAGGCGCGGCATCGCGCTGCAGCCGGATATCGACCCCAACCAAACCGGCCTCATAGGCCCCACCTACAGCGGCATCACCACCACGCTGGGTCATTTGGAGGCCAAGCGCTCCACCACCAACCCCAACTTTGCCGCCATATTTGTGGCCTGCTTTGGCGAGCTGGGCTTAAAGCCAGGCGACCGCATCGCCATCAACCTGTCCGGCTCCTTCCCCTGCGCCAACATCGCCGCGCTGTGCGCCGCCCAGGTGATGGGGTTAAATCCGGTCATATTCTCCAGCGTAGGCGCTTCTTCGTATGGCGGCAACCTGGATGCTTTCACCTATCCCGAGATGGAGTATCACCTTTACCAGGCGGGCATACTCGAGCATCACAGCCTCTA
Source organism: Christensenellaceae bacterium (assembly GCA_031261085.1). Classification (GTDB taxonomy): domain Bacteria; phylum Bacillota; class Clostridia; order Christensenellales; family CAG-138; genus Pelethousia. The sequence continues at coordinate 13,392 of JAISKB010000020.1, forward strand.
TGTTTCCATGGGCGGCTCCGCCGATATGGGTTATGAGATGGAGGAAGAGGTTAAAACCGCCGTCATGAAGCGCCTGCGCGCGCAGGGCATATCCCTGCTCTCCTTTTGGGATTTGGAAGAGAATGTGGCCTTCCGCATGCACGTCTACCAGCAAGAGCCTGTCGCCTGCTTTGTGAACGTGGGCGGCAACCTGCTTAGCCTTGGCGGCGATGATTCCATGATAACCCTAAGCGGCGGCATCGTTACAGAGCTGCCCAAAGCCTCCGGCAGCCGCGGGCTGATACAGCGCTTCATCGCCCAGCAGGTGCCCGTGGTGCACATGCTGAACATGCGCGATTTGTGCACGCGCTACGGCCTGCCCATAGACCCTTCCCCCATACCGGCGCCCGGCGAGGGTGGGCTTTACTATACCGTGGCCTACAACCGCGTCGCCGCGTGGCTGTGCTTGCTTGCGGCCGCGGCCTGCCTGCCGCTTATGCGCCAGCGCTCAAATAAAAGGGCCAATCAAAACGATCAGCCCTAAAATAGATGATTTATTTAGCAATTATTCGGGCGGCAGCAAGTATGCGCCTATCCCCTGCGATATAATCTCGGCATAGCCGGGCACGCCGCTCACTTCGATGTTGCCTTGGCCCGCTTCACCGGCCGCGGCCAAAAGCTCCAGCACGCCGGCCGTGTGCCGCGCCACCCGCTCGCTTATGGGGTGGCCGCTATCGCCAAAGGGCACATAAAGCCTGCCATATTGCCCCGCCTTCACATAGAGCGGATCCTGCCCGGTGAGCACCAGCGCCTCATCGGTGCGCCCGCGCAAGCGCCCCTGCGCCGGGTTGGCGGTTTCCATCAGCACGGCCAGCGTATCGGTGTAGTCACCCAGCTCGCGGTGCGTCAGGCCATGCAGGTTGGTGGGCGAAGGCTCCAGGCTTATGGGCATGCCCTGCAGCTGCATGCCAAACACGGCGGAGCTGGCCAGCGACATGGCGCGCTCATGCGCCACCAGCGCATTGATGGTGGGGTATTCGGGGGCCGCCTCGTGCAAATCGACGGTTATGGTTATGTTCTCTTGCCGTATAAGCTCGGTAACGGCATAGCTCACCTTCTCGGTAAAGCTGCCATCCGGCCGCCCGGGGTAGGTGCGGTTGATGTTGCGCGTTTCGCTGCCCGAAAGCAGCTGGCCGGATGAGCTGTGCAGATATATATCCGGGTCGGGCCATTGGTTCACGGGGTTTGTGGCCCTGGAGCCAAAGCGGAAGCTGCGCGCGCCGCCCGGCGTATCGATGGTATATTGCATCGGCTCAGCCTCTTGCGGGTCGGTACAGGTGAAGGCGCTGCTGTTTGTGCGTGGTATCACATAGAGCGTGCCTTCGGTGACTACGGCGTTTTCGATGAACAGCACTGCCGTCAAAAGGCCGGAAGGCTCGTTGGGGTGGGTGCCGCCCAGCACAAGCAGGGATGCGCCCGGCTTCTCGCCTTCGAATATATATATTTCGGTATCGCCCGCGGTGCCCGCAATGCCATCGAAATAATCGCTGAGCATAGCGGTGCGCGTCACGCCCGGGCCTGCGTAGATAGGCTCTGCCACACGCGCCCCAAGGAAGGTGACCGCCAATGAAACCAACACGCATAGCGCCACAAGCAGCCCGATAGCCGCGCTGATTTTATTCCCTTTAATCGAACTCAAATCAATGCTTTTGAATTTATGCATAGGTCTTATTTTCTCCTGCTTTTATTTTATCAACAAAAGCCGCAACAGAAGCGGAATGAGCACAAGCAGCGCGTCGATTTGTGCAAACAGCTTTTTTTCGGTAAAAAGGCTCCAAAAGATGAACACCACAACGCAAAGCACGATGGCGAGGTAAACATAAAGCATAATGGCTAAGCTCCCCCTAATTTATACAAGAAACCCTAGGTTTTTTGAGAAGATAAGAAATAACAGCCCTACGGCCAGGCATACTGCCGCCGGAACCAGGCAGGCCCTAAACACGTCGCTATACTTCTGCTTCACAATTTGCGCGGCGTAGTTGCCGGCCAATGCGGTGGGCGGCATCAAGTCGCCCATGGAGGCGAGCAAAGCCAGCGCAGAGGCAGTCACGATTTGGTTGCCCGAGAGCATGGCGAGCAAAAACGGTACGCCAAAAACGGAGGAGGCGCCAAACGAAGAAATCGCGCCAAATACCGGCAGCACAGTGACGCAGCAAACATAGAGCAGCACCACCCCCAGGCCCAGGCAGCCCACAACGATTGTGCCGCGCGCACCCGTGAGTGTGAGTATTTGTATAAACATGCCCACGCCCACCAGCTTTGCGCAAACGGGCACCGTATCGGCTATGCTCTGGCGCGCTGTTTCGAGGAAGTCGAAGCGCTTGCCCACGAAAACGCCGCACACCGTCCCTATCACGAATATCAGCGGCATGCCCAAATTGGGGATGACCGAAGGGAACGCGCGCGTCAGCGCCATCAGCACCAGCACGATGCCTATGGGCGCATACAGCCTGATGCCATATTTTTGCGCAGTCTCCAAATCTAGCTTGTCGTGAATCTTTTCGTAATCCATACCCTTACAATGCCGGTAGCCAAGGAACAGCACGGTGAATATCGCGCAGGGTATCGTCATGCACAGCAGCGGCACCGCGAAGCCGATATAGGGCATATCCACACCCCCGGCGATGAGCATAGCGGGGATGCTGACCGGCGGCGCGGCCATGCCCAAAATTGCGCCGATAGCCAATATCGCCCCTGATTTATTATCGGGTATGCCAATCAGCTGGAATATTTGGGCCACTATGGCGCCCACGCTCAGCACGGCGGCGGCGGAGGAACCCGTGATCATACCGGGGAACATGATGATGAGCATCACGAGTATGAGCAGCGTAGCGGGTGCTTTGTGGAATCGATGCACAATCGTCGCGCCCAACGCATCCATCGCGCCGGATTTTTCGATGACGCGCATAAACAGGGTGGCTGTGAGGATAATCAGCATCGTATCCAAATAAACGAAGCTGCCTTCAAATAAATGCCGCAGCGGGAAGCCCTTGCCCCCAACCACCGCGCCAACTATAGCGCCCAATACCATGGAAATGCTGACGGGCAGCTTAAAGAGCATATTTGCCACTAAAAACGTGCCCAGCATGGCTATAAGAACCCAAAATCCCAACTGCATAAGCATCCCCCAACGAATAACTTTTATGTAATGAAAATTATAGTGCTTGAATAATTGCGTCAGGGCGATTTGCATCGCCCCTTATAAAGCTACTGGAACTACGGTTATTTCCCAAGCGCTGCTTTGAGCGGGGCTACACAATCGGTAATGCCATCCACAAAGGTGATAGGTATGCCGTTGTCTGCGGCAAACTTAACGTATTTGCCATCCTCATCGCCATTCTTGGTCATGATGATATAATCGGCATAGTCAAATACCAAATCGGTAAAGTTATCGCTCAGCTCACCGCGCCGCGCGTTGCCGCCGATGTGCAGCGCGATAATCGTAGCGCCGTTCTCCTTAGCGGCCTTGAGCACTTCCTCGCCGCGCTTAATCTCATCTTCGGTAGATATGCCGGCCGCGCCCAAGCCTTTGCTGCTGGCGCCGGCGGCTACGATAATCGTTTTGGCGGGTGCGATATCCGTGGCTTGTGCCGTGGGCTCCAGGCTATAGGTAACCCCTGCGTTGTCCAGCAGCTTCGCCACCATGCTCACATCCGCGCTCTGCCCCACCGAGGTGAGATAAAACGGCTCCTCGCCAACCTTGTCGAATACGGCGGCAGGGGCAGCCTCTTCGGCTGCTGCTTCACCGGCGGCCTGAGCCTCTCCCGGGACGGCCGGGGGCGCAACTTCTGCTGCCGGCGTTTGTGAGCCGCAGGCGGAAAGCGCGGCCACCATCGCGATGCATACCAACAATACGCAGATAGCTTTCGTAAGTGATTTCATTGAAATATCCTCCTGAAATGAAATTTGAAGTAGGAAACGTCATAGACCATTGACTTTGCTTTTGATTAATTATAAATATCTTATCAACTTGTGGCAATTTGTTATCTTATTTATTTGTTTTATACTTCCTCGCAGCGATGTCGCATACGGTACCTGGTACCCAAAATTTGTGAAATCCTCTCCTCCTCCGCCCGCTCGGAGGATGCGGCAGACATGTGTTTCCCATCGTGCGTCAAGCCGCGTATCCCGGCGCTGCGCTGATAAAAAACCAAATATTGTGATAATTCTCCATTCACTCACAGTTATATATAGCATAAAGCAAACCGCTAAGCCATCAAATTCCGCATGTGAGTAAAAACATTAAAGATAATAAAGAAGAAAATCTATAGAGTGCAGTAAATTTACGTTATAATGACATATCTTTTCTGAAAGACTGGGATACGCTGATGAACGAAAGTATGCTTAAAAACAGGCTATTCTCGAAATCGCTTTGCGTAATCGCTGCGTTGAGTTTGTGTGCGTGTTCGGCTGATATCCCTCCTTCGGGCCCTACCGGGCATAACGGCGTAGTAAGCTCCGCCAACCCGGATGCCTCCGCTATTGGCATAAGCGTGCTCGAGGCGGGCGGCAGCGCGGTCGATGCCGCCGTGGCGGTTTCCTTTGCGCTGGGGCTGTTGGAGCCACATGCTTCTGGCTTGGGTGGTTGCGGCTATGCGCTGTATGCGCCCAGCGATGGAGAGGCGATTTTTTACGATTACCGCTCGATGGCCCCTATGGCGACCGACGCCGCCGCGTTTATGCAGCTATCGGATGAGGAACGTAAAAACAGCATATTGGGGGCGGGCGTGCCGGGCGCGGTAGCCGGGTGGCTCTCCTTATACGAAGATTATGGCACGCTGCCGCTGGCCGATTTGCTGCAGCCCACCATCGACTTATCCGAAAATGGCTTCACCATTACCGATACGCTGGCCGGCAACATGTCGGAGCAATTCCTAAAGCTCAGCGCCGATGAGGCCTGCGGCTCGCTTTTTTTACATGACGGGCTGCCCTACAGCTCAGGCGATTTGCTTCAAAACCCCGGCTATGCCAAAACGCTTAGGTTAATCGCCCAACAGGGCAGAGATGGGTTTTATACGGGCGAGGTAGCCGAGGCGGTGCTCAAAGCCAGCGCCCAAAAGAGCGGGTGGTTTGCCGAAGAGGATTTTAGCGGCTATGAAGTGCTGCGCACAACGCCCATCGTTTCCACCTATCGCGGGTATACCATACTTTCATCCGCGCCGAGCAGCAGCGGCGGCGTAGGCATCGCCGAGTGCCTCAACGTGCTGGAGCGTTACGATTTATCCAGCATGGGGCAAAGCACACCCGAATCGCTGCATCTCATCGCGGAGGCGCTCAAATTGGCGCATAGCGACCGCTACCAATATGTAGGCGACCCAAAGTTTGTGCCGGTGCCGGTCAATACGCTCATTTCGAAAGAATACGCAGCCCAGCGCGCCGCTCAAATAAACGAAAATTCTGCAACAGACATCGCCCTCCCCGGGCGCATACCAAAGGAATCCCCCAGCACAACGCATTTTTCCATTGTGGATAAGTGGGGCAATATGATTTCGGTCACCAACACACTGGGCACCTTCTTCGGCTGCGGCACCGGTGTGGATGGCTATGGCTTCATACTGGACAACCAAATGTACGATTTTTCGGTAGACAGCTGGGAGGCGAACTTTGCGCAACCGGGTAAACGCCCTCGCAGCTCCATGAGCCCTACCGTTATCTATGCGCCCGACGGCACGCCGTTTGCGGCGCTGGGCACGCCCGGCGGCGAGGCCATCGTGAGCACGATGGTGCAATTGATCATAAACCTGATAGATTATCGCATGCCGCTGCAGCAAGCCATCGATGCCCCCCGCATCCATCAAAACTACGAAGGCCATATGTATGTTGAAGGCGGCTTTGCGCCCGAAACCCTGGCGGAGCTTGAAGCGCTTGGCCATGTGCTCACAAAGCGAAACGCGAATGATTCCTTTTTTGGCGGCGTCCATGCGGCGCTGCGCAATGATGATGGCTCTTGGACGGGCGGGGCGGACCCGCGCAGAGATGGTAAGGCGCTTGCCATTCGCTAACCGACTCCCTATTTTTTACGGAGGTATCATATTATGTCTATGTCACTTTTAAACAGGTTTAAAAAATGCTGCGCGCTGTTGCTGCTCATTGCCTTTCTTTTATCTTCAACGATGGCTTGCGGCAAGCCGGCAGCCCCTCCATTGGTGGAGCTACCCGCAAGCGAAGCGCCAATCAGCAGCCCGGAGCCCGAAGGGGATAATCTGCCGCCAAGCTACATCCGCTTCTCTGATGAGGAGATGGATTTATCGGTGCGCAACGCCACGGGGGCAAACGGTGTGGTGACATCGGCCAGCCCGCTCTCCTCCAAGGTGGGCTTAACCATATTGGAGCGCGGCGGCAACGCTGTGGACGCCGCGGTTGCGGTGGCCATAGCATTGGGCATGGTGGAGCCAAACGCATCCGGCCTAGGCGGCGATGGTTATATGCTGGTATACGAAGCGGCCAGCGGTAAAACCACGTTCCTCGATTACAAGGGTGCCGCCCCTGCCGCTTTCACGCTGGATTATTACAAAACCTTAGGCACGGCGGATAGGCACAAGGGCCCGGCCGTGCTGGTGCCCGGGGCTGTGGCGGGGCTATACAAAGCAAACGAGTTGTTTGGCACCATGTCCTTTGCCGAGCTTATACAGCCCACCATCGATTATGCCACCTATGGCATACCCGTAACGCAGCACATGGCCGATGTTTATATGGATAGCTACACGCTGCTAAACGGCTTCCCCGAAACCGCCCGCATTTATTTGCATGATGGTTTCCCTTATCTGCAGGGCGAAACCTACGCCAACCCCGATTTTGCGCAAACGCTCAAGCTCATTGCCGAGCAGGGACCGGATGCGTTTTATAAGGGTGAAATAGCCGAGGATCTGGTGCGATCTGTGAAGGATGCCGGCGGCGTGCTCACGATGGAGGATATGGCCAACTATCAGGTATCCATCCGCCCCGTCATTTCCACCACTTATAGGGGTTATAAGGTCGTAACTACCTCGCCCGAAAGCGGCGGCATAGGCGTGCTGGAAGCGCTCAACATAGCCGAGCTTTACGATGTTGCCGCCATGGGGCACAATTCCGCCGACAGCTTGCATATGTGGGCCGAAATATTCAAAATCATGCAAAGCGACCGCCGCGCCTATGTAGGCGACCCCGATTTTACCGATGTTAGGCCCGCGCTGGGCCTTGCCAAAAAAGCCTACGCCAGTAAACGCGCAAAAGACATAGACATGACTACCGCCGCGCTTGGCGCACTGCCCGGCACCCCCGCATCTGCCAATTATGACTCCGAGGGCCAGCATACCACCCATGTTTCCATTATCGATAAGGATGGCAACATGGTGGCTATGACGAACACGCTCAGCACATACTTTGGCAGTACCGTCACCGTATACGACCGCGGCTTTATACTAAACAACCTTTCGTTCAATTTTTCACTGGCATCCCCCAATGGCCGCAACGCGCCGGAACCAAACAAGAAGGTGCGCAGCTCCATCAGCCCCTTGCTCATTTTCAGCCCGGAGGGCAAGCCTTTCGCCACGATAGGCACACCCGGCGCGGGGCGTATCCCCACCACGATGTCGCAAATCGTCAGCAATCTGGTTGATTTCCATATGGATGTGCAGGATGCCATCAATCAGCCGCGCATATTCCAGGATAGTGACGGCGCACTCAGCGTAGAGGGCGGCATAAGCGAGGATGTGCTCAAAGAGCTGCAGCGGCGCGGGCATATTTTGGAGCTTCACACTGCCCACGATATGTTCTTCGGCGGTGTGCAGGGCGTGCTCAGGCTGCCGGATAACACCATGGAGGGCGGCGCCGACCCGCGGCGTGATGGCAAAGCATTGGCATATTAAGTAAAACCAAAGTTTTTTGGAAAACTAAGTAAACATTCAGGAGCTGCGCATATTTATGGAACTTTCTAAGAATAGCCCTATTGGCGTGTTCGATTCCGGCCTTGGCGGCATCAGCGTGCTGCGCGAGGCGCTGCGAAGCCTGCCAAATGAAAACTACATCTATTACGGCGATAATCTGAATGCCCCTTATGGCGACCGCACAGAAGCCGAAATCACCAGCCTTACGCTGCGCGCCCTGCATCATCTGGTCGAAAATGGCTGCAAGGCTATCGTGATAGCCTGCAACACGGCCACGGCCAGCTGCTTCGAAGCAGCCTGCGCGCAGATACAGGTGCCTGTTATAGGCATAGAGCCTGCCATCGCGCTGGCCTGCGCGCAGCAAGGCAAGGGCAAAGTGCTGATGATGGCCACGCTGGCCACCACGCGCTTGCCGCGCTACCTGGCGCTGCAAGGCCGCATGGCGGACCCGGAGCGGGTTATCAACATCCCCTGCCCCGGCCTGGTAAACCGCATTGAGCAGGGCCGCTTGCAGGCTGAAGACTACGATGATTTATTCGATGCCCTTCTCGCGCCCTATGAGGGCTTGGAAGCCGATGCAATCGTGTTGGGCTGCACGCATTATCCGCTCATAAAGAACGCCTTTGCGCGCGCGGCTCAGCGCCACCTTAGCGGCGCATGCGCCCTGTATGATGGCGGGCCAACATCGGTGCGCCAGCTTGCAAACGTTTTATCTGAAAACGATATGGCAAACCCGAAGGGCCACGGCGCGGTCGCGTTCCAAACCAGCGGCGACACGGCCTTTTATCAGCCCATATTTGAAAAGCTCCTGCATGCCGATACGGTGCTCGCCGGCTAACCCCAAGCCGATTCATAGCATAATTGAGTAAATGACGGCCAACACAGCCGTCATTTTGCTTCATCCCTAAACACAGCGCACAAAAAAAGCCGGTTGCCCGGCTTTTTTGTTGTTATGCTATGTTTGGTTTATACTAGGCCCTGCGCCATCATGGCTTCGGCCACTTTCTTAAAGCCCGCTATATTGGCGCCCGCTATCAGGTTGTAGCCCAGGCCGTATTCGGCGGCGGCTTCGGCAGATGCATCGTGGATGTTTACCATTATGTCGTAGAGCTTCTTATCCACTTCCTCGGCAGTCCAGGCGAGACGCTCCGAGTTTTGGGACATTTCCAGGCCGGAGGTGGCCACGCCGCCCGCGTTGACAGCCTTGGAGGGCCCAATCACGAGGCCTTTGTCAACCAGATAATAGAGCGCTTCGTTGGTGGTAGGCATGTTGGCTACTTCGATGTAATACTTCGTGCCGTTGGCGAGTATCTTGTTGGCTTCAGCCATGTCGACTTCGTTTTGGTAGGCGCAAGGCATCGCGATATCCACCTTTTGCTCCCAAGGCTTTTTGCCGGCGAAGAACTTTACGCCAAACTTATCGGCATAATCCTGCACCTTGTTGCGGCCGCTGCTGCGCATAACCAGCAGGTAGTCGGTCTTTTCCTTGGTGGTTACGCCATCCGGGTCGTAAATGTAGCCATCCGGGCCGGCCAGCGTCACAACCTTGGCGCCAAGCTCGGCGGCCTTTACGCACACGCCCCAAGTGACGTTGCCAAAGCCGGATGCACCGATGGTCTTGCCCTTTATGGTGTCATTCTCATGCTCCAGCACCTTTAGCAGGTAATATACAGCGCCAAAGCCAGTGGCTTCCGGACGGATAAGGCTGCCGCCGAAGGATAGGCCCTTGCCGGTGATTACGCCGTTTTCGAACGCGCCGCGGATGCGCTTATACTGGCCAAACAGGTAGCCGATTTCGCGGCCGCCCACGCCGATATCACCGGCGGGCACATCGATGTCCGGGCCGATGTGGCGCTGCAGCTCCGTCATAAAAGCTTGGCAGAAACGCATGATTTCGCCATCGCTCTTGCCGGTCGGGTCAAAATCGCTGCCGCCCTTGGCGCCGCCCAGCGGCAGGGAGGTAAGGCTATTCTTAAAGGTCTGCTCGAAGCCCAGGAACTTGATTACGGAAAGATTTACATGAGAGGCCAAACGCAGGCCGCCCTTGTAGGGCCCTATGGCGCTGTTGAACTGCACGCGGAAGCCACGGTTTACGTTGACCTTGCCGGCATCATCCACCCAGGTTACGCGGAATTCAATCGTGCGCTCCGGCTCGGTGATGCGCTCCAGCAGGCCGGCCTTTTGGTATTCCGGGTGCTTCTCTATGACCGGCTCCAACGAATGCAGCACTTCTTCGACGGTTTGCAGGAATTCAGCCTCGTTGGCGTCACGTTTCTTAACTTTTGCCAGGACTTCCTCAATGTATGCGTTCATTAATGTTACCTCCACATGTATTGTGTTTGTTATTTTATCCCCCGCTGTCGGGGTAATAATCAAATAGAACTACGAATTGCAGGAAATATTGCATCCTTATTAATAATAAATCCAGCCGGGGTGGATGTCAATATAAATAAGACAATTGGCGGTATAATATATGATTATGGCAAAGTGAAAATAAAAACCACCGCTTATCCTATGATGTAACGCCGCGCCGCGGCATTTCTTCCGAGTAAAAACCCGCGTAAAAACCCGCATCGAAACGCTCTGCGCGCACCCAAGCAGCCTGGCTCCCGGCAAGCCTGCCAGAGGCTCATGCCCTTGGCGCGGACGAGCTTAGCGGCAAATCGCCCTGCCCCTGCGGCAGCTTACGCTTTACTTAATTTTCAGGCTGTGCCGCATATGGCTTCGCTGTCATGCAACGAGCTGGGCAGCATCCCTTCGCAAATTTCCAAAAAAATGCAGGCCGCCAGCGTATCGGCGCTGCCGCCCGGGCTTAGGTTGCGGCGTATCAGCTCCTCATCCAGTGCCTTAGCCGCGTCCAAGCGCTGTGCTGCCGGCAAGGCGCAAATGCGGCTGGCTTCGGCTTGCACAAAGCGGAGCGCAGCCTCGCCGCCACGGTGCAGCAGATTGGTATCCTCAAGGCTGGCCATGCAATGCAACAGGGTGCACAGGTCCTTCTCATAATCCGGCAGTGCGCCGAAGGCCTCGCAGCGGCAGCTTAGCGCCGCAAATGCCGCCGGGAAGCCCGCGGCAGCTTCACCGCGCAGGCCGGTGACGCCGCTTTGCGCGTAGATATGCTCGCCATGCGTCTGGGGCGCCTGCCGCGCGCGCGTTAGCTCTTCCTCCAAGCCAACGCAGGCCAGCCGCCGGGCATGCTCGCGGTAGCCGCCGTCACTGCGCAGCGCATAGCCCATGCCGCCTACCAGCAGCCCAAGCGAATAGATCAGCCCCTTATGCGTGTTAACGCCGCCTGTGGCTTGCAGCATAGCCAGCTCCGCCGCTTTGCCAATGGCGCGCAGCTCACCCATCACGGCATCGTATTGGCCCCCGGCCAAGCCCGCGCCTGCCATAGCCGCAAAGTATGGCTCCAAGGCTTTGGCGCTGCGTTCGAATGCCGCTATATCCATATCCGCATGGGCGCCATTGTTGGCTTCATCCACCAAACCCGGCTTGGGGGTGGCGTGCACCTCGCGCAGCAGGGCGCGGCAGGCCGCAGATGCCAGCGCATCCTTTGCAAAGCCGCAAAGCAGCGCATCCGTTTGCCGCTGCAGCTGAGCAAGCCCGTGCGCACGGCTGCGTGCACAGGCCGCAACGCCGCCCCCGCACACGATGCAGGCCCTCTCGGCCCCACGGCAGAGCTTTTGCCCATTTTCATCCAACACATCCATATCGAACAGCCGCGCAACCGGGGCATGCTCCTCCATGCGCACTGCCGCCGCCTTCAGCGCGGCAGCGGGCAAATCTATGGCATACACAGCCTCGCAGCCCGTGGGTTCCCATGTACGAACGCACCCGCGCAGGGGCCAACCCTGCGCCGCTATCATGCTTTCGCCATACATAAACGCCATATCTATAAGATGCGAACGCTTTATCGGCCCCGCGATATTCATGGTAAAGCAAAGCAGCGGCAGCCCATGCTCCTGCAAAAGGCCCCGCTGCACAGCCGCTCTTTTATCGCGCGCCGCCAGTATTTGCGTCAGCGAAACTTCGGATATCATCATATATCTGCGGCAAGGTTAGCTGCCGCACCCTTTCCCAATCCCCCGCCTGTATGGCGGCCCGCACCGCGCTTGCGCTAATGTTATCTTTGCGCGGCAGCTCCCGCAGGGCGATGCCATAGCCTGGCAGCTGCTCGCGCAGGCGGGCGTTGTATTGCGCGGTCACCTCGCAAAACGGCTCCGTGCCCACAAAGCGCAGGGATATGCCCAGCGCGGGCGCTATGCGCGCGCCAAATAGCGCAATATCCAAATCGGCCTGAGCCAACTCGGGCTTCACACCGTCTTTTAAGAAATATGTCGGGAAGGTCGCGGCCGATACCAGATAGCTTTCGCTCTGGTGCAGGCATATGTTGGGTATATCCGCGGTGCCTTTTTTAACCATCTCATAACGCAGCGCCGCCGGGAAGAAGGATGTATCCTCGCTCACCACGAACACATGCAGCGCGGTCACCTGCCCCGCCGCTTGCTCCATCAAATATCTATGCCCCAGCGTGAAGGGGTTGCAATTGGCTACCACCGCGCCCTGCGTGCCGGGCAAGCCGCGCTCAAGCGAAGCCAAGTAGCTTGCAAGGCCCAGCTTGCGGTTTTCCATCATGAGGATATCCGCCGTTTGCACCAGCGCGTAAAACCCCAGCGAGCTGAACAAAGCCTTGTTGCCCGGCTTGGTGTAAAGGAAAAGATGCGACCTGCCCCAGCGGCTGGCCTGCTGCACCAGCGCACTCACAATGGCGGCGCAAGCGCCTTCACCCTGCGCGAGCTCGCTTACAGCGATGTATTTTAGCACCTGCCCGCACAGCGAGCCTGTGGCCACTATCGCATCGCCCTCATAGAGCAGCGCCGTATACTCGGCATCATCGCCAAAGGTCAGGCCCTGCGCCCGCAAAAACGCGCGCACCTGTTCCTTTTGCACGCCGGATAGCGGTGCTGCCGCCACAAGCGCCGCCATCGGCGCTATGCCTCCCGCACCCGGCGTATCACATCGATTATGCTGTTGCTGCGCGCCATAGCCACGCCCACTATGGCTTCACTGTAGTGTATCGGCTCCGGGTCGCCCACGATGCTCTCCGCCTTTTTTTGCAGCTGCTCTATGGTGCAAAGCGGTATGCCGTTATCCCTAAGGCGCTTGGCCAGCTCCCCCCGCAGGGGATTCACAGCCACGCCCTGGTCGGTCACCACCACATCCACCGTGCTGCCCGGCGTAACCACCGTGTTCACCTTGTGCACTATGGAGGGTATGCGCCCCCGCGTTAGCGGCGCCACTATAACGGATAGGCTCGCACCCGCGGCGGCATCCGGGTGGCCGCCTATGGCCCCGCGAATCCTGCCATTGCTGCCCGTCAGCACGTTTACGTTGAATTGCGTATCGATTTCCAGGGCAGATAGCACCACAAAATCGAGCTGGTTTACCGCCGCGCCCTCATTGGAGTAGCTGGCGTAAAACGAAGCGTCTATCTGCTGGTGAAAGCGATTGTTTTTGAGCGAGTTTGCGGCCACAAGGTCGAAGGACTGCACATCGAGTATCTTCTCGACGAGGCCTTCCTCGTGCATCTCCACAATCTGCCCGGTGATGCCGCCCAGCGCAAACCGCGCTTTGATTTTGCTGCTGAGCATTTTTTCGCGCAGGAAGCGCGCGGTGGCCAAGCTTGCGCCGCCGCTGCCCATCTGCATGGAAAAGCCATCGTAGAAGTAGCCGCTCTTTTCGATAACATCCGCCGCGGTTTTGGCGATAAGCAGCTCCTTGGGGTTTTTTGTGAAGCGCGTGGCCCCGCTCATGATGCCCTTCGGGTCGCCCACGCTATCCACACAAACGATAAAATCAACATTGGATTCGGGTATGCCGAATGGCGCGTTGGGGAAGCCCACGATATGGTCTGTGAGTATGATGGTCGTATCGGCATAGAGGGCATCCAGCTTGGCATAGCCCATGGAGCCGCAGCAGGAGCCGTTTTCTTCCTCCCTGTTGTAGCCATTGGCGTTGCCGTAAGGGTCGCAGCTGGGGGCGCCCAAAAACGCCACATCTATGTGCAGCTCTTCGCTTTCGATAGCCGCGGCGCGCCCGCCATGGCTGCGGAACACCACGGGGAAATCCATCAGCCCATCCGAAATCGCTTCTGCCAAGCCGCCGCGCAAGCCGCTGGTTTCAATATGTGTAATCACGCCGTTTTGGATGTGCGGTATCAACGCTTCATGCACATCCGTCAGGGAGCTGGCCGCCAGCGCGAGGTTTTTGAAACCCATGCCCGCAAGCTCATCCACCACCATGTTCACTATATAATCTCCATTGCGGAAATGATGGTGGAAGGATATCGTCATGCCATCCTGCAAGCCGCTGCGCTCTATAGCCTCGCGCAGGCTGCCCACTATTTTGTTATCCTTGTGCATGCGCTCGTTAAAGGTGTGCAATATTTTCGCCGAAGCGCCCGTAAACACGCCATGCTGCGCCGGTATTTCGTTTATATGTGGTATTGCGTTTATATCCCACTCCATAGCTATACCCCCTCCCCCATCGTTGCGGGCTTGCCCGCTTCCGCCAGCTCTATAAGGTATTGCGCGCGCATGGCCACGGGTTTATCTATCATTTTGCCATTTAAGCTGGCTACGCCGCTGCCCCTTTGCTTGGCCTCCTCCAACGCCTCCACCACGGCGCGCGCCTTTGCCAAGTCCTTTTCGCTCGGCATAAACACCGCGTGCAGGGGGGCTATCTGACGGGGGTTGAGCACGCTCTTGCCGTTAAAGCCCAGCTGCTTTATGAGCCGCGCCTCGGCCAAAAAGCCTTCTTCATCGTTCACATCCGAAAACACGGTGTCCACCGCGTCGATTTGGGCGGCGCGCGCCGCGTTGAGTATCATATTGCGGGCAAAAAACAGCTCTGTGCCATCGCTGCGCACGGTTTTCAAATCCGTCACATAATCCTCCGCGCCAAGTGCAATGCCTATCAGCCGTTTGGAAGAAGTGGCGATTTCGTAGGCGTGCAGCACGCCATTCGCGGTTTCTATGGCGGCCATCATGCCGGTCTGCCCCAGCGGTATGCCCGCCTCGCGCTCTATGCGGGCAATCTCCCGCTCGCACTGCAGCACATCCTCCGCACTGTCGGTTTTGGGCAGGCGTATCACATCCGGCCGGGCGCGCACGATGGCTTCAAGATCCGCCAAACCCAGCCCGCTGCCCAGGTCGTTTATGCGCACCACCAGCTCTTTATCGCCATAATCTATGGTGGTTAAGGCATTGTACACCAAAAAACGGGCCGCATCCTTTTCGTGGATGGATACGGAATCCTCCAAATCGAACATGATGCTATCGCTGCCATAAATATATGCATCGCGTATCATGCCCGGATTGTTGCCGGGCACAAACAGCATGCTGCGCCTAAGCCGCCTCATACCCCCACCTCCCAGGTAAAGTCATCCCGCTCGGCGGCGCGGTAGGCCGCGCACAGCACACGCGCGCGCACCGTGCAATCCAGCGCGCCCTTATCCACCGCGCTCACGCGGGCGCTTGTAACGCCCAGCTCGCTCAGCGCCTGGCGCATCACTTTTTCGATTTGCTTGCCATATTGCTGTATAACGCTGGATTCCAGCGCCAGCTCTATGCCCTCGGCATCGCTCGGCTCTATGCGCACCATTATATCGCTGGATTCCATAGTGCCGGCAAGCGCACTCGTTCGGATTTGCATCCCCCAATTACCACCCTTTCGCCTATTTTTGCTAAGCTTACGCTATGGAAGCATCCAAGAATTCTTTTACCTTAAGTATGAAGTCCTCTGTGCTTAGCACGGTTTTACCCGGCATATCGGCCAGCGAGGCGAGATCCTTTGTCATGTACCCTGTGGATATTGCCGCAAGCGAGGCTTGCTCCAGCTTTTTGGCAAAATCCACCAGCTCGGGCAAACCATCCAGCTCGCCGCGTTTGGCAAGCGCCCCGGTCCACGCGAAAAGCGTCGCCATGGAGTTGGTGGAGGTCGTTTCGCCCTCCCTGTGCTTATAGAAATGCTTGGTCACGGTGCCATGCGCCGCCTCATACTCAAAATTGCCATCCGGCGATACCAGCACACTGGTCATCATCGCCAGCGAGCCAAAGGCCGTGGCTACCATGTCGCTCATAACATCGCCATCGTAGTTTTTGCAGGCCCAGATGAACCCGCCCTCGGAGCGAATCACGCGGGCGACCGCATCATCGATGAGGGTGTAAAAATAAACGATGCCGGCTTTCTCAAATTTTTCTTTATATTCGCTGTCGAATATCTCTTGGAAGATATCCTTAAAGGTGTGATCATAACGCTTGGAGATTGTATCCTTGGCGGAAAACCAAATATCCTGCTTGATGGCGAGCGCATAGTTGAAGCAGGCGCGGGCAAAGCTCTGTATGGAATCATCTTTATTGTACATGCCCATCAGCACACCAGCGGTTTTAAAATCGAACACCGTTTCGCTAAACAGCACTTTGCCCTGCTCATCCTTAAAGCTGATCTCTGCCTTACCGGGGCCGGGCACGCGGTATTCGGTGCACTTGTAGATATCACCATAAGCATGACGAGCTATGGTGATGGGCTTTTTCCAGGTGCTTACCGTGGGCTGTATACAGGGCAGCGTGATGGGCGCGCGGAAAACCGTGCCGTCGAGTATGGCACGGATGGTGCCGTTGGGGCTTTTATACATCTTTTTGAGGCTATACTCGCTGACGCGATCGGCATTGGGCGTGATGGTGGCGCACTTCACGCCCACGCCATATTTCTTCACAGCCTCGGCGGCCTGCACGGTAACCGCATCATCCGTTGCATCGCGGTTGGGCAAGCCCAAGTCGTAATATTCTGCCTTAAGCTCGACATACGGCTCCAAAAGATGCTCTTTTATCATCTTCCAGATGATGCGGGTCATTTCGTCGCCATCCATCTCCACAAGAGGTGTTTTCATTGCGATTTTGCTCATTGTGCTGCTCCAATCCTATCTTTCTTTATCGAATTTAGTTTTGTGGTTCATCTGCCAAACAAGGGGATTCTCCGCTGCAGTATACCCCAGCGCCGCAAGCCTGCCCGGCGTTTCCATCAGCCCTGTTCAACACCTTGTCTTTTATAAGCTATTATAATTTAATCACTCCAGTATCTAAAGGTTTTGTGCTTTTTTATCTTTATTATTTTTGCTTATTTATTCACTTAATTGCTGTGGCATATTATAATGTGAGGCAAGAGGTAGATGAAATGCAAAATACAGCAGAAGACAATCGCAAAAACTTCCTCATAGGGGCTTGCCTGCTGTTGCTGGGGCTTATATGTCCAGCTTTTTTAACCGTGCGCACCTTCCGCATCTACCCGCTCATCAACCAATCCCTGCTCAATGACGAGAACGGCCTGCTGGTTATTGCGGCTTTTTTGCTTATTATACTTAACTCCGTGCGCGCCGTACCTATCTATTTGGGCACTTTTTTGGTCGGCTCCAGCACGATTCGCAACAAATGGGCGTTTCGGCTTTTCGCACCTGTGGTAATCATGCTCGAATACATGCTCGTCAGCTTTTTGTATGATATCCGCTACGATTTTGGCTTTGTATCCATGCTTGTAATATTGGTGATTTACACGCTCGATAGCCTCAACCTCTACAGTGTATCCACCCTAAAGCACGGCGTAGTGCTGGTGCCCATGCTCATCTCCCTGCAGTTTATCGATGTTATACCCAAGCTCACGCCTTATGGCTTCGGCCGGGGCATGGTATCTATGGATGTTAAAAACGCATCGCTGTTTGTGGATAGATTCAAGGTTTTGCCGACGGCCGCTTATGCGATGATGGCTTCGTTTTTTTTCATGTCCTTGCTATCGGCCTTTTTGCTGCGGGACCAGCACAAGCTGCTGATAGCCGAGCAGAAGCTTTCCGCCTCCAATATCCGCGAGCTTAAAGAAAGGCGCAACATTGAGATAAGGAGCCTGGTGCACGACTTAAAATCGCCAATGACGACCATACAGGGCTTGGCGGGGGTAATCTCCATTATATCGGAGGATAGCAAAATTAAGGAATATGCGAATCGCATAACACAATCTGGCGATAATATCAGTGAAATGATTGCGCAGATACTCGATAACCGGGCGACGCACCTGGTGCTGCTGCCCGAGCTGATACATTATGCGTGGGCGCAAATCGTATCCTCGGAGATGCGGGATTGCGTTTTTATGGAGGCGATACCAGAGGATACATGGGTATGCATCAACAAAGTGCTCTTTGGGCGCGCGCTGGTAAACCTGCTGAACAACGCTTATGCGGCTATAGACCATGAAATTGGCAATGTGTGGCTGCGCTTTAAGGTAAAAAGCGGGCTTGTTACCATCAGCATACAGGATGACGGCTGCGGTATAAGCGAGGAAAACATGCAAAACATATGGAAGACTGGCTTTAGTGGGCACGGCTCCACCGGCCTAGGCCTAAGCTTTGTTAAAGACGTTGTAGAGGATAGCGGCGGCACAATCACCATCAAAAGCGAGGAAGGCCAAGGCACACTTGTAGTCATCTGCATACAGGAGGTAAAGTAAAATGGACAACCCCGCCATAACCGTGCTCGCCATCGATGATTCGCCCGATATACTCTATGCAATAACGGCAATATGCGATTTGGAAGGGTGGAAAACCGTAACCTCCACAGACGGGCGCTTGGCCTGCGGCCTAATTCAAACCCACCGCCCACAGATTGTGCTGGTGGATTACCACATGTCCGCATTAAACGGCATAGACGTGGTTAAATACATACGGATGATAGATACGCAGACGCCCATCATCGTGCTAACCATAGAGGATAACAGGGAGATTGCCGAAAAGTTTTTTGCTGCCGGCGCCGATGATTTCGCCATCAAGCCCATACGCCCGCTGGATCTCATATCCCGCATCCGCGTCCACCTGAGCAAAAACACGCAGCCCAGCCCGGCGCCCGCACCCAAAGCGCAGGATGATTATGTAAAGGGCATCAGCAACAAAACCATCAAGATCGTGACCGATTATTTGGAGAGGCAGGATGATTACCGCGCCATAGAAGAAATCTCCGAGGGCTGTGGGCTCGCCTACCAAACCACCTATAGGTACCTCACCCACTTAGTATCCCGCGACTTGGCCGAATATAACATCGAATATGGCAAGCAGGGTCGTCCCAAACAAAAATACCGCCTAAAGCGCTGAGTTTTAAGATTAAAAATCAAGATAATCAAGATAAATAAGATAAATAACTGCCAATAAAAAACAAACGCAAGGCTGCCCTGCGCTTTTGCCGCCCAGGCAACCTCGATGGTTATTATTTCGTTCCCGTATTTACCCCTATACTTTGGGCAATACTTCTTTTTCGAAGAAATCCTTTGTGGTGGCCGAGGTTAAGGAAAACTGTACGCCATCCACGGTAACGCAGACGCCGTTGGGGCAATCCCCCATGCAGAAGGTGCCCGAAAGCTCAATCTTCTCTTTAAGGTTGTTTTCGGCAATCAAGTATTGAAGCTCTTCCACAACCTGCCGCGCGCCCTTCAAATGGCAGGCGCTCCCAAGACACACCGTTATTTTCACCAGCTTTTCCTCCTCACTCATACTCCACAACATTTACCCAGCCGCGCAAAAACTCGCGCTCGTTGGGCCTGCTTTTAACGGATTGCGACGCCGCCACAATGGGGAGCCACTTTTGCACATACTGCTTGGCGGTATCGCTTTTTTTGCAGAACAATTCCAGGTATTTTCCCGCCCCGTCGATGTTGCCGTTGAGCCAAAACAGCAGGTAGGTTCGCGCCACATCCGCCGAAGCATTGCCCTGCGTCGCGTGCGACCAATCCAATATATACGGCGTTCCATCCTCGGCGATAATGATGTTGGACGGGTTGAAATCGCCATGGCAAACCTTGCTGTGCTTCGGCATCGAGTCGAGGCGCATATGCAATTCGTAGCGCGTGGTAGCGTCAAAGTCGGTCTGGCTTATTTTGCGGTTCATCTTATCCCGCAGCTTGGTAAGCATGGGCGCGGTTTTGGAATGTATCTCCATTTGGATATCCACAAATAGCTCCAAATACTCCTCCTGCTTTTCGGGGTTTTCATACATAAGCTGCTGCAGGGTTTTGCCCTTGATATATTCCGAGAGTATCGCCCACTTCCCCTCCAGCTTGGCTACCTCCAAAACGCTGGGGATGTGCAGCCCCGTCTCTTCAACGCGCGCCTGATTCAACGCTTCGTTCAGGACATCCGCCTTGGAATAATCCTCATCAAATACCTTTATTACATGGTCGCCATCACGGTATACCGTTTTGGAAGTCCGAACGGCAATGATTTTATCGGCTTGAATGCTCATCGTTTCCCCTCCTTACACATTCTCATGGGTGCCATAATACGCGTTGAGATACATCTGCTTGATTTCGCTCATCAGCGGGTAGCGGGGGTTGGCGCCGGTGCACTGGTCGTCAAAGGCCTGCTCGGTCATTTCATCCAGCCGGCTGAGGAAGCTCTCTTCCTCCACGCCATATTCCCGGATGGTTTTTTTGATGCCGATCCTATCCTTAAGCCCATCCAGCGCCTTAATGAGGTTATCCAATTTTTCTTTATCATGCTTGCCGCCCAGCCCAAGCGCATCGGCGACCTGCGCGTAGCGCGCAAGGGTATGCGGGTGGTCATATTGCGAAAATGTACCCATCTTGGTTGGGGTCTCCACCGCGTTAAACCGCAGCACCTCGTCTATCATAAGGGCGTTGGCCACGCCGTGCGGCAGGTGATGGAACGCCCCCAGCTTATGCGCCATGGAGTGACACACGCCCAAAAACGCATTGGCAAAGGCCATGCCCGCCATGGTGGCGGCGTTCGCCATCTTTTCGCGGGCTAGGGGGTCGTTGGCGCCGTTATCATACGCGCGGGGCAGGTATTCGAATATCACCTTGAGGGAACCCAGCGCCAGGCTGTCGGTATAATCGGTAGCCAGCATGGAGGCATACGCTTCCAGCGCGTGCGTTACGGCATCGATGCCCGAAGCGGAAGTGAGGCCCCTGGGCGCATCCCTATGCAAATCCGCATCCACAATGGCCATATTCGGCATAAGCTCATAATCGGCCAGGGGGTACTTCACGCCTGTGGTTTCATCGGTAATAACCGCAAAGGGCGTAACCTCCGAGCCTGTGCCCGCAGAGGTGGGGATGGCGATGAAGTATGCTTTTTCACCCATCTTAGGGAAAGTATACACCCTTTTGCGAATATCCACAAACCGCATGGCCATATCCATAAAATCGGCTTCGGGGTGCTCGTATAGTACCCACATGATTTTTGCGGCATCCATCGCGCTGCCACCGCCCAATGCGATGATCGTATCGGGCGCAAACGCGGTCATCTGCGCCGCGCCTTCCTTTGCGCAGGCCAAGGTGGGGTCGGGGGCTACATTAAAAAAGGTGGCGTGCGCAATCCCCATTTCATCCAATTTATCCGTAATCGTTTTGGTATAGCCGTTTTGATACAAAAAGGTATCGGTTACAATAAACGCCCTCTTTTTGCCCATCACATTTTTAAGCTCATCCAGGGCAACGGGCAGGCAGCCCTTTTTGATATATATTTTTTCGGGCGCTCTAAACCAAAGCATATTCTCTCTCCTCTCGGCCACTGTTTTGATGTTTAAAAGATGCTTGACCCCTATGTTTTCGGAAACGCTGTTGCCGCCCCGCGTGCCGCAGCCCAACGTTAAGGAGGGTGCGAGCTTGAAGTTGTAGAGGTCGCCTATCCCGCCGTGAGAGGAGGGGGAATTTACAAGGATGCGGCCGGTCTGCATGCGGGCGGCAAACGCATCCAGCTTTTGCTTTTGGCTTACCGGGTCAATATATATGGATGCCGTATGGCCATACCCGCCGTTCGCAATCAACCCATCCGCCTTATCCATCGCATCGTCAAAGTCCTTCGCCTTATACATGGCGAGCACGGGCGAGAGCTTTTCGTGCGCGAATTCCTCGGAAATATCCACGCTCGTAACCTCGCCGATGAGTATTTTCGCCCTTTCGGGCACGGCAAACCCCGCCATCGCGGCAATCGCGTGCGCCGTTTGGCCCACGATTTTTGCATTGACCGCGCCGTTGATGAGTATCGTCTTGCGCACCTTTTCGGTTTCGGCCTTGTTCAAAAAATAGCAGCCCCGCTCGGTAAATTCCTTTTTAACCTGCGGATAGATGCTTTCCAGCACGACGCATGCCTGCTCCGAGGCGCAGATCATGCCGTTATCGAAGGTTTTGGAGTGGATGATCGAGTTGACCGCGAGCAAAATATCCGCGCTCTCGTCGATAATAACCGGCACATTCCCCGCGCCCACGCCAATGGCGGGCTTGCCGCTGGAATACGCCGCCTTCACCATGCCGGGGCCGCCGGTGGCCAATATCACATCCGCTTCCTTCATCACCAGGTTGCTCAGCTCCAGGCTGGCCACATCGATCCAGCCGATGATGCCCTCCGGCGCGCCGGCCGCAACCGCGGCTTCCAGCACGATTTTAGCGGCGGCAATGGTGCAGTTTTTTGCCCGGGGGTGCGGGCTTATGATGATGCCGTTGCGCGTTTTTAAGGAGAGCAGCGTTTTAAAGATGGCGGTCGAGGTTGGGTTGGTCGTAGGGATAACCGCGGCGATTACGCCCATAGGCTCCGCGATTTTTTGTATGCCATAGGCCGCGTCCTCTTCGAGCACGCCGCAGGTCTTTGTGTTGCGATATGCGTTGTAAATATACTCGGCGGCATAGTGGTTTTTGATTACCTTATCCTCCGCCACGCCCATGCCGGTTTCTTCCACCGCCATTTTGGCAAGCGTTATCCTTGCCCGGTTGGCGGCCATCGCCGCCGCCTTAAATATCGCGTCCACCTGCTGCTGCGTATAGTGTGCAAACAGCTTTTGCGCCGCGCGCACACGGGCAATCGTGGCCTCCAGCGTTTCCACGCTGTCTACAATGGGGTATTTGTTGGTTTCCATGTTCCAGTCTCCTTATCTGCAATCATTTAATATCATCATTGGTTCTGTCACATTCTTTTACAAAAAGGCAAGTGACCATGCTTTCTCCAATATTCTTTGTTAATATTTTAACATACCCTATATGCTTGTACAATGTAAAAAATATATATCCATATATCATTATCGGTATATTCGGCCCCCGCGCTTATCGTAAAACGCGCCGCGATGTGGTATATTATGTTCCATAGGGCCGCTGTTTAAGGCGATATAAAAACAGGAGATTTTTTGGCATGAACCTATTGCATTTAAAGTACGCCGTTGAGGTAGCCAAGGCGCAGTCCATCAGCAAGGCGGCCGAAAATTTATATATGAATCAACCCAATTTGAGCCGCGCCATCAAAGAATTGGAGCGGGATTTGGGCATCAGCATTTTTAAACGCTCCTCCAAGGGGATATTGGTTACGCCGCAGGGCGATGCGTTTTTGCACTATGCCATCAATATTCTGCGCCAGGTCGATGAAGTGGAGGCCTTATATATTGGAGATAAAACCGAAAAGCAGAGTTTCTCCATCTCCGTTCCCCGGGCATCCTATATCTCCGCGGCCTTTGTGGAATTTGCAAAGCACATCGACCAAACAAAACCGGCGGAGATTTTTTACAAAGAAACCAACGCAATGCGCGCCATCGACAATATCCTGAAGTCGGATTATAAGCTTGGCATCATACGGTACCAGCAGATATTTGACGACCGTTTTAAGGCGATGCTCGATGAAAAGGGGCTTGAGCATGAGCTGCTTTGCGAGTTTAGCTATGTTGCCGTGATGGCAAAAAGCAACCCGCTCGCAAGGACGGAAAATTTAAATTATACCGATTTGGCCAGCTTTATTGAAATCGCGCATGCCGACCCCTATGTGCCCTCGCTCCCCCTGGCAAAGGTAAAAGAAGAAGAATACATCAACGCCATCGATAAACGAATTTTCGTATTTGAGCGGGGCAGCCAGTTCGATTTGCTGCAGCATGTGCCAAATACCTTTATGTGGGTATCCCCCATCCCGCAGCAAACACTGGATAAATATGATTTGGTGGAGGTTCCCTGCAAATCCGAAAAGCGCGTGTACCGCGATGTTTTGATCTATCGGAACGGCTACCGGCTTTCGGACCTGGACAACCTGTTTATAACCGAGGTTTGCAAGGCCAAGCGGCAATATCTATAGCATGCCCTCGGCGCCCGCCCTGCCCAGCGGCGTTATGCTATACTTAAGGTACATTTACCCGCAATTATCTATCAAGCTTATTAAGGGGGCACATCATGCGCGCATTGACCGATTGTTACCAGCTATCCAACGGGGTGGGCATACCCTGCATTGGCTTTGGCACCTGGCAGACCGCGGAGGGCGAGGAGGCCGTGGCCTCGGTACTCAGCGCCCTTGGTGCGGGCTATCGCCACATCGACACGGCGCAGGGCTATGGCAACGAGGGGAGCATTGGCTCCGCCCTAAAGCGCAGCGGCATAAAGCGCGAGGAGCTGTTTGTTACAACCAAGCTTGCCAACAACCAGCACGGCTACAAAAAAACGATGGCGGCTTTTGCGCGCAGTATGGATAAGCTGAGGCTAACATACCTCGACCTGTTCCTCATCCACTGGCCAAACCCGCTCGATTTTCGCAGCAACTGGCAGGAGGCGAACGCCGAAACCTGGCAGGCCTTCGAGGAGCTGTACAGGGCCGGTTACATCCGCGCCCTTGGCATAAGCAACTTCCGCCAGCACCATATCGAGGCGCTTATGCAAACCGCCGTCGTCGCCCCCATGGTCAACCAAATACGCCTTTGCCCCGGGGAGACGCAGGATGCGCTGGTGGAGTACTGCCGCGAATGCGGCATGCTGCTGGAGGCGTATAGCCCGCTTGGCGTCGGCAAAATTTTTGAGGTGCCCGAAATGCAGGCGCTGGCCGCAAAATATGGCAAAAGCATCGCGCAAATTTGCATCCGCTGGAGCCTGCAGCGGGGGTATTTGCCGCTGCCCAAGTCGGTTATGCCCGCCCGCATTGCACAAAACACACAGGTATTCGACTTTGCGCTGGAGGATGCGGATGTACAGCGCATCGCCGGTTTAACGGGCTGCGTCGGCTATTCGATGGACCCGGACAGCATACCATGGTGATGCCGGCGGCCGACTGACAGACGCACCTTCAACGCATAGCAAACGCCCGGCTTTCCCGGGCGTTTTTTGCGTTACTGCGCGCAATACAGCTGCTTATAGCTGCTTTCTTCGCTGGGCGTGAGCACCAAAAGCCGGTGTTCCATAAGCTGATGCGGATCCCCGCCAAAATAGGCGCAATATTGCGCCACATGCGCATAGGCCTCCTCCCTATCCTGCGCGGCGGCCTCACGCACATCCACCTGCGGCGGCAAATCGTGCGGCACATGCGCGCTGCGCAAAAAGATTTTGCCGCCATACATGCCCGTGCCGGTAAAGTACCCCACCGGCGCCTTGCCCTCCGCTTCGTGGCCAATCCCCAGCACGATTATCACGCCGCCCGCCAGGTATTCGCCCAAAAAGCTGCCCGCCGCGCCCCCTATCACCAGCACGGGGTATTTGGCGGAATACGCCTTCATGTGGATGCCCGCGCGGTAGCCCGAATCCCCCTGCACATATATGCTGCCGCCGCGCATGGCATAGCCGGTCGCATCGCCACTGCGGCCATATATGCGGATGCTGCCCTCGTTCATCGTGTCGCCGGTAGCGTCCTGCGCATTGCCGCGCACGGTGATATGCGCGCCGTCGAGATAGGCTCCCAGCGCGTTGCCGGGTATGCCGTTTATCTCCACATCCTTCCCTTTTAGGCCGCTGGCTATAAAGCGCTGGCCCATAACGCCCTGCAGCGTAACGCTTTGCTCCCCCGCCGCGTTGATTTGCCTGTTCAGCTCCCGAAACGGGAGATCCTTTGCCTGTATCAGCATCCTGTCGCCTCCGTTTATTCTCCGGCGTGCAGCACGCCGAGTATATCCAGTTCCTTCTGCGTTAGGCCGATGCCGCGCAGCATCAGCCGGTTGCCCTTTAACGCCTCGATGGAGTTTATGCCCATGCCGCCCATCATTTCTTTTATTTCGTATGTCCAGGCGGTGATGAGGTTGACGAGCCTTCTTTTACCCTCTTCCGGGTCCAATCGGCTCACAAGCTCGGGGAGCTGGGTGGCGATGCCCCAGTTGCACCGCCCCAGGTGGCAGCTGCGGCACAGGTGGCAGCCCATCGCCAGCAGCGCGCCGGTGGCTATATATACCGCGTCGGCGCCCAGCGCAATGGCGCGCACCACATCCGCGCTGTTGCGTATGGAGCCGCCCGCTATTATCGATATGCTCCCGCGGATACCCTCCTCGCGCAGGCGGGCATCCACGCTGGCCAGCGCCAGCTCAATGGGTATGCCCACGTTGTCGCGTATCCGCGCGGGCGCCGCACCGGTGCCGCCCCGAAAGCCGTCTATGGCGATGATGTCCGCGCCGCTGCGGGCCACCCCGCTGGCAATGGCGGATATATTGTGCACCGCCGCGATTTTTACGATAATCGGCTTTTTATAGTCGGTCGCTTCCTTTAGCGTGTATACCAGCTGGCGCAAATCCTCAATCGAGTAAATATCATGGTGCGGCGCGGGCGAAATCGCCTCGGTGCCCTGCGGAATCATCCGCGTGCGGGATACATCCCCCATCACCTTTTCGGCCGGGAGATGCCCCCCTATGCCCGGCTTTGCGCCCTGCCCCATCTTAATCTCAATGGCCGCGCCGGCTTTAAGGTAACCGGGGTGCACGCCAAAGCGCCCGCTCGCCACCTGCACGATGGTGTTGGGGCCATAGTGATATAAATCCTCATGCAGCCCGCCCTCGCCGGAGTTATAGCAAATGCCCAGCTCCTGCGCCGCGCGGGCAAGGCTCTCGTGCGCGTTGTAGCTAAGCGAGCCATAGCTCATGGCGGAAAACAAGATGGGCGTCGCGAGCGTGATTTGCGGGTGCAGCTCGGTGCAGATGCGTCCGCTTTCATCCCGCTGGATATGCGTATGCTTCTGCCCCAAAAACACCTTGGTTTCCATGGGCTCCCGCAAAGGGTCGATGGAGGGGTTGGTCACCTGCGATGCGTTGATGAGCAGCTTATCCCAATAAACGGGGTAGTCCTTGGGCGTGCCCATCGAGGTGAGCAGCGCGCCGCCGGAGCCCGCCTGCCGATGGATATCGGTAATCGCATCCCGCGTCCAGTTCGCGCCCGGGCGGAAGGTATGGCTGCTTTGCACGATTTTGAGCGCGTGCGCGGGGCACATGGCCACGCAGCGGTGGCAATCGACACACCGCGCATCCTCCGCGGTCATGCGGCTCGTGGCGGCGTCAAACGCGTGGGCGCGATTGGCGCATTGCTCCTCGCAGCGGCGGCAAACGGTGCAGCGGCCTTCGTTGCGTACGATTTCAAATTCCGGGTAAATATAATCCTTCGGCATGCGGCTCACCTCCCCTGCGCGCCTGCGTTGAGGCGTACGATTACGGGTTCGCCGCCGCGCGGCGCCCACAGCTTTTCCAGGTCCGGCTCCATCACGCGTATGGCGCATTCCTCACTGGCGATATAAACGCGGTCTCCCCTTTCGCCCACCACCATAGATCGCAGCTTGAGCCTGTCGTTGAGCGCCATAATGCCGCCGTCGAACCCCAGCAGTATCGAGAACGGGCCGGTGATGAGCAGGCTGGCGAACGTGTTGCGCAGATAGGTCAGCTTTTCGCGCTCCTCCGCCGGCTTGGTGGCGATGGTCGTCCAAAACGGGGCGGCAATCACCGATGCAACCTCCGCCAAGGTCAGCCCGCGCCGCCTATGCAAAAAATCCACAATATAGGTAATCACCTCGGTATCCGTCTGCAAATTGCAGCGGTAACCATACATTTCAATAAAGCGGCGGTTCGCATCGTAGGAGGAAATTTCGCCGTTGTGCACGATGGAATACCCCAGCAGCGCAAACGGGTGCGCGCCGCCCCACCAGCCCGGCGTGTTGGTAGGATACCTTCCATGCGCCGTCCAGCAATATCCCTCATAATCCTCCAGGCGGTAAAAGTCGCCTACGTCCTCCGGGTAGCCCACGGCCTTAAACACGCCCATGTTTTTGCCGGAGGAGAACACATACGCGCCCTCGATGCTGTCGTTGATGCGGATGACGCAGCGCTTGGTAAACTCGCTTTCATCCAGCTGGCTATCCTTTAGCTTGGTGGGCAGCGGCGTGAGAAAATACCGCCAAATCAGCGGTTCATCGATGATGTTCGGATGCTTTCGCACCGGTATTTTCGATAGGTTTACCACATCGAAATGCCGGTCGATAAACGCCTCGCAGGCTTGCCGGGCGGCGAGCGTATCGTAAAAAATATGGAACGCATATAGGTCCTTATACTGCGGATAGATGCCATAGCCGGCAAAACCGCCGCCCAACCCGTTGGAACGCTCATGCATCGTGGCGATAGAATCCACAACCAAGCGCCCGCTGATGTTTTCGCCGGATTTGGAGAACACGCTGGTGATGGCACACCCGGAGGGAATGCGCACCTGCCCCTCGATAGACACAAAACCACCTCGCTCAATAAAAAATACCCACCGCAGCCCGCAAGCCATTCACATAGCGCCAAAAGATAGGCTCAAGCGGAAGTGCAAAGGGTGGGTGGAGAAACGCGTTGTCATGTAGCGTACAGCACATATACGGTAAAGTCAAGCTAAATTTGAATTATTATGCATTAAATCCTGCATAATAAACCTTGTTTTGAGGTGTTTAGGCGTATTTATGAAGGAATTATCGGATATTATTTCATTAGGTTAGAGCGGTATAAGAAAACAGAATAGCTCCCACGTCAAAAAGCGGCCTGCGGCTGCCCCAATAACCGCAGGCCGCTTTGGCGCGCCGCTTTAATATCCTTTGGGAAAGATGCCAAACCGAGAACTGCCCCGGCGGGTCATGCACAGCCGGTTGCCCTGCGCATCCATAACATAGCCTTTTAGGTGCGCCTGCGGAGCGCAAATTTCCCCCTGGCCGTCATACAGCAATATGCTCCCGCTGGGGGTAACGGCATAGATGCGGCGTATATGCCCCAGGCCCGGTACCGCCGCATCGCCCAATTTGGTAACGCGGTGCGTGACGGGATCGCGGTTGCCGGAGAACAGCTCCCCCGCATGGCAGCTGCAATAGGGGTGCGAATGCACCAGCGCCGCCGCGGGGTAGCGCAGGCTATGTACCGCCAATCCCAGCGCGGGCAGTATTACGTTGTTGTGCAGGCCAACGCGGGTGCGCGTAAGCATGTAGGCGGCGCCTTCGGCGGTGCGCAGCGGCAGCACCAGCGCGGCGCGTTCCAGCCCATCCCGCCCGGTTTTGGGTAAGTTTTCCGCGCCCCACGCGCGCACCGCTTCCAATTCTGAAGCGTAGACAACCCCGCGCATCCTGCCGCCTCCCTTTTGCTTCCATATTCTTAATCCATATCAAAAAGGCCGCATACGCGGCCTTGTGCTAACCAAAAAACCTTACCCCTGCAAATCCCCATCGTCGAACGGGTCTCCGCATTCGGGGCAGAACTTGGGCGGGTGCGCCTTATCGGCAGGCTCCCAGCCGCACTTATCGCACTTATACTGCGGCACGCCGGCGGGCTTGGGTGCGCCGCACTCGGCGCAGAACTTGCCGGTGTTGCCCTGCGCGCCGCACTTGGCGCAGTTCCACCCCGCGGCGGCGGGCTGCTGCCCAGCTTGCTGCCCCATTTGGAACAGGTTTTGGGCGTTGGCGCCGCCCACGCCCTGCGCCGCGTTCATGCCCGCAAACGCCATAAACGCGCCGCTGCCCTGGTTGCTTGCGGCCGCTTTCATGGCATCGGCCTGCGCGCCCACCAAATGCGCCGCCGCCATGGTGGGGTTGCGGAGCGTGCCGCTCTTTTGCAGCTCTTTAATGGTGGCCTCATCTTCGGGGTTAGCGGTTACAGAGCTGACGCCAAACGAGATGACCCGCACGCCGCGCAGCTCGGCCCACTTGCCCGATAGCACCTGGTTGAGCGCATCCGCAAGCTCCATGGTATGCCCCGGCAGCGCGCTGTAGCGTATGCCCAGGGTGGAAATCTGCGCAAAGGCGGGCTGCAGCGCGGTGAGCAGCTCGGTTTTAAGCTGGCTGTCGATTTGATCCCGCGTGTAAGCGGCGCGTATGTTGCCGCACACGTTGGTATAAAACAGCATGGGGTCTATGATTTTATAGGAATATTCGCCAAAGCAGCGTATGCCGATATCCATATCCAAGCCGATGTTGGTATCCACCACGCGGAAGGGCACCGGGTTGGCCGTGCCATATTTGTTGCCAATAATTTCTTTGGTGTTGATGAAATATACCCGCTGATCCTTGCCGGTATCCCCGCCAAAGGTGAAGCGCTTGCCTATTTGCTTGAAGGTATCGAGCAGGCCCTTGCCCAAGCCGCCATAAAATATGGAGGGCTCGGTAGAGCTGTCCCACACATACTCGCCCGGCTCGGCGCTTAACTCCACCACCTTGCCCTGTTCCACAATCATCATGCACTGGCCGTCGTTTACGGCAACGATGGAACCGTTGGTGATGATGTCGCTCTCGCCCTTGGTATTGCTGCTGCGCGCGGAGGTGCGCTTTGCGCCCTTTGTGGCCAGCACATCCGCCGACATGGCTTCACAGTAAAAATACTCCCGCCATTGATCGGCCAACGCGCCGCCCAGCGCGCCCACACCTGCTTTTAAAAGCCCCATACTATTCTCCTTTCAAATGTAAGCCCTCTCGGGCACGCGGAATCGCCGCGTTATCCTTCTGCAACGAGCTGTTTTTTAAGCTTACACGCGCCCGCCAAATACAGCGCGGGGAGCAGCAGCCCGAGCAAGATGCTCAAAAGGCTGATTAAAGTAATCTGCTCCGGGTAAATCAGCGCCGAGGGGATGTTGGAGCACACGCACAGCACAAGCAGCAGTATACCCGCCGCCACACAGATATCCGCGCGGGCGGGCTTTGCCCAAAACAGAACGCCCAGTATGCCCGCCGCCGTTTCAGCCACCGCCAAAATAATCGATAGTACCGCGCTCATCACCAAGTACTCCCGCGACATGGCGGCAATGCCCATCTGCTCATACAGCTCGGCATACTGCTCCTGCGCGGCTATAACCGTATCCATAGTAAACGCCGTAATCGAAGAGCTTATCAAGCCGATTACACCAAATATAATCAGCAATATGCTCACTACCCGCAATAGCTTGGAACCCTCCATGGTTTATATACCTCCGTAATAAAACCCGCCGCCGGGCGCAGATGCCCATCGGCCTCAATATCGTATAAAACAGTATACAACATTTTGGCATATTCGTCATCGGCAAATGGGATTTTTTGTTGCGGCTTTACCGCAATGCCCTCATGCCTGCTCCTGCGCCGAAATATGCCGCGTAAACGCCTCCCCCGGCTTGGTGACGGCAAAGTACACCGTGCCGCTGTCGTAAAAGTCGTTCCACTTTTCATAGCCCCACATAAAGCTCTCATCCCACGGGAACTTGCCAGGGTCCACCAAGGCATTGGCGCCGGGCGATTGCCGCGAGGCCTCGCCGGGCGTTTTTTCGGCCCAGCCGCCATCGGCGGTTTGCGCCTTTAGATGATAGTCAAAATCCTCCGCCACCTGTATGCCGTCCGCGCCGTTGCGCTCGCGGAAGCCGATGCGCAGCGCCACCCGGTATTCGGTACTCGCGTCGATCGCATCATCGAAGCCGGTCAGCTCGCGGAAGGATTCTATCCCCAGCGCTTCTTTGTTGGCCTCTATATAATTAAAGCACGCTTCCTTCATATATTGCAGCGCCGCCTCCAACCCGCCCGCATCATAGGTGCGCTGGAATTCCGGCGTGTCGGTGATGAGCGTATCATAATACACCGGCGCCAAATCGCGCAGCGCATACGAAAAGCAGTTGCCTTCCTCCTGCGGGGTATAGTCGAACTTGGCATACCGCACCTCGGCCTCCGGCTTAAATACCTCCACCTCCAGCGCGGGGAACTGCGTGAGCTCCATGCCAAAGCCGGTATAGAAGCTTGCGCCGTTGCCCGGCACCGTCTTCTGCAGCAGCACGCCGTAGTTGGCGCAATCCCCCGCAAGCCAAGCCTTCACGATGTCGGTAATATCCAGCACATACGCGCCCTCGTCCACCTGTCCTGCCCTGGACGGCGCGCCGGTAACGCCCTCGGCGAAATTCTCCCACGAAAGCTCCGCAAAGGTCCATGTATGCGAAATTGCCGTGGCGGTGATAGCGCTCACATCGGCTCCTTCGGCCTGTGTGAGCCTTAGCCGGGCCGATGCCACGCTATCGGCTGTTACAGCGGCCGGCAGGGGGAAGTGTACCGCCATGGATTGCGCGTTGCCATTCACATCCAAGCGCACCTGGCATATGCCCAAATCATCCAGGTTAAATAACGTCGCATCCGTATCCTCGCTGGAGATCCAGCCCGTTATCGTGTTGTTTTCGCTCTGGATGGTTATGGTATAGGTTTCCCGGGTATCCGGCGCAGGCGACGCCGCATCGGCGGTCTCTTCCGGCGCGCCGGGCGCCGCATTGCCCTCCCCCGTCTTTGCGCCGTTGCAGGCGCAGGCCAAAAGCATCAGCAGGGCAAGCAGTATGAGCAATACTCGTTTCATCATCTGTACATTCCTTTCCGTTAAGCGCAGCGCTGCGCCGCACAGGCGCGCTTGGCTCCCGTGCGTACGCACCGAACATCGCGTTTTCATTTTTACAAGCAGGCGCCGGCCTTTCGCCGCCCAGTCCATGGCGCCAGGCGGCCTAAATTCTTGCCATAGCTTCATTATAGAACATAACCGTGGTTTGTAAAGCGATATGCCTTCGGGTTTAAGAAGTGTTCATAGTTTAAAGGCAAGAATGTTATTATTGCGGATGTTTTTCATAGAGCACAGCGGTCACACCTTGCTATAAATCCTTCTCCCTTACCCGTTTGCCGATGCCTATTTCCCACGAAATAAAGCGCTAAATGAGTAGACAGCGGTTGCCGCGCTAAAAAATTCCAGCAAGGCGGTTGTGTGGCAAGTTGTTTCTTCTACTATCGTCTTGCAGGAAAATAAGTTTGTCTCCGAAGATAATGCTGATATAATCAATAAAGAAGCATTTCAACAATCTATAGAAAAAGCACAGCAGGAAGGAGCATTTGACGACTATGACCGACGCACAAACGATGTCGAACGAGGGGAAAGCCCGAGAAAAGTACCGCGCGAGCAATGGCAAGGAATACTTGGTAATCAACGGCCAGAAGTATTGGGCGATGGACGAGAACGGGGAGCCGATGTATTACGACGAGGACGCGTCGAGCGACGATATGATAGCGGAATTGTTGGCATGGACGATGGAACGGAAGGCGGCGAAGCAGTCACAGCTTCCCCCGACGGAGTAACCGATGGCATACCGTATTCTGTAGGCGCGGCTACGCCGACCACGAAGTTCGGTGAATCGCAGCTTTATACGAATACCTATGACCGCATCCTTACCGCTACAGAAAAAGCCAGTGTGGATGTGGAGAATGCGTTGTATGCAATTCATGGTGAAACAGAGACATTAAACAATGCCCGCGAGATTGTTAGAAGCACGCTGGAACGGGAAGGAAATGTGGATGGCCTGTCTGCGGAGTTGGCAAAGGATGCCGATTGGAGCTCAACGGATATGGATACCGCGATGCTCACGCTTGCGGCCATGCGCACCGAGGCTGCCGAAACGGGCGACTTTACAAAGATGAACGAGTGGATGTCCACCATCCGCGAGCGCGCTACCCAAAGCGCACAGTCCTTACAGGCCTTGGCAAAGTGGACGCGCGGAACCGTTGAAGGCGACATGATTTCCGTTTCCCGCGCTGTAGATGGGCTGAATGAGAAGAACGAAAATGGCATTAAGGCTGGCCGAAAGCAGAAGATTACCATCGACCCGCAGCTTATGACTGCCCTTATGTTACCCTGCTTTCTCCCGGTGTAGAATCGCCCCCGCGTATCCTGCATCGACACATAATACGGATCACCCCCGCGCGTGCGGGGAACATACCACTATCACATGGCAAAAAGACCGCATAGGAGGATCACCCCCGCGCGTGCGGGGAACATTTTAGAGCTTCCAGATGACTTCATCGAGCATGTGGATCACCCCCGCGCGTGCGGGGAACATTCGCCCGTTAACAAGTCCATTATCAACATAACTGGATCACCCCCGCGCGTGCGGGGAACATATAGTGGCTGGTTTTTATCCATACCCTATGGTAGGATCACCCCCGCGCGTGCGGGGAACATCAGCGCTTATCCCGCCTCAACACTAGCTTAATCGGATCACCCCCGCGCGTGCGGGGAACATACCCTTATACCCAACCATAAAACATCCAGCAGAGGATCACCCCCGCGCGTGCGGGGAACATTATCCAGCAGCGCGCGGGCAAGCATCTTGTCCGGGATCACCCCCGCGCGTGCGGGGAACATATGTGGAGGACGGGGCAATCGCCGCCGTGCTGAGGATCACCCCCGCGCGTGCGGGGAACATTTTCCTTCACTTCGTCAATTTCTTCATCGTCAAGGATCACCCCCGCGCGTGCGGGGAACATGTGCCACGGAAATTTTGCAAATCGTTTTTATTGGGATCACCCCCGCGCGTGCGGGGAACATGTAAATCCCGCGCAGTTAATGCCGCGCAACAAAGGATCACCCCCGCGCGTGCGGGGAACATGCCCATGGCGTTGCCCATGAGGCCACTCTGTATGGATCACCCCCGCGCGTGCGGGGAACATAAACTGCACATATCGGTATGGCCGTGGAAGTAAGGATCACCCCCGCGCGTGCGGGGAACATTCATTACAGGAGACGCGACATATACAGTACGCAGGATCACCCCCGCGCGTGCGGGGAACATATATATCCAGTATTTATTGACACGCGCCAAACGGGATCACCCCCGCGCGTGCGGGGAACATTCCCCCATAGCGCATTGCCATACATTGGCAACGGGATCACCCCCGCGCGTGCGGGGAACATCATCCGCCGCACGGGCAACATAAGCCCGATTGCGGATCACCCCCGCGCGTGCGGGGAACATGCGTAGTTAACCGTGCCAACTCCGTGGCAAGTGGGATCACCCCCGCGCGTGCGGGGAACATGAGTTCCACCGGGCACACCTGCGCCGCTTCTTGGGATCACCCCCGCGCGTGCGGGGAACATGTTGCGTGATTGCAATTGCGATTGCTTTGCAGAGGATCACCCCCGCGCGTGCGGGGAACATTCCGCGCGCGCTTCCCGTGGCAAAGCGGGCAACGGATCACCCCCGCGCGTGCGGGGAACATGGAATTTGTCGAGCGGCAAAGCATCCCGCGCCAGGATCACCCCCGCGCGTGCGGGGAACATGCAACGTTCGCGGAATTAATCATATCATACAAAGGATCACCCCCGCGCGTGCGGGGAACATAAGTACAATAGCATTATGCGAGCAACTTTTAGAGGATCACCCCCGCGCGTGCGGGGAACATCAACCGCCTTTAAATTTGCTCGCGTCTGGTTTAGGATCACCCCCGCGCGTGCGGGGAA
>JAISKB010000010.1 GCA_031261085.1 Christensenellaceae bacterium
TCATAAACCTTTTTCGACCAAGTATCAAATTGGTTCGCGCTTGCGTTGACTTTAATCAGCCAACCGTTAGGGCCTTCAAAGGAAGTAAAGCCCTCCGCTTTGATGTCGTCCTCGGTCAATCCGAATTGTGCTAAATACCCCGCAACGGTTTTTGTGTCGCCGCCGTTGTCGTTCGGCGCGGTGTCGGCGGGTGGGGTTGTTGTCGTGCTGTTCGCGGGCGGGGTGGTGCTGTTGTTCCCGCCTGTGTTTCCGCTGTTGCCGCCGCTACAAGCGGCGAGGGATAGCGCCAACACTAATGCCAGCGCGATTGCAAGGGTTCTTTTCATTTTGGTCTTCCTCCCATAAATTTTTTTCGCCCGTGTTCAGCGACGGGCGGCGCTGGCCTGCGCGGTCATATTTGCCGCCGCCTGTGGGTACTCCTATAAAAAAGTGTACTTTTTTACACTAGCCCCAAAGCAAGCCACGCCGAAAAAAATTGTTGGAAATCGAGGGTTAAAATGCTATAATGTTTCTAAATTATGCTTATGGGCTACCTTGTGCCCTCAAAAGCGCGGCTATAAAAAAGTACACTTTTTTGTAGTTCATCTGCGCCCTTTGACGGCCCTGTGTTCCCGCAAACGGTTGTAAAATGTGGCCTCTTTAAGGCCTGTCCGCTCCAAAACCTCCGCAAGCGTCAGCTTCCCGCGTTCCCATTCGCGGATGGCGGCGGGGAAGTTTGCAGGCGGCTTTTTTATAGGCCGCCCAAACCGCACGCCCCGCGCTCTGGCGGCGGCGATACCCTCGGCTTGCCGCTTGCGTATGCTCTCGCGTTCGGATTGCGCCACAAACGAGAGTATTTGCAATACCAAATCCGCTATGAACGTCCCCATTAAATCCTTATTCAATCGGGTATCCAGCAGGGGCATATCGATCACGGCAATATCCGCGCCGCGCTCTTTGGTGAGCACACGCCACTGGTTTTGGATTTCGTCATAGTTGCGCCCCAACCGGTCAATGCTCAAAACGTAGATTAAATCGCCGGGGCACAGCTTTTTCAGCAACGCCTGATACTGCGGGCGGTCAAAGTCCTTGCCGCTCTGCTTGTCTATAAAAACATCCTCGCGCGCTACGCCTTTTTCACCCAGCGCGATTCGCTGCCTGCCCTCGTTCTGGTCCGCGCTCGACACGCGCGCATAGCCGTAAACTGCCATGGGTCCTCACGCTCCTCTCCGCAATAATCCTGTTTTTTGAATGCAACACAGTATACTTGCAGATTGTTCACAGTTGCGCACGAACTCGTTATTGAAGGATTACACCATTATGTTGTAAAATGATGTTGCGGATTTGGTAAAGCATATTCGCAAATTCAAGCAAATCATATGGGAGTATTTATGAATAAACGGCTTCTGCTCATCATCAACCCAAACGCGGGCATGAAGAAAGCCAACCGGCATTTGACGGATATTGTAGCGCTGTTTAATTCCTATGATTACGCGTGCACGGTATATGTTACCGCGGCGTGCGGGGAGGCCACCCGGTACGCGCAGGCGCTGGCGGCGCAGCACGATATGGTCGTTTGCATAGGCGGGGATGGCACGCTCAACGAAACGCTTTCCGGCGTGATCGATTCGGGCGCCAACGTGCCCATCGGGTATATCCCTTCGGGCAGCACCAACGATTTTGCCAGCAGCCTGGGGCTGCCGCGCAATGTGCTCACGGCCGCGCGGCATATCATGCAGGGCAAGCCCACGTCCCTGGACGCGGGCAGCTTCAACGGGCGCAGGTTCTCCTATGTGGCCTCGTTTGGCGCGTTTACCGAGGCAAGCTACGCCACCTCCCAACCGGCCAAAAACTCGCTGGGGCACCTCGCCTATATTCTGGAGGGCATGAAGGATATCCCCAACATAAGCCCGGTGCACCTCAGGCTCACCGCCGACAATACGGTGTTTGAGGAGGATTACATATTTGGCGCCATCAGCAACGCCACCAGCATAGGCGGCATACTCTCGATGGACAAGGAGCTGGTCGCGCTGGACGACGGCCTTTTCGAGATTACGCTGATCAAATCGCCCGTCACGCTGATGGATCTCAACCGCATCGTGGTTTCGCTGCAATCGCACCAGTACGACCCGGAGGTCATTCATTTTTGCCAAGCCAGCAAGGCGCTGGTGGAAGCGAGCTCCAGCATCCCCTGGACGCTGGATGGCGAATATGCCCCCGGCTCCGCCCGCATCACCATCGAAAACCTGCACAACGCCGTGCGCATACTGCTGGTATAGCAAAGGCAAGCGGCTTTAAATGATACGGTCGATTCAAAAAAATATATTTGTAAAGAGAAGTGTATGAAGTTAAAAGAGCAACCGTGGTATGATAAATATGGTCATTGGCTTTGGGCCCTGTTTCTCCCGCTATATTTAGCGGCTTTTTTTGGGGTGGAGCAGGTGGTTAACCGCACCTCCCATTACTGGGTATCCTATTGGCCGCTGGTGGACGACATAATACCCTTTTCCTCCATATTCGTGCTGGGCTACAGCCTATGGTACCCCTTTATGGTGGTCACCGGCCTATACCTGGCGTTTTACCACGGGAACAGCTTTAGGCGATATATGCAGTTTATCGCGGTGAGCTTTACGGCGAGCCTCGCCATATTTTTACTGTTCCCCAACGGACAGGATTTGCGCCCCGCGGTTTTTGCGGATGCCGGGTTTTTTACGCGCGTGGTGCAGGCGATTTACGCCATAGATACCAACACCAACGTATTGCCCAGCGTACATGTCGTCGGCGCGCTGGCGGTGGTATTTGCCGCCTACGATTGCCGCCCCGCCTTCCCCCAATGGTTGTGCCGCGCCTATGTGTTTTTGGCGGTGCTCATCTCGATTTCGACCGTGTTCATTAAGCAGCACTCCATATTGGATATTTTCGGCGGCGTGCTGTTGTGCATACCCGTGTATTTTCTCATATACGGCAAGCGCCGCGCGCAGGGCTAAGCCATGCCGGAGCTGTTGCAAAAGCTGCTCATCGTTTGCCCCCTGCTCTTTTTGGCGGGCTTTGCCGATTCCGTCGCGGGCGGCGGCGGCACCATCAGCGTGCCCGCCGGTATGTTGGCCGGCATCCCCATCCACACCGTATACGGCACCAACAAGTTCGCCATGAGCGCCGGCACCTGCATGAGCGTGTTCAAATACGGCAGGAGCGGGAACATACATTGGCGCGCGGCGCTGTTTGCCTCCGCCGGGGCGCTTATCGGCTCGCACCTGGGCGCGCGCCTCGCCATGCTGCTAAGCGAAAAATATCTCAGCTACTGCCTGATGGTATTGCTGCCCGCCGCCGCCCTGTTCCTCACGTTTAACAGGGGGTTTGGGCAAAACCCCGTGCAAAAAAACCTTTCCCGCACGCGGGAGGCGGCTTACGCCATATGCATCGGCCTGGGCGTGGGCGCGTATGACGGGTTTTTCGGGCCCGGCGCGGGCACGTTTTATATCATTTTGTTCTGCTCCCTGCTGGGCACGGATTTGCTGCACGCCAGCGGCAGCGCAAAGGTGGTAAACCTGGCCAGCAACCTGGGCGCGCTCACCGCATATATACTCGGCGGCAAGGTGTGGTTTGCCGTGGGTATACCGGCGGGCATCTGCGCCGTTGCGGGCAGCTACTTGGGCAGCAGCCTCGCCATCAAAAACGGCGCGCGCTTCATACGGCCCATTATGGCGGTTATGATTGCGCTGCTGCTGATTAAAATCATATCGGATTTTATACTGTAAGCGCCATAGCGATTTGAGATTGAACCCTTAAAACCAAAAAATCGCCCCTTTCTTAAGAGGAGCGATGTTTTTTGCGCAAAGACTATCCCTCAGCCTAAAGGAGTGCAGCGCGCCGGAGCAGCCGCCTGCGCACGATAAAATAGCAAACGGCCTGCAGCGCGGCGGTGATGAGCCAGGAGGCCGGGTAGGATAGATACAGGTTGAGCCAAGTCGGGTTCGCCTGAAACACGGTGTAGACCCACAGTATCCTAAGGCCGCATATGCCGAATATGGAAACCAGCATGGGCGTGAGCGAATCCCCCATGCCGCGCATGGAGCCGGCCAGCACCTCCAAAATGCCCATGAGAAAATAGGTATACACATGCATCAGCAGCACCGTGCGCCCATAGGCGATCACGACCGGGTCGCCCGGCGCATAGATGGCCAGCAGCGCATCGGCAAACACATAAAACGCCGTTGAGAGCACCACCGATACGGCCATAATCAGCCCCAGGCAGATGCCCGTTATGCGGTTGATGCGCTGATATTGCCCCGCCCCCACGTTTTGCCCGGTTACGGTAAGCGCCGCCTGCCCCACCGAGGTAAGGCAAGTATACATGAAGCTTGCCAGGTTGGAGGCCGCCGCCGCGCCCGCCATGGCCGCCGAGCCAAAGCTGTTGATGACGGATTGTATGATGACGTTGGAAAAGCAGAACAGCGCGCTCTGCAGCCCGGCCGGTACGCCGATGCGCGCGATGGCAGCCAGCTTTTGCGGCACGATGCGCATGTGGCGCGGGGTAAACTGCAGGCAGCCCTCGGTGCGCATAAGGCAGATTAAAATCAGTATGGCCGAAATATATTGCGAAATCACCGTGGGGATGGCCACGCCCGCCACGCCCATCTTAAAGCGTATGACCAGCACCAAATTGAGTATCACGTTGATGACGCCCGCCGCGCTCAGGTAATAAAGCGGCTGGCGCGTGTTGCCCACGGCGCGCAGTATCGCCGCGCCAAAGTTATAGAACATGGCAGCCGGTATGCCCAAAAAGAAGATGCGCAAATAGAGCGTGGCCTGCTCTATCACATCCGCCGGGGAACCCATCCACACCAGCACGATGCGCGCGCAGGTCGCCCCCAGCGCGCCTACGAATATGCCCACAATGAGGCTGATGAGCAGGGCGGTATGCACGGTTTCCTGCACATCGGTATATTCCCGCGCGCCATAATGCTGCGCTATCGCCACGCTAACGCCCACCGATAGGCCGATGAACATATTGACCAGTAGGTTAATCAGCGGGATGGTGGAACCCACCGCCGCCAGCGCGGTGCTGCCGGTGTAGCGCCCCACCACCACGATATCCGCCGCGTTATATAGCAGCTGCAATATGCCCGTAAGCATAAGCGGCAGCACATATGTCGTGATTTTTTTTAGAAGCGGGCCCTGGCTCATGTCCACTTCAAATCGTCCCGAAGCCATAATTCTCTTCTTCCTTAATTATTGGCCGTATAGCAATGCCCGCATACCCGGCGTATAGGTGATTTGACCTTGCGCATCGATAAACATGGCCTCGGCGCCATAGCGCTGCGCCAGCGCCATGCCCTTTTGTATGCCCAGCGCGAAGCACGCGGTAGACAGCGCATCCGCCAGCGCGGAGGAAGGCGCCACAATCGTTACGCCGGCCAGCCCGTTTTGCACCGGCCAGCCCGTTGCGGTATCCAAAATATGGTGGTAGCGCACGCCGCCCAAATCGAAGCCGCGCTGGTATATGCCGCTGGTCACCACGCTTTGCCCGCAAACCGCCACCGCCGCAATGGATTCGCCCGCGTCGCTTTGCGGATTCTGTATGCCCACCACCCAGGCTTCGCCGCCCGGCTTGGCGCCCAGCGCGGCCACGTTGCCCCCCAGGTTGATAAGCCCGCTCTCCACGCCCCGCCCCTGCAAATACGCTGCCAGTCGGTCGGCGATATAGCCCTTGGCCACCGCGCCCAAATCGAGCTGCATGCCCGCGGGTAGCGTCACGCTGTCCCCTTCTATGCGCAGGCGGGTATAATCCACCAGCGCCGCCGCCGCCGCGAGCGCGCTTGCGTCGGGCAGCGCCGCCCCTGTGCCGGAAAAGTCCCACAGCGCCGAAGCGGGGCCGATGCTCACATCCAGCGCGCCGCCGCTTTGCGCGGCAACATCCTGCGCCAGCGCGAGTATGGCCAGCATATCCTCCCCCACCCGCGTGGGCCGCCCCGCCCCGGCATGGTTGACGCGCCATACATCGCTGCCCTCTATGGTTTTGCTCAGCAGCGCATCGTAGCGGGCGCACTCCAAAAGCGCGCCGTCCAGCACGCTTTGCTCGCAATACGCGGTAAGCGTAACCACGGTGTCGAAGTAAAAGCCCACCGCCGAAGCCTGCCGCGGCGCGCGTTTGCAGCCGCTTACGCCAAGCGCAAGCGAACACGCCGCCAGCCCTATACAAATGATACGTCTCTTTTTATGATGCATACATACTTACCAAGCGCGCCGAACGCAACCGCAAGGCACGCTTTATATAGCGTAGCATAAAGCGGCAAAGCGCACAAGCCGTATGGCGCGCATTTTATAAAGAATACACAAAAAGTTAGCATCTTATATTGGAATAACCGGCGGCGGGAATGGAAAAATAATATATGGATGTATTGACTTTTAATACCCCCCTATGCTATCATGTGCCCAGCATATATACTTTAGGTGTGCATGCATTATGCTTATGTAATTACGAAGGGAGTCAGCTATGAGCAAAGCGTCTTTTACGATGTCCTTTGGCGCACAAATGCCTGCGTCTTATGCTGGCGTTTCCTTCCCGGGTACGCATGGTTTTGTCGGTGTATCTGTGGGCATCGCGGTTGCGGTGTCCATTCTTATTTATGGTTTATCCGGCATTATCCTGCAGGTTCGGCAGCGCATTATTCCGCTCTGCCTGCTTGCGCCCAAAAAGGCATCCTGCCCTATGCGAGCCGTTGCTTAACAAAGTTTGTATACTTTAGCGGCTTCGTTCTAATAGACGGGGCCGCTTTTGAAGTATAAAAGTATCCATTAAATAAGGAGAAGGAAAAACATGAAAAAGGTTGTAAGTATCGTAATAGCGCTCATGATGGCGCTGATGTTGTTTGCGGGCTGTTCCAAGCCCGCGCAGAGCGCTTCCGCCGGCGCTACCATTAAGCTTGGTGTGCTGGCCCCGCTCACCGGCGATGTTGCGCAATATGGCACCGCCGTCGCCAATGGCGTTACCCTGTTCTTCGAGCAGCTTAACGCGGCGGGCGGCATTAACGGCAAGCAGGTTGAGCTGATTTCCTACGACGAGGAAGGCGCCCCCGATAAGGCCGTCGTCGGCTATGGCGATTTGCTGGACAAGGGCGTTACCGCCATTATAGGCGATGTAACGACCGCCCCCACCATCGCCGTGGTTACCGAATCGCAGGCCGATAACACGCCCATGATCACCGCCTCCGCCACCGCCGCCGCCGTTACGGTAAGCGAAACCGGCGCCGTGTATACCAACATGTTCCGCTCTTGCTTCATCGATCCCTTCCAGGGCAGCAAGATGGCTTCTTTCGCCTCTGAAATCCTCAGCGCCAAAACCGCGGCCGTGTTGTTTAACACCGGCTCCGATTATTCCATCGGCCTTAAGGATGCGTTTTTAGAAACCGCCGCCGAGCTGGGCCTCGATGTTATCTCCAACGAGAGCTTCTCCGATGGCGCGACCGACTTCCAAAGCCAGCTGACCAACATCGCCGCCAAAAAGCCCGATGTACTGTTTGTACCCGACTATTACAGCGTGGTAGCGCTGGTTGCCAAGCAGGCTAAGGACGCCGGTTTAACCGCCACCCTGCTGGGCGCCGATGGCTGGGACAGCGTGCTCAACACCGTGGAGGATGCTTCCCTGCTCGAAGGCTCCTACTATTGCTCCGGCTATTCCACCAAGGATACCACCGAAGCGGTGCAAACCTTCGTCACCAACTACAAGGCCAAGTTCAACGCCGAGCCCAACATGTTTGCCGCGCAGGGCTACGATGCCGCGATGATTATGGCCGCCGCGCTGACCAAGGCCGAAGAAGCCGGCTTGGAAGCGGGCACCGCCGAATATAAGCAGGCCGTGATCGACGCCATGAAGGCCACCAACATGGATTGCGTTACCGGCCATGTGACCTATGACGAATTCAACAACCCCGAAAAGACCGCCGCGATCATCAATATCGTGGGTGGTGACGATCAGTTCTGGGGCAAGTTCTAATTGCGTCAGCACAAATAACAAGTATTCCTGATAAGAAGTTTTATATGCGGGGAAGTCTCTTCCCCGCATATAGGTTCTGATAAAAGGTTTTGAAAGGACTCTCCTATGCTATTCCTATCACAACTGATCAACGGACTGCAGCTCGGCAGCATCTACGCGCTGGTAGCGCTTGGGTACAGCATGGTATACGGTATCATTATGCTGCTCAACTTTGCCCACGGCGATATCATTATGATGGGCGGCTACTTTGCGTTAGTTACCTATGCGGCCAGCTCCAATCCGCTCCTTGCCGTTGTGGCTACGATAGTAGGATGTGTTGTATTGGCCGTCGCGATTGAAAAGGTGGCCTACAAGCCCTTAAGGCAGGCGCCCCGCATATCTCTGCTCATCACCGCCATAGGCATTTCGCTTTTTTTGCAGAACGCGGCGCAGCTGATTTGGACGGCCAACTCCCGCGCGTTCCCCAGCACCAGCATCATACCTTCCATCACGTTTAAGGTGGGCGGGTTATCCATCAGCCTCAGCGTGCTGGTCACCATCGCAGTATCCGTCGCCTCCATGGTGGCGCTCACGTTCCTCGTGCAAAAAACCAAGATGGGCAAAGCCATGCGCGCCGTCAGTGAAGATACCGAGGCCGCGCAGCTTATGGGCATCAACATCAACAGCACCATCACCTTCACCTTCGTCATCGGCTCCTTTTTGGCGGGCATAGGGTCGGTGCTATATTGCTGCCGGTACCC
Organism: Christensenellaceae bacterium; assembly: GCA_031261085.1. Taxonomy (GTDB): domain Bacteria; phylum Bacillota; class Clostridia; order Christensenellales; family CAG-138; genus Pelethousia. The sequence continues at coordinate 8,716 of JAISKB010000010.1, forward strand.
CGTGGTAAACCCCACCTTGGGCTCGCTGCTGGGTTTAAAGGCGTTTGTGGCGGCCGTGCTGGGCGGCATAGGCTCCATCCCCGGCGCGGTGGTGGGCGGCTTCGCCATAGGCCTTGCGGAGGTGCTGTTCACCTCCATCGGCCTTTCGGCCTGGACGGACGCCATGGTGTTTGCGGTGCTCATCATCATGCTGCTCATTAAGCCCACCGGCTTTATGGGCCGCAGCATGACCGAAAAGGTATAGAGGGAGGCTTGCATGAATCACACCTACAAAAAAATCCCCATGCCCATACGGTACCTGATTAACACGGCGCTCATCGCGCTGCTGCTGTATGCCGGCAACGCCGTCATTTCCAGCGGCATCACCAACCGCGCGCAAAGCTCGCTGGTATTACAGGTGGGCATCTATATCATACTGGCCGTGTCCCTTAACATAGTAACGGGGTACCTGGGCCAGCTGCCGCTGGGGCACGCGGGCTTTATGGCGGTGGGCGCCTATACCTGCGGCATATTTTGGAAGAGCGCCGCGGGCAGCGCGCTGCCCGCCCCGGCCGCCATCGTGATAGGGCTCGTTTTGGCGGGCATCATGGCCGCCATCTTCGGCGTCATCATCGGCGTGCCGGCGCTGCGGCTTAAGGGCGATTACCTCGCCATCATCACGCTGGGGTTCGGCGAAATCATCCGCATACTCATCATCAATCTATCGGGTATCACGGGCGGCACGCCGGGGCTTATGAACATCCCCAAGCGCTCCAGCTTTTTGGTTGTATACCTGGCGGTGGCCATCTCCTGCATCGCCATCCACATGGTGATGAAATCCCGCCACGGCCGCGCCATACTCTCCATCCGCGAAAATGAAATCGCGGCGGAAAGCTGCGGCATCCACATCACATACTACAAGGTTTTCGCGTTTGCGCTCTCGGCGTTTTTTGCCGGCATCGCGGGCGGGCTGTATGCGGGCTATCAGGGCCTGCTTACGCCTTCCGGCTTCGACTTTATGACCTCCATCAACATACTGGTTATGGTCGTGCTGGGCGGCATGGGCTCCATGGCGGGCTCGGTTATCGCGGCCACGGTGCTCACCAGCCTCCCGCTGGCGCTGCAATCGCTCAATACCTTCCGCATGGTGATATACTCGGTTCTGCTCGTTATCATCATGATATTCAAACCCTCCGGCCTGATGGGCACCTATGATTTTTCGCTGAGCCACTTGCTCGAAAAGCTGCTCAACATAAGGCAGCCGCGCGAGAACAGCCCCGCCCAAACAGCCGATAAGAAAGCAGGTAAGCGCAATGGATAAAATGGCCTGGATGCCCAGCAACGCGCTCATTCCCGAGCGCGACTTGCAAAAGCTGCCCATACTCGACATACGCCATTTGGGCATTGACTTTGGCGGCCTTACCGCGGTGGATGATTTTAACCTGACCATCGGCCGCACCGAAATCGCGGGCCTGATTGGCCCCAACGGCGCGGGTAAAACCACCGTTTTTAACCTGCTCACCAACGTATACGCCCCCACCCGCGGCTCCATCCTGCTCGATGGCAGGTCCACCGCCGGCAAAAAGACCTATCAGCTAAACAAGATGGGCATAGCGCGCACGTTCCAAAACATACGCCTGTTTAAGGCGCTTACGGTCGAAGAAAACGTGCAGATAGGCCTGCACAACGCCATGCGCTACTCGGTAGGGGATTCTATCCTTCGCCTGCCCGCCTATTGGAAGCAGGAAAAGCAGGCGCATGAGCAGGCGCTGGAGCTGCTCTCCATATTCGATATGCGGGACATGGCCTCGTGGAAGGCGGGCAGCCTTCCCTATGGCGCGCAGCGCCGCCTGGAGATCGTGCGCGCGCTGGCAACCCAGCCCGGCATACTGCTTTTGGACGAGCCCGCCGCGGGCATGAACCCTTCCGAAACGGCTGAGCTGATGGATAACATCCGCAAGATTCGGGATACGTTCCAAATCGCCATCATGCTCATAGAGCACGATATGAACCTCGTAATGGGCATTTGCGAAGGCATCGCGGTGCTCAATTACGGCAGCATCATCGCAAAGGGCACGCCCCAAGAAATCAAGCAAAACCCCGTGGTTATAGAGGCCTATCTCGGCAAAAAGGGAGGTGCGCAGGCATGATGCTTAAGGTAGACGACATCCATGTATACTATGGCAACATCCACGCCATCAAGGGCATTTCCTTCGATGTAAACGAAGGCGAAATCGTATCCCTCATAGGCGCAAACGGCGCGGGCAAGAGCACGATACTCAAAACCATCTCGGGCCTGCTCCGCCCCAAGACCGGCAGCATAGCCTTTATGGATCAGGATATCACCAAGCTGGACGCGCACAAAATCGTACACCAGGGCCTGGCGCATGTGCCCGAAGGCCGCCGCATCTTTTTGAAGATGACCGTAAAAGAAAATTTGGAGATGGGCGCCTTTACCAAGCCGGAAGCCACCAAGCAGGATTTTGACACCGTGTTTGAGCGCTTCCCCCGCCTGAAGGAGCGGCAGAGCCAGGTGGCGGGCACGCTATCCGGCGGCGAGCAGCAGATGCTGGCCATGGGCCGCGCGCTGATGAGCGCGCCCAAATTGCTGATGCTGGATGAGCCCAGCATGGGCCTTGCGCCCATATTGGTGGAGCAGATATTCGACATCATCAAAACGCTGCACGATGCCGGCACCACCATATTGCTGGTGGAGCAGAACGCGGGCATGGCGCTGGAGGTTGCGAGCCGCGCCTATGTGCTGGAAACCGGGAGCATCATTTTGCAGGGCACCGGCGCCGAACTGGCCGACAGCGAGGATATTAAAAAAGCGTATTTGGGCGGGTAATCAGTTTCGCCCACCCCCTAACCCCCTCCCGCCGGGAGGGGGGATTTTTTTTGGGGAATGTTTCGCGGGGATTCCATCCCCGCACCCCGGCTGGGGCAAGCGAAGGCTTTGGGGGGAGCGTTTTCGCGGGGGCAGGCCCCGCTCCCCAACTGGGGACGGGGCGCCTTCCAAAGAAACCCTTCGCAGGGTGGAAATAATGTTTTTCGGAAGCCCCCCTCTCGCTCTGCGGTGAGAATTCGTTCTGTATCATCTCAAAAAACTGGAAACGGCTTGTGCCCAACGGGGGATTGGGGGTGTTAACCCCCAATGCATCACATAAATATTCCCCCTCCCCGGGGAGGGGGTTAGGGGGTGGGGAACAAAATAATGGGCAAGGGCGGCCTGTACGGCCGCAGCCCTCTCCTTGGGCGTTGAGCCGACCGTCACCAAAGGTGACAGGCGAAACGCCGCAAACTCAAAAAAATGGACTTGCCATTTTTTTGACCCCCGCAGGGGGGCCAGGGGGTGGGGTGAAACACCCTGTGGCTGCAATTTGAAAGCACAAAACGGAAGCATGCGGCGCAGCCGCAAAAAAATCCCCCGCCTTTGGTAAGGCAGGGGTTATAGCGTAAGTCTACCCTCTTCTATTGCATATCGAAATATTCCCCGCGCCGGTAATCGTATACCGCGCCGGAAGAGAATTGGTCGATATTCTCGAGCACCTTGCCCGTGCCTATCGCCACGCAGGAAATCGGATCCTCCGCGATGTAGCAAGGCACCTTGGTATGCTCTGAAATGAACTTATCCATACCAAACAGCAGCGCGCCGCCGCCGGTAAGGCAAATGCCGTTTTCGGTGATGTCGCTGGCGAGCTCGGGCGGGGTGCGTTCAAACAGCGAACGCACGCTCTCGAGTATGGCCTGCAGCGGTTCCTCCAGCGCGTCGATCATTTCGTTGGAGCCAACCACCAGCGCCTGCGGCAAGCCCGAAATCAGGTTGCGGCCCTTCACGTCGATAAACAGCTGCTCCCTGCGCGGATACGCCGAGCCTATGCGTATTTTCATCTCTTCTGCGGTGCGCTCGCCTATGAGCAGATTGTGCTTTTTGCGCATATACCGCACGATGGCGTCGTCGAACTTATCGCCCGCCACCTTGATGGAATCGGAAAGCACCGCCCCGCCCAGCGAAAGTATCGCCACATCGCTGGTGCCGCCGCCAATATCCAATATCATATTGCCGCGCGGTACCGAAATATCGATGCCCGCGCCAATCGCCGCGGCCATGGGTTCTTCGATGAGGTAGGTGTGCCGCGCGCCGGCTTCTTCGGTTGCGTCGATGACCGAGCGCTTTTCCACCTCGGTAACGCCGCTGGGCACGCACACCACCACGCGGGGTTTAAAGAATATATGCCGCCCCACAACCTTGCGCAAAAAATGGTTGAGCAGCCTTTCGGTTATATCGTAGTTGGAGATGACGCCATCGCGCAGCGGCCGCATCGCAACGATGTTGCCCGGCGTACGGCCCAGCATCTTGCGCGCATCCTCCCCTATCGCCAATATGCGCCCCGTGATTTTTTCGATCGCGACCACCGATGGCTCGCGCAGCACGATGCCTTTGCCGCGCACATATACCAGCACGCTGGCCGTGCCCAAATCGATGCCCACGTCATTGAATTCAAACAAACCCATGTAATCTATCCTCCCGCGGCCTATGCGGCCGCCCTTCAACGCAATTATGACATTATACTTTGTTTATTTTATCATTTTAGCACACCCGCCACAATACCACAGCAAAACAAATTTGAACATTTTATAAAATGTATGCTGGGCACGCATGTTTGCTTGCTATCGCACGCCCGTTTGCTTTATAATCAAAGTACGATTAAATACTTGTTTTCCAACGAAAGGGTCACACTTTATGAGAGCGCTCCGCAGCAAACTCCCGGTTATCTGCCGGCTTGCCCGCATGGGTGCGCTGCTGGTATTGGCGTTGCTGTGCGTTGCTTGCACCGCCCGTCAAACGCCCGTCGCCATAGAACCGGCGCCCGAGGCTTCCCCCGCCGCGTTCCCTTCCCCCGTTGGCACCGCCGCGCCCGCGGCCTCCCCTTCGGCCCCGCCCGAAAACAGCGGTGAGGAATATGGCGCGCAGGAGCTCAACGGCGTAGCCGGGCCAAACGACGTGCTGCCCATGCACGATTCCTACGATGAAGTAAAGGCGCTAAACAGCGATGTACTCGGCTGGATTACCATAGACGGCACGGTGATAGACTACCCCGTTGTGCGCACGGCCGATAACGAATATTACCTAGGCCGGGATGTAGAGCGGCATAAAAGCGTATATGGCTCCATATTTATGGATTTCCGCAATGCCGATCCCGCGCAGCAAAAGCACATCATCCTATATGGTCATAATATGAAAAACGGCACCATGTTCCACGACCTGCGGGATTATAAACAGCGCGATTTCTTCGATACCTACCGCACGATCAAGCTGCTGTGGGATGGCGTGGATACCGAGTGGAGAATATTTGCGGCTTATATTTCGACCTCCGGCTCATTCTACCACATACGCACCTACTTTCAAAGCGAGCAGGAATTTGCCGATGTTATGAACCAAACAATCGAGTACGCCAAAACGGTAAAGCCCGCCAACCTCGACAGCTCCGTGACCATTAAGGCCAGCGACCAGGTGCTCACGCTTTCTACCTGCACCTACGAATACGACGATTCCTATTTTGTGGTAATGGCAAGAAGGATAAAATAAAAAGTGAAGCGTACATCACAAAAGCGCGCCCATACGGGCGCGCTTTTTGCAACATAATGCGCATGCTTATAGCCGCGCAGGCGGCAGCGCGCGAGGATTAGTTCACGCCCACATACTGCACGCGCTTGTCGTATTTTGTGATGCTCATCCCCTGCCGCCATTGCTCCAGCGCGGCGGCATAGGCCTCGCTTTGCTTCGTGGCGTTGAGGTTGGTGAGAATATCCGCCTTCACTTCGTCAAACGGGACGGGCTCGGTGCTTACATCCCCCACGCGGCGGATGATATGGTAGCCAAAGCTGCTCTCCACCAGGCCGGAGGTCGCGCCCTCCTCCTTGAGCAGCATGCTGGCTTCATAAAAAGCGGTGTCGTAGATGGTGCCATAACCCTCGCCTATCACATAGCCGGTGGTCTTGTTGGGCTCCGCTTCCATGCCGGGATCCTCGCCATATTCCGCAATCAGCGCGTCAAAATCAGCGCCGTCAGCGTTAACCTTATCCAGCACTTCCTGCGCCAGGGCTTTGGGGTCGCGGGCGGGCTCATCGGCCGGGGCAGTGCCGAACGAAGCCGAATCGCTGGAGATTACATTGCTGTCCTCCGGCTCTTCCAGCTGGATGAGGATGTGCTTCACATAGAACATCCCCTCGGGCGCTACCAGCGGCTTTACCGCGCCATAATACGAATAATATTGGCTGTCGGAATAATAGGCGGTGGCATCCTCTTTATACTTGGCGCGCTCGGTTTCTATCTGCGCATCGTACCAGGTTTTGGCCTCGGCTTCGGTGGCTTCCGCGGTAACGGCGGTAACCTGATCGGCCAGCTTATCGCCCAGCGCTTGGTCGAGGTAGTTGGTTTCCACCTCGGTTTTAACCTCGGCATACTTCACGCCCTGGCTCTTATACGCCGCGTTGAAGGCCTTGATAGCCGCCGCGTTGCGGGCGGCCTCATCTTCGATGCTGCTGTCGAGATACGAAGCGAGGTAGGAATCCAGCGTGGACTGCGCCTCCGCCAAAGCGGCGGCGGTTTCCTCTTCGGTAAGGGTAAGGCCCTGCTTGTGCGCCTCGGCGATGGGCAGTGCCGATTCCACCAGCGCATCCATAATTTGGGTACGGCCGGCAGCCAGCCCTTCGGCGGTGGAGGTGTCAATCAGCCCATAGCTGCTATACATGCTGAACATATTGGCAAACTGGGAATAGGTCAGCTCCACGTCCCCCACCTTGGCAACCACGGGGTTGTTGATGACCGCACTGCAGCCTGTAAACACGAGGGCCGCCACAAGCGCCAGCGCGGCCACGCGCAAGGCTATCGAATTGTTTTTCATTTTAAGTAAACTCTCCTTTTATCTTCGGTTGAAAATATTTCTTCTAAAACCTATATTATTTTATACGTTGCCTTGTGCGCTGTCAACCGCCGTCACCATTATGCCATAATGTTTTATAGCCCGATTTGCCCGCAAATCGCCCATACTTTTAGATTTTTTTGCCCGGCGCCCGCTATGCTTGCGCGGCATGCGATATATGTGATAAGTGAGGGTGGATAAGTTGCGAAGATTGGTTTATAATGCTAATAGTGTATCATTTTGAGTTAGAGGAGATAGCCTATGAAGAACATCCCCAACATATTATCGGCAACCCGTCTTGCCTTGGTGGGTGTTTTTGTTTACTATTTCGTCAGGCACAATTACACCAGCTGTATTGTAACCTACGCAATCGCGTTTTTATTGGATATTTTAGATGGCTTTTTGGCGCGCCGTTATGGCTGGGAGAGCGATGTTGGCAAAATCCTAGACCCGCTGGCCGATAAGCTACTGCTGCTGACCGCGCTCGTTTGCTTTGCAAAGCAAGGCTGGCTGCCCTGGTATATTCCCATCGCCATGGCCGCAAAGGAGCTTTGCATGCTGATTGGCGGCCTGTTTATGCTGGGCAAAAAAAATGTCGTGGTCTCCGCCGATAGATATGGCAAGTTCGCGGCGGGGTTTTTCAACGTGAGCGTGCTGCTCATGCTGCTTTCTTACCTCCCGGGCTTTGAAGGGCTGAGCAATTTCACCATACCGCTGTTCTTGGTGGCGATATTGTGCGCGTTCATCACGCTGGTGCACTATGCCCGCACGCAAGTATTCGGCGCGGGCATACACGCCAAGCAAGAGCACGAATAACAAGCCGAGGCATTTTATAAGGCGCGCTTTAGGGCGCGCTTTTTTTATGCTTCGCGCGGCCCGTAGGCAAGGAAGCCGCCCCGGGCGCAAAAAAGCGGCCCGCTCTCCTGTGTTGGTGTTTTTGTGATATACTGTTAGTATAAAACTATTTTGTCAATAAACGCTTGGTTCAAAGGAGTTCCCATGACGAAAAAGCTGTATTATGACTTCCCGCAATTTGCGCCGGATGCCTCACACGCGCACTGTGACGCCACTGTGACGGATTGCCGCCCCTGTGAAGGCGGTTACGAAGTGCTGCCCGATGCGACGGTGCTGTTCCCGGAGGGCGGCGGCCAGCTCAGCGATGAGGGCCGCGTGCTAAACCAGGCCGGGGAGGCGCTCGCGCGCATATCCCACGCGCGCGAGGAGGGCGACGCGGTGTGGCATACGGTCGATACGCCGCTAACGGTGGGGAGCCGGGTGCAGCTGGAGCTGGATATAGAGAGCAGGCAGGACCATACCCAGCAGCACAGCGGCGAGCATATTCTATCCGGGCTGGCAAATACGCTTTTTGGTGCTGTGAACGTGGGTTTTCATATGGCGAAGGAGTATGCCACGCTGGATTTGGATATATTCTTGGAGGAGGAACAGCTTGCCGCGCTGCAGCGCGAGGCCAACCGCGCCGTGCAGGCGGATACAAGCACCGTCGTGCGGCTAATGGATGCCGGGGCGCTTGCGGAGATTCCCTTGCGCAAGCAGGCGCAGGGGCTGCAGGGTGAGGTGCGCATCGTGTATGTGGGCGGGGTGGATTCGTGCACCTGCTGCGGCACGCATGTAACGCGCAGCGGGGAAATCGGCTATATCAAAATCATCGCCGCCGCCAAGTATAAGGGCGGCACGCGCATTTGGTTCGCCTGCGGCCTGCGAGCGGTGGAGGATAGCCTGCGGGATAAAGCCACGGTGGATAAGCTGGCCCGGCGGTTTTCGGCAAAGCCGGAGGATGTGCTGCAGGCGGTTTTGCGCCAGGGTGAGGAGCTGGCGGCGCTCAAAAGGGAGTATCGCGGGCGCACGAGCCAGCTGCTCGAGCTGCGCGCCGAGGCGCTGCTGCGGCAGTCAGAAGCCATCGGCGGCATAACGCCGGTGTTCGCGCTGCTGACCGGCTTCGATGTGCCGGAGCTTAAGGCGCTGGCCGAAATGCTCTGCGCGCGGGACGGCGTGCTGGCGCTGCTGTTCAGCCAAAAGGACGGCACGCTATACTACCAGCTGGCGCGGTCGCAGAGCGGGGTAAACGTAAGCGCGCGGGAGCTGTGCGCGGCGATAAACGGTTTGTCGGGTGGACGCGGCGGCGGGCGGGATGATTTAGCGCAGGGCAGCGCCCCCCTCACCCCCTCGATGCGCGCGGAGGATACCTTGGAACAGACGCGGGCATATTGCCTGAAACTATTGCAAGAATATGGGAGGAAGTAACGTGAGGCAAATAGCGATACTATTGTTCATACTGCTGATGGCCGGCTGCACGCCGCAAACGCAGCGTGTGGATATTATGGCCGACGACGAGCAGGCCGCCGCGCCCGCCCCCACCCCGGAACCCACGCCAGCGCCTTATGTGACGGAGGATATATTCGTGGTGGAAGCCGAGGAAGCGATCAACCTGCGCGCCAAATCCTCCTCCAGCTCCGAATTGCTGGATACGCTAAAGCCCGGCGACCGGGTGCGGGTGCTGGGGTATCAAAGCCAGCGCTTCGCCAAGGTGCGGCGGTTGAGCGATAATTTGGAAGGGTATGCGATAGCCGGGTACTTAAAAGCGGAGGATTACGGCGCGTTCGGCCTAACGGTCGTGCAACCCGTTGCGCTGTATTCCTACGAGCAAATGATGGCCGATCTTGCGGCGCTCGCGGGCGCCTACCCCGGCCTATGCACGCTGGAAAGCGCGGGAACCAGCGCCGAGGGCCGGGAGCTGCAGGTGCTGCTGGTGGGAGACGCCGCGTCCAGGCACCATGTGTTTGTGCAGGCGGCCATACACGCGCGCGAGCATATGACCGCGCTACTCACGACGGCCATGGCGGAACGCCTGCTGCAGCAGGGCGGCGCGGCGGATGTATGCTTCCACATACTGCCCATGGCCAACCCGGATGGCGTGACCATACAGCAGAACGAAACGATACCCGCCGGCATTGCGGGCATTTATACCAACGATGGCGTGAAGGGGCTTAGCGTGGAAACCGGCGCGCTATACCTGGAGCAATGGCAGGCCAATGCCAACGGAGTGGATCTTAACCGCAATTTCGACGCCATGTGGGATAAAATCAACACCACGGCGGACGCCTCGTTTATGAATTATCGCGGCGCGGCGCCCGGGAGCGAGCCCGAAACCAAGGCTATGGTGGCCTATACCGAGCGATATGCCTTCGACGCGACCCTCAGCTACCATGCGACGGGCAGCGCCATCTATTGGGAATTTGGGCAGGATACTGCCGTAAACGCCGCCTCCCTCAGCATGGCGGAGGCCATAAAGGGCGTGAGCGCGTATGAGCTTATCGGGGATAAGGGGGGCAGCTATGGCGGCTATAAGGATTGGGCGATGCTGCAAAAGAAGATACCCTCCGTTACGATTGAGGTGGGCACGCGCCCGGCCCCGCTGATGGAAGCGGAATTTTCAAACCTGTGGTTCCGCAACCGCGATGTGCTGCAGGCGGTGGCCGCCTGGGTACAGGGGCGGTAACCGGCCTTGCGCCGCCCTATATGTGAAAAACTGTGTCAAACCTGAGAAGTCCTTGGCTTTTCAGGTTTTTTGCTGCACACATTCATGTGGTTTTGTATAATAATATGGTATAAAGCCCGGGTTGCTCGCGGTGCGCGGGCGGGGATATCCCCGCGAAGGTGTACCCACCCCTTTAAATAAAAGAAGGAAGCGGCTTGCGGGTTTTAAATAAAGAGCGGAACATTTAAGCTTTAGATGTTTATATAAGGAGAGTTCCACATGTTGATTCACTATATTTTGATGGCCGCAAGCGGGCTGTATTCCATTGCCGGGATACTCCTGTGGGCGAAAGGCGGGTTTAAAGCGCCCCCTTTTTTCGTGACAGCGGCCGCAGCTGCGTTTGCGATTGCCCTTGCTGCGGACAAATTGGGCATTGAGTAGCTCATTTCCCTCCCGGGGGCAAAAACAAAACCTTGACAATGTTGCGAAGCTTGCATATAATAATTAACGGCAAAGCAGAAGCAGCCCGCTTCTCACCCGCCGGTCGATGTACCAGGCGCGGTCACTGGCAACCCATAGGGTTTGTAAGTACGCTGTTAGCGGGCAATCTGTGCTCGCTAATTTATTTTTTTGGAGGTGTTCCACCATCGCTAAGGATGATCTTGCGATCAACGAAGAAATCCGCGACCGTGAAGTACGCTTAATCGACGATGAAGGCAACCAGCAGGGTGTCGTCGCCATCGATGTGGCTATGCGCATGGCCGACGAAGCCGGGCTCGATTTGGTAAAGATCTCGCCCACGGCTATACCGCCCGTGTGCAAAATCATGGATTACGGCAAATACAAGTTCGAACAGGGCAAACGCGAAAAGGAACAACGCAAAAACCAAAAGGTGGTCGAGCTTAAAGAGGTCAGGCTGTCCGCCACCATCGATCAGCACGATATGGAGGTCAAGGCAAAAAACGCCGTCAAGTTCTTCACCAATGGCGATAAGGTCAAGGTTTCCATCCGCTTCCGCGGCCGGCAGGCACGGCACGGCGATATCGGCCTCGATGTAATGAACACCTTTTATGAAATGGTCAAGGATAATTGTGCGATCGACCGTCCTGCCAAGCAGGAAGGACGCAATATGATCATGATTCTGACACCAAAAACTAACTAACTGGAGGGATCCTCATGCCAAAGATCAAGACCCACAGGGGCGCTGCCAAGCGGTTTAGCCTAACCAAGTCCGGTAAAATCAAGCGGGGCAAGGCCTATAAAAGCCATATCCTAACCAAGAAAAGCACCAAGCGCCTTCGCGGACTGCGCAAAACCGGCTACATTGCCGATTGTGAAGCCAAGAAGATCCGCGAGCTAATCCCATATAAGTAAGGAGGATAGGAATAATGGCACGTATTAAAAGAGCAGTAAACGCGCTTAAGAAGCGCCGTAAAGTATTTAAGCTGGCCAAGGGCTATTATGGCGCCAAGAGCAAGCAGTACCGCGCCGCCAAGCAGCAGGTCATGAAGTCCATGGCGTATGCGTATGTGGGCCGCAAGCTCAAAAAGCGCGAATACCGTCAGCTGTGGATTGCGCGCATCAATGCGGGCGCACGCCTGTGCGGCCTAAGCTACAGCCGCTTGATCGATGGCCTTAAGAAGGCCGGCGTAGATGTGAACCGCAAGGTTTTGGCCGACTTGGCCGTGAACGACATGCCCGCTTTCGAGAAGCTGGCCGAAACCGCCAAGGCTTCGCTGGCGTAACCTTAAGCATAGCCTTAGAGCATACAAAAGCGCGCCACTTTGGCGCGCTTTTTGTAAAACAGTATAAGTTGTGTTCGGAAGAACGGCGCGGTTTCAGCTTGTGCCGTTCTTCATTTTTCCTCTTTTCTCAAACCAAAGAAGAATCCCCACCAGGCCATGGCTGAGGTGGGCAAAACAAAAAAACTTTGACAAGCAGCGGCGTTATTGTGCTATACTACCTAAGTTGAGTAGCAATCGCGTAAGTCCAAATGGGCTTGCGCGATTATTTTTTTACTTCAGGAGGAATATAATGGAACCCACCAACACAAACGCTTTTCTCGAAAACGAAGCCCTAGGAAAACTCATGCGCAAGTTCTCTATTCCCTGCATTATCTCGCTCTTGGTCGGCGCGCTGTACAATATTGTCGATCAGCTGTACATTGCCAACGCCGACTATCTCGGTTCTTTCGGGAACGCCGCCAATACCGTCGTCTTTCCGCTCACGGTAGTCGCGCTCGCAATTGCCGTTATGATAGGTGACGGCTGCTGCGCGTTTATGAGTATCAGCCTCGGCAGAAAGGATAAGGAAAAGGCGCATTGCGGCGTAGGCAACTCAATCGTGCTTTGCGTGGCCGTCAGCGTAGTCCTTACCGCAGTTTTTCTGATTTTTCAAGACCAAATCGTAACCATGTTCGGCGGGCGGGTCAACGATGAGACCTTTGCCCTGGCCAACGAATATTTTTTTTACATCGCGCTCGGCATACCATTTTATATGTTTGGGCAGGCAATAAACCCGATTATCCGCTCGGACGGCAGCCCAAAATTCGCAATGATTTCCAACCTCGCGGGCTGTGTTGTCAATATAATCCTTGACCCCATTTTCATTTTCTCTTTCAAATGGGGTATGATGGGCGCCGCCGTGGCAACGGTTATCGGTCAGATCGTTACCGCGCTGCTCGCCTTATGGTATCTGTTCCACATGAAAACGATAAAACTGAACAAGACGAGCTTCCAACTCCAAGGCGCGCTCATAAAAGTATTTCTGCCGCTGGGCTTAACAAGCTTTCTCTCCCAGATAACGCTTGTCGCGGCGATGGCGGCAATCAACAACATGATTCACAGGTACGGTGCAATCGACCCTGTATTTGGGCAGACGGAATATGCGCAGATTCCCATGGCGGTCGTCGGCATCGTAATGAAAGTATTTCAGATTGTGATTTCCGTCGTCGTAGGGCTTGCGGCTGGGTGTATCCCCATTGTCGGATTTAATGTCGGAGCAGGGCGAAACGACCGGGCAAAGGGGCTGTTTACACGCCTGCTGATTGCTGAAGCAGCAGTAGGCGCGGTTGCACTGCTTATTGTAGAGCTTCTCCCGCATCAGCTGCTGGGCGCTTTTGGAGCCGCCGGGGAAAGTGTTTACTACACGGATTTCGGCGTCAAATCTTTCCGAATATACCTATGTATGATGATATTCGCGTGCGTCAACAAAGCATCGTTCATTTTTTTGCAGTCACTCGGCAAAGCATGGGAATCAACATTCCTGTCGCTGCTGCGCGAACTGATATTTGGTGTCGGGCTTGCGCTGTTGCTGCCGGTTTTTTGGGGTCTCAACGGCGTACTTTATTCCATGCCTGTTTCGGATGCATTGACCGCGATAGCGTCGGCAATCGTCATAGTCAAGACATATCAATCGCTCGGCAAGGAACGCGGTGCGATAGCGGCTTGAACATGGTCTTAATTCCCCTCCGCTATAGCAGCGAAAATAGATATCAGGAAAAATAAAAAGCTGTATTCCTGCTGCATTTGGAAATCATGACCACCCGTTAGGCGGGTGGTCGTGATTGCAAGCCTTTTTTGCGCACTATAGATTTTTCCCCCTATTGCCCGCTCGCGCCATAGTTGGCAAGCACGCGGGCGCTGGGGTCTTTTACATCGCAGCCCTGCCACGATTTGTTGGGCATCCAAAAATCCGCCACCATTTCGGCCTGGCCAGGGTAGTACTTTTCGAATATTTCGCGGTAGAGCAGGCTTTCTTTGGTGAAGGGCGTAGCAAAGGCATACTGCCCGCACTTTTGCGCAAACTGCGCATCGGTATATTTGCTCTGCGCATATTCCTTCAGGTCATCTACCATCGAATGCCCCACCGCGTCGCTGAATGCGGCCTTTTCGCGGTGCAGTATGGAGTGCGGCAGCCAATCGCCCTCGAAGGCGCGGCGCAGCAGATATTTGCCCTGGCCATAGGTGTTAATCTTTTTGGCCGGGTCGATGGACATAACGTACCTCACAAATTCCAAATCGCCAAACGGCACCCGCGCCTCGATCGAGTTGACCGAAATACAGCGGTCGGCGCGCAGCACATCGTACATATGCAGCTCATCCACGCGCTTTTTGGCTTCCTTTTGGAATTCTTCGGGGCTGGGCGCAAAGTCGGTATATTTGTAGCCAAACAGCTCGTCGCTGATTTCGCCTGTCATCAGCACACGGATATCGGTTTGCTCGTGGATGGCTTTGCACACCAAATACATACCCATGCTGGCGCGTATGGTGGTGATGTCGTAGGTGCCCAGCATAGCGATTACCTCTTCGAGCGAGGCGAGCACCTGCTCCCGCGTCATAAACACCTCGGTATGCTCCGAATGGATGTAGTCCGCCGCCTCCCGCGCGTATTTCAGGTCGATGGCGTCCTTTTCCATACCGATGGCGAAGGTGCGGATGGGCTTATGTAAAAGCTTGCCCGCGATGGCGCACACCAGGCTGCTATCCAACCCCCCGCTTAAGAGAAAGCCCAGCGGCGCGTCGGCATCCAGCCGTTTTTCCACCCCTGCGATCAGCCGCCTTTGTATGCCCTCGCAAACCGTGTCGATATCATCCGGGCAATATTGCCCCACGCTGGTCACATCGGCAAAGCGTGTGAATTTGCCCGCCGCGTAATAGTGCCCCGGCGGGAATGGCCTAATCGTATCGCACAGGCCCATCAAGCTCTTCGCCTCGCTGGCGAACGCGATGCCGCCATCCGCCACATAGCCGTAATACAGCGGGCGTATGCCGATGGGATCCCGCGCGGCGATGAGCCGGCCGGTTTTGCCATCGTAGAGCACGAGCGCAAATTCGGCGTCCAGCCGCTCAAACATCTTTAGCCCATATTCACGGTAGAGCGGCAGCAGAATTTCACAGTCGGAATCGCTGGCGAACGTATATTTTTTGCGCAACGCTTCCTTTACCGGACGGAAGCCATACAGCTCGCCGTTGCACACCACCATGTCCCCCCCCAAATGGAAGGGCTGCATACCCTCCTCGGTAAGGCCCATGATGCTAAGCCGGTGGAAGCACAGGTAGCCGGTAGGCGTGGCCTCTATGCGGGTCATATCCGGCCCGCGGCTTACGGTGCGCTCGAAGCATTCGCTTACCGTAGCAAACGGCACATACTTGGTATCCAACCCCATGATAGAACACATAAAAAATAACACCTCCGAATTATTTGCGCAGCTCTCCTAAAAATTTTAGGACGAATAGCTGCGAATCCGCGGTGCCACCTAAATTATCGCTGTATGCGATCGCTTTATAAGGCTCTAGCAAGCCTTGCGGCGTTAACGTGCCGCTTACGTCTCACCTACTGGCGCATTGCGCGTTCGGATTGAAGCTCCCGAGTGTTATTCGCATAAGCCCTTGT
Organism: Christensenellaceae bacterium; assembly: GCA_031261085.1. Lineage (GTDB taxonomy): Bacteria > Bacillota > Clostridia > Christensenellales > CAG-138 > Pelethousia. The sequence continues at coordinate 24,511 of JAISKB010000010.1, forward strand.
GCGGGATTTTCACCCTCGCCCGCTCTCTAAAACAGGTGTCTTACGCTACTTGTCTCGATCGTCGCTTTTAATATGGGTGTAATCTTACCACCGCGGGGAGCATATGTCAAGCGATGTTTTTGCGTCCCCTTCCCTGCCCGCTTTTTTATTTCACGCTACGCGGCAATAAAGAAATTTGGACAAGCGCCTTTAACGGGTTTGGCTTCGCCCGCATTTATGCTATACTTACAGCATGCAATAACGCCGGAGGAAGTTTACCTATGCTGATTGAAAGTACGCGCAACGAGGCCGTGAAGCGCGCGCGCGCGCTGGCCAACCGCAAGGGGCGGGCGGAGCAGGGCCTGCATTTTATAGAGGGTGAAAAACTGGTGCGGGAGGCCATCGTTTCGGGCGCGGTGTTTGCCGACGCGTTTGTGGAAGAAGGCCACGACCTGATGTGCGCGGTGCTGGCAGGCAGCGGCGCCCACGTGTATACCGTAAAGCGCGCGGTGATGGAAAGCCTTACCCTCACCGATACCCCGCAATGGGTTTGCGCCATGGTGCAAACGCCGAGCGCCGCATTGCCAAACTATTACCCCGCGGGGCTGATCGTGGCGCTCGACTGCGTGCAGGACCCGGGCAACCTCGGCGCCATACTCCGCACGGCGGATGCGATGGGCGCGGTGGGTATGCTGCTGGGCGCGGGCTGCGCCGATCCCTATGCGCCCAAACCGCTCCGCGCGGCCATGGGCAGCATCTATCACCTGCCGGTGTGGCAGGCGAGCCTTACCACTGAGCTTGCCCGGCTGCAGGAGCAGGGGTTTAAGCTGATATGCGGCCACCTGAAGGGCGGCGAGGCGTTGCCCGCGCCTACCAACAAGTGCGTGCTGGTGATAGGCAGCGAGGGCAGCGGCGTATCCGAGGAGGTGGCGGCGCTGTGCGAAACCTACCGCCTGCCCATGTATGGCTTTGCCGAAAGCCTGAACGCCTCGGTGGCGGCGGGGATACTCATCTACGAGCTCGCGCGGGAAATGCATAAATAAATCCCTCCATCCCATTTACAGGGATGCTTTCTTGTGCTATAGTAATAGCAGAACAATTGTTCTATGGCGCGGAAGGGTTCTTTATGATCCTGCATGTGGATCTCAATTCGTTTTACGCCAGCTGCGCGGTGATAGACAGCGGCGGCCAATATACCTTCGACACCCCCTTGATGGTGTGCGGCGATCCAAAAAAGCGGCATGGCATTGTGCTTGCCGCCACATATCCGGTTAAAAAACTGGGCGTACATGCGGGCATGTCTTTGTGGCAGGCCCGTCAATTATGCCCGCAGGCCGTGGTGGCAAAGCCGGAATATCACCAGTATATGCGCTATTCCGAGGCGTTTATGGCGATTATTTCGCACTATTCGCCGCTGATTATGCGCTATGGTATCGATGAGGCGTATATCGATTATAGCGGCTGCGAGCATATCTTTGGCCCGCCGGAGCAGGTGGCGCATGCCATCCGCGAGCGGGTAAAGCGGGAGCTGGGGCTTACCGTATCGGTGGGGGTGGGCGAAAATTTGATACGCGCCAAAATGGGCAGCGACTACCGCAAGCCGGATGCCGTGACCGTGCTCGACGATGCGGCCTGGCGCGCGCTGATTTGGCCCAAGGTGGTGGAAGAGCTGCAATTTGTGGGCCGGGCGACCGGCGAAAAGCTGCGGGGCATGGGCATATTTACGATTGGTGAGCTGGCGCAAACGCCGGAGCGGACACTGAGGCATCGCTTTGGTGTGACGGGGCACGAGCTGTGGCTGCACGCCAATGGGCTGGATACGCGGCGCGTTACCGACGCGCCCGCCCCGCAGAAGGAAATAAGCCACTCCATAACGCTGCCGCAGGATTTGGTTGCCGAAGAGGAAATTTGCCGCGCGCTGCTGTATCAAACCGAGCGCGTTGCCACACGCCTGCGCAAGGCGGGTATGCGGGCGGGCCAGGTGGGGGTATATGTGCGCTATGCCGATTTGAGCGGGCAGGGCAAGCAGGCCGCTTTGCCGTACCCCTCCGACCTGACGGAGGAGCTGTATCAAAACGCGCGCCCGCTTATACTGGCGCTGCGGTGCGGCAAGCCTATACGGCTGGTGGGGGTGCATGTGAGCCGGCTTACCGGGGAGGCCGAGCAGGCCACGATTTTTGACGGCCCGCGCCGGGATGCACAGCACGCGCTGGACCGCGCGGTGGATGCGATGCGGCAAAAATACGGCTCCCACGCCGTGATGCGGGCGGGCACCCTGCAGTTTGAATATGATGAAAAAGAGGATTTTACGCCGTTTAAGCGGCATTGATGCGGCGGACAGGATTGCTCCCAAGCTGTATTCGCTCTTTTATTAGCGCGCCGGTTGTAGTATAATAACCGCATTACAACGAACGTGCGGCGTATACGCCATTAGGAGGTTTACGATGATAAATCCGGACCGGGTAGCGTTCACCATATTCGGCAAAGACATCTACTGGTATGGCATACTCATGGCCGCGGGCATTTTGATAGCGCTGTGGCTGGCGCTGCGCGAGGGCAAGCGCAAAAATCTATCCGAAGATACCATTATGGATACCGCGCTGGTGGTTATACCTTCGGGCTTGCTGGGCGCGCGGCTGTATTATGTGCTGTTCGAATGGGGCTATTATATCAAGCACCCTCTCGAAATATTATATGTGTGGGAAGGCGGCCTGGCCTTTTATGGCTGCGTGCTGGGCGGCCTGCTTGGGCTGGTGCTGTATGCGCGGCATAAAAAGCTCCGCACGCTTAGGCTGTTCGACTGCCTTGCGCCGGGGCTGGTGCTGGCGCAGGCGATTGGCCGCTGGGGCAACTTTTTCAACCAGGAGGCCTATGGCCTGCCCGTTTTAAACGGCGAGATGATGTGGTTCCCATTTGCGGTGCGCATAGACGGCTTGCATTACTTTAACGGCGAGCTGTGCAGCATGCCCTTCCACCTGGCCACGTTCTTTTACGAATCCGCCTGGTGCCTGCTGGTGTTCCTCTTCCTTTGGTCGCAGCGCAAAAAATTCAAGCACGATGGCGACGCGGTGCTTTGGTATGTGCTGCTCTACGGCTTTGAGCGCATGCTGGTCGAGGGCCTGCGCGCCGACAGCCTTTACCTTATCGCGCCCGGCGGATGGATCCGGGAGGGCATCCGCGTGAGCCAGCTTTTGAGCTTTGTGGCGGTCGCCGCCGTGCTGGCGTTTATGCTGGTGCGCCGCGCGCGGGAGAAACGCTTGGGCCGCCTGATTTGGCCCGCGCCGCTGGCGGAAGAAGCGGCGGAAGAGGGTGAGCAACCGCTCGAAGAAAACAGCGAGGCGGTAGAATTTGAAGCGCAGGAGGGCGATGCTCCCGAAGCGCGGGAGGAAGAGCCTGCCGCGCACGAGGAAGATGAGCTGGGCTAACCCCAACGCAGGGCAAGCGGCGCAAACCCTATAAGGCGCGCTGTTTGCACATGCCTGGGGCTATCGCGCTCTGCACAAAAGAAAGCCGAGGATTCATTTTATGCGCAATTTAACGATGATGACGGACCTGTATCAGCTTACCATGATGTATGGCTACTATAGGTATGGCATGACGAAGAACGAGGCCGTATTCGATCTGTTTTTCCGCTCCCCGCGGCCCAACAGCGAGTACACCGTGATGGCCGGCACGCAAAGCGTCATCGAATACATCAACGAGCTGCGGTTTTACCCAGAGGATATCGACTACCTGCGTACGCTCGACCTGTTCGATGAGGGCTTTTTGCAGATGCTGCTGGAGCTGCGTTTTACCGGCGAAATTTACGGCATGCAGGAGGGCACGCTCGTGTTCCCCTACGAGCCGCTGCTTCGGGTGCGCGCGCCCATCATGGAGGCGCAGCTGGTCGAAACGGCGCTGCTCACGCTGGTAAACCATCAAACGCTGATTGCCACCAAGGCCAGCCGCGTGGTGCATGCCGCCAATGGCGGCGCCGTGCTGGAGTTTGGCCTGCGCCGCGCTCAGGGTGCGGATGCGGGCATACTGGGCGCGCGCGCGGCAGTGGTGGGCGGGTGCGATTCCACCTCCAACGTGCTGGCGGGGCAATGGTTTGGCGTGGGGATAAAGGGCACCCACGCGCACAGCTGGGTGATGAGCTTCCCCACGGAGCTGGACGCGTTCCGCGCGTATGCCGATGTGTTCCCCACCTCGTGCCTGCTGCTGGTGGATACCTATGATACGCTTTTAAGCGGCGTGCCCAACGCCATACGCGTGTTTGACGAGCTGCGGCAAAGGGGATATGAACCCGTGGGCATACGGCTCGATAGCGGCGACCTATCGTATCTATCCAAAAAAGCGCGCAAAATGCTGGATGACGCGGGGTACCCCAAGGCCAAGATATTTGCCAGCAGCGATTTGGATGAATATGTGATACAAAACCTGCAGCAGGAAGGCGCCCGCATCGACGTTTGGGGCGTGGGCACCCGGCTCATCACCAGCTATGACTGGCCGGCGCTGGGCGGGGTATATAAGCTGGCCGCCGAGGTGGTGAATGGCGAGATGACGCCCAAAATCAAGCTGAGCGACAACGCGGCCAAGCTCACCAACCCCGGCTATAAAAAGGTGGTGCGGTTTTATTCCAACACCACGGGCAAGGCATTGGCCGACCTCATCATGCTGGAGGGTGAAACGATAGACGCCACCAAGCCGCTCAAAATTTACCACCCGGAACAGCAGTATAGGACCACCGTGCTGCGCGATTTCCACACGCGGGATTTGCTGGTGCCGTTGTTTTTAGAGGGCAAGCAGGTATATACCTCGCCGCATGTGCATGACATCCGCGATTACAACCGCCGCGAGATGGATACCTTTTGGGAAGAGCACAAGCGCATGCTCAACCCGCAGGTATACAAGGTAGATATTTCCGATACGCTTTATGATTTAAAAAAGAAGCTGATTCGTGAACACACGCGCGAAAATGCAAAATGAGGGAAGCTGCCGCATGACCCCAAAAACTGCCGCACTGTTGGCGCTGGCGCTTTGCTGCCTGCTGCTCGCGGGTTGCGTGAATACCTCCGCGCCCCTGCTGCCGGAGCGCACGCTGCCGCCCATCGTTACGCCCTCCCCCTCCCCGCCGCCCGAGGATACGCCGCCGCTGCCCATAGAGACGCCGGCGCGCACGCCGGTGCCGGGGGTGGATACCCGCTACGACGCGTTGGGCGAATATGTATCCGATTCGGCGCATTTTCAGCGCTACCTCACCTTCGAAAACATACAGGTTTATGAGCAGAGCGACGATACCTTTATGGATGCCGTGCTGATTAACGCCTACCCGCAAGAGCTGGTGTGCGCGCTGAACATCGCGTTTTATGACGAGGATGGGCAAACCATCGCATCCGGCCGCGTGCAAACGCGGGATGGCCAATATGTGCTGCGGCTCCCCCCCGGCGAAACGGTGTTGTTTTCGCAAATCGACACCGATATGTCGCTGACCGCTTTAAAGTTTTCGTTCCTATACGATGAAACGCTGGGCGTGCTGCCCGGATAACGGGCTATTGTGACAAATATATGTACGCGCAAAACAAATGTTGATTGATTCGCCTGTTTGCGCGTATAATAAAGATAATGAATCATAGCGAGGAGGGGTTTTATTTGATACAGGTCATTTTCGGTGCGAAGGGCGATGGCAAAACAAAAAAGATACTCGATAAGGCAAACGATTCCACCCAAACGGCAAAGGGGTCGATCGTATTCATCGCAGATGACGGGCAGTATATGTTTGGCCTCAAACGAAATATCCGCTTTATAGATGCGTCATCCTTTCACATCGACGGCCCAAAAATGTTCTACGGCTTCCTCTGCGGTATTGCCGCACAAGATTTCGATTTGGAGTATATTTACATTGACGGCTTCCTAAAAATCGTGCATCATTCCCTCGATACGCTGGAGGAGATGTTCAAAGATATGGAAGCATTCGCGAAGCGCAGCGGCATCAAAATCGTGCTCAGCGTGAATGGCGACAGCGTACCGGAATATTTAAAGAGTTATATTCAATAATGCCCTAATTTTATTTCCATAGCCGGCAAAAGCGCACCGGGGCTTCGGTGCGCTTTTTGATGTGGAGCGTTTCCTTGCGGGGTTGGGTGGCAACAATCTGAAAGCGAATAACCGCAAAGATATTACTTAGTCTTATCCCCAAATTTGACGGCAGTAAATATAATTGGTACAATGAGCATACTGTAATATGTGGGTATTGTTGCCCGCCAGCTTAAGGCCTTCGCCGCTTGTAAACAACCGCTTGGCGGCAGAACCGATGGGAGGTAACCTTAATATGCGGTCCTTTTCAAGGACAATCTTATATGTGATAACGGGCGTGCTAGTCGTAGCGCTGCTGTCCTCCGCCATAACGGTGATGCTGATGAACCGCCGCGCTGCGGATTCGCTCATTATGTCGGCGGAGGATTATGGCGCCGTGAGCGATTTGCTGGCCCTAAACGAGTTGCTCGATAAAATGCAGAGCGAGGCGCTCGATGGCGCGCCAGAGCGTGAGGCGCTGATATCCGGGGCGATGCGGGGCGCGGTCGAAACGCTGCAGGACCCTTATGCGCAGTATTATACCGCGGCGGAATATGAGGCGTATCTTTCCAGCATCAACGGGGCATATTATGGCGTGGGCATGGTGATAGGGCAAAGCGACGCGGTAGGCTCGCCGGTGTTGGAGGTTTATGAGGGCAACCCGGCCGAAAAGGCCGGCGTAAAGGCCGGGGATATCATCATCAAGGTGGATGGCGCGGCCGCGGCCAATTTGCCGCTCGAAGAGCTGCGCGCCAAAATCGATGCGCCGGACGGCGGCGCCATAACGCTCACATTGCTTCGGGGGCAAGAAACCCTGGAGATAGCGGTGCAGGGCGGCCCGGTCAACATCAAGCATGTGAAGGGTTCGCTGTATAACGAGCGTACCGGCTACATTAAAATCGACATGTTTACCGGCAACTGCGTAAACGAGTTCACAGAGGCGCTTAAAGACCTTAAGAGCCGCAACATGAAGTCGCTGGTGATAGACCTGCGCAACAACCCGGGCGGTTCGCTGGATGCGGTGGTGGCCATAGCGGATGCGTTGCTGGGCAATGGGCAAACCATCGTGAGCGTGGGCGAGCAGGGCAATGCGAGCAACCGCGTTTTTAAGGGCAAGGGCAGCGCATGGCATATACCGCTGGCCGTTTTGGTAAATGAAAATTCGGCCTCCGCCAGCGAGATATTGGCCGGCGCGGTGCAGGATAACGGCATAGGCGCCATAGTGGGCATGCAGACCTTCGGCAAGGGCATCGTGCAAACCACCATGCGCGTAGAGCGCAACGGCGGCTGGCTCAAGCTCACGACCGATGCGTATTTTACCCCCAGCGGTAAGAACATACACGGTGTGGGCATCACGCCGGATATCCTCGTGGAGATGCCGGAAGAGCTCATCGGCACGCCGCTAAGCAAAATCGATCAGGCGGATGATGCGCAGCTGTGGGCGGCGCTGGATTATGTGCGGGAGCAGGCGCAGTAGTGCGGTATTAATCCCGTATGCATCCCACATACCCGCTTGCGCCCTGCGCGTATTTGGCGCTAAACTACCGCCAGTCAGCGTTTCGCCATACGGCTCGTAGTAGTGGCTTAGTTGCACAGCATTGCTGCCGGTATCCAGCAGCATACTTGCGCTGCCCCGCCCGTCGTTCACATACTGGCCGTGGGTGCGGGGTTGCGTGGCGGCAAACTTTCGCATCTGCATGAAATCTCTCTTTTATTTCTTCTGCCAAGGTATATTGTCTAGGGAACCGCCGGCAATTTCCTCTAAAAGCTCTCTTGAAATTGATGCATAATGATTTTCGGCATCTACTTCAAGATAATACTGCCCATCATTTTCAATCACTTTATGCCAAGAAGCCCAATATGGCATGGCGTCACTAATGAGTGCTACTAAGAATTCTCTATCGCCCTTCATTTCTTGTTTGGAGCCTGTATTAATGATTTTTACGACCTTTTCAATCGTTTTTTTGTCAGTGCTTGGTTTTGTATATCGCCCTCCATAATTGGTAGTCTCCACCAAAAGAATTTGATCTATCGTTTCCAACGATATTTCAGGGAATCGGATATCCTTTTTTTGGAACATAGGATTAGGCGGCCTTACATCCAGGAATAATTCTTTCGAATCCGCCATCACATATCCATAATCCCCATTGTGATAGAATTCATAGTCATAGTCTTTCCCAGCACAACTCGTGGTTCCAAAATATTTCCACTTTTTTTCTAGTGGCGATGACATCCAGGTTATTGGTTTTTCTCTTTTATAGCTTTCTATGTATTCTTCTCCGTCTATTTTTAACTGGAACTCATTATTGATAAAGCTGAATTCTATCTTCTTTTGGTCCTCCTTTGCAACTCTTTTGCAAGCAAAACTCAACATGCTACAAAATACAACCAAACATATAGCTAAAATCCATTTAACGTTCTTCTTCGTGCGCATAAGACTCCCTTCAATTCAGTAAGCTAGAAAAACCGGCAGTCGTAGTCATAGCGGCGCACCCAGGTACGTTTGCAACTCGCCGCAACCGTGCCCTCCTCCTTTAGGTCGCCGTTCTTGTTGTAAGTATAATAGGTATTGCCCTCCCGCGTTATAGGTATGGGTCTGTTCCCAAGCTGTTTTTACGGTTCCTCCGATAATGGCCCACCAATAATCTCTTCTAAAAGTTCTTTAGGAATAGAGGCGTATTCAGAAGAATAGTTCTTTTTAAGTAATACCTGAATGAAATATTGGTCACCATCTTGCATGATATCATGCCCCGAAGCAAATTCAGGAATGCTATTACTGCTTAATAGCAACGTATACTTCAGTCTTCCGGTACTATTAATTTTTTCGCCATTCAGTATTATATCGAGCACATTGCTAATCGTATCATCATTTATGTTATATTCTTGGCGTAAATAATGGAAACCTGGCCTAACTACAAGATTCACACCATCAATCGTATCGTTGGATAGCTCTGGAAAAGCCAATCCTTTCTTATACAAAATATACCACGGCAAATTTTCGAAATCGGTCCATTTGTGCACAGGTTCAACTTGCATTACAGGAGTATCTCCAAATTCATAAATCTTATATTTTCTCCTGTTGTTGGACGTAGTTCCAATGAATTCACTTTCCGATGTCGCCTCAGGCTTACTTGTCCATAATGTCATAGTAGCATCTATATACTCTTCGTCATCAACAAAAAGGTGCATGCCATCATCCATAATGTATATCTGAAAACGATTATCTTCTTTTGAGCAGTTAACCAACATGCCCAAAAAGCTGAATATTAACGCAAAAAGCAAAACTTGCTTAATAATCCCTTTCACTATAAGCCTCCTGTAAAATCTTCAACTCGCCGCAACCGTCCCCTCCTCCTTTAGGTCGCCGTTCTTGTTGTAAGTATAATAGGTATTGCCCTCGTCATTCAATATCCTTCATAAACAACTTCAAAATACAAACCTTTATCGGAAAGCCGTTGAATATGGTCAATGGCTTTTTGATATATTTTATCAGGCTCACCATCGTAACTATAATCTGTACTAAATTCCAAAAATGGTTGTATCCCATCATTGCCAATAAGTTTAAATGCATCTAACCCATATATCTTTTTGTCTATATTTTTGCAAAATTTTATAACATCAACAGCATCCTGAGGATGGTACATTATTATTCCTCCCTTATAGGATACTGCCTTTGTGGCAAACACATCTTTTACTAAATCCATTATTTTCCACCTCCTGGTACAAAAGGATTAACGATGGTCGAATCAGGAATCCAGCCCGCATTACCATATTCACTTATTTGAACAACCTTTCCAGTGGCATTTTCTACCGTTCGTTGCCATAGATTACTTACACAGGAACATTTCCCCAATAATATCAATTAAGTTTTCAAGCCTTATGCCATATTCGTTTGGCTCTGAATCTAGTTCCATACCCTCTCGACAAAATTCATTTCCTATGGATTGCCTTATTTTGTTACCTAGTTCCGAATCAATCTGAACAAGTTCTTTAGATTCAATAACTTGCAATAACTCCGGTTTGTAATGATTTAGGCAAGCCCGCAATAACTCCAAGTTTTCATTGTCCAATTGTATCATTTTCTAGCCACCTCACCGTAATCCATTTGAATTCGTTCCCCAAGTTGTTACTACAATAATATCGGGGCTTCCTTTTTCCCATGTGGTATCCCAATCACGCAAATGAGTATGACACATATCCGTTTTATCCGCCACTGCGCTATGTTCTTTATGAACATGCAATAAAAAATCAATTAAATTGCTTAACTCATTCAAATTACATTGAAAGGTCGTCTCTTCTAGTTGTAACAATGCATCACTGTGAGATTGATATCCATATATTTTCATTTCTATTTTGGCACCTCCCATCCGTTTCTTGTAAGCCAGTTTGCTATCTTGTTTGTTATATTTGGAGTCCCGTTGCCCTTGGCATCGTAGCCATATGTTTATTATTCCCATGCGTTGCAAGGGTTTGACTATGATGTTATAATCGGCATTATTGCAATTTTACTTTTTCATCAACTCTATACTCTACATTGTCTAAACTAATCTCTCCATTAAAATCCGTTAAATCCATATTATTTATATCTAGTAAAGCAACATATCCATCTATAACATGCAACAAAATATTTACGACATTTTGAGTGGATTGTTTAGCAAGAATCTCAATAGGTACCCTAACATTATAAGGATATCTTTCGCAACTATTAGGCTTGAATTTTACATCAAGATACTCATACTCCCCCTTAAGTTCATATTCCGCGCCCATAAGCTGTTTAACGATAATATCTTTACCCAAAAAATCTACAGCCAGCAGTGTATTTACCCAGAAGTTAATTTTTTCATAAGGGTACTTGTCATTTTCGTGTGAATAGTTATTTAATAAAATATGTTCCAACGTTAATCACCTCCTCACTTCTTTTAAAAGCTCGATAAGATAGCTCATCCCCGTACCAGCGTCGTAGTCCTCAGCATTGTACCCATATGCGTCCCACATACCAGCTTGCCCTCTTTGACCTACTCGGCTTCCGTGAATTCCTCATTAATTATTTTGTTCTGGCCAAAACAAAAACCATCCTATTACTTCATGTAAGTCATTTAATCGATTTCCGTAGGTATTCGGAGCCCAGTTTTCATCAAAACCCTTTTCTGCCAACTCACTTCCAATCAATTCACGAAGCTGATTATATTGTTCGTCCGAGAAATCTTTGATCGATTTTTCATTTAAATCTTTCAATAGATTTATATCATTTCTAGCACAGTATTTTAACAGTTCCATTTGTTCTGCATTAATTTTATTTTTCATACTATGGGATCCTCCATGCAGCAGTTCCTTCAATAAACTTAGCGGAAAAGTATGCTATTCATATTTCAATTGCCTCCCATTCTCCTCTCCCTTCATCGGTCATTTCAAACCAAAAATCATTGATGTTTTCTACAAGTAGTGATTCAACTACCCCAAGAGGAGGATACACAATGGTTATTTTATTTTCTTTCCAAAGGGTATCTAATAATTTAGCAACAGCCTCCTTTGTAGCAAAAATATTAAGGAACTCCAAATACTCACATATCTGTTTTATGGATTCTCCATCATCTGATAGTGCGTCCAAAATTGCTTCGCGTAAAGTCATTGTCATCGCCTCCTTATTGTTTGCCATAAGGTCTGTAATGAGGTGTTTCTATAAATTTACCACTTGCGTCAGTCAAGGTGTGTTTATATATCGTATCCCCATTTCTATTAGTGAATACTTCTTCAATACTCTTGCCGCCAGCATTTCCTTTTTTTGTCGAATCATAGTAAGTCTTGATTGCCCACTTATAACAAATCACACCAAAATTTAATGTGCTCTATCTCGGCGTCATCAAAATCGCTATATTCCTTAAACCCAAATTCAAGCTCCAAATATTCAATTAAATCCGTTCCGTAACAAATAATATCTGATTGCATAATTGAAAATACCGGGCTTTTTTTTTCATTCGAAATAGACGGCATATATCTATGTGAATAAATTGGTATCATCCTTGGGGCATCTTTGTAATAGCGCATAAAAATTTGCACCACTTCACTATTCTCTGCAGGGCGCATGCCCCAGTTGTCACACCAAAGAGCATTATGTCTTAAATCAAACAGTAATCCCCGCAGAGGCATTTTAAAAGCTGTTTTAATTTTCAAAATGTTAGCTGCCTCAAAGTTCCTCCAGTTATAAAACCCTTCTGTTACAGGTAGTGCAACGGAGAATAGGGCCTTCATTTCAGCAGGAAATGAAAAGTCGTATAACTCTTCTGCCACAGATATCTCTTGGTTTGATAAGCCCGTCTCAAACTCTATCCCGCGATTCTGCAACTTCTTAATGATTTTCTGGAAATCATCCATGCCAATACCCTCTCAATCAATCCTAGTAAACGTTTGATAGTGATTATTAGTATACCAAACAGAGCCATCATCGCCAATAACAATTCGTTCTGCCCCGCGGTTTTGGCCCGAAACCTGCGGATTAATATCATATTCTCTATAAGCAGTTCCGTCTGGCAGTTTTTGGCCTCCATTCACTGCTTCATTTCTAAATAGCTCTCCACCTTTATATCCTTCTGGCGGCAAACCATTATTGTTTTTAATCTCATCTGCAATCTTATAGGCTTTATCAGGAACTCTTCCTTTCGCTCCACTTCCCTTCTCCAACGCCTTACTAAGATTTTGCAAATCTTCACTGAAGCCTGAAAGTCCAATTTTCACAAGAGCCGTACCCAGCGCCGTTGCCGCTAACGCAACCACCAATGCCACTTCTGGCACACCCGTTGCTAAGGCTGCGCCTCCCGTCCCTACGGTCACTCCTCCACCAACAAACAGCATCTCCAAGGCTGCATATAGCGCTGCCGCGCCGCCCACAATTTCCACAATGTCTCTCGTCACTGCCAATACGGCGGCTAAAATTTCGTGTTCTTCCAAGAAGTCACCGATTGTTCTTTGTACTCCAATCTGTTTCGCTTTCACTAAGGCAATGATTGTGAGCATCCTCGCCATCAATTCCATCATCGAATCAGTCGGGCTGCACTTCGCGTGCCCGCTGGGATCTGTATACGCTACCGGGTTCCCCTCGACATACCCTCTTAGGTTCAAACTCGCCGGGTTAAATATATTCCCCTTCACGGTATCCTCTGTAATAAACGCCCCAACTTCAATGCTCAAATACCTCGCCCGTAAGTAACTCATCCCCGTACCGGCGTCGTAATCCTCCGCATTAAACCCGTATGCATCCCACATGCTCGCCTGCGCCCTGCGCGTGCTCGGCGCTAAACTACCGCCAGTCAGCGTTTCTCCATACGGCTCATAAGAATGGCTAAGCTGCACAGCATTGCTGCCGGTATCCAGCAGCATACTCGCGCTGCCCCGGCCATCATTCACATATTGGCCGTGGGTGCGGGGAATGGCTCAGAGATAATTCTTTATTTAGTTAACTCCTTCTTGCGACATGTCCGCTACCCAAACCATGTTGTTGGGCAACTGCCAGTCTTCCTTAAGAATGGATTGATTATCTTGGCTTAGCTTTGCTATCACCGTGAAACCAAATGCAGAATCTGAACGTACTATAACAAGATGCGTATCTTGTGAAACGCTTCCAATTTTATCAGCATCTGAATCTGGCAGTGCGCTATCGTCCGCATTAAGTATAACATAAAAGAGACCTTCTCCTAAATCTTTATATCCTGATACAAACCTTTCTCTCCCCCAATAGTCTGTCTGCTCAATGTAATACACGCCGTCTTTGCATAAAACATCTCCAAATGGATGTAAATAATCCTCGTCGCTATTCGGAATAGATATTCCCAGCATTTGTTCCGTAAACATATTCCCAGAACTTGCGGATACCAAGCTCTGCCCATCGTCAATGCTATCCGCACCATAAACATATCGACTATCTTGCTGCCCCCAATCACTACGCGCATACATCGGGAAATACCCATCGCTATAATAGTAAATGGCAAGCAGCGTCAGAATATCATTTTTGGTTAAATCTTGTGCAAAATAGAACCGATCCGTTTGAGCAACTAAATATGCTAAAACAGAAATATTTTGCATCTCAGATTTCGTCAAGCCATCAGGTTCTTGATCATTCTCAAGCATCAAAACATTCCACCATCGATTTAATGCTTGCTGATATTCGATAGTGCCCTTGTCTTGTAGATGTACAGCGGCTTCCAAGCGGGATAGTTCGCTGCGCTTTCCAGTTTGATTAACCCTTTGAATTGTCGCTTCATCCAATACGCCATGCGTTGTTGAAGCCTGTTCGTTGCTTCTGCAACTCATAAACAAGCACACAGGTATAAGAATTAAAATGAAAGCAACCCTTTTCATATCCATTTTCTCCATTCTTGATGCTACCATTGATTTATTATTTCTGAGGGCTGACATATGAGTAAATTGCAAACCCCGCACCTTCCCATATGTTACGTTCCACCACAGCATCTCTGGATGTACTGGATTCTACCACTTTCCCATTGCCGACATAAACGCCCACATGATGTACTTCCGCTTCCCGGCCACAACTGCAGTCTGGCATATACCAAAAGATCAAATCTCCCTCTTTTAAATCATCCGCACTAATTTCCCAATTTAATTTTTTTGCTAATTGCGCTTGGTAAGCGGCATTTTCTCTTCCCAAATCAATTCCAATCGCTGCATAGGCCTGTTTTGATAACCGGCTGCATTTCATGCTATTATACTTCATTCCCAACCTAGCTCGTGCGGCTTCAACAATTATTGCTCTCTCTTCCGCAGACAAGCCTATTGTGGGGCCCGCTTGATTTACTGCGATTATTGGTGATTTTGGCGGGGAATCTGTTGGCATCGGCGTTGGTTTAGGGGGTAAGGTTGGTGTTTGTGTTGGTTTAAGCGTAGGCGTAGGCGCAGGAATTGAAGATTTTGGTGCTGAGTACTGTGGCAACAGCACAAATTCAACCACATTTCCCGTCCTCACAGTGTAAAATGAATCACCAGACGAATACTCTATTTCAACATAATTGCGGCGCGACGCGTGTCCACTGGGGTCCGTATATGTTACCGGATTCCCCTCAACATACCCTCTTAGGTTCAAGCTCGCCGGGTTAAATATGTTTCCCTTATAAGTATCCTCAGTTATAAACCCACCCATGGCAATATTCAAATACCTCGCCCTAAGGTAGCTCATCCCCGTACCGGCGTCATAATCCTCGGCATTGTACCCATATGCATCCCACATGCTCGCTTGCGCTCTGCGTGTGCTCGGCGCCAAGTTGCCGCCAGTCAGCGTCTCCCCATACGGCTCATAGTAGTGGCTAGGCTGCACAGCGCTGCTGCCGGTGGACTTCACACGGCACCATATTTATTCCACCGTTACTTGCGGCATATCCGTAACCATAACCATGTTATTGGGCAATCCCCATCCATCTTTTATTTTAGGGGCTGATACAATAGCGAAGCCAAATTCGTTATCGCTTCGTTTAATGATTAAACGCGATGATTTTTCTACAATCTTATCTGGTTCATCGTCATACCTTCCATTGCTCACAGAATAATTGGCCACAAAAAACATATCATTGCCAAGATATGCATAATCCTCAATAAAATAAATTGGATCACCATCATCCCAGCGCTCAAAATTCTGAAAATATATGTCCACATCAACCCGATTTATATACTTCTCATAACCCGGATTATCCTCAGCCAGATTTTTTTGTTCCACATCCCAATCAGTATACCACTGGCGCGCTTCTTCTTGACCTTTTTCCACAATACCCGTTGTATCAATTTGAAACAAATCGCATGTCAACCGCTCGACTACATCAGCAGAAACAACAACAAAGTCATTCTCTTTTTCGAAAATAGGATAGGCTGTATTAGCACTGAGATCTCTTACGTCAAGAAAGTAGCAATCATTATAATAAGCCGCTATATACGACAATAATTTATTAGGAAAAGCTTCCTCTGCAAAGAAAAACGAATATCCTCCCCATCCGCTTATATTCGCTATGTATGTTGCCTGTTCCAATTCCTTCTCCGTTAAAATAGCCCTCTTATCGTCATGCGCGTCTGTAATCAGTGTTTCCCACCATTGATCTAAAACTTCGGCACTCTCCGGCGCTTGGCTGCCGCCAAGCGCAAAGATACCTTCTTTCAATATCTGTAAAGCACGTTCCTTTTGATTATGCGCCAAAAATTCTTCCGCTTGCTCAATATAGTGGTTTGGTGTTTTACTCTCCTCATTAATTATTTCGAGTGAAAGCATCGATGGGACAATACTCTCTTTTTTTGCGCACCCAAATGTAACCGCTATTGTCAGCCCACTGATAAGCAAGGATAGGATTTTAAACAAAAAACTTTTATGCCTCATATCAAGCACCTCGCTATCTGGATTTCGGGAGTAAAATAGCCTTTGCCATCGTTGTACCTTCCGTACTTCTCAAATTATTCCCAAAGCGTTAATGCGGGCTTGCTCCATCCCGGTTGAATCAATGAGCGGTTGCCCTCTGCAAATAAATCCTGTGGTTTGGCGATTGCAGTGAATCCAAGAGGTGTGTCGGAACGTTTTACGATTAAGTGTACCAGTCCATCCACAAGGTTTATGTCTTCTTCGTCTTTTGTAATATAATCACCATATAAAATTACATAATACATATTATCACCCAAATATTGGTATCCTTGCAACCAATACTTCGGTGCTTCTGGGTCACCAGCTGCTAAATAGTATGTATTCTCTTCATATGGGAAGTCTACGCTCTCGATATACTCTGTATTCTCTTTCATTTCCGTTTCCAATACTTCCATATAATTTAAAGCATCCCAATAATCTACATCCGCTTTTGTATAGATTGGATTGAGAAAATATTCGGCTGCGATAAATTGTGCATAATCGCTCCTCCCAAACCTATCCATATAATATTCTTGCACCAAGTTCTCCCTTCGCACGCCGAACAAATCACGAATAAACCTTTCAACGGTATCCAAGGGGAACACCAGCAAATCCGCATAGCGCGCATCATTCGGGCTATAAAACGGGTATGCGTTGGCTATGGCTTCACTTTTTTCCGCCGTAACATCCCAATGAATATATTTGAACACTTGAAACAATGATCTAGCGGGCAACTCGTTGCTTTGCAAGTAGCAACGAGTTCCACTTAATAGCTCGGCAATATCAAATATGTTCTCCTGTTCTTCTGCGGTTAATGCCTGTGAATCGTTTTCGGGGTTCCATAACATAGTATCCCACCACAGCGCCATCAATTCGGCACTCTCCGGCGCCTGGCTGCCGCCAAGCGCAAAGATGCCTTCTTTCAATATCTGCAAAGCTCGATCTTTTTGATTATGCGCCAAAAGTTTTTCCGCTTGCTCAATATAGTGGTTTGGTGTTTTATTTTCTTCGCTAATTATTTCGGGTGAAAGCATCGGCGGGACAGTGCTCTCTTTTTTTGTACACCCAAATGTCACAGCTATTATCAGCCCACTGATAAGCAAGGATAGGATTTTAAACAAAAAACTTTTATGCCTCATATCAAGCACCTCGTTATCTGAATTTCGGGAGCAAAATAGCCTTTACTATCGTTGTACCTTCCGTACTTCTCAAATTATTCCCAAAGCGTTAATGCGGGCTTGCTCCATCCCGGTTGAATCAATGAGCGGTTGCCCTCTGCAAATAAGTCCTGTGGTTTGGCAATCACCATAAATCCAAAGGCAGTATCTGCGCGCTGTACAATTAAATGCATACTGCCATCATGAACATCAATCGGTTCCTGCACATCTCCACCATAGTCAGAAAACACGATGTAGAAAACGTCATCACCTAAATATTTATAGCCCTGTAAATAATAGTTCCGTGTTTCCGGCTCATTCTCACTGCCAGCATAATAGCAATAAGTATCATCAATATATCTGAAATTCGCGTACTCGGAAAAACTTTGCAAATACTCACGATCTTTATCAGTAAGTTCCGACACTTCCCAGCCATCCATATAGCAATAAACTTTTACATAATCTTTATAGTTAGTCGTACCAAAGTGCTCCAACGAAAACTCCTGATAAAATTCCTTCGCTAGGTTTTCTCGCCATATGCCATACAAATCACCCACAAACTGGCGGACGGTGTCTGCCGGAACAATTGCTATACTACCCTCTTCATCGGTAGGAACAGTCATGGGGTATTTTTTATTCAGCTCTGCTTTATGCTTCGATGGTCGATATGTAGCAACATATTTATAAGAATAAATTCGGATGGACCAAAGCAGCTGCTCCACATGTAGTTCTTGTGGCAACAAGAAGCATGGCTTTCCATCCGTAAAGGCAGCTATATCATAAAGCAATTCTTTATCCTCTGTAGTTAGCTCTTGCACACCGCCCTCAGCATTCCACAACACGGTATCCCACCACAGCGCCATCAATTCGGCACTCTGTGGCGCTTCACTCGCCCGCAAAGATGTAATACCATACTCTAAAATCTGTAATGCCTCATTCTTCTCTCCATTTGCAATGTATTTTTTCGCCTCATTTAATAACCCTTGTATTCCCGACAGCGGGGTAAGCGGCAATGTCGAAGTTGGCAAAAGAGATTCTGCTACGGCAGCATCCGATGTTTTTTCACCATTATTAGCATTCAGTTTCATGCAGCCCTGTGTTGTAAACAGCACCACAGTGCAAAGAAAAAATACAATCGGATTTCGCAAAGCTGCAAAGTATATTTTCAAAAGAATTCCCTCCTCATCTTTTTGATAATGCTACCTATATTTTGATTATGGCAGTTGCCCCAGCTTCGCATAAGCCTGATATCTATGCTTACCTGTTTCTTTCTTATCTTGCCATAGTTTTTGTACATTAGGGCCATTTTCCGAACCAGTGGAATCCAGTATCCAAACTTCTCCTTTTTCATCTGTATACAGGTAAAACCCAACATGGCTCGTTTCTCCATAACCATCGGACGTTGGATTTTTATTTACCCAGAACAGCAAGTCTCCAGGAAGCAACCCGGAATTCAAAAATTCTTCATATGTAGTGGCTTCTGTCAACCAACCGTTCGCTTTCATTGTTTTAAA
Source organism: Christensenellaceae bacterium (assembly GCA_031261085.1). GTDB lineage: Bacteria > Bacillota > Clostridia > Christensenellales > CAG-138 > Pelethousia. The sequence continues at coordinate 43,599 of JAISKB010000010.1, forward strand.
TATATCACCCGAACTTCCATGTAAGTCCATGCCCGCAGCCTTGACTGCTGCCTTTACCAAGCCACTGCAATCAACAACTTTTTCGAACAATGCATTTCTATAATAATTTTCCTTATCCTTAGATGAATATTTATACCCAACCCCCGGCCCAATATAAGCTGCAGCAAGCAGTAAAATAGCCATCCTCTCCGTAGACGTCAGATTCGACCCTAGACTTCCACATTTTGAGAGTTCGTTCATTACTCCTTGCCAAGTCTTGCGCCAAACATCCTCTCTGCCTTTCCATACATCTTGTGCTTGGTCTTTTTTTGTTTTACCAACAGGAACCTCAGGTATAAGAGAATGAGAAGATTCCGGCGCTGGAGTCGGAGTGAGTGGTGGCGTCGGTTTAGGAGGTAATGTTGGTGTCAGTGTTGGTTGAAGCGTAGGCGTCGGTTTAGGCGTAGGCGAGGGGGTAGGAGGTAATTCAATGTACACAATTTGCGGTTTAGGGTTAATCCAGCCACCAATCGTGTCTACAATCGAATCCCAAACGCTTTTTACACTATGCCCGCTGGGGTCTATATACGCTACCGGGTTCCCCTCAACATACCCTCTTAGGTTCAAGCTCGCTGGATTAAAGATATTCCCCTTCACGGTATCTTCGGTAATGAACGCCCCAACCTCAATGCTCAAATACCTCGCCCGTAAGTAACTCATCCCCGTACTGGCGTCGTAGTCCTCACCGTTAAACCCGAAAAAGTCCCAAACGCCCGCCTGCGCTCTGCGCGTGCTCGGCGCTAAACTACCGTCAGTCAGCGTTTCTCCATAAGGCTCATAGTAGTGACTTAGCTGGGTATTGTTGCTTGTCGTATCCAGCAGCATACTTGCGCTGCCCCGCCCGTCATTCACATATTGGCCGTGGATGCTGGGTTGCGTGGGCAGGTACTTCCAGGCGTAGTAATTCCACAGGTTCTTGCTGCCGCCCTTCCACGCACCGTAATCCCACGTCAGGCGCTCGTTGCCATAGGTATAGCTGCGGGTGAAGGCGCGGTCCTCGCGCCGGGTCATCAGCACCTCGGTGTGCTCCCGGTTCACATCGTTCACATACCAAATCAGGTCATATTCCAGGTAGTCTATCGTGTATTCCTCCACCTTGGCCGGGGG
>JAISKB010000024.1 GCA_031261085.1 Christensenellaceae bacterium
AAAGAGCGGCGGTAAGACGGCTGATTTACGGTTTACGCATTCCTTTGCGCCGCTCCCCAGCGACCCGCTGCTGATGGTAGACCCGCCGGTTCAAAAGACCGTTTCCGGCGAGCCGCCGGAAAACAGCGAGTTCACCTTCCAGCTGAAGGCGGGCAACCCGCTCAACCCCATGCCCGCGGGCAGCGTGAACGACATAAAGACCATTACGATTACCGGCGCGGGGCAAGCGGATTTTGGCGTCTGGGCGTATACGAAGGAAGGCACCTATTACTACACGGTGAGTGAAGTGAATGGCAAGGTGAGTGGCTATACCTATGACACGACGGTGTACACCTTCACGGATACCGTAAAGGCGGTGGATGGGCAGTTGGCGGTTACGCGCGTGATAACCAATGGCGCGGGCAAGCCGATTACGAACTTCCTCACCTTCATCAATACCTACAAGGCTCCAAGCAGCGGCGATGGCGGTACAGGTACGGGTACGGGAACCAATGGCCCCAAGACCGGCGATGATTCCCAAGCCACGCTGTATAGGGTGCTGCTTTACTTGGCTGGCACTGTGGCGTTGGGTTCGGTAGCGTATTTGCTGGCCAGTGGAATACAGGATAAAAGGACAGCGATGCAGAGGGCATGAAGGACAAAAAGAGGCACGGCAGAGCCCTCGCGTGGCTGCTGTTAATCGTATCCATCGGCGTTATAGCGCTATGCGGATACCATCTGAACGAGATCCAGCGGACCTATCGAGAAGGCAACGAGAGCTATGATGCTTTGGCCGACCGGGTACGTCCTGCGGGGTCTCCCGTTTTTCATGCACCGGCAAGCAGCGCCGAGCCTATAAATGAAGGCATTCAGGCGCCGAGCATGTCCATAGACTTTGCCGCGCTGCAAAAGGTAAACCCGGATGCCGCCGCGTGGCTCTACTGCCCCGATACGGTCATCGACTACCCCATCGTATGGGCGTCGGAATATGACTATTATCTGCATCACCTGCCGGATGGCAAAACCAACGCAAACGGCACGCTGTTCATCGACTACAACAACGCGGCGGATTTTGCGGATGGCTTAACGATTATCTACGGCCACAACATGAAATCCGGCCGGATGTTCGGCTCGCTCACGGGTTATAAGGCGCAGGCATATTTTGAGGAGCATCCGTATTTATACCTCTACACGGCGGGAGGGAGTAATTACCGAATAGATTTGGTATACGGCTGCGTTATCGGCGCGGGAAAATGGCGCGAACGGGCGTTTATGTATGAAGAAAACCGCGATGCTTTTTTGGCGTATGCCGCCAAGAACACGACCTTCACGAGCCCGGCGCGGTATACTCCCGACGATAAGTTTGTGGTGCTGTCCACCTGCTCGTATGAATTTGACGATGCCCGCTATGTGGTGGCCGGCGTGCTGCGCCCCCTGCCCGCGGGGAACGCGCAATAAAGAAACAAAGCGATAGCAAATGCGACAATGCATCATGGAGCTTGCCTGTTGGTAGAACACGGCAAGCTTTATGCGTTACCTTTTTGCGGCAAAAAGCAAAAACATGGTATAGGCGGGCAAAAAACCTGCAAGCAGCCCGGCCGACCACTGCTGCAGTTTTTGAAAGCCGCCGATTTTCCCGCCAAACCATTGCCCACTCAGCTCACGGAAGCCTTGCAGGCTTTCCTTCCCGTTGAGGCAGGTTTCCAAAATGCGGGGCACGGTGAACACGAGCAGGGCTATGCCCGCCGCAAGCAACAGTAGAACACCTCCTATAAGTGCCAGCTCACGGGGGTTTTGGGCAATCAGCGCGGGCAGATACACCTGCCGCAGCCGGGCTTTCAGCAAGCGAGCCCGCCCCTTAAGCAGCAAAACGCCCTTGCCCATCAGCAAAACAATCGCCCCGCATACAGCCGCCTGCCCTGCCACGGTAAACCGCCCCCAAATCGCGCCGCCCACCCCGTTAAGGCTCAGCAGCCAGTGGGTGCTTTCGTGGATTCCCAGCGTTTTCAGCCCGGCAAGAACCGCCGTTTCATCGCTGCCCACCCGCGCCAAAAGCGCGTTGGGGGCGCCTTTTAGGCAGGTGGCGGGGAGATAGATTTTCAACTCACCTCCCGTTATTCCGGGCTCTTTCACCACCCCCACAATCAGCCAAACAGCACCGTCCATTTCAAACGTGAGCCCGGCAACCTCGAGGGCGCCAAACATTTGGAAGGCGGTGTTTTCTTCCAGCACAGCGAACCGCTCCCGGTTGCGCACCGCCGACTCCGTTAAAAACCCGCCGCATAGCAGGGGGTAACCCATTAGGGCGGCGTAGTTTTCGTTGGTGCCTATGGCGGTCACATTCCACTGGGAGCGCAGCGCCTTCACCATCACCGGCGTCGGACGCTCATAGGTGAGGATGAATTCCTCGCCGAGCTCCGCCATTCTTTCCGGCTCCGGGAAGGCGGCATCCGCGCTTTTGGGCAGAACCATAAGCAAATTTCGATAGCCCAGCTCCCCTGCCTTAACCCCCACCAGCGCGAGGGCGATGAAAAGCAGGAGGCTCAAAAACAGGAATGAAAATTTCAGCTTAGTTCTCAAAAAAATCCGCCTCGTTTCCCAGCAGCACCGTGTCGCCCACTGCCACCGGCTTTGCGCTCCGCAGCAAAATCGGCTCAAAGAAGTCGATGCCCCGCACGATGACGGTGTTTTCGGAATCGGATTCGCCAATCATCACACCCAGGCGGTCGAGGTAATATTCCTGCCCAAGGATGCCCTCCCGCCGTTTAATCTGCATCAAAAAGTACCCGGTGTTATCCTTGTTCAACGAGCCGTTGGGCACGAGAATATAGGTGGTGTCGCTGCTTTTTTTAAAGGTGACGGAGAATGTTTCCCCGGCGGCGATTTCCGCCTCCTCCACCAGCACCTGGGCGGTCTTGCCCTCGGCAGAGGAGGTGAGCGCTTGCACAACCCCTGTGGCCCGGTGGGAGGCGCTTTCGAGCGTGCACGGCTCCCCCACCCCCACAAAATTGTTCTCCAAATTCAGGGCGCAGTCCACGAAAAAGCGGTTGCCCACCCCCATTTTGGCGAGGAGCATGCCCTCGGTAACCTGCTCGCCCTTGCCCACCGGCAGCGATGTAATCGTCCCGGCGGCGGGGGCGAGCAGCACGGCGTTTTCGCTGAATTCTTGCAGCGCTTCTTTATAGGATTCCTCCTGCATCGCCAGCGCCGAAAGCTCTATTTTTTTTGCCGAAAGCTCCAGCTTTATGGCGGCAAGCTCGTCTTCATAATCCGCCAGCCGGGCCCTGCGGTCGAGCTCCTGTTCCTCCAGCGTTTTATAGGCGTTCCTTCTTGCCGCTTCCTGTGACTTGATTAGATTGTCCCGCTGGATATAGAGCCGCTGCAGTTCGTAGCGGGCAGACTCAAGCTCCTCCTTGGAGACATCTTCGCCGGCTTCCGCTTGCGCCTCCAGTTCCTTAAGATGGCTTGCGGCTTTTGCTATCTCCGCGTCCAGCAGCGCAAGGTCCCCGGATGACGGCATATCCGGCTCAAAAACTTTATTCCTCAGCGCATCCATATATCGCTCGGTTTTGGCGGTATTGAGCCGAATTCTCTCGAGGTCCAGTTTAATCCGGGTGCGGCTATCCTTCAGCTCCCGCAGCCTTTGCTCCACTTCTTCGGGGCTATACGAAAGGCGGAGCAGCTCCTGCCCTTCCTTCACGGCATCCCCTTCCTTCACCAAAACCTCCTCCACCTTGCCGCCGATTTGCGCATACAGGCTTTCGGTATCCGCCCACTGCGCGGTGCCCCTTGCGATTTCCTGCTGGTTGAGCGCGCCGTTTTTTGGCAATACCCCGGTGATTTGCGGCAGGCGGTGGGTATAGATGGTTTTGGAGAAGAAAATCAGCATGAGCAAAATAAGTAAAATGCCGCCGCCGACCGTTTTTCTGTTTATGTATTTCATCGTTATTTTACTCCTGACAGTTCAATTCCTTTTTCCAAATCCTTCTGCCCCAGCAGGAGAAACCAGAATGGTAAAAACAAGAATACGCAGGAGGCGGCGAAAATCAGCCCCACCCTGCCCTCCGCGATGCGGGAAAGATAGACCGAGAGCGGTTCTTTGGTGTAGTCCTTGATGAAGATGACCGCTTGCTCCACCAAGTTCCAGTATTCGATAAACTGCAGCATGCACAGCGCCGCAATCGCCGATTTCATCTGCGGGATTACCAAGCTAAAAAAGATGCGCATCGGGCCCGCGCCGTCTATCCGCGCCGCCTCGAAGTAGGCCGTGGGCAGCGCTTTCATGCTCTGCCGCATGAGGAATACCCCAAAGGGAGAAAATATCCCGGGCAATATGATGGCGAGGTAGCTCTCCTGTATCCCCAGCGCATCCGCAATAATATAATTGGGCACCAGCACCGCCTGCAGAGGCATCAGCATCACCACAATGTATACGATGAACAACGCCTCCTTGTACCGCCAGTTCCAAATCGTGAAGCCATATGCCGTCGCCATGGATATGATGAGGCTGCCCAGCGTCACCGGGAGGGCGATTTTTATGGAATTGAACATCAGCAGCAAAAACGCGGGCTGGTTTATGAGCACGGTGGCATACTGTTTGAGCGTAACCGGGCTGGGGATGAGCCTAAGCCCGGCAAACCGCTCCGTAAGCCCATCCAGCTTGTCAAAAGCCGACAGGCTGGTGGTATAATTGAGGGTAATTTCCCCTTCGCTCATAAAGGAGCCGGAGAGCGTGACCGCCAACGGCAGCAAAAACAGCAGCCCCAAACAAACGAGCAGCACCGTGGAAACCAGATTTTTTCGGTTCCCAAACGCGGTGGTATTCACGAACTTGTTCTCCTTTCCAGCCAGAGCAAACCCTGGGTGAGCACCGCGATGATGCAGACCAAAATCGTGGTTGCCGTAGTCAGCTTGGGGTAGTTGAGGGAGGCAAACATGTTGTTCATGAAGTGCTGAAGGGTATAGATGCTCTGATGGGGATAGTTCCCGGTGAGGAGATAAATCTCCCGAAACACCTTAAACGAATTCACCACCGACATAATGCATACCAGCACCGAGGTCGCGGCCAGGTTGGGCAGGGTGATGGACCAAAGCGCCTGCCGGGGGCTCGCGCCATCTACCCATGCGGCTTCATAATATTCCATCGGGATGGAGTGAAGCCCCGACAGGAACAGCACCATGTTGTACCCCATGTTTTTCCAAATGAAAATCAGCACCATCACCGGGAGCGCCAATGCGGAATCCAGCCAGTTGACCTTGCCTATCCCCAGCCCTTGCAAGGCGCCGTTGAGCGCGCCGTTATAGGAGAATACCACCCTCCAAAAAAACGCCATCGAGCCGGAGGGGAGTACCAGCGGGATAAGAAAAATCAGCGTAAAAAGCTCCCGGTGGCGTTTTTTCCTTATGAGCAGCGCCACCCCCAGCGAGAGCGCCATATTGAGCGGGACACTGACCCCCATAAACTTGACGGTGTTCCACAAGCCCCTGAGATAGGCCGGGCTGGCGAGCAGGGAGAGATAATTTTGCACCCCCACGAATTTGCCGTTTACCGGCTGGCTCATAACGGAATAACCTACCGAACCGCCAAACGGCAATATATAAAACAGCAAAAACCCCAGCAAGCCCGGCAGCAAAAACCAAAACCCCGGGGGAATGCGCCGGTTTTTCATGCGCGCCCCTTACTCGCCCAGGTAGAGATTTACCCTGCTTTGCAGCGCTTCGCATACCTCGGACGCGGTTTTGGCGCCGTCAAAAAAGTGTGCGGTTTCCTCGCGTATCATAGCCGAGATGGTGCTGTCCGCGAGGGGGTAAGCATTGATGCGGTCGGAAAACCGTTCCACAGCGGCTTGATATTCGGCGAGCAAGTTCTGCATGCCCTCGGTCATGGGCGTTTTCTCCCCATATAAGGAGCCGTCTATGCTCATCTCGGCTTTTTTGGCGCGGGCGGCGTTGTTTATCGGCAGGCCCATCCCATCTACCGAAAGCTGCATTTCCTCACTGAGTAAAAACTTGAGAAATTCCCACGCGGTGCGTTGGTTTTTGGAGTTTGCATTCATAGCGTAGCCCCGGAAAAACCGGAAGGGGATATTGCCATCCGCATTCGCTTGAATACCGCCTATGATGTCGTTTTCGCTGCCGCCGTCAAAAAACTGTATGGGGCTGACCTTGTTGTAATCCAAATCATACGCCAGCGACATGTCGCTCTTAACCCGGAAGAAAACCTGCTGCCCGCTGATGATTTCGGCGTTTTCATCCGAGAAGATATATCCCTTATCCGCATAGCCCTTCACCGCTTCCAGCAGGGCGGCAAAAGAGCCATCGGTAAAGTTGGCGGTTCGGTCGGCAAAGTTGATGAATTTGCTGTAGTTTTCATCCCAGAGCGCGCCGAACAGGAACCGGGCGCTCTGTTCCAGCATGCGGATTTTCTTATCCGCGCCCGCGTTTGCGCTGGCAAAGGCCCCCTCCGCGCTGCTTATCAGCCCCGCGTAGGTAAAGGTTCCTTCATTTTTCAGCGTCTCAGCCTGCTCGGGGGTAAATAGGGATTTATCGAAGGTAGCGTAGTTGAAGCTGTAATCCGTGGGTAAAAACACGGTATGGCCCCCCTGCTTCACCGCCTCGAGTATGTTTTGGCGGTAGTCCTCGGGGTGAAAATCCGGGTCGCTGTTCATGAACTCATCCAGCGGCGCAAACTGCCCATTTTTGGCGTAGCGTTCGATGGGTAAAATATCCAGCGCCAGCAGGTCCGCCCCGCCGCCGCCTATCAGCTCGGTATTGAGCTTGCTCAAATAATCCGCCCGCGCCACGGGATCATCCGTTATTTCCGAGGACATGACGGTGGCGCCATCCTTCTCCATAACCTTGACTTCGGGCATGGTGGAAAAGGTCTTAATCGTCACCTTGGTGCCGGGGTATTTTGCCATAAACAAATTGGCGGCCGCCTCCAAAAAGGCTTTATACTGCATGGTGTCATAGCAGGAAATGCTGATTTCCCCGGCGATTTCACCGGCCACTTCGTGCTTCACCGAGGCGGATGAAGTCCCGTCCGCAGGTTTATTTTCTGTGCCGCAGGCGGCAAATGACACCGCCATACATAAGATGAGCATCAGCGCGATCGCTTTTTTCATGGGTATATCCTCCTAAGTTGTTGGTACCCATAGCTTACCGCGCCCATATGAAGCTGGCATGTAGCCGGCGTGTATCCTGTGTGTGATTGCCTACAGCTTTAGGCGCACCTTGAGCCCCAGTGCGGTGGCCTCCATCCCCCAGGGGATTGCAAGCTGCTCCAAGCTGCGGCGGACGATATACAGCCCCAGCCCGGTGCCGCTTATCGTTTTATCCCGGCTGTAGCTGCGGGTATAAAAAGGCTCTGTAAGCTTTTCCAATTCCTCCGGGGGGATGGGCTCGCACTGATTTTCTATCGAGAGCGCCCAGCCGGAGTCTTCTTCCGCAAGGGTAAGGTACAGCTCCCCGCCGGGGAGGGTGTAGCGGGCGGCATTGGATATGAGGTTGGAGAGCGCCCTGTGCAATATGGCTTCATCGGTAAAAAGGGTGTGGTTCCCCAAGCGTTTCGTAATTATAACCCCCCGGCTTTTCAGCAAAAGGGCATTGGCGGCAAGGGCCTGCTCCAAAAGCTCCGCCGGGTTCACCTGGGTGAAGGATAGGGCGTCCGCCTCGATATCCGACCGGGAAGCGGTGAGTATCTCGCCTACCAGCAGGGCAAGCCGGTTGATCAGCCCCTTGCATTCCTTCAAGTAGGTATCCCTATCCCGGTAGACCCCGACATTATCCAGCATCCCCTCCACAATGCCGTTAAGCGCGGCGATGGGGGTTTTTAGCTCGTGGCTGGCGCTCTGCATCAACTGGGTTTTGGCGCGCTCCATGCGGCTTACCTTTGCCATCTCGTCATTTAAACTGTGGATGTTTTCGCCCAGGCTTGCATAGAGGGCATCCAAGTTGCGGGAAAGCTGACCCAGCTCATCCTGTGTGCGAAGGCCGGAAACCGCGCCCGGCTCCATCCGCTCCATCCGCACGGCGGCTTCGGAAAGATGCAGTATGGGGCTGGTGAACCTTTTGGCGTAGAAAAACGCCAGCCCCAGCCCCGGCAGGATATTCCCCAAAAGCAGATATGGTATGAGGGAAAGTATCACGCTTTTGGCTTCGTTGATGGGCTGAAGGGTGCTGCTGACGCTGATGGATTCCACCAGCTTACTCCCCACAGGAACGCTGAGCATGATGGTTTGCGTCGCAAAGCCGCCCCCGCCGCCGCCCTGAAAAGCGACGCCCTCCACCGTTGTGGAATAGACCGAATCCTGATAGTCGGAGCCGGAATCTACCGTGATGGAAAAGCCGCCGCCGGCTTCGGCATCCTCCAGCGCGACATAGGGGGTGGAGAGGGTGGGAATCGGCTTGTTTTCGCGGTTGAGCGCCGTGATTTCGGCGTTGTTGGCTTCGGAAAACGCCGCGATGAGGGCGGCGCTCTCCTCCGCATTTTCCGTTCCCCGCAAATCATCCACCAAAACATTTAGATTTGTTTGCAGGGCCTGATTCTTTTTATAGAGATAATATTTCGGCATGGCAAAGTACAGCGCCGCCAAGGTTAGCGATACCGCCAAAACGATCAGCAGCGAGGCAAACAGAAACGTTGTGCCCACGATGGACCGCTTCCGGCTCATGGGGTTTCTTCCTCTTGCCGTTCCAATTTATAGCCCACGCCCTTGATGGTGGCGATGATGGGCGAGCGAAGCTTTTTGCGCAGGTTTTTGATGTGGACATCCACAATCCGCTCATCGCCGAAAAAATCGTATCCCCATGCGTAGTTGAGCAATTGCTGGCGGGTAAGCACCTTTTTGGCATTTGCCATCAGCGCTTTGAGCAGCTCGAATTCCCGCAGGGTCAGCTTCACCTTTTCGCCGTTGTCGGTGACTTCATAGCTGTCGTTATCCAAAACAATATCCTCATATTCCATAGTGCTGCCGGTGCTTTCTGCCCGGCGCAAAAGCGCCTGCATCCGCCGCACCAAAACCTTGGGCGAAAACGGCTTGGTAACATAATCATCCGCCAGCGCGTCGAAGCTGAGGAGCTGGGTGGTTTCATCCCCCAGGGCGGATAGCATCATCACCGGGCTTTCCCTGTATATTTCCCGCTCCCGAAGCATCCGAAGCAGCTCTAGCCCCGATACCGCCGGCAGCATAATATCCAGAATGAACGCGTCGATTTCCCGCTCGCTCTCCAACAGGTTTCGCGCCGCCTGCCCATCCGGGGCGGAAAGCACAATATACCCCGCTTCTTTGAGATATTCCGATACCACTTGGGCAATATGCGGATCATCCTCTACCATAAGAATTACCTGCGGCATCTATTCTACCCCCTTCCCGCACAATGCCTATTCGTCACTCTATTATAACACAAATTAAAAAATATGTAGTTTAAATCTAAATTAAACCGCAAGAAAATAATATACGGCATAATTTATCTAATGTGCGTGATTTACATCAAAAGTTAAATTATTTTCATGCAGATTGAGAAACGCCTCCCGCAAAAGCCTTGCGGGCCAGCGCGCGATTTTAAGCGCCAATTTTCCATCACGATGCACTTTTTTGGCCCGCGCAACGTACTATGCATTAGCGATACGCAATAAAAGCTTAAACCAGCATAACAGAGAGGTGCATGATACTATGAATTGTTGTCAATATTGCAGGCCCTGCGGCAGCTGCTGCCATCCCTGCCCGCCGGAGCCCGAACCATCGGGCATAGGCGATAGACTGATCGCCAGCATATACTTAAAAGACACCACCACCATGACGGACGAGGATATCGTTTTCCAAGCGAGTGCGGATGTCGTGGGGGACGCGATAACACACGAGCCGATTACGACGGAGTTTTTCATCCACCAGCGCGGAATCTATTTGGTGCGGTACCAGGTTGTGTTCATATCGAACCCTGGAACGGCGTCATTTGAAATCCGCAACTACCTCAGCACGCGGGCATCCGTGGAGGTGACAAATGGCAGTACACCCAATGAGATCACCAAAAGCACAGAGCTTTTGCTCGATGCCGGGGCTGTGCTCGAGCTCACGTTCCTGGGCTTCGAGGCCGGGGATATAGATGCCGCCTTAATACAGTTTGCGTCGATATACATTGAGAAAATCGGCGTAGTATGACCTGTTCCCGCATGCAAATGACAAGAACCGCCCACTTGGGCAGTTCTTGTCATTGCTTGTGGCGTGCAAAAGGTGGAGCGGCGCGAACCGCCCCGCCGAACTGCTGTGATTATTGTTTGACGACATTCAGTTGCAAATTAACGTAATCACTCCCGGAAACCACTTCTGTGGAAACACCCCAATCTTCAAAGGTAACGGCATAATGATAGAGTTCGCTATCTTTTTCCTCAACCGTCGCGCCAATGCTCTTGTAAAAATCGGTTAGGGATTTTGCCGCGTCCACACCTGATTTTACATTGAATTTTAAGATAACATCATACTTGTAAATGCCATATTTGCTGAGCATGACATATGCGGATTCGAGTTCGCCCACGCCCTTAAATATTCCTGATGGAATTTCACTGAGTGCGAGAGCAATGTCAGTTCCGTCACCGTTGTTATAAGTTTTTATTTGGTCTTGCGGGATTTCAAACAGGGCGTTGCTGCCGCCATCGTTACCGCCCTGTGAAGCGGGCGGCGTGCTGCTATCGGTGGGCGGGGTCGCGGTTGTGCCACTGTCGGCGGGCGGGGTGGTAGAGCTGCCGCCGCTATTACCGCCGCCGCAAGCGGCAAGGGAAAGTGCCAACACGAATGCCAGCGCGAGTGCAAGGATTCTTTTCATCTTGGTTTTCCTCCAATCTTTTTTCGCCCGTGTTCAGCGACGGGCGGCGCTGGCCTGCGCGGTCCTATTTGCCGCCGCCTGTGGGTACTCCTATAAAAAAGTGTACTTTTTTACACTAGCCCCAAAGTAAGCCACGCCGAAAAAAATTGTTGGAAATCGGGGGTTGAAATGCTATAATGTTTCTAAATTATGCCTATGGGCTACCTTGTGCCCTCAAAAGCGCGGCTATAAAAAAGTACACCTTTTTGTAGTTCATTTGCGCCCAATAAATCCTCTTTTATAATTTGGTTTGGTTGGCAGGCGGGGCAGAACGAGCCGTCCCGCCTGTTGCTTTGAAGCCCTGCTATAAAAATACCGGGAGCTGCCTTTTGGGGGAGCTCTCGGTATTTAGCAGGGTTGGTGCGGCTGGAGGGACTCGAACCCTCAAGGTTTCCCCGACGGATTTTAAGTCCGTTGTGTATGCCAATTCCACCACAGCCGCATAATCCTATATATTATACGTTCTGCGGCCACTTCCGTCAACCGCCATAATAAATGCTGCGCAGCAGCTCCTCCACCTCTTTTTGCGTGACGGCACCGGGCTTTTGCGCCCTGCGCAACTGCTCTATAACATGCCCGGCGAGGGCGGGAGCCTTGGCCAAAAACTCCGCCTCCACCGCGCCATAAGCGCGCAGGGCAGGCGCAAGCTCCAGCCGCGCGCACCAATCCTGCACCCACTTTGCCAATGCCGGCGCGCCCCCCGCGCCCAACCGCAGATGCCGTGCCAGCGCGGCATATCGTGCCCCCGAAACCCCCGCGCCGGAGCGGATTGCCGCGGGCAAGCACATCGCCGCCGCATGACCATAGGGGATGGGCCGATAAAACGCGGCGCTCAGCGCAAGCGCCAAGGTATGCGCCAACCCCATCGAAGCATTGGAGGCCGCGAGCGCCGCCAGACAAGAAGCATACTGCATCCGCTCGCAGGCAGAGGGGCTGCCCTCCGTCGCGCCTTGCAGGGCATCCGCAAACAAATGTATCGCCTGCAGGGCGAGCGGGTCGGTCAAGTCGGAGTGTTCACCGCTCGCATACGCTTCCACCGCGAGCGTGAGCGTGCCGATGCCCCCTGCTACCGTTTGGCTTCGCGGGAGCATGATCGGCAAATCCGGGTCGAATATCGCCATATCCGGCACCAGCTGGCTATCCGATACGCTGCGCGTTAGCCCGCCGCGCAAGCGGGGCAGCACGGCATAGGCGCTCACCGCGCTTCCGCCGCCAAGAGTGGTGGATACCGCCGCCAGCCGCACCATCCGGCGCATCCAGGGCAGCCCCTCGGGCTGTATGAGGTTATCCAGCGCAAGGCCGGGATGCTCATACAGCACGCACATAAGCTTGGCCGCATCCAGTACCGCGCCGCCGCCCAGCGCCACCACCCAATCCGGCTTGCGCTCCCGCATAACCTTCACGCCCGCAAGCAGCAGGCCCTCCGAAGCATCGCGGGCAATGCCGCTATAGATTGTGGTTTCCAGCCCCGCTTCCCGCAAAAAATGCTGTGCGCGCTGCAAAAAGCCGTTGCGCCGCATGGCTTCCACGCCGGTAACCAGCAGGGCGCGCTGCCCATTGAGCCGCCGCAGCGCCGTGAGCGCGCCGTGCCCATGGTATACATCCCGCGGCATGATAAACGTTTGCATCCTTCGGCCTCCCCTCCTCGTTTTTGCATGGCAATACGGCTTTATTCTGCACAAAAAAAGAGGCGTTATGCCTCTTGTGTTGTTTTTTTGCGCGTCGTAGTTGTATTCCCGCGCGCCCTCGCTGTCGTGCTCCTTACACGGGTTCAAAGCGGTAAATGCGTGTAATCGTTTCGTTTTCGCGCGTGCCATAGAATTCGTGTATGCCCAAAGTGTTTGTTTGTGCGTGCGCATATCCATCCCTAAGAAAGAAATCTTGCCAACACATATTTCCTTTTACACGATGGCGGTCTGCCACTGCTCCTGTGGAATCCAATGCCGTCACCGTTTTAAAACTCATACCCACCATTCCATAAAAGAAGTTGAAATGGTCCGCTACACCAAATTGAAAGTCTGCCGGGCACGCGATTATATGTGTGTCCATTTTTATGTAATCTAACACGGTAAGCAAATCACGGGTTGTATCCATAAAACCGAATGAAGTCCCAGGAATCAATTCATATGGCGAGCAACAACCGCCCCAAAAAGCACCAAACCCTGATAAATCCATGCGATCTATTTCGTTCAGCAACACATCGCATTTATGCAGTATTCCGCTGCGGCATACTACAAACACATATTCTCCGAACACGAATACATTGGCAGGGTCGCCATCGGCAACAATAAGCTCACCCCGCAAATGGCCTTCGGCATCTCTAGCTTGCACCCGCTGGCCCCAATACTGCCATGGTTTTCCAGCAACACTTTTTTCAATCTTGAAATATATAAACGCACCTGTCGAAACTGAAAACTCCATTTTCCAACCTTCTTCTAAGTCACACCACGGCATCTGCCCTTCGGGCGTATTGCGCAAAACATGGTTGCCTTTATTAACATACTGCGGAACATACGCCGGTCTGGAATCCCAGTAAATCCCCTCAGGTTTTTGATCATTGTATTGGGCTGTGATTCCCTCATATACTAATATTGCTTTCGTTTGCTTTTTTTTGGTCGCAGTTTTTTCGGTGAGTTTATCCTTACTCATAAATATCAACCTTTCCGCTTAAAAAGGAACGGATATCCCTCACTCCCACTTCATCACAAAGCCCTCGTCCACCACATAGTGCCGCTTTTTAAGCTGCTCCTGCGTGAACAAGAAATTGCTTTTCTTACTGCCGCCCGTATCGGCAAAGGTGCAATCCACATAGAGCACTTCCTCCCCTATGCGCACGGCATTCCAGGCGTGGCCCTCGCCATCCTGCTTGCCGTTCACCGCCCAGCAGGGCAGGTCCATATAATCGCACAGCGCCTTAAACGCGCGCGCATAGCCCGTGCACACGGTTTTGCCGCTCACCAGCACGCCATAGGCGCTGCGGTTGATGCACATCTGCGGGGTCAGCTTCTTTTTGAGCGTGGCCGACTGAATTTCCTTATCGTATTTCGCCAAGTCCAGCACCAAATCATACACCGCGCGGTACGCCGCCTTCTCATCGGCATATTCCTGCGCCAGCAGCACATCCCCGCGCTCCGCAATGGCCGCTTTAAGCTCGGCCTGCGCCGCTTCGATCTCCTGCAGGCTCGCGCTGTATTCCAGCCAAAACCGGCCAATGTGCTGGTTGCTCTGCGTCCAATATATCTCCTGCCAAATATTCGTCGCCTCGCAGGCCAGCGTGCCCGCGTTGGTTTCCGCGGCATTGATGTAGCCAAACAGCGTTTCCTCGGCATTCTCCTGCGTGAGCGGCATATCCTCCATCAAAACCATCACAACACTGCTTCGGCCGGATTCAAACCCGTTCAACAGCGCCTCCACCATCTCCCTGCCGTCATGCGCCACAGGTACTTCGCGCAGCGGCTCCGCGGTTGGCAAATAGTTTAGCGTCAGCTCCATCTCGAAGAAGCCATCGCGGTTCCAATCGGTAATTTCCCACGATCCGCTCTCCACCAGCGCCACATACGCGCAGTTTTGCTCGGAGAGCATTTGAAAATCCCCCTGTATCGCTTGGCTTAGGCCTTCTACGGGTTGCTCCTCTCCCCCCGCGCCCTCCCATGTGAATAGGCGCGTGACCGTGGGTGTGAGCATATCCGCCATATCCCGCACGATTTGATCCAGCGCCTGGGCGGAATACGGCGTTACCAGCAGGCTGTCATCCGCGGCGTTTCGCGGCATCTCCAAAAGCAGCTCTTCATCCTGCAGCTCCCAGCTTATGGCGGTTGCCACCACACCGGGCTGCTTTTCCTCGAGCGCGGCATTATATCCCTCGCCAAAACGCTGGAATATAAAGCTGCCGTTCGACAAGTCGCGCAGGGTTTTTCGCACCGATGCTTCCACCTGCTGCAGCTCGCCATAAAAATCCTCCGCCAGCTCGCTCTCGCCGCTGAGTATTTTCTTTTCAATCAGGTCGCGCACGCCTTGGTCGGAATATTCTTCGGTGTAGACGCCCTGCTCCGCCAGCGCTTCCCGCGAGGGCAAGCCGCACCCCGCACAGCACAGGAACATCGCCGCCAATGCCAAGCAGATCCATTTTTTCATATATGCCTTCTAGTCCTTTCCTTGTGCACGAAGCCGCCGCATCCTTTTTATAGCAGTTCCCCCTCCTGGGGGAGGGGGTTGGAGAGGGTGTTAACTCTATTCTGCTGCAATTTGAAAGCAAAAGAGCGGGGGCGCGGCCCCGAAAGCAAGGCTATTTAATACGCCTTGCCAAAATACATCATGTGCTTGGCCTTTTTGCCGCAGAACACGCAGTTGTCGCCGTGCGCGCCCGCGTCATAGTCCAGCAGGTAGCAGCGGGTGGAAGCGCCGGTAAGCGCTTTGATTTCATCCTCGCAGGCGCGTTCACCGCACCACGGCGCGCGGGCAAACCCGCCCTGCACCGCCTGGGTGAAGGCCTCGAAGCCCTCCACATCCTGCGTATGGGCCTCGCGGTTGGCGAGCGCCCTGTTGAACAGGGAAACGTGTATATCGTCGAGCAGCGCCGGCAGGGTTTGCCCCAGGCCTTCTATGGGCGCAAACTGCTTTTCGTGGGTATCGCGCCGCACCAACACCACCTGCCGGTTTTCGATATCCTTTGGCCCTACCTCGAGGCGCACCGGCACGCCCTTCATCTCCCATTGGTTAAACTTCCAGCCCGCGCTCTGGTCGCTGTCATCCAGCTTGGCGCGCAGGCCCGCGGCCTTTAGCGTGGCCAGCAGCGCTTTGGCCTGCTCCATAACGCCCTCTTTATGCGCCGCAATGGGCACGATTACCACCTGATAGGGCGCTACGCGGGGCGGCAGCACCAAGCCCCTGTCATCGCCATGCACCATGATTACCCCGCCTATCATGCGGGTGGAGGTGCCCCAGCTGGTGGTGTAGCAGTATTCCTGCTTGCCCTCCTTGCTCAGGTACATGATGTCATAGCCCTTGGCAAAGTTATCGGCCAGGTTGTGCGAGGTGCCCATCTGCAGCGCCTTGCCATCCTGCATCATGGCCTCCATGGTATAGGTGGCATACGCGCCGGCAAACTTTTCTTTTTCGCTCTTGCGGCCCGTCAGCACGGGTATCGCAAGCACATTTTCGGCAAAATCCTTATACACGCCCAGCATGCGCATGGTTTCCTCCTGCGCCTCGTCGAATGTGGCGTGGGCGGTATGCCCCTCCTGCCACAAAAACTCCGACGTGCGGAGGAAGGGCCGGGTGCTCTTTTCCCAGCGCATCACGTTGCACCACTGGTTCATCAGCACGGGCAAATCGCGGTAGGATTGTATCCACTTGCTGTACATGGTGCCGATGATGGTTTCGCTGGTGGGGCGTATGGCCAGCCGTTCGGTCAGCTGCTCGGTGCCGCCCTGGGTAACCCAGGCCACCTCGGGCGCAAAGCCCTCCACATGCTCGGCTTCCTTCATAAGCAGGCTCTCGGGTATGAGCAGCGGGAAATACGCGTTCACATGCCCCGTATCCTTAAAGCGCTGATCCATCTGCTGCTGCATCAGCTCCCATATGGCATAGCCATAGGGCTTGATAACCATGCAGCCCTTTACCTCGCTGTAGTCGGCCATATCGTTTTTGAGTACGACATCGGTATACCATTTTGCAAAGTCCTCCGTGCGGGACGCGATATGCTGCACGAATTCTTCGTTGTTGTTTTTGCCCATCTTTTACCTACCCCTTACATTTATACCCTGAATTTTTATCACAAACGTTGGTATCATAGCACCCCAAAGGGCAGGCTGTCAATCGCCGTCCAGTATATCGTTGATGATGGAGTCCAAATCGGCCGGTACGCTCACCTCGCCGCTGCCCGGCGCCGCGGATAGTATTTCATCCACCGTCCATACGCGCTCGGCATCTTCTTTGGGCTCTTCTACGGGGAGGGCCGGCGCGGCGCTCTGCTGCGGCGCAGGCTGGGGCACCCATGCCGGCGGGGGCGTTGGCGCAGCGTTCTGCTCCGGTGCGGGCTCGGGCGCAAGCGCCGGCTGGGGCGCCGGAGCAGCCTCGGGCGCTTGCGCCACAGCGGCGGGCGCGGCAGGCGCTTCTTCCGCGCGCGGCGGCAAATCGCGGCGCTGCATCGCGTAGATGCTGCGCATCAGCTCCGCCGGGTCATGATATTCCGCAGGCGCGGCCGGTATGAAGTCGCCCTGGACGCGCGGCGTATCGACATCGGAAAGGAACGACCCAAACGCTTCGGCCTGCGCGCGCACGCCCAGCACGGTATCTTTGATGAAGCCATTGAGCGCAGCGGCCTTTTGCTCGGCCGAGGTCACCCTGGCGGCGGCCTCCGCTTCGCGCTTGGCCGCATCATTTTCTACCTGTTGCATCAGACGGCCCGCTTCATTTTGCGCTTCGGCCACGATGCTGCTGGCGTTTTCCAGCGCTTGACGAATCAGCGCATCGCACTCCTGATGCGCATTGGCCCGCTCGGCCTCGGCATCGATGCGCAGCTGCGCGCGCTGGTCTTCAGCCTCTTTCGTGATGCGCGCGGCAGTTGCCTGCGCCTGCGCAAGCACGCTGATAATCGCGCCGCTCTGTTCGCGGTATTGGCTTACCTCGGCATGGAGCGCCTCCGCCCGTTTGTTGAGTTCGGCAATATCCGCCTCGCGCTGCGCCAGCGCGCTCTGCAGTTCTTTCGTCTTATTATCAAACATAAAATACCTCCCGCATGATAGATAAAGGGGTACGGGGGCTTTGCCCCCGAAAGCAAATTTATTTATAACTCTCCCCCTCCCCCAAGCCGGGGGTTAGAGGGTGGGGTAAAACTTTCTTAAATTTCCAATTTTTGCTGTGCGCTCTGCTGCGGCGGCACATAGCCCATGTGCCTGTATCCATCCGGCAGCACGATGCGGCCCCGCGGCGTGCGCGCTATGAGCCCCAGCTGGAGCAGATACGGCTCATACACATCCTCTATGGTAGTCGCATCCTCCCCGGTGGCGGCGGCGATGGTATCCAGCCCCACGGGCCGCCCGCCGAATTTTTCAATCATGGCCAGCAGCATCCGCCGATCCACCGCGTCCAGCCCGATTTCATCGATGGCCAGCATGGCCAGCCCCGCCTGCGCGGTAGGCAGGTCGACTACGCCGCCGCCCCGCACCTGCGCATAGTCGCGCACCCGTTTGAGCAGGCGGTTTACGATGCGCGGCGTACCACGGGAGCGGGAGGCCAGCTCCAGCGCGCCTTCCTCATCGATTTCGATATGCAAAATGCCGGCGCTGCGCATGATAATCTCCAGCAAATCCTCGGGAGCATACAGCTCCAGCTGTTCTTTTATGCCAAATCGATCCCGCAGGGGGGAGGTTAAAAGGCCCATGCGGGTGGTAGCTCCCACCAGCGTGAAGCGCGGCAGGTCCAGCCGTATGGAATGCGCGCTGGGCCCCTTGCCAATGATGATATCCAGCGCATAATCCTCCATGGCGGGGTACAGCACCTCTTCTACATTGGCGTTGAGCCGGTGTATTTCATCGATAAACAACACGTCGCCCGGCGCCAAATTGGTGAGCAGCGCCGCCAAATCCCCCGCGTGGCTGATGGCGGGCCCGCTGGTAACGCGAAGGTTGCCGCTCATCTCGTTGGCCACAATGGCGGCCAGCGTGGTTTTGCCCAGGCCCGGCGGGCCATAAAACAAAGCGTGATCCAGCGGCTCGCCCCTGTGCCTGGCCGCCTCGATGTAGATGCGCATGTGCTCTTTCACGGTGTGCTGGCCAATGTATTCGTTGAGGAAACGCGGGCGCAGGCTATATTCGATTTGTTCATCCTCCACCGTCAGGGAGGATGTGATGAGCCTTTCGTCCATCGTATATCTTCTTTCTTTCAGCGTTATTGCCTGGCAAGCCCCTTGAGCGCCTGCGTAATCAAATCCTCCACGCGGTCGCAATCGTCAGCCGACGCCACCGCGCGCCCCGCCACCACGCCATCGTACCCCAGCGCCACCAGCGCCGCGGTAGCTTCGGTGCGCATATCCAACGCGCCGCCATAGCTTTGCTCCAGCCCCGCCCTGCGCATATCCTCGGAGACCTTTTCTTTAAGCTCGAGCAGCAGGCGCGCCGCCGTCTTTTTGCCCATGCCGGGCACGCTGCTCAAAGCATCCGCGTTTTCGGTGAGTATCGCCCCCGCTATGTCGGAAACGCTCAGGTGGCTCAGCACCGCCAGCGCCAGCTTGGGGCCCACCCGCGTGACCCCTATGAGCCTGCGGAACATGGCGCGCTCCTCGTTAGAGCAAAAGCCATAGAGCGCGATGGCATCCTGCGCGATATGAAAATGCGTGTACAGCTTCGCTTCCTTGCCCGCCTGCAGCGTTTTGAGCGTTGTGGCCGGGCAGAGCAGCAAGTACCCTACCCCGGCGGCCTCCGCCACGGCGCGATCCGGGCCGATTTCATCGACGATCCCGCGTATATATTCGTACATCGCTTACCTCGCCTTTAACGTATGCGGTATTCTTCCACCGCGGGCCCGCTGGTGTTGGCATGGCAAATCGCCACGCCCAGCGCATCCGCCGCGTCATCCGGCTTGGGGATGGTTTGCAGCCCCAGCAGCAGCCGCACCATTTGCTGAATCTGCTTTTTGTCGGCATGGCCGTTGCCGCATACCGCCAATTTTATTTGCATGGGCGTATATTCATATAAGGGCAGCCCGGCCTGCTGCGCGGCCAACAGCGCCACGCCCCGGCCCGCGCCCACCTGCAGGGCGGTCGTTACATTGCGGTAAAAGAACAGCTCCTCAAACGCCACCTGATCGGGCTTGTATAGGCCAATCAGCTGCCGCACGCCCAAATAAAGCGTTTCGAGCCGCTTGGGGAAGGGTTCGCCCGCCGTGGTTTCGATTACCCCATAATCCAGCGCGCGGGGCGCATGGCCGCCCTTTGTTTGCAGCACGCCATACCCCAAAATAGCATAACCCGGGTCTATTCCCAAAACAGTCAAAACCTTAACCTCGAACGCCGGCCGCTTTTTGCCGTATTTATACTGCATATATTGTACCATGCAAGCCAAACAAGCACAATCACGAAATGCAAAGCACATTTGCATGAACACAAGCATACATGGGAATACTGGCCATAAAACCCTTAGGAAGGCGGTTTTACCATGCGAGGTATTCCTATATCCGGCACGATACGCGTATCTACAGCCATGCTGCTAAGCTGCGTCATGCTGCTAACGGGCGCGGCGCTGGGGCATTATGCGATAGACCCGGCCGGGGAACCGATTCAAGCGCCCCAAGAGGCGCAGCCGGCGCAAACGCCCGCGCCGCGGCAGGACGCAGCGGCACAGACGGCGCAGCGGGGCGAAGATACCATAACGCCCACGGCGCAGGTAACCTGGCGCTATGCCATGGCCTGCGGCCACGAGGTGAGCATACAGGATGCGCAGCCCGTTGTGGGCAAAACCAGGGCAGAGCTGGCGCAGGCGTATGGCGCGGATGCAGTCGTACAGTTTTCACCCGCCCGCGTGGAAATACGGCAAGCGCGGGATATCAGCTGCCCCGATCATTATGTGCTCAAGCTGGAAAACGATACGCTCACCGTGCGCAAAACCGACGCCGCGTTAAAGGAGCGAATACTGCTCACCCTGGATATCCCCCTGCCGAAGGATGCGGCGGCGGAATGCATAAAGGGGATGACGTTCGATAGCCTGGAGGATATCAATATCTACCTCGAGGGGCTGGACGGGTAGCTTCACGAAAGACGCCTTCCCCTACTTGGGCGGGCAAAAAAAGAACCTCCTCCAATACGGAAGAGGTTCTTTTCAAGGGAAGCCATCCCCTGCAAATCCATCATCAATCGAAAATATCGGCATAGGCGTCGTTGAGTATCTCATTGCTGAGCAGGTTAATATCCCCTATGGTCAGCTCTATGCTCAGCTCCTCGCCATCCCGCCATACATCCAACACAACCGAGGCGCCCGGCTCCAGGCCTTTTATGTAGGCCACCAACGCCTTATCATCGGTGACGGGCGTGCCGTCGTACTTTAATATGATATCGTTTATGCGCAGATCCGCATGGTGCGCGGGGCCGTTGCGCGTGACCGTATACACCAATATGCCCTGCGGCACATCATAAACCTCGGAATCGGCCTTGGTAATCGACATGATGGAAATACCCAGGCCCGGCCGCACCACATGCCCGATGGTGATAAGCTGCCGCACCACACGCATCGCGTCATCGATGGGGATGGCATACCCCAAGCCCTCGGCGTTGATGATATTGCCATATTCATCATACCCGGCATACAGCGTTTTGGCGCAGGTAATGCCCACCACATGCCCGCTCATATCCAGCAGCGGGCCGCCGCTGGAGCCCGGGTTGACCGCCGCATCGGTTTGCAAAAATGTGTTGGTATGCCCCTCTACCGTGGTTTCGCGCGCGGTAGAGCTGATGATGCCAAACGTTGCGGTATCCGCCAGTTCCTCGCCGGTGGGGTTGCCAATGGCCACGGCAAACTCGCCCACCCGCACGGTTTGGCTGGAGCCCAGCGCCAACGCCACCAAACCGCTCTTTTCGATTTTGATTACCGCCACATCCAGGCCGTTATCCATGCCTATCACCTCGGCATCGAGCACCTCGCCGTCGTAGCAGGTGACCGTCACGCGGGAAGCATCCTGCACCACATGCGCGTTGGTCACGATATACCCCTCGGTAGAAACCACAAACCCGCTGCCATAGCCCTCGTAATGGTCGGAATCGGAAACCTTATCGTGGTAATACACGCTTATGCCCACCACGCCGTTCGCCGCACTCTCTACGATATCCGGCAAGGGGTTGATACTGTTCTCTATCACGGGCGCCTCGCCGTCGAATTCGGGCAGGGGGCGGGCTATAAAGCCCGGCGCCTGCACATCCTCGGGCGCCACATATTCGGGGGCCGGGTTAGCGCCCGGCTTGGTGTTATCCTTAAAGAACCCGCCGAAGAAATCATCGCCAGCAGAAGGCCTCTCGCCTGGTTCCACCCAGCCCTGCGTGCCAAACGATACCAGCGCCATAAGCATGCAGCCCAGCGCAAACCCAATCAGCAGGCAAACCGCGCCCACGGCAACATAGCCGCCCGCGCCGCCCCGCTTTTTTGGCTTGCGAGGCAATTCCTTGGCAAAGTGCGGCCGCGCGTGCGCGTAGCCATCCTCTTGCAGAAGCTGCTGCGGCTCCGCGATTTCTTCCGCCGCGGCTTGGCTATCCTCCTGCAGCGGCGGCTGCTCTTGCTGCAAAGGCTCCGCCTGCGGTGCTTCCACCGCGCGCGCTTCTTCGTTACTTTCGTTAAAATCGAAATGCTCCATATATTCCTCTCCTTAGCTGCGGCGCTGGCCCGGCTTGCCTTGCTCCATCATGCGCGGCGCCCTATCGGCCCGCTTGAGTGTAAAGCGAAAGCTGGTGCCGCTCCCCAATTGGCTGTCTACCGTGATGTTTTGCCCGTGCGCATCCACGATGCGCTTTACGATGCTCAAACCCAGGCCTGTCCCGCTCTGCGCGCCCGGCGTATGCGCCTTTTCGGCCTTGTAAAACCGGTCGAATAAATAGGGTATGTCCTCTTTGGCGATGCCCTGCCCGCTATCGGTCACGGTAACGGCGGCCGTACGCCTATCCGCCGCAATGGTCGAAATCGAAAGGCTGCCCTCTTCGGCGGTGAATTTTAGGGCGTTGTCGATGAGGTTGCGCACCACCTGCGCAATCTGTCCCACATCTGCTTCAACATAGCAGTATGGGTCCAATAAGTCAAGCGCAATTTGTATTTTTTTCGCATCGATGCGCGCTTCGAACGTGAGCAGCGTGCGGGCGATCAGCTCATTGACGTCGAACACCTCCGGCGTGAACACGTTTTGGCCGGATTCGATGCGCGCCAAATCCAGCAGGCCGTTCACCATGCCGGTCATGCGCCGGTTTTCGTTTATCACGATTTCAAGATACTTGGGCGTTTCCTCCGCCGAAATGGTGCCATCCTGCATGGCCTCCAAAAAACCGCGCATCGAGGTGAGCGGCGAGCGCAGCTCATGCGATACGTTGGCCACAAAGCTGCGGCGCGCCTGCTCCAGCGTGTTCAGCTCATCGGCCATGATGTTGAAGCTCTTGCTCAGCTGGCCCACCTCATCGGCGCCGCCATCGGGTATGCGCAGCCCAAACTCGCCCTTCGAAAAGCGCATCACGGTGCTGCTCATATTGGTGATGGGCTTGGTGATGCGCCCCGTGAGGTAGCTTACCGCCATAAACGCCAGCACCACCGCGATGCAGCCATACAGCAGCACATCCATCCACACCTGGCGGATGGAGGCGTTGATGCGGCTCATATCGGTATGCAAAAACAGCGCCGCCACGCGCGTATCGCCATCGGATATGGCGGTGGATAGCGAGATGACGGGTATGTTCGCCTGGCCGCTGAGCATGTTTTTGTATATGCCGCCCGCATCGGCGCCGCTTAGCAGGCGTGCCGCCGCCGCTTCAATATCCAGCTCCGGCGCCCCGTTCCATTTGGCCTGATCCTCGGCATCGATAAATACGCGCTTGCCATATTTATCGTCGGCAAAGCGCAGCACAATCAGCGCGTCGTATTGGCGGGCAATGGTAAGCAGCTCCCGCTCGGCCACGGGGCGCTTATCGTCATCCATATACCGGTTGCGCACCGTATCGGCAATCTCCGCCGCCTCGCGCTGCAGTTCGCCCTCTTTTTCGCTCACATATTGCTGTTGAAACATACTGCCCACCGTCACGCCCAGCAGCGCAAGCAAACCCAGCGTAACGGACAGATAGGTTATCAGCATACGGGAGAACAGTGTTTTCATCATGCGGAAAGAATCCTTTTATTTGCAGGCTTCGAATTTATAGCCCACACCCCATACGGTTTTGATCTGCCATGCATCGCGCTCGCCCAGCTTTTCGCGGATGCGCTTTACATGCACATCCACCGTGCGGGAATCGCCGAAGAAGTCGAAGCCCCACACCTGCTCCAAAAGCTGCTCGCGCGTGAACACCTTGCCTTCGCGCGCGGCCAAAAAGAACAGCAGCTCTATCTCTTTGGGTGGCATTTCGACCTGCTTGCCATCGAGTATGACGGAATAATGGTCGAGCGACACGCTCAGCCCCTCAAAGGCGATGGCGCGCTCGCTTTCGGGCGCGGCGCTGCGCCGCAGCACCGCCTTTATGCGGGCCAGCAGCTCCTTGGCGTCAAACGGTTTTACGATGTAGTCATCCGCGCCCAAATCAAGGCCCTGCACCCGGTCGAGCGTATCGCCCTTGGCGGTAAGCATGATGACGGGCACGCCGCTTTCGGCGCGCAGCTTGGATAGCACCTCCCAGCCATCCAGGCCGGGCAGCATAACATCGAGCACCACCAGCGCGGGCTGTACCTTGCGGAACAGCTGCAGCGCATCATCCCCGCGCTCGCCGCACGCCACGTTGTACCCTTCTTTGCGCAAATACATCTCTATAATCGCGAGTATATTGCGATCGTCGTCGATAACCAGTATCGTGTTATTTTCCATATCTACAGCACCTCCGCTTTTTCGCCTCGTTGCCCGCCATAGGGCCGGAGAGATTCGGTTACCACCTGTATGCCGTTTTGCTTGAGCAGCGCGGCGGTCACGCCATCGCCGCCCCTTAGCGCGCCGCTAAAGCTGCCGTCGTAAATTTTGCCCGTGCCGCACGAGGGGCTGCGCGCCTTGAGTATGGCATAGCCTATGCCCTGCGCCTTGCAGATAGCCAACGCGGCATAGGCGCCCTGTATAAACCGCTCGCTCACATCCTGGCCGGCACGGTTTAAAACCTTGGCCCTGCCCGCCAAAACATCAGCGCCCTCGCCGCCTATGATTTCGCTGGGCTCGCGCGGGGTGGGCAGGCCGCCCAGGCATTCCGGGCAGATGCACACCGCTTCTCCCTGCCGCACCAGCTCCAAAACCGCGGCATTGGGCTTGCTGCCGCCATCATAGCGGCAGGCCTCCCCGGCCAGGCATTGCGAAACCGCTATTTTCATTTTATCATACCATCCTCCCCGGCGGCGAGTATGAACGCCATGTAAATTCTCCGCCATAAGACGGTGATTTATCGCGTTTATTTTTTTAAAGTGACCACCGTAACGCCGGCGTCCCCCTCACCATAGTTCCCTATGCGGAAGGTTCGTACGCGCTTATGATGCCGCAAATAATCCTGTATGCCGCTGCGCAGCGCCCCCGTGCCCTTGCCGTGCAGTATGCTGACCTCGCTTAAGCCGTGCATCGCCGCGTTGTCGAGGTAGCGATCCACCGCCAGCACGGCCTCATCCACCAAAAGGCCCCGCACATCCAGCTGCAAGCCGGCCTGCTCGTTGGTTTCGAGCTGTATTTTGCCCAAGCCCTTTTGCGGCGTGTTATCCTGCGCCAAGCGCAAATCCGCAAGCGGCACCGTCAGCTTTACGATGCCGGCCTGCACCAAAACATCGCCCTTGGCATCCGGCTTCGTTAGCACACTCGCCTTTTGCTCCAGCGATACGATGCGCACCGTATCCCCCGGTGAGACGGTTTTGGGCGGGCTGCCCGCCGCGTGCTTTTTGGGGGCCGCCAGCTCCGCAAGGCCGGCTTCCTGCGCCCTAAGCGCATCCCGCGCGCGCTGAATCTCTCTATCCGCACTGCTTTGGCTTATGCCCTTGCTGCCGCGCAGCTCCTTGATGAGCTTTTCCGTTTCATCGCGCGCGGCGGAAACGATTTTGCGCGCTTCCTCCCGCGCCTTGGCGCGCAGCCTATCCTGCTCGGCGCCGAGCTTTTCGCGCTCGGCATCCACCTCGCGGCGCAGCCTTTCGAGCTCCTGCCGCGCCCGCGCCGCCATATCCTTTTCCTCTTCGGCCAAGCGGCGCTGCGCCTGCGCGCCCGAAATGATATCCTCAAAGCGGATATCCTCATTTTTGAGGTACCCCTTTGCCGCCTCGATAAGATGCGGCTGCAGCCCCAGCCTGCTGGATATTTCGAACGCGTTGGATTTGCCCGGTATGCCTATGAACAGCCGGTAGGTGGGGCACAGCCTATCCACATCAAATTCCATCGATGCGTTTTCCATGCCCGCTTTGGTGAGCGCAAACGCCTTTATTTCGCTATAATGCGTGGTGGCCACCGTGCGCACGCCCCGCGCGTGCAGCTCCTCCAATATGCTCATGGCCAGCGCGGCGCCCTCTATGGGGTCGGTCCCCGCGCCCAGCTCATCGAGCAGCACCAGCGCGCCCGGGGTTGCCGCGGCCAATATCTCCACGATGTTGGTCATATGGCCCGAGAACGTCGAAAGGCTTTGCTCGATGCTCTGCTCATCGCCAATATCGGCATACACCGCGTCGAACACGCTCAGCTCGCTGCCCTCATCCGCCGGGATGAACATGCCGCTGTGCGCCATGAGCACAAACAAGCCCACGGTTTTAAGCGTGACGGTTTTACCGCCGGTATTGGGCCCGGTGATGATGAGCGTGGTAAAATCGCGGCCCAGCCAAATATCTATGGGCTGCACGCGGTTGGCGGGTATGAGCGGATGCCGCCCGCGCAGTATGCGCACATAGCCCTCGTCGTTGAGCTTGGGCCGCACGGCGCGCATATCCTTGGCGAGCTTCGCCTTGGCGAACGCCAGGTCGATATCGCCCAATACCGCCAGCGCATGGTAGATATCCTCGCCATAGGGGGCGCACAGCGCGGTGAGCTCGGCGAGTATGCGCTCTATCTCCTCGGCCTCTTCGCCCAGCAGTTTTTTATATTCGTTGCCCAACTCCACCACCGCCGCCGGTTCGATAAACAGCGTCGCCCCGCTGCCGGATTGATCGTGCACCAGCCCCGGCACGTTTTGACGGTATTCCTGCTTGATGGGCAGCACGAAGCGGCCGCTGCGGATGGTGATGAGCGGCTCCTGCAAATATTTTTGGAACGAGGTGGATCGTATCATGGCGTCCAGGCGTTCCCGCACCTTTTCGTTGGTGAGCCGCATACTGCGGCGGATGCGGGACAGCGCGGGGGACGCACCGTCGAATATCTCCTCCTCGCCGATGATACAGCGGGCAATCTCCTCCTCGATGCTGCGGTGCGTAGGCAAATACGCGGCCATATTTTGGAGCAAATCGCAGTTTTCTTGCGCCTCTACCGCCTCTTTGCACAGCCGCGCCGCGCGCAGGCAGCGGCTTACGCCCAGCAGCTCCCCGGGGGTTAGGTACAGCGCCGCGTGCATGCGCTTAAGGCAAACGCGCATATCGGGGAAATCATCCACCGGGGCATGCCCCGTGCGCAGGTAAATCCCCTCCGCCTCGGCGGTACACGCCAGCTGCCGCCGCACGCCATCGGCCTGCGCGCAAGGCTCGATTGCCTCCGCCAATTCGCGGCCCACGCAACAGCCGGCCCGCTCGGCAAGCATCGCCCTAATTTTATCGTATTCCAGCGTTTTAAGCACTCTATCCTGCATACTGCTACCCTATCGTATGTATTAAATGACCGTGCGGTTCCAGTGCCCGCGCGTAAAATTCTGCGGCGGGGCCACCGTTTCGCCCCCGCGCGCCAGTACCGCCGCGCGCACCCGCCCCGTTACCTGCGCGGGCGTTTCATCGTAAAAGGCCAGCTGCAAGCCCTCGGGCGGCGGGAGCTCGCCCACCAGGTCGAGTATATCGGTGGGCAGGCAATTGAGCATGCGCACCAGACAGCCGCCGTTTTGGCGTATGCCGCTGAGCGGAAACGCGCGCCCCGCCTCATCGTAGAGTATACCCTCGCCCTCGCACCCCTTGCAGCCCCGGCTCTCCTTTAAAGGGCAATGCAGCAGCTGCATAAGCTGCGCGCGGCCATATACGCTTACCGCCGCGCCCTGTGCCGCCAGTATATCACGCATTTGCGGTTTTGTCAGTTCCAACGATAGCGTTACGCGGGTAAATCCCCTATCCTGCAGCGCGCGCAGGGCGGCCGTGTTCAGCACGTTCATCTGCGTGCCCGCAATGCGCAGCTCCAGCCCCTGCAGCCACGCCAGCTGGCCGATGTTGGCCGCGATGCCGCCATCCACCAGGCCAAGGGCCGCAATATCCCGCAGGCGTTCGCATTCCCCCGCGTGCATGGCCGCCGCCGGCAAGGATATGAGCAGCTTCGCGCGCCGCCGAATATCTTGCAAGGCCTGCCACTCCCGCGCATCATACCGCCAAGGCTCCAGCGCGATTTCATCGGCCCCGGCTTGGGCCGCCGCGTAGGCCTGCGTCGCACAGCGCACGATTGCCGTGACGCGCGGCTTGCCCGCTTCGCCCGGCCCACGCGGCTTTGGCGCACTATAGGTTGGCGCGGCCGCGACGGCACGCCGCACGCAAAGCGCTTGCAGCAAGGCCTCTGTCGCCTGCCGCCGCAGCTCGTTAAGGGCGCGCAGGGGCAAAAAGGCATACGCATCCACATCGGCTTCCACCTTCCGCGCAAAAAACGGCGTATCCCCCAGCTTTTGCACCTGCTCGGCATAGCGCGCCGCCTGCTGCGGCTTTTGCGCCACTTCGGGCACCTCGCCCTGTGCGGTAACCGCCGCATCGCCCAGCGCCATGGTAAGCGTGGCGGGCTGGTTTTGCCGCACGCAAAGCCGCAAATCCACAGGCTGCTTGCGCGCTTCCTGCGCATAGGTTTGCGCCGCGGCCCTGCACAGCGCCGCGGGCGGCTCCGCGCCGGCCACGCAGCCGGTAACGCCGTCATCGCCATAAAAGTACCCGGTGCGGCCCTCGCCCCGGTTGAACATCGCCAGCATATCCCGTTTTAGCGCGCGCCGCTCCTCTAAAGAGGCGCCATCGAGCGCGCGGCGGTAGGCGTGCGTAACCACCGCCACATATTCGGCCCGCTTCATGCGCCCCTCGATCTTGAGCCAATCTACGCCCGCCTGCGCCATATCATCGAGGCAGTCGAGCATACAAAGGTCGCTCAGGCTTAAGCAATAATCACCCTGCCCCGGCAGCGCCTTCACGCAGGCGCGCTTGCGGCAGGGCTGGGCGCAAACGCCGCGGTTGCCGCTGCGCTCCCCCACCATGGAGGAATATAAGCACGCGCCCGAAACGCTCATGCACAGCGCCCCGTGCGCAAATGCTTCCAGCGCTATGGGCACCGCGTCGTGTATGGCGCGTATCCGCCCCAGGGGCAGCTCCCGCGCCAATACCGCGCATTGTAAGCCCATGCCCTCCGCCGCCCGCGCGCCCTCTATGCTGTGTATGCCCATCTGCGTGCTGGCATGCAACGGCAGCTCGGGCAGCTCGCGCCGCAGTATGTCGGCCAAGCCCCAATCCTGCACGATGGCGGCATCCGCCCCGGCGCGGCACAAAAACGCCGCAAAGCCGCGCGCCTCGGGGAGCTCTCTATCGGTAAGCAGCGTGTTGAGCGCGATGAAAGCGCGCACGCCCCGCGCATGGCAATAATCTATCGCGGCCTGTATCTCTTCCTCGCTAAAATTAGCGGCGTTACGCCGCGCGTTAAACGCGCCGCCGCCAAAGTATACGCCATCCGCCCCGTTTTGCACGGCGGCGATAAGGCTTTGCATGTTGCCCGCAGGGGATAAAAGCTGCATGTGGCCTCCTAAAGCTGCTAAAAAGCGGCCCGGGGAAACGTCCCTGAGCCGCTATAACGCACAGCGGGGTTATTTGTTGGGGATGGGCTGCTTGCTCTCTTGCTGGGTTTCGAATGGGCGTTTGACCGGGGTGACCATGCGCGGCATCTCCCGCAGTTGGGAAATGCGGGAATCCAGCGCGTCATAATCCTCCCGCAGCTTATGCAGCTCATCAGAGATATTGAGCGCCGCCAGCAACGCGCAGTTACCCGTGCTCAGGGTGGGGTAAGCGCGCTGCAATTCATCTATTTTCGTGTTTACATATTCGGCGATGCGGCATATATAGGCTTCGTTTTCTTCTGCCGACAGGCGAAATTCCTGCCCGCCAATATGCACCGTAACGTGTGTTTTTTCAGTCTGATCCATATATCAGCAGCTCCCAAGCAATATATTGTATCGTTGTTGCCTAATTATACAATAACTTGTGCCTGCTTGCAAGCACACATACCGCATATTTTAACATATTTGTGATAAAATACGCCTTTTTTCTATTAATCTCGCAGCTGCGCCACGACATGCAGCGTGCCTTCGCCGCCCTCCTGCATTTTATAGCAGGAAAAATCGATGCCGCTCGCCTTGCGCTCGCCCTTATCGCCGGTTTGCAGCGTGCGCTGCACAAGGTAGGCCATGCCATCCTTATCCGCCGCGGCCAGCGTCTCCTCAACATCCAGCGCGGACAGCAGCGCCGCCAATGCGGTTTGCCGCCACGCTTCCTCCGCCATATAGCGCGCCAAGCGCTGTTCATACAAGTCCATTTCGATGAGCGTGGCGTTTGGGGAAGGCTCCTTGGGCGCCTCCAAAAACGGCGTCACCAGCACAAAGCCGCTCACGCCGCCTTGCCGCAGCGATAGCTGCAGGCGCGCGGGCTCTTCCCCTTCCCGCTTTAGCGCATACTCACTGCCCGGCAACTCGCTCTCGACAGCTTCCCATTGCGCGCGCAGGCCATAGCCCTGGGCGTTTTGCACGAATATATCCTCGGCGGGGTATATGCGCGCCGGCAGCGCGGGCGTTTCCTCCGCCGCCGCTTGCTTTGCGGGCAAGCCCTCCCGCAAAAGGTACAGCGCGGCGCAAAGCGCGATCATCACCGCGGTAAACAGCATGCCAAACAGCTTGTTTCTCTTCGCGTCGCCCTTGTTTCCCATACTTCACTCCCCAAAGCTCTGCCGCAAAAAGGCTTCAATATCGCCGGTGTACCCCGCCCGCTTGAGCGCGGATAGAAAATGCCCCGGCACCGGCGCGGCGAACGTCATCTCTTCGCCGGTGCGCGGGTGCCGCAGCGTTAGCCGCGCGGCGTGCAGCGCCTGACCCTTTAGCCCCAGCTTGGGCTTAGCCGGCCCATATACCGTATCCCCCGCCACGGGGTGACCCAAGCTCGCCAAATGCACGCGGATTTGGTGTGTGCGGCCGGTTTCCAGCCGCGCCTCCACCAGCGTAAAATCGCCGTACCGCATAAGCACCCGCCAATGGGTGATGGCCGCGCGGCCGCCCGATGTGACGGCCATCTTTTTGCGGTCGAGCCTATGCCGCCCGATGGGCGCGTTCACGGTGCCTTCCTCCTGCTTTATGTTGCCCTCCACCAGGGCGAGATAGGTGCGCCGGGCCGTATGCGCTTTGAGCTGCGCGCTTAAGGATTGATGCGCCACGTCGTTTTTGGCCATCACGATAAGGCCGCTGGTGAGCTTGTCGATGCGGTGCACGATGCCCGGGCGCATTTCGCCGCCTATACCCGAAAGGTCTTTTAAGTGATAGAGCGCGGCGTTCACCAGCGTGCCGCCCGCATTGCCTGCCGCCGGGTGCACAACCATGCCCTGCGGCTTATCGATAACCGCCATATCGGCATCTTCATATATAATGGAAAGTGGAATATCCTCGGGCGCAATATCCACCGGCGCGGGTGCCGGCAACGCGATGCACACGCTATCGCCCAATTTGAGCTTATGATTGGCTTTGGCCGGCTGCCCATTCACCTGTACCGCCGCGCTTTCGATAACACGCTGCATCTGCGCCCGCGTTTGCCCGGCCGTGCGCGCGCAAAAAACATCCAGCCGCTCGCCGGCCAAATCGGCCGCGGCAAGTAACGGCTGCCCGGTTTGCGCATCGCAGGTCACGCGTTCTCCTCCGGGGGTTCTGGCGAGGGCTTGGGTTTATCCTCTAAATATACCTTGCCCCGCAAAAACAGCAGGTCGAGGAACAGCAATACGCTGCCCACGCTCACGGCGGCATCCGCCACGTTGAAGATGGCGAAGTCCACAAGTATGACATAGAACATATCCCGCACATAGCCCAGCACGGCGCGATCGATAAAATTGCCCAGCGCGCCGCCCAGTATAAGCGCCAAGGATACCTTCATGAGCAGATGCATCCGCTTGCGCTCGCGGCGCAAAAACCATATTATGCCGCCGCAGCACAGCACCGTAATGATGAGAAAAAACCAGCGCGCGTTTTGCAGCATGCCGAACGCCGCGCCAAAGTTTTGCGCATAGGTAAGGTGAAACACGCCCTCCCACAGGGGGAATGTGTTGTTGGGCAGCTGCGCAAGCCAGCCTGCGGCCAGCGCCTTAACCGCCTGATCCGCAAGGACGACCGAACCCGCGATGATAAAAACCAACATATTATCCCTCCGCTACCGCAAAACATTACAACCACTATGATATACGAAAGGGACAGGCGCGTCAATTCGCCTTGCCCGACTCGTTGGTGTAAACATACCATTTATCCGCCGTTTGCATGATATTCGGTTCCCGCACATCGGCAAGGCCCTGAATATCCGCCGCATACACGATGCTGTCCAGCCTGAAATACAGCATGATGAAGGGCAGCTCCTCCACAAATTTAAGCTGCAGCGCCGATGCGGCCTTGCGAAACGCCGCTTGGTCGGCGGCCCGCATCACATCCTCCGCCAGCGCGCGCAGGGCCGGGTTGGCGTAGTTGCCGTAATGCGCCGCGCCATCCACCGCAAACACCGGCGTTAAATCGCAGTTTCGGCTTAGGTTGATGCCTATGAGCGCCAGGTCATAATTGCCCGCCCGCAGCGCGTCGAGGTAATCGCTGTTGCGGCTCGACAAGGAATAGGCGGCGGCAGTCAGCTCCACCTGCATGCCCAGCTCGGTCAGTTGATCCGCTATCAGCTGCGCGGCTTCGCTGCGCGCGCTGTCGCTGGACTCGCTGGTAAGCAGGCGGACCGCAAACGGCTGGCCCTCCTTGATGAGCTTGCCCGCCTCATCCCGCTCCCAGCCCGCTTCGGCCAGCAGCTCATACGCGCGGGCAAGGTTGTAATCATACACCTTGGATTTGCTCTCGTAGGCCAAGCTATCCGGCGGGAAGGGCACATCGCAGGCCTGCGCCCGGTTCATATATATGTTGGATATGATTTTGCCCCTGTCGAGCGCATAGGCCAGCGCCTTGCGCACGCTCGCGTTTTTGAGGCTGCTGTTCCTGTCGTTTATCAGCATCATCTCGGCGGTTTGCGTCATGATATCCAGCACGTTGGTAACGCCCTCCTGGCGGTATTTCCCCACGCCGGCGTTGGAGGTAAGCACCATGTTCAGCTGCCCCGCCGCATAGGACGCCAAAGCGATATCGTTGTTGTCCCGCTCCAAAAACAGTATGGTATCGATATAGGGGCGCTGCTTCCACCAGTTTTTGTTGGCTGTTAATCTCACTTGCTGCGAGCTCATCTCGTCCACGCGATAGGGCCCCGTGCCGCTCGGCGCCGCCTTGGCTATGCCGCCCTCCAAAATGGGGAAGGACAGCGCGTAAATCGATGCGTAACCGGGCTGGCTCATGGTAACCTCCAGGGTGGTATCGTCCAGCGCGAGCATGCTTTGGATGGCCTGCGCGCAAATGGCATAGTAGCTGTTTTCGCCCAAGTCCCGCAACCGTTCGAAGGTATGCAGCACATCCATCGCCGTAAACAGGTTGCCGGAGTGCCAATATACGTTTGCGCGCAGGTGCACCGTCCACACACGGCCCTCGTCGTCGCTGCTCCAGCTTTCGGCCAGCTCCGCCACCGGCGTACCATCCGTTGCGATGCCAACCAGCTTTTCATACACCAGTGAAAACAGCGAGTACATCTCTTTGGTGTTCACCTTGAGCGGGTCGGTTTCCTCGGCATTGGTGGGGATGGCCATGCGCAGCTCGCCGCCGTTGAGCGGCACTGGCGCCGGGGTGGGCGTGGGCAGCGTGAGCGCGCCGTTCTCCGCAGGGGCGGCTTCGCCCCCCGCGCAGGCGCACAAAAGCAGCGCGCACAGCGCCAGCAGCAGCGCAAACGCGCGCTTAGCCCAATTCTTCGGCATACAATTTTTTGTATTTCGCATAGGCATTTTCCACCCTGTCGATATAGGTTTCCGTCTCGGCAAACGGTATACTCACCAGCTTGCCATCCACCGCGAGCGCGTCATCCCCCAGCCACTTGGCCAGGTTGCCCGGGCCCGCATTATACGCGATGACCGCATGGCGGCGCACGCCCTCGAATTTGTTGAGCAGGTAGTTTAAGTACCAGCATCCAAAGCGTATATTCACATCCGGGTCATAGAGCATATCCGTTTCAAACGGCGTTACACCCAGCTTTTCCGCAATCCAGGCGCCGGTATCCGGCATAATCTGCATGAGGCCCATCGCGCCGCGCGGGGAGGTAGCCTGGGCCGCATTGCCGCTTTCGCAGTGAATCATGGCCGCCACGAGGTAAGGATCCACGGTAAATTCTTCGGCATACCGCAATATTTGCTCCTTATATTCAAGCTTATATTTTCTCTTTTCCATGCGGATATTCAGCGCGTGCGCGGCAAATATACCGCCGCACAGCAGCAATATGCTCAATAGTACAACGATCGCTTTTTTCATAGCTCCATCACCCGCGCATATTGCGCATCCACGGCAAAAAGCAACGCCTCCACCGTGCTGTCGTTTTCAAAAATCACATCCGCAAGCGCGCGCTTTTCGGCCTCCGGCATCTGCGCGTCCATGCGCCTTTGCGCCTGTTCTTCGGTCAAACCATCCCGCTGCCGCATGCGGGCCATGCGAACCGGCTTTGGCGCGCAAACCAGCCATACTTCCCCCGCCTCGCGCTGCAAGCCCCCCTCGAGCAGCAGCGGCACATCCAGCACCGCCACCCTGGCGCCGCTCGCTTGGGCCGCGGCCACCTGCCGCCGCATCTCCCGCAAAACCAGCGGGTGCACGATGGCGTTTAGCTCCGATAGCGCCGCGGCATCGTCAAACACCAGCTCACCCAGAGCGCGCCTGTTTAGCGCGCCGTTTGGCAGCAGAATATCCGCGCCAAAGCGGGCGGTTAGGGCGGCCAAGCCCGCCGTGCCCGGCGCCACCACATCGTGCGCGATGGCGTCCGCATCGATGATATAGGCGCCCAGCTCCCGCAGCCTTTGCGAAACGGTGCTTTTCCCCGCGGCGATGCCGCCGGTAAGTCCTATTGTAATCATACGAAACTGCTTCCCTTTTATTTGGTATCGTACCAGCTTTTGCCCACGCGCACATCGGCCAGCAGCGGCACGCGCAGTTGCATAACATCCTGCATACAGGCGCGAAGCAGCGGTTCCACCCGCGCCACCTCCGCCTCGGGCGTGTCGATGATGAGCTCATCGTGTATCTGCAAAATCAGCTTGGCGCGCAGCCCTTCGCCCTGCAGCGCCGCGTGCACCCGCACCATGGCCAGCTTGATGATATCCGCCGCCGTGCCCTGTATGGGCATGTTCATCGCCACCCGCTCGCCAAAGCTGCGGGTGTTGAAGTTGGACGCGCGCAGCTCGGGCAGCTCGCGCCGGCGCCCCAAAAGCGTTTTGGCGTAGCCCGCCTGCCTGCCCTCCTTCACACATTGCTGCATAAAGGCGTGTACGCCCGGGTAGCGTTCAAAATACTTGGCAATATACGCCCCCGCTTCCTTGCGGCTCACGCCGATGTTGCGCGCAAGCCCATAGTCGCTGATGCCGTATACGATGCCGAAGTTGACCGCCTTGGCCGCGCTGCGCTGCGCGCCCGTCACCTGCTCCACCGGCACATCGAGCACCTCGCTGGCCGTGCGCGCGTGTATATCCACCCCCGAAAGGAACGCGTCTATCATGGCGGCGTCGCCGCTCATATGCGCCAGCAGCCGCAGCTCGATTTGAGAATAATCCGCGCCCACCAGCAAATTGCCGGGGCTGGATACGAATGCGCGGCGAATCTCCCGCCCCTGCTCGGTGCGCACGGGTATGTTCTGCAAATTGGGCTCGGCGCTGGATATGCGCCCCGTCGCAGTCACGTTTTGGTTGAAGCTGGTGTGTATGCGGCCCTCCGGGCGGAGCAGCGCAAGCAGGCCGTCGATAAACGTGCTTTTGAGCTTGGCCAAAAAGCGGTATTCCAGTAGCAGCGGCACGATGGGGTGCAGCTCGCTGATAGCCTCCAGCACCTCCGCATCGGTAGAATAGCCCGACTTGGTTTTTTTCTGCGGCGGCAGGCCCAGTTTTTCGAACAGGATGCCTCCCAGCTGCTTGGGTGAGAGTATGTTGAACTCCTCCCCCGCCAGCTCGTATATCCGCCGCTGCATGGCGGCAAGGCGCGCGGCAAAATCCTGGCTCAGGCCATCGAGCACGGTGCGGTCCACAGCGAAGCCGATGCGCTCCATGTCGTATAGCACCCCTACCAGCGGCAGCTCCATCGCGGTATACAGCGCTTCCATGCCCTTTTCGCGCAGCTCCTGCAGCATCTGCCCCGATAGGCCCAGCAGGCCGGCCGCATCGGCGCTTGTGCCCCGCTCGGCGCACAGGGTGGTGAGCGTACCTGCCGGATGTATGGCGTGCAGCAGGTAATCCTGTATCATAGCATCCTGCACGCCGCCGCAAAGCTCCACGCCATAGCGGGCCAGCACATGCCGCAGCCGCTTGGCGTCAAATACGATTTTTTCTATGCCGGCATCCTCTAACAGCGGACGCAGCGCGCGCAGCGTAGCCGCTTCATCCAACCCCGGTTCAAACAGCGTGGCCCCGCCCAATGTGATTTTATATTGCGTATCGGGCTCCGCGCACAAATACAGATGTTCCCCCAAGGTTACCGCCAGCCGCTCCTGCCCGTTTAGGGCTTGTACGGCGGCCGCAAGCGCGGCTTCTTCAGATGCCATGATGGTTTTGGCCTGCACGGCCAAAACGGGCGGGGGCGGCGGCGCATCACCGCCGGGCAGGCGGTTGATGATGGCGCGCAGCTCCAGCTCGCGCAGCAGGGGCAGCGCGCTTGCAAAACGC
The DNA here is from genome assembly GCA_031261085.1 of Christensenellaceae bacterium. Taxonomy (GTDB): domain Bacteria; phylum Bacillota; class Clostridia; order Christensenellales; family CAG-138; genus Pelethousia. Next base: position 36,664 of record JAISKB010000024.1, read on the forward strand.
TCGGTATAAAGCGCGCAATCCGCCAGCGAGGTCGTGACCGGCGCGGCGGTATCGATAAGCCCCAGCCGGTAGCTCATGCGGGCGGATTCGCCCCCCGTCTCCAGCTTTTGGCGGAGCGCGCCCTTTTCCTGCGCGGCGTTTTGCAGCGCGTTTTCCATCGTGCCATATTTTTCGAGCAGCTTTTGCGCGGTCTTTTCCCCCACGCCGGGTATGCCGGGCAGGTTGTCGGAAGCATCCCCCATCAAGCCCTTCAAATCGGGCATACGGTTTGGCGTTAGGCCATAGCGTTCGAGCAGAGCCGCTTCATCATATTCCACCGTTTCGCTTATGCCCTTATGCGTCATCAGCACATGGGTTTGGGGGGTAATCAGCTGCAGCGCATCGCGGTCGCCCGTCACCAGCAGGGCATCCACCCCTTGCGCGTTGGCCATGCGGGAAAACGTGCCCAATATATCATCCGCTTCGTAACGCTCGCATTCGCACTGGCATATGCCCATTGCGCCCAGCACCTGCTTGAGCAGCGGGAACTGCGTGCGCAGGTCATCCGGCGTGGCCTGCCGCCCGGCCTTATAAGCGGCATACGTTTCGTGCCGAAAGGTGGGGCCGTGCATATCGAAAGCCACCAGCAGATATTGCGGCTCCATGGCGATGAGCTTTAATAGCATGCTCAAAAAGCCGAATACCGCGCCGGTGGGCACTCCATTTTTTGTGGTCATGGAGGGCAGGGCATAAAATGCCCTGTATAGCAAGCTGTTGCCGTCTATCGCAATAAGCCTTTTCAATCGTGTCACCTCGCGCAAAGCTTTTACAGCTTCACTTTCATTAGAACCATTAAAACATACGAACCGTTAAAAAGCAATTTAACGGTTCGTGAATTATCGTAATTCGCCCGCGTTTGCCAAGCGATTTTTACTCTACCGCTCTTGTGCCGCCCGCACAACATCATAAACCAGCGGCGCGGGCGCGGGTTGCTCACTTTCAAGCCGTATGGCGCCCTTGAGCGCCTGCATGGCTTCCTCCAGCCGCGCTTCGTCATTGACATAGAGCGTAGCGACCGGCTCATCCTTTAAAACATAGTCGCCCTGCCGTTTGTGCATCACCAGGCCCACCGCCGGGTCGATGGCATCGGTCTTTTTTGCGCGGCCCGCCCCCAGCATTTGCGCCGCCTGGCCTATGGCCTCGGCCTGCATACCGCCCACGAAGCCGGCCCGCCCCAGCGTGACTGGCACCTGCCTGCGCACGGTGCAAAGCGCGTCGATATTTTCGAGACAATTCTCTTGCGCGCCCAGCGCCACCAGCATTTCGCGCAGCTTTTTTAGCCCCGCGCCATCGTATAGCGCCCGGTTGAGCAGCGCTTCCGCCACCGCCTGCGTATGGGCGACGCCGCCCAGCAGCAGCATGTTGGTAGCGAGCAGCATGCATACCTTATACAGCGGGTCGCCCTCGGGTATTTCCCCGCGCAGCATCTGCACCGCCTCCCGCACCTCCAGCGCGTTGCCTACCGCACAGCCCAGCGGTTGGTTCATATCCGTGAGTATAGCCACGGTTTTGCGCCCCACATGCTCGCCGATTTGCACCATGGTTTGGGCGAGCTCCCGCGCCTCCTCCACCGCTTGCATAAACGCGCCGCTGCCCACCTTCACATCCAGCACGATGGCATCCGTGCCGGCGGCCAGCTTTTTACTCATGATGCTCGATGCGATGAGCGGTATGCTCTGCACCGTGCCCGTCACATCCCGCAGGGCGTACATCAGCTTATCGGCCGGCACCAAGTCCCCCGTTTGCCCCGTTACGCACAGGCCCGTTTGGCGCACGATGCGCTTAAAGTCCTCGATGGGCTGGGCGATGTTTACGCCGGGTATGGCTTCGAGCTTATCGATTGTGCCGCCGGTATGGCCCAAGCCCCGCCCGCTCATCTTGGCGACGGTGCCCCCGCAGGCTGCCACCAGCGGCGCGATTACCAGCGTGGTGGTATCCCCCACGCCGCCGGTAGAGTGTTTATCGAGCTTGACGCCGGGCAGATCGCTTAAATCCACCACCTCGCCGGAATGCCACATGGCGCGGGTGAGCTCGCCGGTTTCCGCCGCGGTCATGCCGTTGAAGCAAACGGCCATCATCCAGGCGGACATCTGATAATCCTTCACATCACCCTGTACAAAGCCATCCACCAAAAAGCGGATTTCCTCCGGCGTATGCGCGCCGCCCGCTCGCTTCTTTAAAATAAGGTCTACCATTCGCATGGATATACGCTCCTGTTAGTGTATAATATTAATGTATATATCGCCGATGGTAAAATAATGTTAACCATCCCTTAAAGTGTATCACACACCACTCGCTTCTTCAACCAAATAGCGGTATCATCGCGCGCGGGCAGGGCATACTAACAACATGAAAAATTGGGAAGAGCTTACAACCGAGCTGATAGCCGCCCTGGAGCGCAGCCGCGTGCGCGAGTTGGCGCAAATCATGAGCAACACCCGCCGCCTGCTGTGGAACAGCTTCCTTTCGGGCATATTTCGCGGGCTGGGCGCGGCGCTGGGGTTTTCGGTGCTGGGCGCCATTGCGCTGCTGATTCTTGCCCGCATATTCGGCGTAGAGCTCGCTTAGCCGCGCCGCGTTTTTTGCCCGGCGCGCGAAATTGCCCTCTTGTCAAAACGCATTCCATACATTATAATTATATGCGTTCGGGGGATATAGCTCAGCTGGTTAGAGCGCTTCGCTCACATCGAAGAGGTCGGGGGTTCGAGTCCCTCTATCCCCACCAAAAATCAAGGGTCGCCCATCAGGTGGCCCTTTGTTGTTGCATACAGTCGCGGAACTCGAAGTCGTGACCTCATTTTGCGTTTGATATTGTATTTCGCCCAAAAAAATAATTGTTGTTGCGCACCTCCCAATCCCCCGCCTTAAAAACCGCTTGACCGCAGGTAAAAAATATATTAACATATTAAACATATAAATATACTATGATTATCGGGGTGTCGTGCCCGAAATTCCCGTATTATGCCTTGTATTAGGGCAGCGCCCGCACCACAACAAATGGATTTTGCTGGGCACGGGTTACAATATGAAGCCAATTGGGGTATCCTAGTGAAAGAAGGGCATTTTTATGGCGGATGCACAGAATAAAAAATGGCTACCAAGCATACAGGGTTGGTCTTGGATCATCACCATCGTATGGGTTGCGATTGCAAACCTATGGCACCCGTTTGGCTTATATGGGCTGGTGTGCATGTTCACGCCCATTATTATCGCGCTTTCCGGCAGGGGAAAAATGCACTGCGCCCGCATCTGCCCGCGTGGGTCGTTCATCGGCTTATTCACGCGGAAAATATCCATTGGGCTGAAAAAGCCGGCGTTTATGAAATCCCGCGCCTTCCACTGGGCTTTGTGGGGCGTGATGATGGGCGCTTTCGCGGGGCTGCTGGTTTGGTCGGTTCCAAAGGGTGTGTATATCGTTGGCAACACCATCCTGGTATTTATGGAAGCCGCCACCGTGCTGGCATTTTTGTTCGGCATTCTGTTTACGCCCAGGGCCTGGTGCACCGTGTGCCCCATGGGCTTCACCTCCGGGAATTTACGCGGCCTTGTGGAAAGGGCCAGTAAGGAGAAACCGCAATGAGCCAAACCCGCTTATGGGAAACCTTTTCCTCACTCATAACGATAGACAGCCCCTCCTTTAAAGAGCGGCTGTTTTGTGACGCGCTGAAGGAGCGCCTTAACGCCTTGGGTGTGGAAACCTATGAGGATAGTGCAGGAGAAAGCATCGGCGGTGACTGCGGCAATTTACACGGTTTTTTGCCCGGGAGCTTGTCGCTCCCTCCCCTGCTGTTTTCCGCGCATATGGATACTGTGGAGCCGGGGCGCGGCAAGCGGGCGGTTTTGGGCGAGGAGGGCCGAATAACCTCCGCCGGAGATACGATTTTGGGCGCGGATGACGCCGCGGGCATTGCGGCGATTTTGGAAGCGCTGACCCGCCTGAAAGAGCGAAACCTCCCCCACCGCCCCATTGAGCTGCTGTTCCCCGTGGCGGAGGAACGCTATGGCCTGGGTTCAGCCGTGGCGGATTATGGCCGGATTCACGCCAAAGAGGCTTACACGCTGGATTTGGGCGGCGCCATTGGCGAAGCCGCGCATGCGGCGCCCACCTTGCTCGCCTTCGAAATAACCGTCACGGGGAAGGCGGCCCACGCGGGCTTTGCACCCAAGGAGGGCATACACGCCATCGCGGCGGCGGCAAAGTCCATCGCCCGCATACCGGTTGGCGAGCCTGAACCCGGGGTTACCTGCAACATCGGGGGTATTGAAGGCGGCGAGGCAGCCAACATCATCCCCGCCCTATGCAGGGTGAGCGGAGAGATCCGAAGTCTTTCGCACGCCAAGGTTTTGGCATGGTGGGAAGCGGTGCAGGCCATTTTTGAGGAAGAAGCGCGCGCGGCAGGGGCAAGGATTGCCGCAGAGGGGCGCTGTGAAATAACCGCCTACGAAACGCCGCTCAGCAGCCCGGTTGTACGCCGCTTTAAAGAGGCCTGCCAAAAGACGGGGGTTGCGGCCAGCATCCACCCCACCCTGGGCGGGAGCGACCAGAATAACTTTGCGCAGCACGGCATAGAGGGCTTGGTCATCGCCTGCTCTATGCATGATGTGCACAGCACCCGCGAATATGCAAACCTGAACGAAATACAGCAATGCGCTGAATTGGTTTTGGCGCTTATATTGGAGGAAGTGCCATGAGAAACCCATTGCAATACCAACGCACGGAATATGACTGCGGGCCGACAGCCTTGCTCAACGCAGTCAGCTTCCTGTTCGGCAGGAATCAAATCCCGCCGGATATTTTAAAATATGTGATGATGTATTCGCTGGATACTTATAACGAGCAGGGCGAGGCTTGCAAGGAGGGCACCTCCGCCATGGCGATGATGTTCCTTTCGAACTGGCTCAACCAATACGCAAAAATCGGGAAGCTGCCCATAGCCAGTGAATTTATCAGCAAGGAACAGGTGGGCCTGAGCGAGAACAGCCGTATCGTTTCGGCGCTCCAGCAGGGTGGCGCGGTCGTGCTGCGGCTGTGGCATGGCTGCGGCCATTATGTTACCCTAACCGGGATTTCAAGCAACAGCATAACCCTGTTTGACCCATATTTCCGCTGCCAATCTTTTAAGGAGAATGGAATTGTCGTAATAAAGGATAAGCCCTGCGCCGCCAACCGCCGCGTGAATTTTGCCGTGTTTAACCAGCCGGGCAAGCACCCTTATTCACTGGAGGGGCTGGAGAAGCGGGAAGCGGTGATTTTGTTCAACACCCAAACCCGCAAAACGCCCGAAAGCACAATTGAGTATTTTTTGTGAGATGGGGGCGCGGTTGGGGGGATGCTGCATAAGCCAACCCACCAACGCGCAGCCCGGGCAACGCGCCGTTTTCGGCGTTCCATACGCCGCGCCGGGGAACACGGCCTTTTTGTTGTGATTTTTAGCGTACCCGCTATTGACCTATGTCTTAAAATGGTTTAAACTCTCACTATCAGAAAAAATTGTAAAAAACATCTTGTGATGCAATTCTAAATTTATGATAATTGTTATTTCGAGTAAATGAGGTACGATAATGAAGAAATTTAATTACTGCCAATTGTTTTTGGTGGGCATTGTCCTAGTTCTTGTTTTATCAGGATGCCAATCTTACCTTTGGAAATTTGCGTGGAGACATTATTTTTTCCATATTGACGCAATTGAAGAATCAGAGCTGTCAATACGTGAGCAGGTGGAAAGTGAGAATTTCAAAACCGGTAAAATTGCAGATGTTTATTTGCGGCCTTTAATGTATGAGCGCGGTGACCCTAACCCTATTATGCTTGACTTTTGGATATATGGGAAGAATCCAGATTTGCATTTTTCGGTGAGTGCAGTGGAGATACTGGACACAGATACCGCGCAAGCAGTATTTTATTACGATGACACAGTAGCATCCTACTGGAAGCCGCCTTCGGATGCAGATGAAGATTCTATATACAGTGCGCTTTTACAGTTTGACAAACATGTTGTAAATCTTGATGAAGAATTTCTTGAGAGCAAAGATAACTTCTTGCTGCGCGTTACGGTATGCGACATAGAAACCGAAGAGGATATTGGCACGATAGATTATATGGTGCGCCTAGTAAAAGCAACGAATTACGGGCCATGGTTTATATTCCAATAAAACGTTAAACCAGTGGGCTGCGCAATGGGTGGGTGCGGTGGAGTTGCCACAGGTGGCAAATCCTATTGATATGGGGGATAAAAGCATGCGTAAAAAATTAACGATTCATCCATTCACTATATTTACGATACTGGCGACATTGTCCCCGATTGTATTCGGGTTAATCACTTTGGAAATGGCAATATCCATATCCCCAATGATAATTGTGTTTCTTGTAATGAAATATTCTATTTATGGAAGCGGCCTGTTCTATTGGAAGCTTTTCAACTGGAAGGCTGAAAAACTTCGATTTCACATGAAATGCTTCTTGGGAATAGCGTGCTTGATGCTTTTTGTATCATTGCTTAGTGCTTTAAGTGGCGCAAGTGGTATGCAGAGTTTCACTGCATTCTTCATGCTTTGGTTTATAAACGGTATAGTAGTGTTTTTGGCCAAACTGAAAGCAGCGGAGCAAGCAGCAGCACCAACTTTTTTGAAAGATGAAGCAGAGCCAAAACAAGATGCGATGGATAAAGAATAGTTGCATTGGTTTATCTCCAGCAACTATTGAAGGGAAGCATGCCCTGCATCTTGACAAGGCAATAGCCCCGAACCAACAGTGAGCTGCGCAACCGTATCCGGCAAGGGCACGGCGCAGTACGCGTATGACGCAGTTCTAACCGGCGCACCCGCACCGCAGCCTCAGTATCAAGGTGCTTAGTAAATGGAGGGAAAATGTATTATTTTCGTTGGGCAATATCTTTATTTGGCATTATACTCGTTTTGATATTTATTAAAGCGAGAAAAAATTCTATGAAGAAGTTGCTTAAGCCTCTTAAATGGGCCATAGGCTCTATTATTGGCTTTTTGCTGATACTGTCATATTTGGATCAATATGTTTTGCCGGAAAGCAAAACCTTCACTTTTGATACACCACAACGGGCCTATGAATATGTTCATGGCCCCAAAGCTTTTCTTGGGACAATATATGGTAAGGAATCCGCGCTCGTGTTTTCCAGTCCAGAATGGGGTTCTGTCGTAAAAGAAATGGTTATCATTGGCGGTGACCAAGTTTGGAGCATCACGAAACCAAAAGATGCTCAATTCGAACGATTGGCGACTTATGAAGGGATAACCATTATCAGTGTTTCTCATTCTAACGTACAGGATAGATATTTGATTGTATGGATAGACAATGAACCGGAAAAGTTAACAGATATAGAGATAAATGGGAACTATGCGCGGATAGAAAAACCAAATGTACCGAACAGTTCCCTAGTTGATACATACATGTTTTGCATTGATAAGGATACGAAGGAAGTTCAGTTAAGCGTTGGTGGCGAAATAATGTTAGCGGTGCCGTTAGGGGCAGCAATGTTAGCTGGAGGATGATGTATATGATAAGAGGCGTTACATTTAAAATACCGCAAGCAAGGGAACCCGTTTTGTTCCGAATTCTTGATTGTACCAACAAGGAAGCAGCCGTTATCCAAGCTCTATATACAAACGCCTTCGCAAATGGGTTTACCGAAATTGAGTATATTGATGATGACAACGATGCGCGCACAAAGATGGATATTCGTTGAAGGATATTTGGTGATGGGATTAGTGCCCGAAGAAAACATGAAAGATTTACCTGAACGGGCTGCGAACGGAGAGGATGGCAACGCATGATAGGCTTTCAATTTAAGTTCCCTAAGAAGGGGAATCGCATGAGTAACACAGCTGCAGTTATACTTGTATGTTTCGCTGCAATTATAGCTGTGTCGCTATTTATTTATATGATATACGGGCATAAAGAAAGCAGTATGTATAAAGTGGCCAAAACTATACTTATAGCTGCGGTTGCATTGATAGTTGTTTATGTAATATGCACATTTGCTTTGGTGCAACATGGGCAGGAACCAAACGGAAAAGGAATACCATATAAAGTTCTTTATGACGACGACCCGCTTTATGTTCACTTAGTAAAGCACCATTGCCCTCAATGCGGCAGCCGCTTGACGATTGGCTATGATGGCATTATCGTGCATTCAGCATCGCCAGAGGCGAAAAATTATGATTTTTCAACCGCGAATGATGTGTCGTTTAAAGGCAATTTGGAGTTCCGAAAATGTCATTTTGCTTGCCCCAATTGTGGGTTTGCGATTCCCTTTCCTGAGATGAGGAAGCTGGAAAGAGAACAGAAGAAACTGGAGAAAGAGCAAAAGAAACTGGAAAAATCAGAGAACAGAGATGATGACGGTTAAATTTGGTCTGAGAGAGATAGAGACTTACTGGGCAGCGTAGACGGTCCTGGCGGAACTGCCTATTACCTGTTACCATAAGATTAATGAAGAAGAAGGAAGGCAGATAAACATAACATGTCCATTACTATAAATTCTTTCGAAAGGGTATCTGTCATATGAATAAAAATAAGTTTATTGCTGTGGGACGTGCTCTGTCTACATTGTTAGTGTTTATTGTGGCAGCGTTCCTATGTATTTGTTCGCACGTTGTTTTGGTGTTTATTTTTGACGATATAAGGCATGTCAATTTTTGGATTATCCTTCCCTATGCCATTTGTGCATTGCTTATCATATTGATTTTTTTCGTTGTCTTCCGTTGGAAATGGTTGCAGAGTAAGTTTTTTGATATTGCTTATATTTGCTTTTTGGTTGTATATTTGGCATTTGATATTTGGTTTATAGTTTCGTGGTTATCTATTTTTGACAGCATCCAGTATCAAAATGTAATTTTCCTGCTCGTGACTTTGATTGAACCTGCCGCTATAATGATATTGCATCGAATTATCAAAAAGAGAGAGAACGCAGAATAGAATTTCATGTGGAAAAATTCGCCTGAAGATACAACGGCGCTCCCGCAACGTATAGGCGGGCCGAATTTCCTAGCACCTAGCACAGCGAAATGAGGTATGATAATGAAGAAATTTAATTACTGCCGATTGTTTTTGGTGGGCATTGTCCTAGTTCTTGTTTTATCAGGATGCCAATCTTATTATTGGAAATTTGCGTGGAGACATTACTTTTTTCACATTGATGCGTTTGAAAAATCCGAGCTATCACCACGTGAGAAATTAGAAAGCGACGATTTCAAAACCGGTAAAATCGCGGATGTTTATTTGCGCCCTTTAATGAACGAGCGCGGTAATCCAAATCCAATTTTGCTTGAGTTTGGGATATATAGCAAGGATCCAGATTTGCATTTTTCGGTGAGCGCAGTGGAAATACTGGACACAGACACCGAACAAACAGTATTTTATTACGATGACACAGTAGCATATTATTGGAACCCACCTTCGGATTCAGATGACGATGCTATATACAGCGCACTCTTACAGTTTGATGATGATATTGTAAACCTCGATAAAGAATTCCTCGAGAGCGTAGATTATTTCTTGCTGCGCATCACGGTATGCGATATAGAAACCGAGGAGGATATTGGCACGATAGATTATATGGTGCGCCTAGTAAAAGCAACGAATTACGGGCCATGGTTTATATTCCAATAAAGCGTTAAACCAACGAGACGCGTAACGGCGCGGGTGTGGTGGAGCTGCCGCAGGTGGAAAACTCCGTGGAGAAGAACACACGATTCGTGAACGACCTGACGCTTTCTTACAACAACCTGCTGGAAGCCAACGACCGGCAGTTCATTTGGGGCGAGCAGGACTTACTGGGCAGCGTGAGCGAAAGCGGGGAGAGCACCTAAGATGCGGAAGCTGGAAAGGAATCAAAAGAAACCATACTAACTTTAATTCATGTCTTTTTTTCCATATCTGTTGAATTATGTAAAATAAGATGTTAGAATAAGCATAATTAGTTCATTTACCACATTTTCACCTTATTGCATGGTTATGGTTCGCTATACCTTGCCCTTTTCAAAAAAACACTTTTCGCAATGGAAGGATATTCCCGCCGTATAAGGGAATCCATTCCAAATATACGCAATACAAAGGAGAATAACGTTATGGCCGGACAGATTCCATAAGCGCAAAGTGCTTTTTAGATTTCCTCAACTGCAACATGCGTTAGGAGTGTATATGGATCTATATAGGGTGAACTATAGCCGAGTGGTTGATTTATATTGCGAAGAAAACAGTACCCTTGCCGTTGGTTATGACATTGATTCCCATGTGCTATGGTACAGAGATGGGAAATATGACAAAGATAACGCAAAAATGAAATTGTCACATAGAATTGTTTTTTATGTGGCGCTTTTTGCGGCCTATTGGTTTCAACCTTCTTATCGTGCTGTAGCGACAGCGTTGACCGATACTTTGCTTATGCTGCTCATAAATGCGCTGGTAATTTTATGGTTCTCTAATATTATGAAAAAGCAAGCACAAATCGGAGAATTGCTACAAAAAGCAACCAATATCACAAACTTAATATTGCTTAAAAATCTACCGGCAATTAAAAAAAGGTTTAGCTTGCAAATTTCGGGTATGTTCGCTAGTATGGTTTGCTGTGTACTAGGGATATATTTGTTTTTTAAATCTCATTATTTTGTATTTGCAGCAATAGAGTTAATCTTTTGGATGTTATTATGCGTGTTTTTTGCTATTCGTCACAAGTTATTTAATAAAAAGTACATCATTCGTCAGATAGAGCAGGGAACTTTGCCGCTGGCAAAATGAAACCAGCTGGCGCGCGCCCATGCCACGGTGGTATTATGAACCCGCGCGTAGGAGGTCCGTTCCAATAGGTTAAATAAGTTCAAAGTGCTTATTAAGATTTCCCCAGTTGCAACACGCGTTAGGAGTGTATATGGATCTATATAAAGTGCTTTCCAATCGCATAATTGATTTATATCATATCAAAGATCATGATTCTGTTATTTATTACGACCTTGATACTCATGTGCTATGGCAAAAATGCCATGTGCACAAAAAAAATAATGATAGCACTTCCAAGCATTGGATTATCTTCTACAGCTTGCTTTTGGGTTACTATTGGTTTCAGCCTAGTTATTCCGTGAATGCGACAATAATAACAGATATTTTAATTATACTACTACTAAACATACTCATAACTATCTGGGCATACAAATTCAACAAAAAACATGCTCAGATACAAGAACTGGTACAAGCAACATCAGATATTACAAAGGTGGTGTTATTACAAAAACTGCCATTAATCAAAGGAAGGTTTTATCGGCAAGCTATGTGGCCATTTGTGAGCATATTTTGCGGCATATTAGGCGGGGGCTTATTTTTAAGATTTCATAATCTTTGTTTCGCACTGATAGAAGTCCTTGGCTGGATGCTTATATGCGCATTTTTTACTGCTCGTCATAGGTTTATACAGAAATGGTGTATTATTCAGCAAATTGAGCAAGGCACACTGCCGCTGACGGAATAAAAGGAACTTGGCTAGGAAATATAGCGGTGGGCCATCTGAAAAGGTTCGTGAAACGGACCTACCGAAGCTGGAATACCCACATGGGATTTATCTAAATTCGAAAGCCAAATCGTTGGCAAAGTGACAGATAATGATGGAAATCTTGTAAAAACTGAATAAAATTTGAGAATGAGAGGGGGTACTTATGAAAACTAGAAGTGTACGGAAAATGCTAATATTGTCAATTGTAATCCTATGGTGCATCTTTATTATTCAGGGATGCTTTAGCAGGTTTACATTAGAGTTTTTAGGTAATGGAGCCCGTTTATTCATCAATGGTGAGGAGTATATTGATGAATTTAGCGATACTACATGGATTGCCTACCCAGATCACAATATAGTAGACTGGGAATATATTGGGAAGGTAAAGGCTTCTGAAAGAAACAAAAGCTATAAAATATATCAGTGCGACCAGGTCCCATTGGTTTTTTTGGTGCCCATAAGCAGCATTTTCAACTATGATGACATGGCTCACTATTCTTTCCGCAAAAAGGATATGATCTTTCCTGAATTAACAATAGAGCAAATCGCAAGTATTAATTTGCGGAGAGAATCTAATGGTGAGTGGTTGCGTGCAGAGTATAATACTGATGTCGAAATAATTTCGAAAGTACTTGAAGTTATTAAAAACAGCTCTCTAGCAGAAAATTATGGCTATGATGAATTTGATTTAACCCTAAAAAGTAATAAAACACCAACATATATTTCATGGCATAAGGTCAGCAAAAATGACGATGGCCAGTATTTTATCCAAGTCGCCCCCGGCAACAACTATGCCCCCATCCCCCTCGAACTCCTCGAGGAAATCATCGGCGGGCCGCTGCCGGAATAGCAGAGCCCACCACTGAAAGGAACCGCGCAGCCATGATACATATGTCGGCGCGCATAACAACGTGGTGGCTGCGGTGCTGTTGAAAACGCAAGGCATACGGGATAAGAGTGACCATGATGTTGCGGTTATGCATACACATCCAAATCAGTGGAACAATTGGAGCGAGGCATTCTCGGGAGGTATAGATGATGAGGGGAAATTCGAATTTGGAGATGCAACAGTGCCAAGTATACCCGGTGTAAATAGTATCTATGTTGCTACGCCAAAGGGCGTTATTAAAAAATATAGCGGTGGGCCATTTGAAACAGTGCGGGAAGTGAAATATACTGAAACAGACAATGGAAACAAAGTAGCAGAGGGGTGGGATTTTTCTAAGTTTGGAAGCCAATCTGTCGGAAAAGTAAAAGACAGTGATGGGAATCTCGTGAAAACAGAATGATTTCACTAAATATTCGCGCAGGTCGCACATCATAGTTTTTAGGAGGGGAAATGTTGGATTTCTTTGCCAAACGAGTGTTTCTCACGGTAGTTTTGTTTATCTATCTGGCTATATTCGCTGTTACTGGTTGTTCCCAAGAGGATGACCGTTTTCGAGTGAACTTTTCAGGCGATGGAATGCATCTGTTTATTGAGCAAGAAGAATTTGTAGAAATGTATAGAATTACTCTTTGGAGACGAAGGCCCGAAATAGCCGTAGATGGGGATTTTATTGGAATTACCTATAGTGGGGTTAGGAAATATGAGATTTATCAATATGAGAACCTGCCCATTATGCTAATTCTGCCTGGGCATAAATGGACTGATACTGAAATAATACCTCCGCGTTACTACTTGCAAAGCAAGATTTGGAGTTTCCCTGAATTGTCTAATGATACGATTAGCGGTGTTAATGTTGTCTCTGCATTGAATTACCGTTATTTACGCAAAGAATATAATACAAATAGAGCAACAATTGCGGAGGTACTTAGAATAATAAGTGAAGGAGAAAAATTCAAAAATACAGGGGAAGAAGTATATATATTATTGTTAAGTAGTGATAGTATCTCCGAATTTGTTTCAGGGCATAGTATTATGAAAGATAGCGATAAGTATTTTATCCAAATTGCTCCCGGAGAGAACTACACATCAATTTCCAAGGAACTCCTCGAGGAAATCATCGGCGGGCCGCTGCCGGAATAGCAGAGCCCACCGCTGAAAGGAGCCGCGCAGCCATGCTGCATATGTCGGCGCGCATAACAACGTGGTGGCTGCGGTGCTGTTGAAAACGCAAGGCATACGAGATAAGAGTGACCATGATGTTGCGGTTGTGCATACGCATCCGCGTAGTGATGAGACTGTAGATGGCGAAGTGTTTTCAGGGGGAATCAATCCACAAAATAAAAAGTTGGAGATTGGAGATGGAACAGTGCCAAGCATACCGGGAGTGAGCAGCATATATGTTGCTACTCCGAACGGAAACATTTTAAAATATGATGGGTCAGCGACAGAAGAGGTGCGTGGATATGAAAAGGGAAAATGGTCAGTGCCTGAAAACCAAAAAATTGGCACAGTAACAGACGACAGTGGCAGCAAAGTCACGGTAGATTCTAATATGCAATGATAATAAACGAAAAATTTATTATGTGGATGGATATACAGATGAATGGAATAAAGAATATGAAGACGATAAAGCGACTTAAATCTCTACTGGTGCTCATGCTTGCTGTGATATGCCTTGCGCTGGGATGTACCAAGAACAGCCATAACCTGAAGCTAGAGGATACGGACGATGGTGGGCGATTGTATATTGATGGTATAGAATATGTGCGGGAATTCAGTACAACGCTGTGGACAAAAGAATATGTGGCTACCGAAGAAGAATATATAGGCAAGGTTTCTGTAAGATGGGCTCCCTGGAATGACCTGTACAAATACGAAGTATATGCATATAAAAATCAACCGTTTGTTTATCTAATGCCAAAACAACCGTTTATATCGGGATTGGTGCGCGCGATACTCCATTTTCAAAGAAAGGACATTATATTCCCAGAATTATCTGTTGAAGCGATAGACAAGATTCGTTTAATAAATGCTGCAGACTATGAACCACTGAACACAAAATATAATACCAATAAAGAAACACTGCAAAAATTGCTCGAAATAATCCACGGAAACGAGCGAGCACATGATATTGGATGGGAAAAACTCTATTTAACATTAGTTAGTGACGCAAGCCCAGAATATTGTTCTTGGCACTCTATATCCGAAAACAACGGGCAATATTACATCCAAGTCGCCCCCGGCAACAACTATGCCCCCATCCCCCGCGAACTCCTCGAGGAAATCATCGGCGGGCCGCTGCCGGAATAGTAGCGTCCACCGCTGAAAGGAGCCGCGCAGCCATGCTGCATATGTCGGCGCACATAACAATGTGGTAGCTGCGGTGCTGTTGAAAACGCAAGGCATACGGGATAAGAGTGACCATGATGTTGCGGTTGTGCATACGCATCCGACTTTGGATTATGATGGCGGCGAAGTGTTCTCCGGCGGACAATATACCTTAAATGGGCAAACTTATTCCGATCACTTTTTTGGAGATGCAACAGTACCAAGCATGCTAGGTATTGACAGCATATATGTGGCTACCCCAAAAGGTGATATTTTGAAATGGAGCGGAAGCCCCTCTGGCCCGGTGCGTGGAACAGAAGAAATAAAAATCTCTGAAACAGAAACAGTAAACGCATGGACAAGACTTGACGGGCAAAAAGCAGGAATAGTTACGGATAAAAATGGTAACAAAGTGCAAAATGTTGAGGATTAACGTTGCACGCAATAACGAAAGGAGATAGGAAGAATGGGCTTTTCTAGTTTTCGAAGCAGCGTTTTTCTATTGCTCACGGTTCTTTCACTCATCTTGAGCGGATGTTATGCACCGAAAAACAGAGTCAACATAAGTAAAGCTGCCGATGGCATACACGTATTTATTAATGACGAAGAGTATGCGGAGCATACAGTAGAAAGCCTTCAGTCCCCAACTATATGGAATGTATTGAACCGAGTAAAGCGGGAAAAATTGGGTGTTTTCGAAGAAGATGGAGTAATATATGAGATATACCAATATGAAGATTCGCCGCACTTATTCGTTATGGATACCCCGAAGTTTTTAGGGAAAATAGGCATCGGCGTGCCAGGAATGCATAATTTGGCGAAGAAAGACTTTATCTATCCTGAGCTAACTACTGAAGCGATAACAGGCGTCAACATTGTAGACTTTCAATCTGCAGAGTGTTTGCGTGCAGAGCACAACACTGATGTGGAGACTATAGCCAAGGTGCTTAAAATTATAAATGGAAGCCCTCAAACAACCGACATAACAGAACTTCAAATCGTTCGGGAAGAATATGACTTAATATTGGCCAGCGATGCATTACCTAATTGTGTTGCTTGGCATGTTATACTTAAGAAGGATGACCAATATTTCATAAGGATTTCTAGGGAAAAAGAGTACTCCATTATTCCAAAGGAGCTTTTAGAGGAGGTTGTCGGCGGTCCATTACCTGCGGAAGTAGGGTATCAGCACTGAGCAAACTACACAGCGCATAGCATATATGTAGCTACACCTATAGGTGATATTAGAAAATATAGCGGAAATCCAATTGGGCCAGTGCGCGGATATGAAGAAGGAAGATGGACAGAACCGGAAGAACAAACAGTGGGTACAATAGTGGATGGTGAAGGTAATCCTGTAAAAATACAATAATTAATCGAACTGCTCGATCTTAGTATACCAACCGTTTTTTCTTGGAGGTTTTTATATGCGCACAGCACAATTACGCAAAGTTTTAAGGTTGATTGTTTTCTCCTGCGTTTGCACTCTGCTTTTTACGGGCTGTTTCAGAACTAGTGATAATTTGCGCTTAGAATATGGCGAAGATGGTATGCATTTGTATGTTGATGGGATTGAGTATGTGGAACGATTTAGTAGCGAGACACTATGGGATAATTGGAGTAACCATGATACGGCCATGGAATCGGAACCGGAATGCATTGGCCAAGTTGTTGCCACAATACGAAATAAGAAAATACAGTATGACGTGTATCGGTACAAGGATTTCCAAGACTTTATATTCACCATGCCACGGCAAACGATGTTTGATTTTGAACTGCTTCCGCTTTTTCATTTTTTCCAAAAAGATATTGTTTTCCCGGAATTAAGTGCTAACACAGTAAATCATATAGGAATATTGCGTTCATCGGATCTTAAATTGCTAGGTATTACGGGCATTGAAAATAATGAGGTAATCTCCAAAGTATTAGCCATTATTAATGGAAAAGCAAGAGTAAAAGACAATGGGTGGGAAAATTTCTATATAATGCTCACCAGTGATGCCGTGCCCGGATTTGCTTCTTGGCACTCCATATCCGAAAACAACGGGCAATATTACATCCAAGTCGCCCCCGGCAACAACTATGCCCCCATCCCCCGCGAACTCCTCGAGGAAATCATCGGCGGGCCGCTGCCGGTGAAACCGTAAAGCGGACAACCAACAATAAGGCTGGTATAAACGAATATGCTGAGTATTAATACAAAATGCAATGTCCCGCTTGCTAATCGCCGGATTGCAAAAACGGGGTTTTGCTAATTTTTTGCTAATTGGCACTTGTAACGCGCGCAGTCCCTTGCGTTATACGGATTCACCGATTTTATAGGACACATTTCGCTATGGCGCCGGAACATTTTAGAATACAATTGCTTCAGGTCACTTGAGGAGAGAATTTAGTGTACTGTAAAAAATGTAGGAGCATTTTTGCTGACGAAATAAATATTGATCCATACAGACTCCCTTGACATCCCACCGAATTGTACATACAATAGTCAAAATAAACTGCGGAGGCTATATTATATAATGAAACGATATATCGCAATGTCGATGGCCGCCCTGTTATGCATGCTTGCGGGTTGTGCTGGTTTGCGCACCCGTCATGTGATAACCGCCGAAAAGTTCCAAAAGGTTATGGAAAAAGCCGGGTATACAGTGTTGGATATGGGCAGCGAGGCATATAAAGCCGCAGGGGTGACGCAGGTTTTGCAGGCAGTAAAGGGTGCGGATGTAGGCGCCATCTTTTTTGTGGGTGAAACGACAGAAAAGGCGGAAAAAGTATTTGGCAGTTATAAGGAGCTCTCCGATATCAACCGGGAAGCGAACGATACGCTGGAGGAAACCGCCGGTAAAAACTTTGTGGCCTACGAGCTATCCTCCAGCGGTTCGTATTATTATTTTGCCCGGGTAGACAACACCCTGCTCTATTTCTTTGGCCCTGCCGATGAAAAAAATGAAATCGATCGGCAGATTAAAGCCTTAGGTTATTAGAAACCATCGTTATTCAGGATTAAGAAGGTTTATTTTGGAACCCCCTATGATGTAAAGTCGGAGTGTTCCTCTATTTTCGTGCGTTCACAACATATATAATTACATTTACAACAGAATTCTATTTTAAAAAATAAAAAATATTATAATTAGTTAGTTTATATGTTATATTTGTACGGATTTTTGATGTCCGTACAAATATTCTGTGTATTCTCGCCTAAAATGGTTTATTTATGTTACGTCGATATATAACGGCAGACAGCGAGACGAGTGCTCATATAGCCACAATACAAGGTCTTATTAATCGTTACAACATGGATGTGGGGGAATAAAAGGATGATAAAGAGCGGCACTTCGTTTAAGGGCAGGGCAGCTGCGGCGCTTCTTGCGCTGTTGATGGCATTGAGCACCATAACAACCACCGTCATGCCGCTGATATCCGTGGCATATGCGGAGGAGGAAGAAGACGGCGAAACCGAGGAACCATCCGGCGGTTTTATGGCGCTGGGTATTACCCCGCCGGCGAACTTTGTGTTTGTGCCGGAAACCGGTACGATTACAGGGTATATCGGCACGGATACCGATATCGAGATACCGGATATGATCGAGGGCACGGCGGTTACCGCCATAGGCCCCAGCGCTTTCTTCCAAAAAGGACTCACTTCGGTTATACTGCCGGAGGGGCTGGTGAGCATTGGCGCCAACGCCTTTGCGGATAACCAAATTACCTCCATCACACCGTTGCCTTCCACGCTCGCGAGCATCGGCGCCAGCGCCTTCCAAAGCAACCTGCTCACATCGCTTACGCTGGAGAGCGGCATATCCATAGGGAATTATGCCTTTCGCAACAACAGCCTAACAACGCTGGTGCTGCCTTCAAGCCTAACGTCTATACCCAGGGGCGCGTTTATGGAAAACGAGTTATCTTCGGTGGATCTATCCAACATAACGGAGCTGGGTGATTCCGCATTTGAGGCCAACAGCTTTGACACGGTGGCTTTGCCAAACACGCTTACCGCCTATGGCAACCGTGTGTTTGCCGGTAACGGCAAGTATGTTATAGTGACCGGCGGCAACGGCTTGCCCTACACATATTCCGTCGCCGGCAGATTTGGTGAGTTGGTGAACCCCCGCACCCTCACGATTAAGTTCCAAACGCTGGAAGGGCAAACCCTGATGTCCGACAAGGTGCTCACCAACAACGTGAATGTACAAGCCGCCGACATAAGCGGCCTCATTTACGAGGGCAGCACCTATTCCTATACGCCAGCGGCAATAACCGGCTATGCGTATGCCGGGGAATCCCCGGTGCTGATACCCATACAGGGCAACACCACGCATATCGCGCAATATATGGATGACAACCACCCGCCGATTTTTCAGGGCCTAACCACCATCATTGTGGAGCCGGGCGGCACGGTGGACTTGCGCGCCGGGGTAACGGCGATGGACGTGCACGGCAACGACCTTACCGACCGCATCAATATCAATTCCTCCTTACTCGACCTAAACTACGCGGGCATTTATTCGATAACATATAAGGTGACCGATGAAGACGGCCGCACCACCACCGCTTACCGCCGCGTGATAGTGGGCAGCGACCCGCTGCTGCTAAGCGTGGGCAACGGTTGGATTTATGGCGACTTTACCTATGATGGGGATATTCTTACCGGCCTTTCGGATGCTGGCAAAACCAAATATGCCACCAAAAAAGATGTAGTCCTGCCGGGTGAAAACCCGCTTACGGGCGACCCGTTGGTGACCATAGCGGATAACGCGTTTAACGAGGATGGTTACAGCGGCTGGCGGAGCGTTGACTTTAACAAGCTCACCGCGCTGCGCACGATAGGCGCCGGCGCGTTTGCCCGCGCGCCCATCACCGCGCTGGATGTTACCCGCAACAAGGCGCTGGTCACGATTGGCGAGGCCGCGTTCCGCGATGCGCAATTGTTATGGCTCGATTTGGCCGGCTTGCCCAACCTCGAAAGCATAGGCGACGCGGCGTTCAACAGCTCGCCCTTAATCGAGCTGTTTGTGCATGACTGCCCAAACCTGCGCTTTATAGGCACCGAAAACGCCACCAGCGCCGCGCAGGGCGTGTTTGCCAACGCCGTGCTGACCGCGCTCGATTTTACCGGCGATGCCAAGCTCGAAACCATAGGCGGCTGGGCGTTTAACAAATCGCCTATCACCCTGCTCGACTTCACACTCCTTGCGGGCTCGCTCAAAGTGCTGGGCAACGCGGCGTTCCATAGGGTGCCGCTTTCGCGCATGACGGGGCTTGCGAGCTGCGTAAACATAGAGGTGCTGGGCAACCTCACCAGCGGCGGCAACGCGGACGCCTCTATTTTTGCGACCAATTCAGCGAGCATGAACAACATCTTCTATTCCTATCAAATTATCGATGGCGCGGGCATGACCAAGCTGCGGCAGATAGGCAACTATGCGCTTGCAAACCTTCAGATGGTAGCGGGCTTCCAGGAGCTCATTATCAACAGGCCCAATTTGGTATATATTGGCGACTATGCCTTTTATATGACCTCTATTATACCTATTAGCGACCTTACGCCATACGATGGTTACTCTTCCTTCTCCTCCTCCTTTTCCTCCATGTATGCCTATCCGGATATCAACCTATCCGCCAGCAAAAACCTTGCCTATGTGGGCGACTACGCGTTTTTCCTTGGCACGGTGCAGATGTTTCGCCCCAGGGATGGGGCTTTCCCTTCGCTGGCGAATTACGCCGGAGCCGTGGGCGCTGGCACTGGCAGCTACCCGGGAACACTGGTTTTAACGGGCCTTAATAAGCTGCGGTATATCGGCGACTATGCGTTTACTTCTATGGGTCGCTCTGTACTAAGCATATCCGGCTTAACGGGGTTGGAGCATTTGGGCGCGTACGCGTTTGAGCAGTTGTATGCCGTAGACAGCGTGGATTTTTCGGATATGAAAAAACTGCGGGAGATCCCCGCTGAGGTTTTGCGCGGCATGAACAGCGACGGCGCGCTGTATATTACCGATGATATTACGGCCTTGGATGGCAGCATAGTGCGCAAGCCCAGCACGGATGCGGCGCTAATTGACCCGCAGCGCAGGCTGTGGGTGTATACCGAAACAGTGGAAGGCACCCCGCTGGTGGATTTCTTATATACCTACGACGCGGCGGCCAGCGCCGCAACCTCTACGATGATATACATCAATAAGCTGGGCTATCGTGCCAACATCGTGGATGAAAACGGGATCCCCATCACCAACCCCCGGCAGCAGGTAATACCGCTTTCGTACTTGGGCCGGCCCTACGAGGCGCCGGCGCCCAATGTGGCGGGCTATGTGCTGGTGGGCGACGCCACCAAAACAATACCCTCGGTAGAGCGCGGCAACAAGCAAACCGTCACCTTCGTATATAAAAAGGCCTCTGGGGTGGTGGCGCCAAATATCACGCTGGAGCTGCAAAATGCGGCCACTACCCGCTACCTAATCAACACCGAGGCGCAAATGAACCTGCAGTTTAGCCTTTCCGGCTACGCTGCGCAGCTGCTGCCCGGCGCTGAAATCGTGATACATTACCGGGATGAATACCTGAGCCACGACACCATCATATGCAATCCCACCGGCGGCGGCGCCATCGAATCGGTGAATATAGAAAAGAACATGATCCATCTTATGTTGGATCCAAACCGGCAGGGCGGCGGCACCGTGACCGTACCGTTTACCTTTAAAGACCCATACTATACCACGCCCTATAACAACCGGACGTATTTTGACGCCTATTTGGTGGATGGGGATGGCACGATTTTGGCCTCCACCCCCCTAAACGCCTCCAAATGGGTGGAATGGTATTATAGTGCGGGTGAGTATGCGCTCTCGAGCAGCATTAGCTTCCTCACGGAGTATATGGCCAACGGTCAGAACATGACCGGCGGCGTGACGACGGACGGCAACAATTATTACACCCTCGGCACCGAAAAGAGCGTGCCCATCTATTTGGGTATGCGATATGATCAGGCCGTCTCTACCGCTTATTTTTACCGAAACATAGGGGCTTATGATGTTACGATTCCGCTGCCCACCTATATCAATCGGTATGGCATCACCGTGACCGCGCAGTTTGTGTCGTCGACAGGCTACCCCTGGGTGCTTTCGCCCGATGGTAAAACGGTCACGCTCCATGTGGAGCAAAGCCCAGGCAGTGGCTATTCTCGGGTACTCACGGGTATCCCCGGCTTACCTCTTCGTTTCCCCGAGGCGAGGATCAACCAAAGAATTACCGTTAACTCCTCCATCGTGCTAACGCCCAGCAACGCCAACGCGACCGAGCTGGCCATGGTCGCCAACAGCAGGGATACGATCCTGCATTACAGCGACTCAATCTACTTTAACCTTATTGGCGCATCCCAAGCCGTAAAGGATGGTTCCTTCGAAAAATACCCGCAGGCCAGCGCATCGTATTTTTACGACGATGAGAATTTGGCGGCAAAGGAATTTCAATGGCGGTTTGAGGTGTTTGCCAACCCCAATGATATTGGCGTCCAGGGCATGAAGGATATTGTGATTACCGATCACGACATGGACGCGCGCCTGTACTACTATAGGGTGCAAAACTCCAATGCGTTCTCCATGCGCATCACCTCCTACAACTCGCAGGGGCAGGTGCTGGCGGAAGATATATTGGAGGCAAGCCAAAACGAGTACTTCTTCCCGGAAGATATACGAACCAACATTCATCATGTGCAGATGGAGTGGTTGGATGGCGCTATCGTGCCCTACAACACCAGTACCTATACTTATATTTACGCCAAGCTGCGCAACCCCAACGCTTTAGAGTATTATTCGCTGATGGACAGCCAGACGCTGACGTTCTCCAACTCCGCCACGCTGGCCTGCGAGGGCACCAGCGTGCACATTGCCAACACGGTAACGAGCACGGGCGGGCATACCATGCGCCATCGCGTGGTCGAAGAATGGTTTAGGGTATCCAAAACCAGCAGCAAAGCCGGCGCCGTGTGGAACGGCGACGATGTAACGTTTACGCTGAGCATTGCCGGCAACGCGCGCCGCATAAGGCAGTTGAACAACTTCGTTATGGTGGATCTACTGCCCGACGGTCTGCTGATAAAGGACGTGCAAATCAGCGGCCTGCTGTTAACCGCGGTAAACGGCCGGTATCAAATCATACAAAACTACAAGGGCACCGGCCATACCGCCATCGTGTTTATGGCCGACCGCCTTACGCCATCAGGGGGGAGCAACCTGCAGGTTGGCTTTTCATCAGCCGTAGCCACCATAACCACCGTGGCGGATTATACCTTCACGGCGGATGTAATCAACCAGGTATACGCCAAGGTAGACAACCTCCCCCTTACCAACACGACGTCGGATGTATACAGCATCAACGGCGGCCGGGCGGTAAGCTATGCCAAAACGGAAAGCAGATATTTTACCGTTGAGGAATCGCTCATACAAAAATATGTTCGCACGACCGGCAGCGATTGGTCGCTTATAGGCGCAAAGGGCAAGGCCAACGCCCCGGTGGATTATAAAATATCGCTGATCAACCTAACCAACTTCCCCAAGGATAACGCGGTAGTTTATGATATCTTCCCCTTCATAGGCGATACTTCCATCGATACCCGCACGTTTGGCGGCACGGATTACATCGCCCGCGGTTCGCAATTCCGCAACGCGCTGATTGCCGCGCCCACGGCGCCCGCCGGGTGGACGATTTACTATGTGGAAGATCCCGCTGCGGTCAACACCAAGACTTACTATCAAGCGGCATCCTGGAGCCTAAGCTACAGCAGCTTGGCCAACGTGACGGGGGTCAAGTTTGTGGCAGCCGGGCCCATGGCGCCCAACAGCAGGGCGGATTTTTTCCTTAGCATGCGGGCTCCGGCAGATGCCCCCCGCCTGTTGGAAGGCAAGCGCGCCTACAATACGGCTTCCCAAAGCGATAGCACGATCTCCTTGGTGCAGTTCAATGCGCTGGAGGGAAACATCGTTTTCAACGAGATTATTTCGCCTACCACCAATATCCGCGCCCGCAAGATAGACACGGATACCAAAGCGGGCTTGGGCGGTGCGGTGTTCGAGCTGTGGGATACCGATACCAACAAGCTCATCGCCACCAATCAGAGCAACGATTTGGGCTGGGTGGTATTTTCGGATGTGCCGATGATTCATCACTATAAAATCATCGAAAAAACGCCGCCGGCCAACTATGATTTATCGAGTGATGTGCTGCTGATCGATTCGGACGAAATGGTCGAGGGCGTCACCTACGAGGCCGGTAGTATCGAAAACAAGGCAACCCCTCCGCCCGTGCCAACCGCCACGGCCAGGCTTACCAAAAACAGTCTGGCGGGTACGGCAATATCCGGCGCGCGCTTCTTAATAACGGGCACCGAACCGGCTACCAGCGCAATATCCGTGTATGGCACCACCACATCCTCCGGCGTTGTATCGTTTTACAACCTGCCGCTGGGGTCTTACCACATTGCCGAAGTGTATGCGCCCGGCTTTTTGGCGCCCACTTATGAAGAGGATTTTACGCTGACGATTGAAAACCGGGTATACTTGCTTGGCACCGCGGGCGTGGTGCTCAATGAAACGGCTAAAATCGACTTGGTGAAAATCGGCATTTACAGCGCGACGTTCCAAGCCTTGCCCAATACCAAGCTGGATGTATCCATGGGCAAACGGCTGGAGAATGTGGAATTCAGGCTGGTCGATGAAGCCACCAGCGGCGCTGCCTACGATGAAACCTCCCTCACATCTTCAGATGGGCGGCTTACGTTTGAAGGCTTGGCGCTGAACACCAATTATATCCTAACGGAGGATCCGGCGAGCGTCCCCATTGGGTTCCTGCCCCGCACCACGCCTTACACCATCCTTGTGGATGCGCATGGCACGCTTTGGCTGGATGGCGTGGAATACACCAATGCCGATTCGGAGCTGGTGATTGGCAATAATTCCGACAACGCCGAATTCACGGCCGACTTGTTTAAGGTTGATCAAGATGGTGCGCCGATGCTGGGCGTGCAGTTTAGTATCGATACGAGCAAAGCCGGCAGCGGCAACCCGCTGATTAAGACGACAGATGAAAATGGCATCGTTTCGATTGCCGAAGCCGAGCTGTTGGCACATTTTGGCCAGGCGGCGCTGGATAATGATTTTTATGTCACCGAGATAAAGGCCTTGGATGGTTACTTTAAGGACGATACAGCGTGGAAAATTAACGTTGTATCGGGCTATGTCAGCCGCACCTTTGTAAACACCGCGACCCGCCTGGATATATTCAAGTATACGCAGTTAACAAACACCACGGCGCAAACCCTGCAGTACCTTGATTTGACCGATTTGTTTGTTCTGCTTGGCGGCGAAGCCACGGCGGATGATTTGGATCGGCAGGATATTGTGGAAATGCTCACAGCCGCGCAAGGCAAGAATGTGCGGTTGGCCGTGGAGGGTAATCACATCGTGGTGCGCAAGGCGGTAGCCGGCGCCAGGATTAAAGTATATGAAGTGGATGACGAAACCAACTCCTTTGAGGCCTATACCGATGCGGACGGCAATTTGCCTATCCCTGGCAGCTACAAGCTCGATGAGGAAAAGGAATATGCGGTAGTTGAAGCGCAAGCGCCTTCTGGGTATAAGCGCAACAGTGCCATACAGACGTTTAAGGTGGCCGATTTAAAGAAGCTGAGCGTGCCGGGGGATATATTGTCTCAGTCCAATGGGTCCGACAATGCCAGCTTTGATGGAACGATATCTATACTGATTTCAAATGATCCGATACGCGGCAATCTGCGCATCGTCAAGCTCGACATCAAAACCGGCGAGCCGCTTAGTGGGGCGGAGTTCGCGTTGTATAATCTATCGAACACGATGGTTGGGAGCCCGCAATTCAGCGATGAAAACGGCGTTGTGGAGTTCAACGATCTTGAGATTGGCTCATACCAGCTGTGGGAAGTAAATCCGCCTGCGGACTACGAGCCTTTGGTACTGCCAATTGCCGTTGTTACCAGCAACGACAGCCCGTATGTTTACCGGGCGATATATAACCGCGCAATTTTGGACGAGCCCGAAGCCCATAAGGATGTGGAAGGCGTACAGCTGTATACGCTGGCCAATCGCGGGGACGCGTTCACGTGGAATATCACGGTGGACTTCGGCAGCGATACCAGCGCATGGACCAAGGCGGAAATCACCGACCAAATCAACGCCGCGCTCGAGGTACAGGGCTACACCATAAAGGATGCTCGGGGCGTACCCGTTGCCCCGACGCTGTACAGCTACAGCGATGTCGGCAATCTGATTACAGTGGAGCTGAACAAGGATAATGGCACCTACGACTACCTCGCGGGCCAAAGCTACACCCTCGCGCTGACGACCAAAATCAAGGCCAGCGTGACCAATGCCGAGCTCATGGCGTTTGCTGAGGCTGGCGGTATCCCCAACCAAGCTGAGTTCGACTTCGGTGGCGCCGCCGCGCTTGTGACCGAGATTCCCAAGGCGATACCGCCGTATGACACGAGAAACCCTCCTAAAGATCCACCGAGAGAGCCAAGACGTTTCATCATTCCGCCGTACTTGCCGCCTAAGACCGGCGATGCTGCGGCGGCGACGTGGGCGATGCTGATGCTTGCGATGGCAATCGCAAGCTGGGTGTGTGTCGGTCGGCGTAAGAAGAACCGGGCATAGGGTAAACGAATCAACAAGGGCCGCCATTTGGCGGCCCTTGTTGATTTGTTCAATAAAGTGTGTTGCTTTTTATTTCCTCTCCCGCATTGGCACATATTTCTTTTCTGCATCTGTAGAGGACGTAGTTTTCCAACCAATACTACGCTCCGCATGACGCTTCCTAGTCTCTTCCTGCTGATCGAGTTTCCTAATTCTATGCACCATTATGACGATTAATCCTAGCCAAAACCACCACATATCATTCACCTCTTATTCTTCCCACATATTTTGCAATGTAAATGTTATGCATACCACCAACGGCTCCCGTATGCTCATAGAAATGCCATCACAGAATTTTATCATTTTCTTTAGTTTACATCGTTTCTTACGAAACAGCAACCTTTGTGTTTTCCATCGTTAGTCATTAACGATATATGACAAATAAAGCGGAATAATCTGCCGTTTGACCAAACGCAAAACGGGCTTCACTGCCACAAAAAAAGGCGCCGGTCGATTTGCTCAACAGGCGCCCTTTTTCAGTATCGCTTCACCCACCACCGCTTACGCGAAGCCGGGCAAATGGCGGTTCATCCATGCAGGAAGCATGCCACGAAATGGTTTGGGGTCACCTCGCGCAGCTGCGGTATGCCCTCGCGGCAACCGTCCTGGCAATCGAAGCACCGGTTTGCGAAGCGGCACGCATCGGGCAGGTTTATCGGGCTGGTAATCTCGCCCTTTAAGGAGATGCGCTGGCGCTTTTCGCTCAAGTCCGGCACGGGTATAGCCGAGAGCAGCGCCTTTGTATACGGGTGGATAGGGTTGGCAAACAGCTCTTCGGCAGGGGCCTTTTCCACGATTTGACCCAGGTACATAACCGCTATATCGTTGGAAAAGTGGTTTACTACAGATAGGTCATGCGTGATGAAAATATAGGTGAGGCCCATCTTTTCTTGCAGGGTTTTGAGCAGGTTGAGTATTTGCGCCTGTATCGAAACATCCAGCGCGGATACCGGCTCGTCGCACACGATAAGCTTGGGCTGCATGGCCAGCGCCCGGGCAATGCCAATGCGCTGCCTGCGCCCGCCATCCAGCTCATGCGGGTAGCTGTTGATAAGCCGCTCGGCAAGGCCCACCGTCTCCATCAGCTCGAGCACCTTTTCCTCGATGGCATGCTTTTTTGTGAGGATGCGGTTTTCGCGGATGGGCTCGGAAATAATCTGGTTGACGGTCTTTTTAGGATCCAGCGAAGAAAATGGATCCTGGAAGATGATCTGCATATCCTTGCGCTTCTTGCGCATCTCGCCGCTGCTCAGCTTGCAGATATCGGTGCCGTCAAACAACACCTCGCCGGCGCTCGGTTCAATCAGCCGCAAAATGCTGCGCCCCGTGGTGGATTTGCCGCAGCCGCTTTCGCCTACCAGCCCCAGCGTTTTGCCGCGTTCCAGCGTGAAGCTTATGTCGTCCACCGCGTGGAGCATACCCCGTGCGGTTTTGAAGTATTTTTTTAAGTTGCGAACCTCAAGTATTGTATCCGCCATTACGCATCCCTCCCTTTTTCGATGTGGAAGCCGGGGGTATTGTAGGCCGCGCAGGCTACGCTGTGCGTATCGCTCACGGCGCGCAAAGCCGGCGGTTCGCCCAGGCAGGCCTCGGTAGCGTAATTGCAGCGCGGGGCAAAGGCACAGCCGCTGGGTAAATTGGTCGGGTCCGGCATAAGCCCCCTTATGGGTTTGAGCATGGCTGTACGGTTTTTAACGTTTGGAAGCGAATTGAACAGGCCCTCGGTATAAGGGTGCAGGGTGTGGTTGAACACATCCTCCAAAAGGCCCTGCTCCACAATCCGCCCGGCGTACATTACGGCTACCTTATCGCACACCTCGGCAACAATGCCCAAATCGTGTGTGATCATAATCATGGAAGTATCGTATTTATCCTTCAACTGGCTCATGAGTTCCAGCACCTGCGCCTGTATGGTTACATCCAGCGCGGTGGTTGGTTCGTCGGCAATCAACAGCTTGGGGCTGCAGGCCAGCGCTATGGCGATAACCACGCGCTGCTTCATGCCGCCGGAAAACTGGTGCGGGTATTCGTTGGCGCGGCTGCCGGGTATGCCCACCAGCTCCAGCATGGATTCGGCGCGCTGCAGCGCATCCTTATGCGAAAGGTGCTCGTGTATTTCCAAGCTCTCGGCGATTTGCTCGCCCACGGTAAACACGGGGTTGAGCACCGTCATCGGGTCCTGGAAAATCATGGAGACCTCTTTGCCGCGCACCTCTTCCATTTTGTGGTCGGGCAGGCTTAGTATATCCAGCCCGTCGATGTGCAGCAAATCGCATTCCACAACGCCGGGGGGGCTGGGTACCAGTCGCAGTATGGATAGCGCCGCCGTGGTTTTACCCGCGCCGGTTTCGCCCACCAGGCCCAGCGTCTGCTTATACCCCAGCTGGATATCTATACCGTTGATCGCACGGACGATGCCGTCCTCGGTTTCGTATCGCACAACGAGATTTTTAACATCTAAAATGTGCTTTTCAGTTTCGCTCATCGTATCCTCCTTTGCACGGTCGCTTATCGCTTAAGCTTGGGATCCAGCGCATCGCGCAGCCCGTCGCCTATCAGGTTAAGTGAAAGCACGGCAAGCATAATGGCCAAGCCCGGGTACAGCGTTAGGTAGCTGTAATCGCGGATGTAGGAACGGCCCGCCGAAAGCATGCTGCCCCATTCCGGCGCGGGCGCGGGCACGCCCAAGCCCAAAAAGCTAAGCTGTGCCGCCGCTATAATGGCCTGGCCTACGCGCAGCGTGGCTTGCACGATAATTTGCGACACGCAGTTGGGCAGAATATGTGTGAGCACGATCTTGCCTTCCTGCATGCCGATGGCGCGGGCCGACTCCACATATTCTTCCCCGCGCACGGTAAGCACGGCGGCGCGGGTTATGCGCACAAAGGGCGCCATACTCGCTATGCCCACGGCTATCATCAGGTTGACGGTGCTTTTGCCCATCGCCGAAACCACGGCTATCGCCAGCAGCACGCTGGGCAGGGATGAGAATATATCGCACACGCGCATGATGATGTTTTCGAACACGCCGCCTACATAGCCCGCCGCCGCGCCCAGCGTAACGCCCACCGCCAAGGCTATCAGCACGGCTACCACGCCCACCGCCAGCGAATACCGGGTGCCATACATAACGCGGGCAAACACATCGCGGCCCATGTCATCGGTGCCAAACCAGTGCGCCGCCGAGGGCGATTGCAGGCGTTCCTGCAGGTTTTGGGCGGTGATATCCGCTTTATAATCGAATATAAGCGGGCTGATCAGCGCCATGATAATCAGGAAAAGCACCAGCACCAGGCCGATGATGGCGCCCTTGTTCTTGCGCAGCTGCCGCCAAATAGCACCCAAGGCGCTGCGCTTTTTATACTGCTTCGAAATTGTTTTTTGCTTTATAACAGCTTCCATATATAGCGCCCCCCTACTTGGTGTATTGCGCCTTGATGCGCGGATCCACATATGCGTAGATAATATCTACGACCAGATTCACGATGCTCACCAGCATCGTCGTCATTACCAGCGCGCCGGTTACCGTGGGTATATCGCGCTGGTCTATGGCATCTACCACCAGCCGGCCTACGCCCGGCCAGGAAAACACGGTTTCCGCCAGAACGGAGCCGCCCAACACATTGCTGAACTGCACGCCAAACACGGTGATGATGGGTATGAGTGCGTTTTTGAGCGCGTGCTTGCGGATGACCTTGCGCTCGGACACACCCTTGGCGCGGGCCATCAGCAGATAATCCTGCCGAATAACATCCAGCATGGAGGCGCGGGTGGTGCGCGTCATAAGCGCCGCCAGCCCTGCGCCTATCGTAAAGGCGGGCAATACGAGGCTCTTTAGCCCGGCGGTATAGCCCCCCGAAGGGAACCACCCCAGGCCCAGTGAAAATACAATGATCAACAGCAAGCCCAGCCAAAAGTTGGGCATGGATAAGCCCAGCAAGGCCAGCACCATGGAGGCGGTATCCTTAAGGGAGTTTTGGTGAACCGCCGCTATAATGCCCAATGGTATCGACATGCCCACCGCTATGAGCATGGTGAGCGAAGCGAGCTTTAGCGTGTTGGGCAGCCGCTCCATATAGGTTTTCATCACATCCCGCTTCGATACATAGGATGTGCCAAGGTCCCCCTTGAGCATTTTGCCGATATACCGAAAATAGCGCGTCAGCAAGCTGCCATCCAGGCCCATTTCCTTGCGCAGCGCATCCAGCTCTTCGGGGGTGGCGTCGGCGCTGGCCACCGAATATACCGGGTCGCCATCCGCAACGTTCATGATAGCGAAAATCACAAACGCCACGCATAACAGCACCGGTATAAGCATCAACAATCGTTTTAGTATATAGCGATGCATAAATTCCTCCTTGTTACGCGGCCCTAGTCCGCGTCATCTAAAACCGCCATGCGGCGGATGCAAATAAAATATTTACGGGAAGGCCGGCTTAAAGCGCCGGCCCCCCGTAAACATCTGTGCGTTGGGTTATGCTTCGGGCAGGGCTATATAGCGGTAATCGTGCTTGGCGGTGCCAACCCACTTTACGCCGTCGAGGCCCTTCTTTACGCCGATGTTGATCATGGAGGTGCAAATGGGGACGACGGGCATAATTTCATTCAGGTACAGCTCGATGTCGTAATACATTTGCTCGCGCTTGGCGGTATCCAGTTCCACCAATGCATCATCGATCATCTTGTTGAGCACGGCATCTTCCAATACGGCGCGGTTGGAGCCGTTCTTTACGAGCTTGCCACCCTGCTCCGAGCTGCCATACATGTTGCGCACGGTGAAGTCGGTGCCGTCCGCATCCGTCCATTGGTAGAGGCACAGCTCATAATCCAGCGCGGCGTCATTGAGTATGCCCTTGAGCGCGGCGGTTTCCAGCTTGCTCAGCTCCAGGTTGATGCCTATTTTGCTCAGGTCCTCCTGCAGCACCAAGGCGATGTTCTCCTTGGCGGAGCCGTTGTAAATCACGTTGAACTTGAGCTGACCTTCGGCATAGCCCGAGGCCGCGAGCGCAGCCTTTGCCTTATCGAGGTCATATTCATATACCGGCAGGTCTTCATACAGGCCGAACTGCCCGCGGTTGATGAAGTTGTTGTGCACGGTGCCTTCGCCGTTGTAACCGGCGATAATCATGGCTTCTTTATTGGTGGCATATGCGATTGCCTTGCGGACATTCACATTATCCAACCCGGGCTTTTTGTTGTTGATGGCGATATACAGCATCACCACGTTGGGGACCTTGATAAGCTCCAAATTGGAATCATCCTCGATGTAGCCAAGGTCGGTTACCAGCGGGTCGATACATACGTCGATTTCGCCCGTTTGCAGGGCCACGAGGCGGGAGGATTCCTCTTTAATCAGGCGGAATATGATGCTGCGGGTGGGGGCGATGGTGCCGCGATACCCATCGTTGCGCAGGAAGGATATTTGGTCGCCCGGTATCCATTCATCCACGGCGAATACGCCGGAGCCCACCTGGTAGCCAAACTCATCGGCCTTTACGAGCGCCTCGGAGAGTATGCTCATGGAGCGGTGCGCGAGCAGGGTGAGGAACTCCTGGCTGGGCTTGGAAATCGTGATTTCGATGTGCGTATCATCCACCACGTTGATGCCGGTGATTAAATCTACCTTCGTTTTGGTGAAGGAAGATTCGGCCGCACGCTCGTAGGTATACTTAATATCGTTGGTTGTAAGGGGCGTGCCGTCGGTGAAGGTAACGCCGGCGGGGATGGTGAAGCTAAACACGCAGCCATCGCTGGACATGGACCACTCGGTTGCCAGGCCCGGGATGATTTCGCCGGTGTCCGGGTCGATCTCTACGATGGTATCATGCGTCAGAGCGAAAACCATCATGTTGGAATCTGTATTGGAACCCTGCGGATCCAGCGTGGTTACATCGTTGGCCACACCTATGATGATCGTATCTTGGTAGGAAGCGGGCGCCGCATCGCTGCCGCTGCCGGCGGGTGCGTTTGCCGCGGGTGTGGAGGGAGAGGTCGTGTTGCCACCGCCGCAGGCCGCAAGGCCAAGCAGCATCAGGGTGCATAAAAGCAGAGCAATTGTCTTTGTGATGTGTTTCATAGAATTTCCTCCTAAAATAATTGACGTTTTTTTGGGTGGAGTATCTGCTATATAAACAATACAGCAAAAACTGTGCCAACTTTTTATAGCCATGCGTTGCACGCGTAAAAACAAAGCGATACAGGCGAAAATTTGATTTGCAGGATTTTGCGCAGGGGTGGGCACGCGAGGCGATATATATAAAAAATTCCGGCAAAAATTGCCGGTTATCCGCAAAAAATGCCGATGGCGGCGTCACTTGCGCCGGGTGGAATTGGGGATGTGCAGCGCGGCGCGATATTTTGCGATGGTGCGGCGGGATACCTGCCAGCCCTCGGCGGCGAGCAGGCTTGCGATGCGCATATCGCTTAGGGGCCGCGCCTTGTTTTCCGCCGCGATCAATTGCGCCATGCGCCCGCGCAGCTGGGCGCTGCTAAAGCCCGCCTCACTTTTGTGCAGGGCGCCGCAAAAGCAATGCCGCAGCGGGTAGACGCCGTGCGGCGTTTGCATGTATTTATCCTTCACGATGCGGCTCACGGTGGATATGTGCAGGCCAAGCTCCTGCGCCGCGTCGCCCAGCAGCAGGGCGCCGGGGCTTTCGCCTTGCGCGATGCACGCAAACTGCCGCTTTAGCAGCAGCTCGGCCATGCGCAGCAAGGAATTTTCCCGCAGGGCAAGCGCGCGCACCATCGCCTGCGCGCGCAGGTATGCCTGCGACAGGTAGGTTTTATCCGCCTGTTCCTGCATATCCGCGCGGTACTCGGTATAGAGTGCGGATAGGCGCACGCGGCTGTATGCCGTATGCTGCAGCGCGACCTGCCACCCGCTTTCATCTTCGTAGAACACGATATCCGGCACTACATATACGCTGCCGCCGCCGGACATCCCGCGCACGGGGTATGGTTCGCACGCGCGTATTTGCTCCACCGCCCGCCGTACCTGCGCAACGGATATTTTGAGCGCGTCGGCTATGCGCTGCAGGCGGCCCGCGGCAATATCCGCAAGGTGCTCGCGCACCACCCGCTCCAGCATGGGCGAAAGCTGCCCCCTGGCCTGCAGCTGGGCGCACAGGCAGGCCGCGGAATCCTGCGCGGCGATGCCGGCAGGCTCCATGCCGCGCAGCAATGCGAGGCAGCGCTCCAGCGCGGGCAGGGGGCAGCCCAGCAGGTCGCTAAGCTCCGGCGCGCCTTCGGGCAGGTAGCCGGTGTGCCGGTCCACCATATCGACCAGGCGCTTGAGTATATGGATTTCGGCCTGCTGCAATTTGTGATAGGGTATTTGCGCCAGCAGGTGTTC
Organism: Christensenellaceae bacterium; assembly: GCA_031261085.1. GTDB lineage: Bacteria > Bacillota > Clostridia > Christensenellales > CAG-138 > Pelethousia. Next base: position 70,507 of record JAISKB010000024.1, read on the forward strand.
GCGCAGGCGGTCGGCGGATAGGTCGGGGATATCCTCGGCGGGCGCGCCGGGCAGGTAGGGCGCCGCCGGCAGGTGGTGGTGCAGGGTTTCAGGGAGCTCCAGCAAGGGGTTTTGCAGCAGCTCCTCCTGCACATATTGCTGCAGCTGCTCCAAATTGCAGGCGAGCAAATATAGCGCCTGCTGCTGCGCGGCGCTGATGGTTTGGCGGGTTTTTAATTCTTGATGTAGCACACGCCGCCTCCCCGCCGCAAGCTGCACTTTGCGGTGCAGGGAAGGCGGCGCTTCAATAAAAAACAATTGTATGCTATAATTTTAAAAAACGAATTTCATGCCACTATATCCTATACATATTAACAGCTGCGTGCCTATTACGTCAATATGACAGGCTGGGCAGCGAAAGGGTTCCGTTTTGAAAAAGCGCGTTTTATGCCTGCTTGTACTATGCCTATGTTTGGCGGCCGCCGTTTGCCCAGGCAGGGCGGCGGCTTTGCAGCGGTACCTGCGGGTAGCCATAAACTGCAACCTGCCTCCGTTCCAGTTTTTGGATGCCTCCGGCCAATGCGTGGGCATGCACATACAGATGCTGGATGCCATCGCGCAGAGCCGGGGCTATGTTTTTGATTATATCCCCCTGCAAACAAACCGCGAATGCTTGGAAGCGCTGCAGGAAGGCAAGGCGGATGTTATTGCGGGCATGATAGAGGGCGCGGCGGATACACTGGGGTATCAGGTGCGCTATACCGAGCCTTTAACCGCCTCGCAGCTGTGCGTGGTGGTGCAAAACGACCTGTTGCAGGCTGGGGAAGGGCAGGGCGATTATGACACACGGCTGTATACCGCCGTGTTTTCGGCGGATACGGCCCGCTATACCCTGCTTGCCAACCTGCGTTTTAACAAGTATATTGTGGTGGGCAACCAAAGCGATGTGGTGGAGCGGCAGCGGGAAGAAAGCGACATGGCCATGATAGGCATAAAGGACAGCCTGCTGTACCAGCTCGATCAGCTTGGCATATTGGACGACTACGCCATACGGAACAATTACCTGGGCACCATACACTTTACCTTGGCGGTGCGGCCAGAGGATGGGGAGCTTTTGCGCTCGCTCAACAGCATCATCGACCAATTCCGCGTGAGCACGCAATATGAGGATATTTATAACCGGTGGATCGTGGTGGCGGATTCGGACCTGCGGGCCGCGGCGCTGCGGCAGGTGGGCATAGCGGTGGGCATAGCGGCCGTGGTGCTGCTGGGGTATGGGTGGGCGACCACCCAGCTGCGCAACGTGCTAAAAAAGCGGGTTGCACAGCAAACCCAGCAGATACAAACCGCGAACCAGGAGCTGGAACGGCAGCTGACGCAAATACAGGATGAAAATGACCTTAGAAACCGCATCATCAAGTATTCCCCCAACGCCATGCTGCTGTTTGATGAAAACCACGCCATCGTGCTCACGAACAAAAGCGCGCAGGTGATGGCGGGCACCGAGGAAATGCTGGGGCGCAGTATATTGCAGGTGCCGGTATTTTGCGAGATTGTAACGCAGCTGGGGCGCGACATGTTTTTGCCGGATGCCACCATTGAAAACCGCAGCATCCGCTTGGAAATCGGCACGGTACAGCGCAGCTACAGGTGCACCACGCATCAGGTACACCAATATGGGCGCATCTCCGGCATATTGCTCACCGTGCAGGATATTACCGAGGAGGAGCAGGCCCAGCAGGCGGCCTTCGAATCCGAAAAAAACAGCGCGCTGATGCGGATTGCCGCCGGCATCGCGCATGAAATCCGCAACCCGCTCATGTCCATTCGCACCTTCGCCTCCCTGATAGGCAGCCGCGGGAACGACCGGGAGGTGCAGGAGAGCTTTGCGCATTATGTACCCAACGAGGTGGATAGGATAAACCGCCTGATCGAAAGCTTAATCCATTACGCCAAGCCCACGAGCCGCCGCGTGGACCGCATATTGGTGAGCGAATTGGTGGAGGAAGCGCTGTATTTGGCCAATCCGCTCATAAAAGCGCCGGCGCAGTTTATACAGGAGCTGGATCCTTCCCTGTACATAACGGCGGATAGGGACCAGGTTAAGCAAATGGTCATCAACCTGCTGATGAACAGCGTGGAGGCCACCAACCGCCGCCTGGCGGAAAGCCCCTGTGCGCAGCCGCTTATGATTTATGTGCGCGCGCAGGCAGAGGGCGAGTGGGCGCGCATCACCGTGCGGGATGAAGGCGTGGGGATGACCCCGGCGGAAATCGCGCAGTGCACCGAGCCGTTTTTTACCACCAAGGATAACGGCACGGGCTTGGGCCTGGCGCTTATTGAGCAGGATGTGGGCAAAAACGGCGGGCATATGAGCATAGAGAGCGAAAAGGGCGTGTATACGCAAATCACCTTGCGGTTTCGGAGGAATATATGATAAACCCCAATATCCTTATAATAGACGACGAGGCGGGCATCTGCGTTTCGCTTGCGCTGGCGTTGCAGGCGGACTATAACGTGGCGTGGGAAACGGACCCGCGCGAGGGCATGCGGCGCCTGCAGGCGGAGTCCTTCGATTTGGTGCTGCTGGACCTTATGCTGGGCGGTCAGGATGGGCTGGGCGTGCTCAAGCGTATCAAGGAGGAATACCCGCAGACGGCCGTGATTATGATGACGGCGTATGGCAGCATCCGCTCCTCGGTAGAGGCTATGAAGCACGGCGCGTTCACCTATTTATCGAAGCCGCTGGATATGGAAGAGCTGCAGATTCACATAAAGCAGGCACTGGAGTTTCGCGCGCTAAACGAAAAGGTTACCCTGCTTAGCGACGCGCTGCGCGGCAGCGACCCATACGGCGGCATCGTGGGGGATAGCCCCGCCATGCAGCAGGTATATGGCATGATAGAAAAGCTGAAGGATGTGGATGCCTCCGTAACCATATCCGGCGAGAGCGGCACGGGCAAGGAGATGGTGGCCAAGGCCATACATTTTATGGGCAACCGCGCAAACGAGCGCTTTGTTGCGGTAAACTGCGCGGCCATCCCCGAAGGCCTGCTGGAGGAGGAGTTTTTTGGGCATAAGCGCGGCGCGTTCACGGGCGCTGTGAGCGATAAGCGCGGCAAGTTCGATATAGCCGATAAGGGCACCGTTTTTTTGGATGAAATAGGGGATATGCCGTTGGGCATGCAGGGCAAGCTGCTGCGCGCGCTGCAGGAGCGGGCGTTTTGCCCTATAGGCGGGCACGATATGCACCGGTTTGACGCGCGCGTAATCGTTGCGACCAACCGCGACCTAAAGGATATGATGCTGAAAGGGATGTTTCGGCAGGATTTATACTATCGCATCAACGTGATAGAAATCAAGATGCCGCCCTTGCGGGAACGCCGGCAGGATATCCCACTGCTGTGCGAACGGTTCATTCAATTGAACAATGTGCGGCAAAAACGCCAAAAACCGATTTTGGGGGTCACCAAAGAGGTGGAGGCCATGCTGCTTGCCTACGATTACCCGGGAAATGTGCGGGAGCTTGCCAACGCGTTGGAATACGCCGGTATTGTGGCGATGGATGAATGGATACACCTGGAGGATCTCCCCGCGCGCATGACGGAGCGTTTGCGCGCCGATGTGCTGGCGCAGGACCCGCTGACCGGCAAAACCATACAGCAATTGGAGCGCGAGGCGATATTGGCGGCCTATAAGCGCCACAACGGCAAGCGCAAAGACATCGCGGCCGAGCTGGGCATCAGCGAACGCAACCTGTGGAACAAGCTGAAGGAATATGGGGTGGGGTAAGCAGCCTTTGCTATAGGGCCCCCAGCCCACTTACGATATTACGCCCCACTCCTTCAGCGTTTGTGTGTTGGCAATTTTGCGCCGTTCCAGCTCCGCAAGGGCAGCCGCATATAATTCGGGGTCGTTGTAGACTTTGTCACGTGAACCGGCTATGGTTGCAACCACACCATCGTAGATTAAATCGTAGTGTTGTTTATAATCTCCACCCGATTCGCCGCGTTCCACCCTTCCCATTGCATCATCTAAATGCTTTTGAAATTCTTTCATAAATGTTTCATGGTTATCCGCTTTAATCAGCAAAAGCGAATCATATTTGAATTTTTCGGCACATCCAATCATATCTATGCGGTATTTCTTATAGAACGCAATGCAGTCATTTAAGTCGTGAACGATTTCAAGTTTTGGCAATATGATTTCCTGTGTTTTTGTGCATGCAAAGTGCATTTTTTCGCATATATCAGATGGAACATAATTAATTGCAACAATCTCCATGCGTTGCTCAAAATTGTAATCGTATCCCACATAGTTAATCAAATCACTTGCACCAAACGCTAACCATTCCTTTTCTAATGTTTCGGTATAAATCGAACGAATGCCAGCGGAAATTGTAAAAGCTTTATACCTCGGCGTACCTGTAGGTAATTTTCGTAAACTTAAATAATGCAAAACCTCATCACTAGCCATGCGCATAAAAAACTTATTCTGTTTCACATATAAGAAACCTTGCGGCAATAGAATTTGTCCAAGCATATTTTTAAAAGCAGTATTTAACGTTGGCATATTCCCTTGCATTTAGAATTCCTTCTTTAATTTATATTTATTGAATTACCCTATGGCGTTGAGGCCGCGTTTGTGTGTAAAACAGGGGTTCGGAGCATTAGTTCCTAAACTTGCTGGCGATGTCCTGATCCAACTGTTCCACAGCATTGGCGGTGCCGTCCAGCTGCGAGCCGATGTCGTCGAGCAGCTGCTTCATCGAGTTAAAGGCAGGCTTGGGCGTTTCAAACTGCTGTGCAAACTGCGCGCTCGCTTGGCCTTCCCTCTCATCCTGCAGCACATTGATGATGCTCTGCATCTTGTTGACTACGTCCTGAAAGTTCTGCCCCTCCGTGCGTACTTCTCCCGCGCGGCCGCACATTTGTTCCGGGGTCATTCTAATCTGTCCGGCCATAACGTTATTCTCCTTTGTATTGCGTATATTTGGAATGGATTCCCTTATACGGCGGGAATATCCTTCCATTGCGAAAAGTGTTTTTTTGAAACAGGGCAAGGTATAGCGAGCCATAACCATGCAATAAGGTGAAAATGTGGTAAATGAACTAATTATGCTTATTCTAACATCTTATTTTACATAATTCAACAGATATGGAAAAAATCCTGGCAACGTGGCAAGAGAAATATATTGTTGGACAATTCCCCTTCGGCGGCAGGAAGGCTTGGCAGGGGGATATAGGGGTGCTTTTCAGCGCAAGACGATAAAGCACTCCACGATGGAGACGGTGCACAATACAGGAGATGCACCTACGTTTGGCGCTTCTCTTTTCATATGCCGCATCGTCATCCTTATTCTGCGGCAGAAACAGCGAGAGCAGCAACCGCACAGACCGCTTCGCCTTGATACCGCATTATGATGCAGTCCACAGCAGCGTCGAGCGATGTCGCAAAGGTACTGGAGCTGTTGAACAAATCGCCAGAGCTTACCGCCCAACTGCTGCAACTTTTGGACGGCGTGGTAACGCAAGGGACTGTGCGCGTTACAAGTGCCAATTAGCAAAAAATTAGCCCGAAAAAACGAGCGATTAGCAAAACGGGCTAAAAAATTAGCAAAGCCCCGTTTTTGCAATCCGGCGATTAGCAAGCGGGACATTGCATAAGGAGCGAAATTGAGGCAAAAGGCGTGTGTACTGATTAGCAAAAATGCAATCGCGGCAAACATGTGGGGAACGAAAAAAGCCCCATTTCTGGGGCTTCGTGGCGTTCCCGGCGCGATTCGAACGCGCGGCCTACCGCTTAGGAGGCGGTCGCTCTATCCTGCTGAGCTACGGGAACACAAACCGTATCTGCGACATGTTTTATTATAGGGCGGGAGGATTGCCGTGTCAATAAGCCATTGCGCGCTTGTGTTGTGTATTAAAATGATATAAAATCTATAGCAAATACTTATATATTTTTACATACGCCGTTTAACGGGATCAGCCGCTGTGAAATTGGAGAAAAAGGCCAACCAACGGCTTTCGTTTCCCAAAATGATTTGTGGAATTTAAAAAACAATCATCTTTCGTATGATTGCGCAAAGGAGGATACAATCATGGCTAATTTTTGCACCAAATGCGGGACCGCGCTCCAGGAAGGCGCGCGCTTTTGCGGGAAATGCGGCGCCGCCGTGCAGGATGCGCCGCAGCCCGAAATGCCCCCTCCCCCTTTAGCGGAACCGGCGCAGGAACCGCCCGTGGCGGAGCAGCCCGCCGCCGTTCCCCAGGAGCAGCCGCAGCCTCCCTTTGGCGCGCAGCCGGGCGTTTACCCCGGCGCGGCATTTGCCCCCACCGCCCACGGCAGCGAGCAAGGGCATAAGAAGCGGGGGTTGTTTGCGGTTTTGGGCGGCATCGCCGCCATCATAATCCTCGCGCTCATCCTCACGCTGGCGATTGACGGGGGCGAAAAGGACGTTGGATATTATCAAATCGGCGGGGAGCGAATCCAATCGGTCGCTTTCGCATTGGGCGAGAGCCGCAAGGTTCAAAGCATAAAGCGCAGTGTGAAAAACGGCGTCGAAACACTTAGCATCGACTATGGCGTGCCCGGCAAGGAGCAGGGCGAGGATGTGCGCACGTTTTTAGCCTACCTGCAGCGCAAGGATGGATTTACCGCACTCGGGGATATAAACGACGTGACGTTTGCCAAAAAAACCGGCTCGAGAATACAGATTTGGCGCAGCGCCGAAGAGCCGGGCTATATGATCGTAGTGCAGGCGGATTATGACGCAAGGGGCTATACCATCACGCTCATGTACGGAGAAGGGCAAGTAGCCATGGGTGAAACGCCTGCCGGCACACCGGCGCCACAGCCGCAGACTACCCAGCCCCCGCCCTACGACCCGCCCGCCACCGAGCAGCCCGCAGCAACCGTGCCGCCAAACGATTTTTCGGCGCTGCTGCCCGCAGGGGAACCTGTCGACTCCGACACCATCAATGGCTATAAAATCGACATCTATAAAAACGGCACGGTCTCCCTCAATGACGGCAGAGGCATCATACTGCCCAATGGCACGGTCTACATCAACGGCACCCCGCGCGACAGCATCGACATGATAGAGATACCCGATGGCGGCACCATTGCTTACTATGATGAGTGCGCGGTGGCGATAGTGGATGGGCAGCTTTATGTGGCCGCCAACGGCGGTTTGATCTGTGTGGATAGGGACGGCAACGCAAGCGTTTATTCTACGCCATAAACGATGGGCGGCGGCGTGACGATACCGAGCCAACGCGCTTACACGCGCAGAAAGATGGTGTCAGGCTTATGAAGAAGAAAGCATGTGCGGCGCTTGCGCTCCTATTCATTGCGGCGCTTTTGCTCGCGGGCTGCGAGGGTAAGCCCCCTCAATCGAAGGAGGGTGTGCCTCTGTTCGATTTTTTGAAGGACGGGGCCACCGCTTCCTTCGTGCGGAATTTTGAAAAGAGCTTCCCTATATCGGTTGGCGTCGCTTCGTTCGAATACGCGGATTCCGGCGATTATAGGAAAACGACGGATGCGGAAACGATCCGCGCCGTGTTCAGCGCGCTTTCGGATATAAGGGTGTTTGAAAAAATCGGGGATTCCGGTACAGCCTACTATATGGAAACCATCCAATATATCTTCCAGCTGCCAAACGATAAGCAGATTACCTTCGGGTTCCATGAAGGCGATCTTATCTACAAAGAGCAGCAGCGATATAGCATCGAAGGCTATTACAACCTGCGCGCCGCCTTCCCGCCGCCGGGCGGCAGCCTGGAGGGCCTTGAAGGGCCGGGGCCTATGTACCAACCCAACGGCAGCTTTGGCAACCGGCCCGGGAACACCGCCAACGGCGGCTGGGTGGTGGAGGGCATGCGTGACGAAACATATGTGGCGGCGCAGCAAGGGGTTTGGCGTGTTGCGGGGAATGGCGCGATAGAACAACTCTCCGGCAGGCGGGCCGGCTGGCTTTCGCTGTATGGGCCCGCCATATTGCTATATTGCGGGTATGACGCCGACACCATGGAGCCGGATGGTATATACGCGGTTTCCACCGAAACCCCGGCGGCGTTTGGCGAGGTAAAGCTCTACGATGGCTACGCATCCGCCCTGCAGATATATGGGAGCAGCGCCTACTTCCTCACCTCGCAGGCGCTGGTTAAGGCGGACATATCCGGCCTGGAAGGATGGCTGCAAACGCCCCCAACCGCCGATGAAACGGACACACTCGCTGCAAAGCCCATCAGCTGGGGCACGCCCGCCGTTGGGCAGCCGGGCTACGACGCATCGGGGCTGCCGCACGACAGGCCGACAGGCTTTGCGATTGGCTATGGCGGCGTGTATGTGGCGCTTAGCCTGAGCGGCGCGCGCTATGAAGAATTTGTATATGTATATAGCTTGGACGGCGCGCAAGCGGAGCGGGAGGAGGCGCTTACGGATATCGCCTGCCGCAACATGTTCTTCACGCAGGATGATTATCTGTTCTTCCGATATACGGGTGGCGCTTATGATACGCTGCGGGAGGATGTGCTGCCCGGCATTTATGGATATAGCCCGGGAAATGCCGCAGGCGGTATGATTTTCGACGAGGGCGACCTTGCCTTCACGCTCTGGACGGACATCACCTTCGAGAGCATTAAAAACGCGGCAAAAATACTGCTGGTGGCGGCGGGTGACGGCGGTATAACGGGCGCGGGACGCACCGGGCTTTATACCATCGACATGGCCGGAGAAATGCCCGGCGAGCCGGTACAGCTTTATGACAGCGCGGCGCTGCTGCCCAACCTCGCTGGCAAGTATATCTACTTTTGCGCGCCAACGCCGCAAGGCGGCGCGCCATATGCCTATTACCGCATCCCGATAGACGGGCTATCGGGGGTGGAGCGGCTGGATTTCGACAGCAAAACGATTGAGGCAGGCTAGGGCGTTGCGCCATAGCTGTGGGAGCTTTGAGGCTGGCTTCGCCGCTATGCCCGCTCCCGCTTTTTGGGGAACTGCACGGAGCTGAGCGTTACGCCGGCCACCACGATGAGGCCCCCGATAATTTGCCGGGCGGAAATCGCTTCGTGCAAAATTACAAAGGAAAACACCAGCCCCAGCGCGGGCACTAAATTTACCATCGATACGGCAACGCCCGCGGAGATTTTTTGCAGGCCATAGTTATACAGCACATAGGCAAGCAGCGAGCAGCCAACGCAAAGGAACAGTATCGCGCCGGCGGTGGATAGGGTGGGCAGCTGCCACGGTTTGCCCTCCAGCAGGGCGATGGGGATAAAGAATATACCGCCAAACAGCATTTGGTAAGTGGTTACAGTGGCGGCGGAGTATTTTTGGGCGACCGCCCGCGTGAGCATGCTGTAAACAGCCCAAACGAGCCCGGCGCCCAGCAGGCAAAGGTTGCCCAAGGCCTGGTTGGAGCTCCCCTCAGCGGTTGCGCCGGTGAGTATGCCCACGCCAATCATCGCAATCACGATGCCCGCGATTTTGTTGGCGGCGGGTACAACACGGTCAATCAGGCTTTCGAGCAGCAGCGTCATAGCGGGGAAAGACGCGGTAATCAGCGCCGCATTAGAGGATGTGGTCATATCGACGCCTATATTTTGGAACGTAAAGTATAGCGTCACGCCGAACAGCCCGCTTAGCGCCACCCGCGGCAAATCACCCTTGCTTGGCCGCTCGCGGTTTTTTGTAAACAGCCGCATCACCGCAAAAAGAAAAGCCGGCAATATGCCCCGCACCATGCCAAGCTGCAAGGGTGCAATCGTTATATACGCAATGGATGTCGCAATAAAAGAAGCGCTCCAAAAAACAACAGCCGTTAAGGTCGCCAGGTAATACTTTTTCACTATGTGCTCGTGCCCTGCTTTCCCAAATCTACTCCTGCATATTTTACCTCTATAATACGCGGTATACAATGAGAATTTATACATGTCACAACCCGCCAAACCGCCCCCTCCGATATGATATAATGATTTTTAACATAAGGCACTGGCTAAAAGCAAGGGAAACGGGGCTCTGTTTACAAACGATATTTTTCCGCTTGACTCTCCCGCTGCGGGAGAATGTAGACTGAAAGTACGGAAGAAAGGAGGTGCGCCGATGTACCGCATTGGTATGTTTTCGAAGCTGGGCAAGGTCACCATCAAAACGCTGCGGCACTATGACGAGGTGGGGTTGCTGCCCCCCGCGCAGGTGGATGCCGAAACCGGCTACCGGTATTACACGACGGAGCAGCTTTTTAAGCTGCATAAAATCGTTGCGCTGCGGCAGATGGGGTTTTCGCTAGCGGAAATTCGGATATATTGGACGGCCGCCATATAACCGAAATTTTGCTGCAACGGCAAGCGGAGCTCGAAACCGCGGTGTCGGCGGCATCCAGCCAACTCTTCCGGCTCAAAAACTACATTGCACAAATGCAGGAAGGTGAAATTATGAAGTATCAGGCAATCATCAAGGAAATCCCAAAATGTATCGTTTTTTCGGCCCGGCAGACCATACCAAACTACGCGGCGCTGAACGCGCTGGTGCCCGCTCTGGGGGCAAAGGTGGCGGCGGCCAACCCCGGCCTTAAATGCGCGGAGCCGGATTATTGCTTCAACATCTATCACGACGGCGAATACAAAGAGAGCGATATCGATGTTGAAATATGCCAGGCGGTCACCTCGTTTGGGAAGGATGGCGAAGGCGTCGTCTTTAAAGAAATGCCCGCGGTTACCGTAGCCTCGGTGCTGCACAAGGGCGGGTACGACAGCTTGGGCGCGGCCTATGCCTTTACCTTCGCCTGGGTGCAGCAAAACGGATACACGGTATGCGGAGACCCGCGCGAGAGCTTTATCGACGGCATATGGAACAAAGAAAGCGAGGCCGACTGGCTGACCGAAATTCAGGTGCCGGTAGAAAAGAACTAGCGAGCAGATATGGCAAAACGACCCGTTTCCAAAGCGGAAGCGGGCCGTTTTTGTATGCCGGCAGCATGCCGGCAATCAGGCTAAAGCATTAGCAAAAAATATCCTGCTCCTTGGTGAGCTTAATGCGGAACCGGCGCTCGATGGCCATGATCTTTTGCCTATCCTGCGGGCAAACCAGCGTGCAAGCCCGGCCTGCGCGCCCCGCGCGGCCCGTCCGGCCTATGCGGTGGATGTAGGATTCCATCTTATCGGGTATATCATAGTTGATGACGAGATCGATATTGTTCACATCGATGCCCCGCGCGGCCACATCCGTAGCCACCAGCACGGTCGTTTGGCCCTTGCGGAACGTGTTCATGATGGCGTCACGCTGGCTTTGGCTCATGTCGCCATGCAGGCACGAGACCGGCATGCCCTGCTCCACCAAGCACTTTTGCAGGTTTTTGACCCGCCTTCTCGTGTTGCAAAACACCAGCGCCAGCCGCGGATTTTCTTGGCTTATCAGGCTTTTCACCGCGCCCGACTTCTGTTTTTCGCTCGCGGTCATATAGGATTGCTTCACCGTTTCGATAGGCTCGTTGCAGGGGCCAACCTCTACCCGCACGGGGTCATTTTGGAATTGCTGCGCAACGCCCAGCACATCCTTGTTCATGGTGGCCGCAAACAGCAGCGTTTGGTGCTCGCCTATCACGTTTGCGAGTATGCTCTTAATCTCCGGCAAAAAGCCGAAGTTCAGCATTTCATCCGCTTCATCCAGCACGACGGACCGCACGTTTTTCAGCTTTAAAACATCGCGGTTGATAAGATCCTTTACCCGGCCGGGCGTGCCCACCACGATTTGCGCGCCCGCACGCAGCGCGCGGATTTGTATACCGGCAGGCTGCCCGCCATACACGCTGACGATGCGGATCTTCAGGTTGGCCGAAAGCTTGCGGAACACCTCGGTGGTTTGCAGCACAAGCTCACGCGTGGGGCAAAGCACCAGGGTTTGTATTTTGCGGTTATCGGAGAACGTTTTTTCGAGCAGCGGCACCGCAAAAGCGGCGGTTTTGCCCGTGCCCGTTTGCGCAATGCCCAATAAATCCTGCTTGGCAAGGATATGCTCGAGCGTCTGCTCCTGTATGGGGGTGGGCGCTGTGTAGCCCGCGCTCTTGAGCGTAGCCTGCATCTCGGGGGTAAGTAGTTCGTAGTATTTCAAATTTCTCTCTTTTCTTTTCCGGTATTCACACAAAATAAAGACCTTGCCGACACAGCAAAATCTTTCGAAGTTGTGTATGCGCCACAAGCTAAGTATTTATACGTTGGAGCCGAAAAACCCCAATACATTGCACAAGTCTCAATTCATGTGCATGTTGTATTATAAATACGATTCGCTGGAAGCACAGTTCATTATTACAGGATGATGGTATCACGCATAATAAGGCATTTTATAATACAAGTGTTATTGTACATCAACCCGCGCAAAATGTAAAGCGTTGTTGTTGCTTTGCCCCTTTACCGCGCGCCGCGGAACAGGATTTTATTTTGCAAAATATAGTTGGCTATAAACAGCACGCCATCTACCAAGGCTTTGGCGAGTATGGTATTAAGCCCCAAACGCGTCAAAAAGCTGACGCTTAGGCTGCCGATTATCAAAAAGCACACCGCCAGCGCAAAATACCCCACCGCGCTGCGGGCGGAGCGCTTTGCGCGAAACACGATGCGCCGGTTGATTTGGTAGTTGACATTTGCGCTGATTGCGCGGGCGGCCACATAGGCGCCCATCGCGGGGAGCCACAAAAGGAGCAAGGCATACAGGCCAAAATCGAGCAGCATACATAATAAGGAGGAAACGCAAAATTTCAGCACGCGGGAAATCACCCGCGCGCCATCCCGCAGGGCGTTAAAATGCGATTGCTCGTTGTTGCCTATGTAAATCGTATCGATAGGGATTTGCTCCACCGCTATATTCCACCCCTTGAGCGCGAGCAGCATGTTCATTTCGTATTCGTATCGGTTGCCGGGCACGCGCAGCAAACGGTCAAACAAAGCGGGGGGCAGCCCCCTAAGCCCCGTTTGCGTATCCGAAATATCGCGCTTGGTCGCAATCCAAAACACAAACCGCGTGATCGTATTGCCTAAGAAGGAACGCAGCGGCATTTTATTAATATCCCGCACGCCCAGTATCATCGCCTCGGGCTGCGCCTGCATCGCGTTTAGGATGCGCAGGATATCCTGCGCGCTATGCTGCCCATCGGCATCCGCGGTCACGATGCCGGTGCCCTGCTCGTGCTCACACAGGTATCGTATGCCGGTTTTGATTGCCGCGCCCTTGCCGCAGTTTTGTTCGTGGCGCAAAACCGTCGCGCCAAGCCGCTGCGCGCTATCGAAAACATCGGCAAACTCCGCGCCGCTGCCATCATCCACCACCAGCGCTTCCGCCTGCGGTATCAGCTCTTTTAAAAGGAGCAGCAGCTCGTTCTGCGGCCGATATGCCGGTATCAATACCTTTACGCGCATTGCAAGGCCCCCTCTCATTCCCGGTTGGATATAGATATTATACAAGGGCAGCCCGCAAGTGTAAAATATATTTAGTTATTCCGCAAAAAATCCAACAGCCCGGCATAATACGTCCTGCCCACCGGCAAAACCGTCCCATCATGCAAGGTCACGCTTCGGTCGCAAAGCTGTTTGATCACAGATGTGGCCACCAAATAAGAACGATGGATGCGCAGGAACGTATCCGTATGCAGCATGTTCTTCACATGGTCCAGCGTCGCGTAAAACTGGAAGGGTTCCTCCCCATCGCTGCTATGCAGGGTAACCAAGCGGTTTTCCACCTTAAAGTAGAGTATATCCTGTATATGGATCACGCGGTTTTCTCCGTTGTGCACAAATGTTACCGCCTTGGGCGCTCTGGTATTGTGCCTTTGCAGCGCTTTTAAAAATACGGCTTCAAACTTCTCTTTGCGCACATTCCCGCTGATGAAATAATACAGGGCGTCTATATCATACCCGAACAACACATATTTAAGGGACGGCGCCATCAAGATAATCTCGCAGGGGCATCCCTGATCCCGCAGCCACTTGGCAGCCCTCACACCCTCGGTTTCTGGCGTACAAAGGCTGAGCAACAGCAAATCCGGCCACATGCGGGCATCCTCCACCCGGAATATAAGCGCATCCGCGTTTTTATAATACTTAAGTTGAATATCTACACCATGCCGTCTGGCCAGTTGTTTGAGCTGCACAGCGCTCGCTTCCATCCTCAACTCATCGGCATCGCAAATTGCAATTTTCACAGTTTTTTACCTCTTTCCTGGTACCTCGGTGAACCATCTTTGTTTTATATGCCCCCCTTTATTTTTCTCTTCCATATCCATGGGCATACGCCATATTTTTTTATTGCACGCTCCCCGCGGGCAGAGGGCGCAAAACGCCAGCCACCACATAGCGGGCATCGTCAAATTCATACGAGCAGGTGGACAGCACCACAAACTTATCGTCAGGGGTATACTGCGCCGGGCTCGTGAAGGTCGTGTTCTTGGCGGCATACGCCAAAAAAGCATCTCGGTTTTCTTCATACATAAACGCCCGTTCGCGCCATTTCCCCGCGCCGATAACACAGCCGTATACCAGGTCTATTCGGTAATTACTTCCTCCCGCCGTGTAGAGGTATAAATAAGGATGTTCCTCAAAATATGCCTGCGCCTTATAACCCGTGAGCGAGCCGAACATCCGGCCGGATTTCATGTTGTGGCCGTAGATAATCGTTAAGCCATCCGCAAAATCCGTCGCGTTGTTGTAGTCGATAAACAGCGTGCCGTTTGCGTTGGTTTTGCCATCTGGCAGGTGATGCAGGTAATAATCATATTCCGACGCCCATACGATGGGGTAGTCTATAACCGTATCGGGGCAGTAAAGCCACGCGGCGGCATCCGGGTTTACCTTTTGCAGCGCGGCAAAGTCTATGGACATGCCCGGCGCCTGAATACCTTCATTAATATCTTCATTAGCATCTTCACGAATCGGCTCGACGCCGTTCGTCGGCGCCTGCCCCGCAGGGCGTACCCGGTCGACCAAAGCGTCATAGCTCTCGTTGCCTTCCCGATAGGTTTGCTGGATCTCGTTCAGATGGTATCCGCATAGCGCTATAACGCCGATGGATACGATTAACAGCAGCCACGCGAGGGCTCTGCCGTGCCTCTTTTTGTCCTTCATGCTCTCTACCTCGCTGTCCTGCGGCTCTGCCTGCCGCTTAGCAGCAAATACGCCGCGGAGCCTAGCGCCACAGCGCCAGCCATGTAAAGCAGCACCCTATACAGCGTGGCCTGGGAATCATCGCCGGTCTTGGGGCCATTGGTTCCCGTGCCCGTGCCTGTGCCGGTACCGCCCTCTCCGCCACCGCCGCCGCTGCTTGAAGCCTTGTAGGTATTGATGAATGTGAGGAAGTTCGTGACCGGCTTGCCCGCGCCATTGGTTATCACGCGCGTAACCGCCAACTGCCCATCCACCGCCTTTACGGTATCCGTAAAGGTGTATACCGTCGTATCATAGGTATAGCCGCTCACCTTGCCATTCACTTCACTCACCGTGTAGTAATAGGTGCCTTCCTTCGTATACGCCCAGGCACCAAAATCCGCTTGCCCCGCGCCGGTAATCGTAATGGTCTTTATGTCGTTCACGCTGCCCGCGGGCATGGGATTGAGCGGGTTGCCCGCCTTCAGCTGGAAGGTGAACTCGCTGTTTGCCGGCGGCTCGCCGGAAACGGTCTTTTGAACCGGCGGGTCTACCATCAGCAGCGGGTCGCTGGGGAGCGGCGCAAAGGAATGCGTAAACCGTAAATCAGCCGTCTTACCGCCGCTCTTT
>JAISKB010000013.1 GCA_031261085.1 Christensenellaceae bacterium
TTACCCTGATATGTTCTGTTTTTGAAATATTCCTTTTGCTTGCACTTATTCTATCATCATGCTCCTTTTTTGCCAAGCAATTTTTGGTTGTTATATATGATGTGGCAAGGCTGCCTTCAGACTTCGCCCATTTGTAGAAGCAAGCGGCGCTCAACATATACGCAAGCGCCGCTTTCTATTAATTAATTAATAGCACACAACCGAGCCGGCTACCGCAGCACGCGCACGCAATCGGCATCCAGGCTTAGGTACACCTGGTCGCCCGGGGCAAAGCGCTGGGCGGTTTGGGGGGTATAGGTTTCCGCGTGAATCGCGTCCCCCGCCACATCCACCTCATATTCCACGCGGGTGCCATAGTAGGTTGCGCGTTTCACCGTCCCCGCCAGCGCCCCCTCTGTGGCCGAAAGCTTGATGCTCTCCGGGCGCACGGCAAGGCAGCAGTCCCCCTGCGGCGTCACGTCCAGCATCTTGCCGGGGTGCGGCACGCCAAACCGCACGCCGCCCGCTTCCACCAGCGCGGCATCGCCCTCCACGCCCCGCAGGGTTCCGTCGATAAAGTTTGCCTTGCCAATAAAGTTGGCCACAAAGCGGTTGTACGGCTGCTCGTATATCTGGGCCGGGCTGCCCACCTGCTCGATGTTCCCATCCTTCATAATGACCACGCGGTCCGAGATGGCCATCGCCTCGCTTTGGTCATGGGTAACATAGAGCGAGGTGATGCCCAGCCGCTTTTGCAGCGCGCGCAGCTCATCCCGCATGCTCTCGCGCAGCTTGGCGTCGAGGTTGGAAAGCGGCTCGTCAAACAGCAATACCGCGGGCTCAATCACCACCGCCCGCGCCAGGGCAACGCGCTGCTGCTGCCCGCCGGACAGCTGGTTGGGGAACCTCCGCTCCATGCCCGAAAGGTGCATGAGCGAGATGACGTCCGTGGTGCGGCGTATCACCTCATTGCGCGGGAGCTTGGCAACCTTAAGCCCATAGGCGATGTTTTCCCAAATGTTCAGGTGCGGGAAGAGCGCGTAGCTTTGGAACACCATGGAGATGCCGCGCTTGTCGGGCGGCACCTTGGCCACATCGCGCTTGCCGATAAATATATGCCCTTCGGTAGGGTATTCAAACCCGGATATCATGCGTAGCGTGGTGGTTTTGCCGCAGCCGGAAGGCCCCAGCAGCGTCACCATCTCCCCGTCCGCAATCTCCAAATCGATATGGTTTACGGCGACAAACTCCTTGCCCGTATCCGGCTGCCGAAATATCTTCGTCACGTTCTGCAAAGAAACGGCGGAGCTTTTTTTATTGAAGACGTTCTCTAACTTTTCCATAAATTATGCCTCCTTTGCGGCCTTTTTGTTTGGAGCCGCGGTTTTCAGTTTTGGCACCCGCGATTTGGGCGAGAGCAGCCGGTTGATAACGGTATTGATAACCCCGATAAACAACAGCAAAATGACGACCAAAATGGTTACAAACGCCGCGGCCTGGCTGTAATTCGCCTGCTCAAAGCGGGTGTATATCTTACTGGTGACCAAATCCCACTTGGGCGACACCAGAAAAATGACCGCGCTCACGGCAGTAATTGCCTTTACAAAGGAGTATACAATGCCCGAAAAGAAGGCGTTGCGCAGCAGCGGCAGGGCAATACGGCGGAAGGAATACCCGCTGCCCGCACCCAGTATGGTGGAGGCCTCCTCGATGGAATTGTCTATCTGCAGCAGCGTGGTCGCCCCGCTTTCGATGGCGACCGGCATGTTGCGGAATACAAACACGATCACCAAAATGGCGGCCGTGCCGGTCAGCAGCAGCGGCTTTTGATTGAACCCCAAAATATAGGAAATGCCCAGCACCGTGCCCGGCACGGCGAACATCAGCACCGAGGTAACCTCTATAAAGCGCTTGCCAAAGTAGTTGCGCTTGGCGGTGAGGTAGGCGATCACCATGCCCAGCATCCCGCCTATCATCGCGGAGATGAACCCCAGTGTGAGGGAGTTTTTCAGGCTCTTCCACCCGAGCATCATCGCTTTTTGGTAATGCGTGAATGTCAGCGTATAATCCCGCCCCCAGGTTTTGGCGAACGAGCCGAAGGCGACCGTGCCGTAGAACAGCAAAATCACGGCGGTAATCGCCATGCAAACGCCAAACAGCGGCCACTTTATGGAGCCCTCTTCAATCAGCTTGCGCGCCTGGGTGGGCTTGCCCGTTACGGTCACGAAGCTCTTTTTGCTGACCCAGTATTTATTCAACAGGAAGGCGACCACCGCGGGCACCAGCAGCAGCAGCGCCAGAGCCGACCCCTTGCGCATGTCGTAGCTGCCGGTAATCACCTGGTATACCTCCACCGAAAGCGTGCTGAAATTGCCGCCAATCACCGCCGGGTTGCTAAAATCCTCCAGGGATTGAATGAACACCAGCAGCAAGGCGGAAATGATGCCCGGCATGGAAAGCGGCAGCGTGACGGTAAAGAAGGTGCGCAGGCGCCCCGCGCCCATGTTGCACGCGGCATCCTCCACCGAGGCGTCAATGCTCTGCAGTATGCCCGAAAGCGTTAGGTAGGCAATGGGGAAAAAGCTCATCACCTGCACGACGATGAGGCTGCCCATGCCATATACATCGTTCCCCTTTATGCCCAGCAGCGTGTGGGTAATAAGCCCCTGCTTGCCGAACAAAAATATGATGGAAAGCGAGAGTATAAAGGGCGGGGAAAGTATGGGCAGGGTAGCGATCATCTGCAAAAAGCGCTTGCCCGGCACGTGCACGCGCGTGACCGTATAGGCGAAGATGTAGCCTATAACCGTGGAAATCACAGCCACGATGCCGCCCAGCAGCATGGTGTTGCCAAAAACCTTTAAATAGCGGCTGGTCTTAAAAATGCTGATTAGGTTGGAAAGGGAATAGCCGCCGCCCTCTGTGGAAAAGCTGTAAATCACTATTTTAATGAACGGATAGGCGACAAAGATGGCAAGCAGTATAATGACCAAAAGTATGGCAATCAGCAATACGGGCTGCCGTGCGATCATTTTGGTTTCATTCCATTAAAACATATATTTTGCAATACCAGTACAGAAAGATTACTAACATACAATATCGGCCCGCAACGGTCGTATCCTGCTGCCTTGCCCTATTGATTTTGCTCCGCGCGCGCGGGGCGAAGGACGCCGGCCACCACATAGCGGGCATCGTTGAACTCATATGAGCATGTGGACAGTATCACAAACCTGTCGGCGGACGTATATTGCGCCGGGCTGGTAAACGTTGTGTTTTCGGCGGCATAGGCAAGGAAAGCGGATAGATTTTCTTCATACATAAACCCCCGCTCTACCCACTGTCCCGCGCCGATGACGCAGCCATAGGCCAAATCTATCCGATAGTTTGCGCCTCCTGCCGTGTTGAGATAAAAATAGGGATGCGCATCATAGTATTCCTGCGCCTTATAGCCCGTCAGCGACCCGAACATCCGCCCGGACCGCATGTTGTGCCCATAGATAACCGTCAGCCTATCCGTGAATTCCGCCGCATTGTTATAGTCCACGAACAATGTGCCGTTTGCGTTGATGGTACCATCCGGCAAGCGATGCAGATAGTAATCATAATCCGCCGTCCGCAGCACGGGGTAGTCAATCACCGTATCCGGGCAATAGAGCCATGCCGCGGCGTCTGGGTTGATCTTTCGCAGCGCCGCAAAGTCGATGCCCATATCCAAAGCCGGGCCGCCTATAGCTTCATCTGGAGTAAGCCCCTCCGCTGCCGGCATGTAAAAAGCCGAATTACCGGCGGGGCGCACCCGGTCGGTCAGCGCAACATAGCTCTGATTGCCTTCCTGATAGGTACGCCGGATTTCCAACAGGTGATAGCCGGATAGCGCCATGATGGCGAGGGCCGCGGCGAGCAGTACCCACGCGAGCGCTGTGCCGCGTCTTTTACGCCTCTTCATGCTTTATTCCGCTCTCCTTTTTTTGCGCTTTCCGCCACTTAGCAGATAGGCCGCGGCGACTATCGCCAAAGCGCCGGACAAGCAGAACAGCACCATATACAGCGCGGTCTGAGAATCATCGCCGGTCCTGGGCGTATTGAAGAGCAGGTTCGGCAACCCGGCCGGCGTGGGCTGCGGCGTATAGTCGGAATCACGGTCGTTCGCTCGATACTGCGCCACAACTATGATATTGCCCGTGACATTCGCGTAGGATATGCTCCAGCCTGTAAAGGTATACCCTGAGCGCGAAGGAGCCGTAGGCGCGGTCGCATTCCACCCATATGGCACATACTCGATTTTCAACGTCGTATCATCCCAGTCCACAAACGCGACTGCGAGCATCTCCGGGTTTTTCACCCAAGCGCCAACGAATTCCACAGCCCTATCCGGCATGATGAACGCGCCGTCTTGCACCCGTGTATCGGATGTATGCCAGCCGCTGAACGTATACCCGGCATAGAGCAGGCTGCCCTTGACCGCCACCGTTTCGCCAACCGCCGCGCTCTGCGCCCCCGGCTCAGAGAGCCCTGTCGGCACATCGCCCTCCACACGGTAGGTGACTGGGTGCACGTTGGCTGCGTAGTGCAGTTTTAGCACGAGGCTCTCGTCCTCCTTCAATTCTCCGCTCGTTATGTTGCCCGCATCGTCCGTCGCAAACGTATAGCCCGCATAGCCGGTCTTGGGCTGGGCCGTTACCGTTGCGCCTGCAATCCCGGTAATGGTCTCGGTTTCGTGGAGCGCGGCCGCACCCGCCGTCAGCAGATAGTGCTCTATATGATAGGCAACGGGAACATTTGTTTTTCGCTCCTGCAGGGGCGTCCAGGTTCCAACAAATTCCACAGCTCCATCCGGCATGATGAATGTGCCGGCTTGCACCGGGGCATCCGCCGTATGCCAGCCGCTGAACGCATACCCGGTATAGGTCAAGTTGCCGCTGACCGTCACCGTTTCGCCAACCGCTGCGCTCTGCGCCCCCGGCGCGCCGGGCACCGGCTCACCGGGCAGCTCTTGTGGCGCATCGCCCTCCACGCGGTAGGTGACCTGGTGCACGTTGGCCGCGTAATACAGCTGTAGGACGAGGCTCTCATCCTCCTTCAGTTCTCCGCTTGTTATGTTGCCCGCATCGCCCGCCGCAAAGGTATAGCCCGCATAGCCGGTCTTGGGCTGGGCTGTTACCGTTGCGCCCGCAATCCCGGTAAATGTCTCGGTTTCGTGGAGCGCGGCCGCGCCCGCCATCAGCAGATAGTGCTCTATTTGATAGGCAACGGGAACATCGGCATCCAAAATCCATGTTCCAGCAAACGCCACATCCCTATCCGGCATGGTGAACGTGCCGGCTTGCACCGGGGCGTCCGCCGTATGCCAGCCGCTGAACGTATACCCGGTATAGGCCAAATCGCCGCTGACCGCCACCGTTTCGCCAACCGCCGCGCTCTGCGCCCCCGGCGCGCCGGGCACCGGCTCACCGGGCAGCTCTAGCGGCACATCACCCACTACACTGTAGGTAACTTGGTGCTCGCTGGCTGCGTAATACAGCTTTAGAACGAGGGTATCGCCCTCCACCAATTGCCCGCTTGTTATGTTGCCCGCATCGCCCGCCGCAAAGGTATAGCCCGCATAGCCGGTCTTGGGCTGGGCATTTACCGTTGCGCCCGCAATCCCGGTAAAGGTTTCTGTTTCATAGGGCGTGTCGCCCGCCGTCAACAAGTAGTGTTCCACCCGATATTCGGCTTCCGCGTCTTCCTGCTTCAAGAGCGTCCACGTTCCGGTAAACTCCACATCCCTATCCGGCATGGTGAACGTACCGGCTTGCACCGAGGCATCCGCCGTATGCCAGCCGCTGAACGCATACCCGGTATAGGCCAAATCGCCGCTGACCGCCACCGTTTCGCCAACCGCCGCGCTCTGCGCCCCCGGCGCGCCGGGCAGCTCTGGCGGCCAATTGCCTTCGATCACATACGCAATCTCGTGCTCCGCAGGCGCATCCGCCGCGTAATACAGCTTTAAAGTAAGGCTTCCCGTCTCCGTTAGCAGCCCGCTTATCACGTTGCTTTCGTAGCCCGCCGCAAAGGTATACCCCGTATAGCCGGTCTTGGGCTGGGCATTTACCGTGCCGCCCACCAGCCCGGTAAACGTCTCCGTTTCATAGAGCGTGTCGCCGCCCGCGTCTATCAGATAATGCTCTATCTGATAGTTTGCGTTGAGACTATTTTCACCCATGTCCTCCGCGAACATGGCGATATAGGTTCGGGGTATATACACCCCCGCCTCCTGGCCGGGAACAAACGCCGCCGCTTCGCTCAGCTTATCACTGCCCAAATACCAGCCAATGAAATGATACCCGGGGTTCGCCGCGGCCTCAGCGCCAAGCGGCGCTCCACTGATGGGCAGCACGATATCGCTATCCCGGCTCACGGACCCACCGGGTGTTGCGATATATCGAATGGTCACAGCATCGTCTTCCACAAACCGCGCCACATAGCTCCCCTCCGCGTTGAAACCGTCCTGCTTTTCGGGAACAAAATATGCTTCCTCGCTCAGCGCGTGATCAAAGTCCGCATCCTCCTCCGCATACCAGCCGACAAACCGATACCCGGATTGCGCCGTGGCCGTAGACCCTTGGGCGACACCCGTCACCTGTCCAATCGTTTCCAGCAAGGGAGACACGTTGCCGCCTTCTGTCGCACTGTAGGCAATAGCAACGTTCGTTGTTTCTCTAAACAGCGCCACGTAGCTGCCCGCTACATTAAGGCCGTCTTCTTTCGCCGGGATGAATGCCAAGGCGGCGCTCAGTTCGTTCTCAAACTTATCGTCACTCGCCGCGTACCAGCCGATGAAAGTATAGCCTGCATTGGCACTCGCCGTGGAACCGGCAACGCCGGTTGCGGGCGCGATGGTCTGTGATGTCACGGACACGCTGCCGCCGTTGCCATCTGGCGTCTGCTTGGATTCGTCAACGTTCTGCGTCTTTACCGCGTAGGTTATGGTAACACTCGCGTTTTCTTTGAACAGCGCAATATAGTCTTCCGTTACATTAAGGCCGTCTTCTTTCGCCGGGCTGAATGCCGAGGCGGCGCTCAGTTTGCTCTCAAAGTCTTCGTCATCTGCCGCATACCAGCCGATGAAGGTATACCCAGCATTCGCCGTTGCGATAGAACCGGCAACGCCGGTTGCGGGCGCGAGGGTCTGCGATGTCACGGATAAGCTACCACCGTTATCATCCGGCGTCTGATCTGTGCCGTCAGCGTTCTGCGTCTTTACCGCGTAGGTTATGGTAACACTCGCGTTTTCTTTGAACAGCGCAATATAGTCGTCCGTTACATTCAAACCTTCTGCATTTTTCGCCGGGCTGAATGCCGAGGCGGCGCTCAGTTTGCTCTCAAAGTCTTCGTCATCTGCCGCATACCAGCCAATGAAGGTATACCCAGCATTCGCCGTTGCCGTGGAACCGGCAGCATTGCCCGTGGACGGTGCCAAGCTCTCGCTCGCGCTGCTCACCATGCCGCCCTGCGTTGGCTCTTGTACCGCGCCGCCGGAACCCCGCGTCTTAGTCGCGTAGGTGATGGAAACATTCCCATCTTCCTCAAACAGCGCCACGTAGCTGCCCGCTATGTTCAGGTTGTTCTCATCTTTCGCGGGCACATAAATGGCGTTCTCATTCAGTTTTGTCACAAAGGTTGTATCGCTCGCCGCATACCAACCCACGAAGTGATAGCCTATCTCCGCTGTCGCTTCAGAACCCGCCGCAGTACCTGTGGACGGCGCTAGGCTCTCGCTCGCGTTGCTCACCTTGCCGCCCTTCGTTGGCTCTTGTGCCGCGCCGCCATTATAGCCGCGCGTCTTGGCCGCATAGGTGATGGCAATATTCGCGTTTTCTTCAAACAGCGCGATATAACTACCCGTTACATTCAGGTTGTTCTCGTCTTTCGCGGGCACATAAGTGGTGTTGCCGCTCAGTTGTGTCCCAAAGGTTGTATCGCTCGCCGCGTACCAGCCGATGAAGGTATACCCGGCATTCGCCGTGGCCGTGGAACCTGTCGCCACCCCGGTAAACGGGGGCAAATCCTCGTCTGCGTTGCTCACCATGCCGCCCTTCGTGTCCGGCGTTTGCGCCGCGCCGCCGTTATAACCGCGCGTCTTGGTCGCATAGGTAATCGTCACATCCGGGTCTTCCGTCCACTGCGCTTCCATGGTCACATTATCCGCAAACCCACTCCCCGGCAATCCGGCGGCGATATAATCCGCCAGCGCGGCATACGTCGTGGTATCGCCCGCGTCAAATTTAATGACAGTTACCGCCCCAGCCGCATCGAGCATGGACAGCTTCCACTTATCAAACGTAAAGCCCGTACGCTCCGGCGTGGTGCGGAACGTGACCGTATCCCCGCCCTCCTCAAAGAAATCTGCATTGGAGGGATAGCCGGCCCCCGTGTAATGCCCGCCACCCAGCGCGTAAAACACCGCGAAGGATTTATCCCATGTACCCGAAAGGGTTATGTATTCTACATTGTCATTTGCCGCTAAGGCGCTAAAGTGCGTATCCGGCTCCACGATGCCTGCGGAAGCGTTGGCTTGGCTTGTGCCATCATCCGCCACGACCCAACCGGCAAAGTGATATTGCAACCCGTCAATCGGATCCATATACAGCCAGCGCGGCGGAACCAAAGCGTTCGACTCCCAGTTGATTTCCCTTGCCGGGTCATCCTGGTCGCTATCCGGGATGGTGTAGGTTTTTGTGCCGGTGGTTACTCCTAAGTTCCCGGCGTCCGCATCCGACCACCAGTAGGCCGTATAGGTCTGCTCGGAGCCGCTCTCCCCCACGGTCACCGTCCCCGGCAAATACCGCACGACATAGCTGGTTTTTTGCTCCCACTTGGCATACAACGTGATGCTCGGCGTTTCCACCCCGCCCACCAGCGCGCTATAAGGAGAACCCGGCAGCACCTCTACGCCCCAATCGTCTCCTGCTCCATCCTTTGTAAACCAACCCGCAAGCGTCCAGCCATCGCGCGCCGTCTGCTGACCGCTCACGGCCGGGAGCTCCGCCTTCGTCTTCGTCAAGGCGGACTGCGTCCACAACACGTTCGTATTGGTCAACGCCGCTACCACCCCAAGGTGGCCCGCATAGTTGAAGTCGTACTGCACGATATAGCCAGCCTTGGCTTCCCACTGCGCCTGCAAGGTAATCTCATCCTGCCTGCGGTCCGCGGTAACCAGCCCGCCGTATGTGTTGAGGTTGGAAACATATACGCCCGACGCAAGCGGTTCCGGCAGCGCCAGCACATTGCTTCCGATTTTGGACAGCTTCCAGCCCAAAAACGTATAGCCCGGCTTGCTCATATTGGCGGGCACAAAGCCTTCGCCGCCCGGCAGCAGGTTTTTCGCTTGCCAGGTCAAGTTCGTATGCGGCGCGATGGTAGAGCTATCATTATACTTGCCATCCGCCGTTAAGTCATAGTGCACCACATAATCCGTAATCTCGCTGTATACCGCTTTGAGCACGATATACGGCGCATTGGGCGCGGATAGATCCCGGAAGCTGTGCCCGCTATTCACATCATCGCAGATGGCGGAGTTGGAGGGGTTCGCATACTCGGACACAATCCAGCGATCGAAGCGGTAGCCGAGCTTCACGGGGTTGGGCACGACCGGCGTGTTCACCAAAGATACATCGTCAAAGCCCACGGTCTTTTGGGAATAATCCGCAAGCTCGCTGCCCGTGGGGGCCGATCCGCCATCCAGGTCATAACGCACATAAAACGAGGCGTCCGCCCACTGGGCATACAGCGTGAGCCTATGGTCGCCGGGCTCTATGTTGCCCACCAGGTTTTTAAACTGGTCGCCCTCCATTACAAAATCACCAGTGCCCTGCGCGTCCGTCGTCCAGCCCAGCAGTGTTTTGCCGGGCTGCGTGGCGGTGTGCGGCACAAAGCCCGTCTGCGTCCACTTAATATCGGGCACCTCATCGTCCGCGCTCCCGCCGGAGTAATTCCAGTCGTACTTAACGATGAAATCCAGCTTTTCGGTATAAACAGCCTTCAGCTGGATATGGTTGGCATAAACGACAGGCGACTCATCCACCAAATAGGCGAAGAACGAATATGGCGTGGTGCCGTTTGCAGCGGCGACCTTTGATGTGTTGCCCTGGAAGTTGCCGTTGTTCTCCAAATACCAGTGGCTAAACGAGTATCCGGCAGGCGGCACAGGGACAGGCGCGGGCACAAACTTTTCATACCCATATTGACCAAGCGGCGTATCATCTACCAGCTCCACATCCGCAATCGGGGTCGGGGGCTGAGAACCGCCGTTTAGGTTATAGCTGACCATATAGCGCCCTGCGAGTGCCCAGCGCGCAATGAGATAAACCTCGGTCTTGCTGTCATCGTTTTGCGCGAGCACGCCAAACGTATCCACGGCATCCGCGTTGGGGCCAATGCCAGTCGTCCCTATCCGTATGCTCCAGCCGATGAACACATGGCCCGTCCAAACCGGGTCGGCGGCGGGCAGCAGATGGGTTTGCGTCCAAACCACGCCCGTTTTATTGTTAAACTTGCCTGCGTTCGCGCCGGTCGTCGGCGCGCCATTCAGGTCATAGCGCACCGTTAAATTGCTCTTGGGCGAGTACTGCGCCTGCAGCACAATATACCCCCTGTTGGGGATGTCGGCTAGGCCTTCAAAGGTATCCGCAGCCGTAACGCCGGCCTTGGTGCCGTTGTAATACACATTCCAGGTCGCAAAGTTAAACCCGGTCGGCGGCGTGGGCGTAGGCGGCAGCAAATTGGCGGTATCCAAATAGACAGGATCCAAATCAGGGTATGTCGATAGGCCCGCAATCGTACCGCCGTTTAGGGCGTAGCGCACAAAGTAGCTCTTCTCCGCCATCCACTGCGCATAAAGCGTAACCTGTGCAACTTCATCATTTTCCACCAGTGCGGAATACGGAGTGCTCCCGGTTACGTTTGCGCCGCTGCCATCGGCCGCCGTGTTCCAGCCCATAAAGATGTGGTGCGCCCACGCGGGGTTGCCACCGGCCGGCGGCACAAGCAAGCTCTGGCTCCAGGTTACAGCCGTCTTACTTGCAGGCGTATACCCGGCCGGCAAAGGCTCGGTGAGCGCATTCTCTTCCCACACGCCGTTCCCGTCATAAGAAACGGTATAGGTTTTGGGCGTCCACTGCGCTTCCAGCACGATATAGGCAGCGCCCGCGCTTGAAATCGTATCAAACGGAATATTGGTATCCGAAGAAGTATAGGTCGCGCTGCCGCCCGCGGTATTATCGCCCTTATCCACAACCTTCCAGCCGCCAAACGTATAGCCGGCGCGGGCAATGGCCGGGAAAACAACGGGTTCCGTCGACCCCTGCGCCAGTATGATATCCGCGGGCACGGGGGTTCCGCCGGTTGCGCGGTAAATGACCGAAACCAAATCCTCCTCCACCCAATGCGCCCGCAGCTCGATGGAGGGCGCCGCGTCGCTCTCGGCCAGGTCGGAATATTTATCCAGCGCCGTCACGCCTTCTTTAACGCCGTTATCCGAAACATCCCAGCCTACAAGGCGGTAGCCCCCGCGCGTGGGGGGCGTTGCCGGCAGCAAGCCCGCGTCGTTCCAGCCCACGTTTTGCTTATCCGGCACGGCCGTGCCGCCGTTTGAATCATACTCAACGATATAGCCCGTCTTTATGGCCCACTTGGCATATAGGGTGTGCGCGGTTTGCGTGGGCACGAGGGTAGCCGCCGTCACCTCGGTGCCCCAGTTGTTGCCCGTGCCATCCTGCGTGAACCAGCCCGAAAACAGGTAGCCCGGCCGCGTCGCCGTGGACAGCGCGCCATAGGGCGAGTCATACTGCGCCGTCTTGGAGGATGTGGACAGGTTGGCCTCTGTCGCGCCGGGGAAATTGGCGTTAAAGTTCACCAAAACGTTATCGGGCTTATATAAGAAAATGACCCTTTGCGTATTGGCGCTGTGGAAGCCGGATACATCGCCCGCCCCGTTGACGGTCAGGCTATCCCGATCCGCCTGCGCGCCTATAAACTGATACCCATACACCGTGTAGCCCGGGATTGTAGCCGGCACGCCGGTTTCCAGCCTTACCGCGGTGAAGGGCAGGTAGGTTTCATAGGTGATGATGCGGTCACATGTGGTGCCGATTGCTCCCACCGTCTTATAAATCGGGTTGCCTTGAGGATCCGTACCCGTAACAATCGTAGAGCGGTATTGCACGATAATCGGCATGACCAGCTCCACTTCGCTGGTGCTTTCCACATCGCTGCCGCTGAGTTCATCCGCCTTGGGATCGCCGGAATAGCCGCCAAACTCGAAGTAGTAGCCGTTGATGCTGGTGCGATTATCAAACCTATAATCATTCCAGGTGTCCGCGTTACTCCACGCAAACTGCATAACCGTCTCGTTCGTGGCGTCGTTGGGCTCTTGCCCGTTGGCAGCTTGGGAACCACCATCCTTAAAATGAGTTCTACCCTTGTTATTGTTCCAGTTGCTGTACACACCGGGCACAGCATTGGTAGTTGCCGTAGCTGTGGTGGTGGCGCTGGTGGTGAACTTTGCCCGATCCCAATACTTCAACGGCCCGACCGTCGCGCCCCTGTTTGGGTCGGCAACGAGCGTTTGGCCCGTTCCTAAAACCGGGGCCGGTTGAACGTCAGCAAAGCTATGCCAAGTGTATTTTTTGGTGGCAGAATTGTAAATCGCCCAGGAGTTGTTTGGAACGGTATATATGTCCTTGGGGTAATATTGATACTGCGCCGGGTCGCCGTTTTGTGCCGCCCTATACACCGTCCAGGCCTCCGGCCCATCCGCCCAATACCAATATTGGCCCGCAGCTGCGGTTTCAGCACCTGCATTAACGTAATTCCTGTCATAGCCGTTGTATTGAGTCGCAACATCAGCAGGAAGGGCAGGGGTCGCTGCCGGTACAAGAATGACTGGTTGATCCTGAATGCGGTTCACTCCATTTGCGCTGGCATTTGCATATGTAGTATTAAAAATCAAACGCGTGCCGCCCAACCAGCCGCACTGATCGGCAATTTGGGTATAGACCTGAATCTGCTCCTCCTCGCTGGTAATGGTGGCAAGGTACCCTTTGAGCACTTTGGTTGGGTCATCGGGGTAGCGCGGATCTTGCATGGTACGGCTTTGCGCATCGTTATACGCCGCAGCCCAGTCTTTAAATTGGCCGCCCGGAGACTGCGCCCATGTAACAAATGTATAGTAATGCACATAGCCGTTTTCATCCTGCCAGGCGGTCGTCTTGGTGGCGGCGGCTTGAATGGCCACCTTGGAGCCTTCCGGCGGGAATACGTCTGTTGTAGCCAAGGTAAAGTAGCAGCTGGCCAAATCGGTCGACAATTGTGTGGCGGTTCTTGACCCTGTGCGGATCAAAAAGCTGGCCGTTCTGGTTGTTGCGGTCGGGTTGGTCGACGCATCGTAACCGCTGTAGGAAACGCGCCATGCGGACGTACCCGTCGCCGCGGTGGTCGCAAGAGTTGCGGGGAATTGGAGCGTAAGCTCTTTGGGGTAGGTAATGGTAATGGACTGATATGTGGTACCATTGTAAATATCTTCCGTTGCGATGTGGTACTGCACCGTCCCAGCCGAAACGGTACCCGTCACCTTAAATAGAACCGGGTTATCCTTTGTGGCCACCGCCGCGTGCGCAGGCAGGGCGGGCACCAGCGCCCAAACCATTATGATACAGAGCAAAAAGGCAAACGCCCGATGCATCCTGTTTGGAATAGAGCCTTTTTTAAACATCATGCATATCTCCTGACAAACGGTGTTATTCCCGCGGAATCACGCTCCGCAGGTAATTGTAATGGGCTGATATGTAGTGTACCATTGTAGATATATTCCGTTGCAATTGGAACCCAATACGCGCATAAAACTGCATACCAAGACCAATATATTCCTCATAATTATACAATTATACATGCAAAAAACTTTTATTTCAAGAGCTTTAGCAACAAAATTCGCAACAAAATGCATGCTTTTCGTTATATATTTACAAATGCTCCATATTTTGCCTGAATTGCGGCTTTCTTTCTCCATCCTTGCTCTCGGGGGCGCCCATCGTCCCGCATTTCGGACGAGGCGACGGCGTTTGGTTAGGTTGCTTACGCAAAAACAGCTCGTGTCAAAAATGACGCGAGCTGCTTTCATGCTCAAAACAGTAATCGTTAGAATTCGCGGTTTCGGTACATGCTCTAGTGCCTCAATCACCCTTTTTTGGGTCTTGTTTTCAGCAGGCGTATAGAGCGATTTTTGTTATTTGCTTATGAACATTTGCACCCAATAGTGCTTGTTGGCTTGCAGGACATGACCGATGCCTATGTGGGTGTAGTTGGGATTGAGTATGTTTGCCCTATGCCCTTCGCTATTCATCCATGAAGTCATCACGGCTTGGGCGCTGGTTTGGCCCATAGCTATGTTTTCACCAGCGTAGCCGTAGCTTAGGCCCGCTTGATCGAGCGCGGTGAAGCAAGCGGTGCCATCGGGGCGGGTGTGAGAGAATGTGCTCACTTGCTCTAGCGCGCGTACATTGGTGGCGGCTGTAAGGCGGTTATCGATGCTGAGCGGGCTCAAATCCACGTTGGCACGTTCTTGGTTGACCAGGTTGAGCACCTCTAGCGCCAAGGCATCCATTGTTTCGTTGGTGTAGGCGTAGCCGGCGACAGTTATTGTTATGGTGGCTGTTTTGCTTGTGCGCCCATCCTTAAGAGTGATGACGGTTGTGCCATTGCTTAAGCCGCTAACCAAGCCGCTGGCGCTGATAGTGGCCACAGCGGGCTTGGAGGATACCCAAGTGAAGGTGGGATCTGCGGTATTGGGCGTAAAGCTTGAGCCTAGCTGCAGCGTATCGCCGATTTTGACGGTTTGCGCGCCAGAGGGTGTTATGGCGATGGTTGTGGGCTTATAAGGGTCGGTAACCTTTACCTTGACGGTGGCCGTTTTGGCTCCTGTTACGGTTTTGACAGTAATGGTAGCCGTGCCCTCGCTTATGCCTTGCATGAGACCGCTCGATTTATCGACTGTGACCACCTTGGCGTTGGAGGAGGTGTATTCTACAGCGGATTGAGCCGTGGGGCTGGGGAGCAGCGTGGCCGTGAAGGTGCGCGTGCCGTTTATGTGCAGCGGCAGTTCCTCGGTGGCAGGGATGGGATAATCCTTCCAGCCGGGGATGGATAGCGTTACCCCAGTTGGCTTATAAGGGTCGACAACCGTAACCTTAATGGTGGCTACCTTGGCGTTGTGCGTTTTAACCGTGATGGTAGCCACGCCTTCTTTAACCGGGCTGATGAGGCCATCGGCGTTGACGGTGGCGATGACCGCGCTCGACGTGGTGTAGGTATAGGTGGCCTGAGCGGTGGAGGGCGCCAATATTGGGCTTAGCTGCAGTGTAGAGCCCAGGTTTAGCGTGGCCGTAGTACTGGCTAAGCTTACCCCAGTGGGCTTGAAACGGTCGACTACCGTAAGCTTTATGGTGGTTGTTTTAGCGCCCTTCACAGTTTTAGCAGTGATGGTGACAGCGCCTTCGGAAAGCGGTGTCACCACGCCATTGGCTACCGTGGCTATTTTGGCGTTGGAGGTTGACCAGATAATGTCGCTCTCTGCGGTGTATGGCTCAAGCACTGCGAAGAGCTCCTGTGGCCCGCCATCAAGGTAGAGCGTTGGGGAAGTCGCGCTTAGCCATATGCTCGTGGGCATGCTTGGGTCTACCACGGTAACTTTGATCGTGGCTGCCTTGGCGTTATGCGTTTTAACCGTGATGGTAGCCACGCCTTCTTTAACCGGGCTGATGAGGCCATCGGCGTTGACGGTGGCGATGGCCGCGCTCGACGTGGTGTAGGTATAGGTGGCCTGAGCGGTGGAGGGCGCCAATATTGGGCTTAGCTGCAGTGTAGAGCCCAGGTTTAGCGTGGCTGTAGTGCTGGCTAAGCTTACCCCAGTGGGCTTGAAACGGTCGACTACCGTAAGCTTTATGGTGGCGGTTTTAGCGTTCTTCACAGTTTTGGCAGTGATGGTGACCGCGCCTTCGGAAAGCGGCGTCACCACGCCATTGACAACCGTAGCTATTTTGGCGTTGGAGGTAGCCCAGGTGATGTCACTCACGGCGGTGGTTGGCGCAAGCGCGGGGGTGATTTGCTGTGCCCCGCCATCGAGGTAGAGCGTTGTGGAAGCCGCGCTGAGCGTTATGCCCGTGGGTATGCTGGGGTCTACCACGGTAACCTTGAGCGTGGCTGATTTGGCGTTGTGCGTTTTGACCGTGATGGTGGCCGTGCCCACCTTGTGGGCAGTTATGACGCCATCGGTCACGCTGGCTATAGCGGCGCTAGAGGTCGTCCAGGTGAGGCTTTGGGCTATTGCCGGCACAACTGGGTTCGCCCCGGCCAGAGTAACCCAAGAGCTGACAGAAAGCGTGTTGTTTATATCGATGGTGGCGGCCGTAATAGGCGCGACGCCGGGAGGATTAACAAATGTCACCTTGAGCGGCTCATAAGGGTCGATAACGTTGACTTTAACTGTGGCCGATTTGCCGTTGTAGGTTTTGGCCGTGATAGTGGCTGTGCCCTTGGCCTTTGGCTCTACGAAGCCATTTTCATCTACGGTGGCAATCTTGACAGCAGAGGATGTCCATACGATTTTGGCTGCTTGCTGCGCCGTGCCGGGGGTGACGTTGGCTGTGAGCTGCAGCGTTTGATCGATATCGAGTGGCACGGTGCCATTGTGGCTGAGAGCTATAGCCGTGGGTTCCAGCGGATCGTAAACGGTAACCTTTAACACGGCTGACTTGCCGTTGTGCGTTTTGACGGTGATGTTTGCAGTGCCCTTGGACACGGGTATGACAGCGCCATTGTCGGTGACCTTGACGACCTTGATGTTTGAGCTAGCCCAGGTATAGGTGGCTTTGGCGGTGCTGGGCGCAAGGATGGGCTTCGGCCACAGCGCGCTGCCCAAGGCCAGCTGCACGGCAGGGTTGGCAAAGGAAAGCCCCGTGGGTATGGCATCATCAACCACGTTTATTTTGACAGTGGCGGTTTTGCCATTGTAGGTTTTGGCGGTGATGGTGGCCGTGCCCTGCTGCAACCCCTTAACATTGCCGCTGGAGTCTACACTGGCGATGGCTGGGTTGGAGCTGGCAAATGTGCCGTCAAAAAGGTAATATGGATCGCTTGGCACAGGTTGGGGGGTGGCTGTAACGCGGAGCGTTTTGCCCACTTTTATCTCAGTAGCTACGCTGGGGCTAATGCTTAGGCTTTTTGGCTCATCAGGGTCGATTACCGTCACCTTGAGGGTGGCTGTTTTGCCATTTTGGGTTTTGACAGTGATGGTGGTAGTGCCCTTGGTGAGAGCACGTAAATTAAGATATGTCGAATCAGGTGTGTAGACATATTCCTCTCCATTAAAGTAATCGTTGCCCATATAGTCCTCAATATAGACCACTTGAGGCACTGATGACGTAACGGTGTATTGCGGCTTTGAGCCAGTGGGGGTGGTCGCCGTGACGGTTAAGTAGTCTCTTCGGTTCATGGTGATAGCGCCGGATGGCGACAGCGTTAGGCTGCCTGGAGCGAAATTATCGGTAATCGTCACCTTTATGGTGGCGGTTTTGCCATTGGCCGTTTTGACGGTTATCGTTGTTATGCCAACTTTGAGAGGCTTGATTTGACCCCATTGATTCACAGTGGCTATAGCCGGGCTAGAGGAAGTGTAGCTCAGCGTGGTGGCAGCGCCCACGGGTGCAAGCACAGGCTGCAGCTCATATACATCCGTCCATCTTTCATAGGTGCTATCATAGCTTGTTTCTGAAAGCTCCAGAGTTAAGGCTGCCCCTTCAGAAAAGCTTACGCCCGTAGGCTGAACGGCATCGGGCTGCACCACGGTTAGGTATATGCGTATTGTGGTACAGCGAGGGTAATTATAGGTTGAAAGCGCCGCGCCCGGCGTGCGCGGGAAATCGGTATTATAGGCGGTAATCTCTAAGAAGCTGTAATGGAAGCGGCCGTCCTGCGGGTACACGGCGTTGTCTTTACCTATAAATACTGATGAGTATGCCCAAGTTTCCGGGGATATGTTTACGGTGAGCAGACCATCCTCGGTGATGCTTATTCCAAGACTAGAATCATAATCATCAATGCTATATTTAATGTTGCCGCCAGGCGTAGTGCTGCGCAATTGCACGCTGCTGCCGTTAACGATGTTGGTTAGTGTGCCAGTACTTTGCCTAGGATTTATACCATTGAGGCTGTAGCCGTAGCCAGCGCTTTCTTCGGCGGGGTAGGTGAAGATCGGCTCATATACTGGCTCACTGCCTTCACGCACTATGGATATATCGATGTAGATAGTCGCGCTAAAATACTCTATAGTCAAATATGCGTGGGTGGTTTGGCCGGCGGCTAGGCCGAGGGATTCGACCTCTTGAGAATAACCGCTATCGGAATATAGCCGGAGGTTGCGGGTGTTGGAGCTATCACTATTATTAATGCTCAATATGCCACCGCTGCTGCCATTAAGTGTGATAGCATCGGTGACGCTATCCGCCACTAGGCTAAGCGGCACCGGCAAGGCCGCACTAAGGCCTGTGTTACCTTCTATGATGAAATATTCGGGGTTGCTTAATTGATAATCATTAGCGGTGTTTCTGCTCACGGCATAAGCTTGATCGCTATTAAGGCGCGCCACTAAATTAAGCCCATCCGTAGGGAATTCAGGAGGGGTGGGCGGATCTTCTGTAAAGCTAAAATTTGCATTCACCACGGGCGCGTCGATTATGACTTCGTCCTCGCCGTCACCTGGCGAACTTTCATTCGGGTCGGTTTCAGGCTCTATACTATCTTCAGGAAGGGGAGAAGTTCCATTTTCTGTTTGCCCCTGTTCATCATCGGGCGTGGTTTGCTCGAACGAAAACGCGGACGCCGACATGGGCAGCATCGTCATTAGCAGAAAAACCGTCAACAACAACGCCAAAAACTTCCGTGATAATTTCATTACAAAAATCCTCCTGAAATATAGTTATTTCTAAACATAGTAAGTATATCATACATTTGTGAAAAACAACATTTATTTTATCGGAAAATTGGTTGTTTTCTTACGACACCTATTCGATAGTTTATCAAGGCCAAGCTCGGCCGCGGCTTCGATTCCCTCATTTATACAAAAAACAAAGGCTACCCCAATGGGTAACCTTCGGTTTTTGGTGGAGATGAAGGGAATCCTTTGGCACATTTCAGCCATGCGTGCTTGCGCTCCGCGCCGCGCACTTGGGCTTATATGCCAAAGCCGGCCGCTAAAAACGTCTCGCCGGGGCGTTTTTGCCTCGCCAAGCTCGGCCGCGGCTTCGATTCCCTCATTTATACAAAAAACAAAGGCTACCCCAATGGGTAACCTTTGTTTTTTGGTGGAGATGAAGGGAATCGAACCCTTGACCTCTTGAATGCCATTCAAGCGCTCTACCAACTGAGCTACACCCCCGTATAACGGTGGAAACCACGATGGCGCCAAGGCTTAGCCGCCGTGCGCACCGCTCCACAACGAAGGATATTATAACGCATAAAGCATGGTTTGTAAAGGGGTTAATCGCGGAAATATTGATACAGCGTGCAGGGTATGCCGCCGTTGGAGAGCTTGCGCCGGTTATCCGCCCGCTTGCCATATACCTTTTCGAAATCGCGGTGCGAGGTGATGACGCTCACGCGAAAACCCGGCAGGCCATCGAACACGCGGCGCATATCGCGATACAGCGTCTCGGCCTCGCGGCGCTCCAGCATGCGCTCGCCATAGGGCGGGTTGCAAGCAATCAGGCCGTTCTCCCAGCCCGTTTGCAGGGCGTTTAGGTCACATACCTTCCATTCCAGCATCACGCCGGCCTTCTTGGCATGCTTTTTGCAAAGGTCGATGCTGTGCGGGTCGATATCGCTGCCCAGTATTTGCACCTTGGTTTGCACGATGCTGTCCATCGCCTCTTCCCGGGCGCGCACAAACGTACCGCCCGGCAAAAACGGCCACGCTTCCGCCGCAAACGCGCGGTTTAGGCCCGGCGCGCGGTTTTGCGCAAGCATCGCGGCCTCGATGGGCAGTGTGCCGCTGCCGCACATGGGGTCGATAAACGGCAGCTCGGCATTGTATCTCGAAAGCAGCATGATGGCCGCCCCCAGCGTTTCGGCTATGGGCGCGGTCACGTTATAGGTACGGTAGCCCCTGCGGGAAAGCCCCGCGCCGCAGCAATCCAGCGCCAGGGTAACCACATCCCGCAGTATCCCCACCTCGATGATGACGCGCGCGCCCGTTTCGGGCAGCACCTGCGTATGATACGAAGCGCGCAGACTTTCGACGATGGCCTTTTTGGTGATGCTCTGGCAGTCGGTCACGCTGAACAGCTTGCTCTTGGCGCTTTTGCCATTCACATGGATGAAGCTGTCCTTTTGCAGATATTGCTTCCAATTTTGGGCCCTTACCCCCTCGAACAGCGCATCGAAGCTGCGCGCCTCAAATGCGGCCACCTCCTGCAAAAGCCGCTCCGCCGTGCGCAGCCACAAGCAGGCGCGCGCCATGACGGCGGCATCCCCCAAAAACGTGACTCGCGCATCCTCCACGCGTTCGGGCTCTATCCCCAGCCGGCGCAGCTCGCCCGCTACCACGCTCTCGAGCCCCAGCTTGCAGGTCGCAATATATCGCGTCATTCGCTTTCGCCTTCCTTATGCTTTGTATGGGGGGCTTTCAATCTGCCCAGCGCGCCGTTTAACCGCCGCAGCGATATGCCATACTTGCGGCAAAGCTCCATGCGGGTGACCGTCTCCCCGCCCAAGTGGCAGGCGCGGTATTCCAGCGCCGCCGCCATGGCCGAGGTTTGCGCGGGCAGCAGGCCGGGGGCGCTGCCGGCTTCTTCCATCTGCTTGGCATAGGCCGTCCAAACCGCCACGGCAAACAGGGCGCTGCTCTCGGCACGGCCCTCCTCCCGCATGGATTGCATGCAGGTTTGCAGCACCTGTGCATAGGGCGCCGGCAAATTCACCTGCAGCGCGGAGGCCGGCTCGGCATGGCCCTCGGCAAACTCGTTATCGATATAGCACAAATACGGCTCCTTGGCCCCCATATCCTGCAGGGCAAGCATAGCCTCCCGCTTGAGCGGCTCACCCGGCTCCCGCTGCAATATGAAGTCCCGCAAAATACGTTCGGCCCAAATATCGCCCAGCGTGCGCAGCATTGCGATGATGGAGCGCCGCACCCTCGATTCCCGCAGGGTGAGCGCCCAGCGCACCAGCGTCATCATCTCCCCATCGGGGTGCCACTTGGCGCGGCGCGGCTCATCCCGCAGCAGCAGATAGCCGTTGAGCTTGCGCATCCGCGCGATGATTTCGATGGTGGGCACCTGATATTCATTGGGCAGGTCGTTGCGCTTTTTGCCGCCCTGCGCGGCGGTGCGGCACACCTTGCGGTAAAACTGCGCTATGCTGTCCCCCGCGTCGATTTGCAGCAGCACATCATAGCTGTGCGCCGCCGTCTGCATATCCCCCAGGCGATAGGCCACCATGGCCAGCCTGTGCAGCACGCCCTCATCGCTGAGCACCCGCTGGGATAGCTCCTTTAGCAGCGCCAGCGCGCGCGCGTATTCGCCCAATTCCAGCAGCATAATGCCCGCGCGGTTGAGCGCCTCCATATCCCCGCGGTCGCACGCGGATAGGCTTTCCACCTCGCGGCGCACGCCCTCTTTATCCTTTTTTTCATGGCAGATCAGCGCTTTGGTGCAGTGCGCCTCCATATTGCCCGGCTCCTGCTTTAATACGGTATCCACCTGCTTCAGGCCCTCTTCCATGCGCTGCTCGCAAAAATACGCCAGCGCCAAATTGATGCGAATCCGGCCATAGTCAGGGTGCTCTTTAAGCGTATCCTCCAGCAGGGCACGGGCGGCGGGCACATCGTCGTTTTCCATATACGCGCGCGCCCGCAGGCTTATGTCATCCTGCGCCTGCTCCTCTTTTTCGGCCTTGGTCAAGTGCTTTTCGGCCTCGGCCTCGTCGTCGATGCTATCGAGCATATCGTAGGCTTCATATACAAATTCACCATCCGGGTCGGCATGCAGGTATTCTTCGAGGAACCGCCGGGCGGTGGGGAGCTCGTGCAGGCCAAAGAAGTTGCAGCCCAAGCCAAAGTAGCATTCGGCCGGCTGTGCCTTTAAATCCGGGAAAAAGCTCAGCAGCAGCCGGTTGGATTCATCGTACCGCATAATCGCGGTGAGCGCCTCGGCGGTGGAGAGCAGATACTCCGCGTTTTCCGGATCGTGCTGCAGCGCCAGCCTATAGCTGTGCAGCGCGGCAAAATAGGCGCTGGCATCCATCTTGCCCAGGCCGTGGCGGTAGTAAAGCTCCCCCGTCTGCTCAAAGGAAAGTACCTTGCCGGGGCCTTTGCCCCGCATGTTTCTCTTCGTCATACGCCGCTCACCGCCTCCCGCAATAGCGCGCGCAATTGCGCTTCATCAAATCGGTATATCGTGTTGCAAAAGTGGCAGGTCAGCTCCGCCCCGTGTTCCTGCTCGATCATATCGCGCAGCTCCTCGCGCCCCAGCGAGATGAGCACCTTCTCCAGCCGTTCACGGTTGCAATCGCAGCAAAACGCGGGCCGCAGCTCATCCACAATGCGCAAATCCATCCCGTCAAACAGCGCCGACAGGGCGTCTTTTAGCGGCAGGCCCTCCTCCAGCATGGCGGCCAGGCGTTGGATTCCCTCGGCCTTTGCCTGCAGCCGATCCAGCGTTTCTTCGGGGCAATGCGGCAGCGGTTGCAGCAGCAGGCCGCCCCCCGCGCGCACCTTCCCCGTTTGCGAATCCACCCGCACGCCCAGGTACACCAGCGAGGGCTGCTGCTCGCTGCTGGTAAAATACTGCGCAAAGTCCTCGGCAATTTCGCCCGAAACCATGGCGCATCTGCCGGTATACGGCTCTTTTAGCCCCATGTCGCGCAGCACGGTAAGCGCGCCATACCAGCCCACCGCCGAGGATACATCCAGCTTGCCATCCGGCCCCAGCGGCAATTCCAGCGCCGGGTTTTCGATATAGCCCTTTACCGCGCCCGCGCTGTTGCCCGTGCATACGATATTGCCCGCAGGGCCGCCGCCCTTTATGATAGCGGTCACCTTATCGTGCCCGCTCTTTAAGTCGGCGCCCATCATGGCCGTCATCAGCAGGGTGCGGCCCAACGCCGCCGTACACACGCGGGAAAGCCCGTGCGTCATACGCGCGGCTTCGCATAATTCTTGGCCGGATATGGCGCTTAAGCGCACCGCATCGGCGCACAGTAGGCCCTTTATCAAAACATCTTGCATGCTCGCTCCTATGGGTTGCGAACGGCGACAAACTGCAGCCGCTCGCCATGTTGTTTGGGTGGGTTTTGGGTAAAGGCATCGTATACCTTAAAGGTAAAGCCCGCGCCTTGCAGCGCCGTTTCTATTTCATCCTGCGCATACGCGCGCTGGAGGTGGGCTTCTTCGAAGCGCTCATACAGCCCGCTCGCGGCATCTTTGACAAAAAACGTAAGATCCATATGGCAGCGCGCCTTTGCCGCGTCATATCTATTATGCCAGATGTAGGCGCAGTCCGCATCCTCTTGGGTGAAAGTATTGCCGCCCAGCACCGTTTGCAGCTTATAGCGCGAAGAAATATCGAACAGCAGCAAGCCGCCCGGGGTTAGCGCGGCATAGGCCGCCGTAAAGAATTCTTCCAACGCGCCGGGCTGCACCAGGTAGTTTACGCCGTCACAAGCGCATACGATGGCATCCGCCGGGCGATGCAGCGTGAGCCTGCGCATATCCTGGCAGATGAACGGCAGGCGCAGCCCTGCCTCGCGCGCCTTTTGCGCGGCAATGTTCAGCATATCGGGGGAACAATCCACCCCCGTTACCGCATGCCCCGCCCGCGCCAGGCGAAGGGTCAGCGCGCCGGTGCCGCACGCGCAATCCACAATGTTCAAATTGCTTACAGGCAAAAAGGCTTGGATATACCCCGCCCAAGCATCGTAATCCACGCCCCGCATCAATTGATCGTACAGCGCCGCAAAGCGCCCATATGCCTGCATTTTTTGCGTTACCACCCAATCCGTCCGGCTAAATTCCTGTTCCCATATTACAACATTAGCGCCGCTTGCGCAACCCATATGCCCCGCGTTGATACCGCTAGAGCGCGCTGTATACGCTGAAAAGGGTGGTTGTCCAAACCACTACTAAACAGCGGCAGGTCGGTTCACTCGTAGCGGAATGAGCGGCGTTGCCCAAAGGGGGCGGATAAGAGAAATAATTCACAGAGGGATAGATGATATTACGAAATGGGCGGTAAAATTGCCGCCTACAGTCCCTGAACTTTTCAGATGGATTTCTGTGTTTGTCTATCCCGTACTAACCGCATGAAATCGTCCAGATTCATAAGCCAGTCTTGCTGTTCAGGCTTATATGAAGCATGTATTTTCTGCGGCAAAACAAGTTGAACATTTAACCCTTGCATTTCATTTGTTTGGTTTATGCTGATAGCCGATTCCAGTGTTAAAATATGTTTCGCTTCTATTCGATCAGCTTCTTGCAAAACCTGTCTCCATCTATCTTTACAGGTTGTTTTTACTCCAAGCATTGATAAATTGATTGCAGGAAAACTCTCGTCTCGATATTCCAATATACCGGGGAAAAGAAAGTCTGGCTTCGCTTTTCTCTCGGTTTCAGGTGTTCGATCATAGCGTATAGTGTTTTTTTGAAGCAGAAATTCGAGATGATTTTCCAAAGCGAGTCCAGCTCGGCTTTTGCGTCTATTTTGTGTTGATTTCGCAAATGCAAAAAAATCATCAACGTCAGTAAACCCTTGTTTCAGGCGTTGCCCCACAATATGTTTTTCGAGCGTTCTAAAGAGAATATCTTCACGCTCATAACAAGCCATAAGAACATCATCAACATCTGTTGTATAATCGATATCACCAAGCGTTTCCCTTGTATATGCCGCTGATTTACGTGTTGTCGGGAAAGTCCCGTTAAATCGTCTTAACATTTCATCAAGGTAGGTTTCTTCGTTAACTGCGACTTCAATTCCGATGTTCTCAAGAATAATGCGGGAAGCAAAAGCAATCCTGTCTTGTTCGAGTTCGGTTTCCTCCCTTATAGAGAAGCCGGTATGTTCCAAAGAAGAAAAGCCGAAAAGCCATAATACTTGGGATGCTATTGTAGTGTCTTGTTCCGCAACAATGACCAATAATTCATCCGTGCTTTTCTGTCTTGCGATTATCCAAACATCTCCAGCATTTGCAGCTTGCATCACCGTATTTGCCTTAAAATATAGCCTGTATTCCCAACGCATAACATCCCTTTCGAGTCGAGCTTTTTGGCGAGCGTCATACCATGTCATATCGCCATCTTCGGTTATTGGCTCATCATCAAAATCGGTAAAATACATGAATTTAGCATGATACCCTACTTTTCCTGTTGGTTCACCCAAAATACGCCGAAGTCCTTCTACCCCATTAAATTCATGTTGGTGTGACACCAATGTATTGGCCTCTACTTCACTTAGTATCTTGGCGGCGACTCCATCAAAGTATTGTGACAAAAAACCATTTTTCATATTGAAACCTCCAGAAAGGTAGTGCTGGATTCAATCCACGATTTAAGTGTCTCCATAGCGTAGGGAAATTGATTTTTATCGCGCGTTACACATTCCCAAATTACGCATACCCGATAACCAAGTACAAACAGTTTGTCATAAACAATTCTGTCATTTTGCTTGTTTCCCATGATTTTCTTTTGCCAAAATTCTTGATTGGATTTCGGCCAAACAAAATATCGGCAAGTATGTCCATGCCAGAAACAGCCATTCACAAAAATAACCGCTCCAAATTTTTTTAGTACAATATCCGGCTTTCCTGGTAAAGTTGCATTGTTCACACGATAACGAAAGCCACTTTCAAACAGGGATTTTCTGACTACAATTTCGGGTTTTGTGTTTTTGCATTTTATCCCGGCCATCATTCGACTTCTTGTCTGTGAGGTGAATTTATCCGGCATTTTGAACACGCTCTTCACTATTTAAAAGATTTTTTACAAGTATACGAGCCGCTTCTTCAATTACCGGAACAACAACACTATTCCCAAATTGCCTATACGCCTGGGTATCGCTGACCGGAATACGAAAAGTATCTGGAAACCCCATCAAACGGGCGCATTCACGGGGGGTCAAACGCCGTGGTCTCTTGTGTACGCCTTGAGCAATCAGAATTTCAGAACCGTCCTTGTAATATCTTGCCGATAAAGTTCTTGCTATGTCATCTTTTGCCACAAGACCATAGCCAAAACCATTACCTGCAAGGCGGTGTTTTTCAGCGTAATCTTGTAAATATTGCCATAATTTTGGTGTTAAA
This sequence comes from Christensenellaceae bacterium, assembly GCA_031261085.1. GTDB lineage: Bacteria > Bacillota > Clostridia > Christensenellales > CAG-138 > Pelethousia. The sequence goes on from JAISKB010000013.1 coordinate 26,359, forward strand.
GTATATTTGGGATTCACACCGGCTTTTTCACCCGTCGTATATGGCTCTTCTGCATTTTCGGTACCATCTTGTGGGTGTAATATAGATGATAACTTTATCATGCCTTTTTTAGGTAAAACCATTTCATCAAACGGATCATTGGAAATCGCATTTCTGAATCCTAAAATAATAAGACGTTCCCTGTGTTGTGGTACAAAATGTTGACCATCAATCACACGGAAGAAAATTTGATAGCCAAGTTCATCCTGCAATGTTTCGCATATGACCTTAAAGGTGTTTCCATGGTCATGCGAAATTAGATTTTTTACATTTTCCAAGAGAAATGCTTTTGGTCTTTTAGCCGCAATTATACGTGCAACATCAAAAAATAGTGTTCCCTGTGTAGTACATTCAAATCCTGTCGGTCTGCCCAAAGAGTTCATTTTTGATACTCCTGCAATGCTGAAGGGTTGGCAAGGAAATCCGGCCAAAAGAATATCGTGGTCGGGTATTTCATTTTCATCGACTTGGGTAATGTCACCAACAAACTGATGGTTTTCTTTTTCGGGAAAGTTCTCAAGGTATGTTTTTTGGGAAGCAGGATTCCACTCTGAAGTATAGATACAGGTGCCACCCTGTTTTTCAAATCCCATTCTGATACCGCCGATTCCCGCAAACAGATCAATGAAAGTAAATCGATTTAAATTATCATTTCCGTCACCAAGAGACGTGAAAAGAATACGCCTAACAAGCACATCCGCCAAGTATTTGGGTGGAGCTGAATCATTCGCTTCCCATCTGCGAACAGTACGAACATTGACACCCATAATATTTGCAATCTCCTGCTGGGTGTATCTTGTTCGAGCTTTTTTCAAAAGTGTTGCAGAATTGTCATTCATCAAAACTGCCCCCTTTCGTAATCAGGGAATCTTTAAGGACATTATGCCCTATTTTGTTCCCAGTGTAAAGAGGGATTCCAAAAAAACGTGAGAACTTTTTTGCGTACTTTTATTGGACACCCCCCTTGATAAAACGCTCACAAGCCTAAGCTGATTGTGCATATACAGCGCTCCCTATTAAGAAACGGGATTTGATTTACCTCCCCTTTAATCGTGCAGCAGCGCGTTGGCTTTTTCGCAAACCTCGTAGATAGCGTCGTACTGTTGGTCGATAAGCGGCGTTACCGTATCAATGCGCTTTTTGAGTACCTTCGTGTAGCAGAAGTATGGAAGCACCCAACCCACAAGGGCGGGAACCGCCAGAACAATCATCAGCGCAATCAAACCGCCGAGGAACGCGAACACGCTGCCTGCCATACACGCCGTGCCGATGATGCCGATGGTAAAGGCGACAATGCTTGCCCCGGTCGTTTTGGAGTTTTCCAGATTCTCAATCTCCTTGACATGGCTCTCGAATTGCCGCTGCAAACGGGTAAGCTCCGCCTTGTTGCGGATTTTGCGGTCGCGCTTAAACTTCAATCCACGGCAGGTGATTCCCAATAGTGGCGCGCTCGTTCCCTCTAAAATCCAACCGAAGCTCGGATAGCTGTCGGCATACAGCGATTCCATATCGCGCGATACGCTCAGTTCTTTGTACTCGTAAACGACGAAGTTCTCGCTGCTCTTTGTAATTTCACTCATGATTTTTACTCCTTTTCGTTTTGGTTTGGCGTGTCACCGCCTGCGGTTGTTTCTTTTTTAGTTGAGGTTTCCTCGACGGGATTTTCATCGGGCGGCAAGAAAGTTTTGACGAATGCATCCTCCACTTTCTTATAACCGGCTACAACCCCGTCCTCGATTTTTTGGTAGCCCTTGACAACGCCGCTCTCAACGACTTGATAGCCACCAACGACTGCTGTTTCGATTTTCTTTTCGGCCTCGATAAATTTGCTCACGATAAATCCTCCTTTGATTCGGATGATGGTTCATCCATTTGATGTGCCTATTATCCCACCCGGTTGTTTGAGAGATATTTGAGAATTGTTTGAGAAATGTTAATTCGAAAACAGCGAACAGACATCTGCGCCTTCTTATGCTTGGCGGAAAAGCAACAAAACAGCGATGCGGAAACAGCTCCGACACAGTCCACAAGTACATCTTTCATCGTGTCGGTGATCGCTGCGTGTCCCGCAAGAATTTCTCCGCTTCCCAAGATTGCTTTTTGCATATTCAAGCCAAGCAAGCCGTCCATCATGTACTCATAAAGCTCCCAAATCCCGCCAATGCCCAGCGCGATGAAAAAGGCGAATACAGCACAAAATACAGGCGGCAGCTTGAGCGTTCCACTGCTCCGTTCGCAGAGCGTTTGCAAGAGTTCAAAGCCGAGATAGGCAATCATGAACCCGCTTGTGCAATGCAGAATCACATCCCAATAAGGAATAATGTAGTAAAAATTCTGCACCTCGCCCAAATATATCGCGCCGAACAGGAACGCCGAGAACAGCGCGCGCAGCGATGTGGATATTTCAAAACGAAACAGCCGCTTGATTAAATCCGGCAGATGTACCGCCGCAAGGCCGAGGATACACTCTGCAACCATCAGTAAATTGTCTTTCCCTGCACGGCTCGCATCGCCAAAGGCAGCCACGGTTTCTCCATTTAATAGCCCATATGCAACTGCTGTTGCCGAAATTGCGAAGATTGCTGTTATTGCAAAATCAATAATTCTAGTGAGCTTCACCATTGCCCTGCGTGTTGCGGGCAATGTGCTGGCCGTTATTCCGACGCTATCCATATTCAGACCCTCCCCCGTTTTATGGTGTCATTTTAGCAAGGGGTTGTTTGAGAGATATTTGAAATTTGTTCGAGAAATGTTAATGCGACATTCGAGTGCAGGCAAAAAAGCGGCTGTCCGATTATCTCAGACAGCCGCCGCATTTACATTTATTTATTCAACCCTATTCCGTTTTTAGCTTGACCGTGAAGGTTGTACCAACGCCAAGCTCGCTCTTTGCGGATATTTGCCCGCCGACAAGCTCAATGACCTTTAAGGCAAGGGCAAGCCCCAATCCGTTACCCTCCTGTGAATGGGAGGTATCACCTTGATAGAATTTATCAAAAATGCGCTTGATTGTGGCTTCACTCATGCCGCAGCCCGTGTCAGAAACTTCAACGGTCACGCTGTCCTCATCGGAGGTTTGCCGCAAAGCGACTGTGCCGCCTGCTTCGGTGAATTTCAAAGCGTTGGACAGCAGATTGTTCCAAACGATTTCAAGCAATCTTTCGTCTGCGTTGATAACGGCCTTGTCCTCGATGTCAACCTCAAAATTGATATTCCGTTCCTCCCATATGTTTTCATGCGCAAGGGCGCAGTCGGTGAGTTGACGGCAAAGGTCAAAAGGCTCGACAACGGGCTTTATCCGCTGATTTTCAAGTTTGGAGAGCTTCAGTATGTTTGCGACAAGCGCGGATAATTTTTGGGATGCGGTGAAAATGGTGTCGGTATATTCACGGCGCAGCTCCGGGGTTAAATTTTCATTCCGAAGCGCCATTGTGTAGTTTTGGATTACGGAAATCGGCGTTTTTATTTCATGGGATACGTTTGAGATAAAGTCGGTCTTCATGGTTTCAATGCTGCCGAGCTCTTCCACCATTTTATTAAAGTCCTCATACATAATGTCGATGTAATCGGTCTTTTCAATCGGGTGGACAGGCTCTATATAAACGGAAAAATCGCCGCCTGCCACCTGCGTTGCGGCTTCACCGAGTTTACGCATAGGCTTGTCGTAGTTGTTCTTTATCTGCTTGGCTATTATGAATATAAACGCGATAGATACAAGCGCCCAATACCCCGACATGCCAAGCGCAAAGTCGATAGGTATCATCTTCAAATCAACATATTCAGCCAAAATGAGATACTGCCCGGCGCTCAATACCACCAAAACAGAAAAGGTTAAAATGATTCCGCGCCACAGCGGACGCTTTGCTTTGATACGGCTGTCCTTTTCCGCCTGCGTTCTTTTCATAACAGCACCGCCTTATAGCCCAGGCCGTGAACCGTCAGGATTTTGAAGCCCTCGCAAACAGAGAATTTATCCCGCAGCTTTGCGATATATACATCCACCGCACGAAGCCCCGTGTCGGATTCCATGCCCCAAAACTCATCCAAAAGCTGCGCCCGCGAAAAGGTGTGCTTCGGGTAGGACAGCAGCTTGAAAAGAATATTAAACTCGCGTACCGTCACGGGAATTTCCTCCCCGTCAAGGGTGATGCTCGTTTCGTCCGCGTCCATCACAAGGCTGCCAACGACGAGCTTCTTGTTGGCGGCGATATTCGCGCGGCGCAGAAGCGCGCCGACACGCAGCACCAGCTCGTCTAAATCCACGGGCTTAACCATGTAATCGTCAATACCGAGCCGAAAACCCCTTTGCTTTGACGAAATATCGTCGCGGGCGGTCATGAACAGAATGGGGATGGTCTTATTTATCCCGCGCACGGCTTCGGCAAACGCAAACCCGTCAATCCCCGGCATCATGATATCGGAGATGATGAGGTCAAACGGCGCGTTATACATCTCGTTATAGGCATCGTTTGCGCCCAAACAACCCTTTGCCGCATAGCCGTTATCGTTTAAGTAACTGCATACTATTTGGTTGAGTTTTATATCGTCCTCAACGACGAGCAGGTTCATCATAGATAAGCCTCCTTAAAGTTTACACGCCCATTATAACAGGCAAATGTTTGAGAATTGTTAAAGTTTTGCAAAATTCAAAAGAATGGGGCAAGCCCCCCTTGACAAAACTTCAAGAAGTATATGATACTGTAAAAACATACCGTAATTCGACAGGAAGGCAACCGGCATTTCGCATGGAATACGAAGCATATAAACAAAGCAAGCAAGAGAGCCAAAAAAAGCGCCGCACCGGCTTAAAGCGCGCGCTTTATATCGTGGGCGCTCTGCTTTTGCTGGGCATACTCATCGCCGTTTCGCTGGGCTGGAACCTGCTCAGCGGGCTCAACCGCACCCCCTCCTCCACCTTCGAGGATGAGGACGCCGTCACCTACACCCCCACTCCCGCCGCCGCGCCCACGGCCGCGCCGCCAACCCCCACCCCGGCCGCCACGCCCGAGCCTACCCCGCTCCCCTTGAGCGAGCTATATACGCAAACCATATTGGCCCCCGAAGCGCTGGAGCGGATGGAGCAAAACCTGGCCGACACCCGCTTTATACAAATACTGCTCATCGGCGTGGACAGGCGGGGCTCCTCGGGCAATTCCCGGGCGGATACCGTGATGATCGCCACCATCGATAAAAAGAACAACCGGCTTAAGCTCACCACGCTCATGCGGGATATGCTCGTGAACATACCCGGCCATGGCTACGGCAAAATGAATACCGCCGCCGCGGTGGGCGGCGTGGAGCTGCTCACCCAAACCATCAACGAAAACTTCCATATGAACCTGCACGAGTATGTGTTGGTCGATTTCAATATGTTCGAACAGATTATCGACGAGCTGGGCGGCATCACCATCAAAATGAAAGCCGAAGAGATCAGCGCGGCCAACGATTGCATCGCCGGGCTCAATAAGGAGCGCGGCGAATACCTGTGGGATGGCTTCATCTTTGCGGAGGCCGGCAACGTAAAGCTGACCGGCAAGCAGGCGCTGGGCTATGCCCGCGTACGCCATATCGACAGCGAATTTTCCCGCACGACGCGGCAGTTTAAGGTGCTCAACACCGTGTTTGCGGTGTTTAAGCAGGCCGGCGTCAGCAAGCAATATAAGCTGCTGCAGGGCATTTTGCCGCTGGTCAAAACCAACATAACCAACGCCCGCATACTGGAATGCGCGGTGGGCGCGCTGGGCATGGATGTAAACGGGCTGCTCTACTACCGCCTGCCCGCGGAGGATCTGTTTGAAAACGGCAAGTGGGAGCGCAAATTCGTATTCCTATGCGATATACCCGCCAACGCGCAAGCGCTGCATGGCTTCCTGTTCGACTCGCAGGAGGCCGCGGATGACGCAAAGGTGCTTACGCCCGGCGCTTCGCTGCCGCCGCGCACGCCCAGCGTATACCTCGGGGAGGATGGAAATTACTATTACTATTCCACCGGGCAGGCGGTGCCCCCCTCCACCCCCGATTTTGAAACCTCCGCCGAAGGCCCCACCTACAGCTACAACGGCATCATCGTGACCGTAGATGAGTACGGCAACCTCGTGGATATGAACGGGAACATCGTGGCGGCGGCAGGCACATGGCAGGCGCAATAAAGCGGCCGCACGCCATTTAATAAAGCACCATTCAAAAAGCATCGCCATACATTGCTATATGGCGATGTTATTTATATATAACCATCATTCGGGTTCGTTTTTGTGTGCGGAGGACTTGCCGCCCCTTTCACACAGCCGTTTGCGCGCCCGTGATTTTTTCGGCCAGCACGCCGCCCTGCTCGGTTGGACGGATATGCGGCTGCTGCGCGCCTACGATGCGGTATGCGCCGAATTTGGGCCTATATATGTGAATTTTTGCTTCCGGCGGTTGGGCGGCGCGCAATATGGCGGCGTGTTTGCGGGCCAAAGCGCGCACTACGCCGGGCTGGCGCTGGATATGGCGCAGGATCTATCCGATGCGCGCAAGGCCAAATTGCGGCGTTTTTGCGTGCGCAGCCCCCTGTTTTCGTATGTGGAACCGGCCTATCTCTCCCCTGCGTGCGTGCATGCCGAGGTAAGCATCGCCCCCGCTTGCGGCCCGCACCGCGGCTACCCCTTGCTGCAGGCCGGCAGCAGTGGCCCGCATGTGTTTTTATTGCAGGATGCCCTGCTGCGTTGCGGCATCAACTGCCTTTTGACCGGGCACTTTACCGTGGGCACGCGGCGCGCGCTGCTGCAATATCAAGCCCAGCGGGGCTTGCGCGCGCATGGGCTGGCCGACGCCGCGCTGTGGCAGCAAATCATAGCCGAGGCAAATCTTTGCGACGCGTGCAAGGGCGGTATTTCCTTCACTCCCCAAGTCACCCCATAAGCATGCCCCCTCCCGCCGGTAGGGTGTGGGTTAAGGGGTGTACAAAACTCCATGCGAAGCAAGAATTTTAGGCACAAAAAAAGTGGCAGAGCCACTTTTTTAATAAATCCCGCAAAAAGGGATATTTGCCCCCATCGGGAGCCTCCGCTCACAGGCCCGCGATATACTCGCAGGCGGTGTTTACCGCGCCCACCACGGCGCCCGAGCTGATGGAAGCCCCGGATACCGAGTCGACATTCTGCTTGAGCGTTAGCGGGGGCTGCAGGCCAACAAACTGGCCGGTGAATTCAGGATCCTTTGTTTTTGCGCCCAATCCCACCGTTTCGCTAAAATTGGAACCGCCCACATCGATGCCGGTAATAACGCCCGCGGTATCCACCCCTACAACCACCTCTATTTCGCCGCCATATCCTTTGGCGGTAACCATCACCACATGCCCTATGACGGCATCGTCGGCCTTGCCCGCATAGCAATACCCAACCGGTGCGTCGGCGGCTATATCAAGCTGTTCAAAGCTTTGCGCCGCCGGCAATACCGCCTGCCGCGCAGCCTCCGCCGCCACAACATCCTGCTGTGCAATCGTGGGCGCGGTCAACTCGTTGATGAACCCCAGCAGCAAACCCGCAACTACGGCAATAATGGCCAGCCTTGCCCAGGCCGGTAATTTTTGTTTCATAAATATTCGCCCCCTAACATACGATAAAATCATTTGTGTTTAGTGAAAGATATAGGCTCTGCATGCAACGCCCTAAACACGGACTGTGCCGCAACGCCTATACTTACACCTGTAATTATAGCGGAAAAAAGCAGTATTGGCAAGTATGTCAGCGCGGCGCGCGGCTGTACGAGCACACACGCCACCAAGGTTTGGCCCACGTTATGCAGCAGCGCCCCGCACACCGAAACGCCCGGCACGCCTATGCCGGGTATGCGCTTTGCCATCAGCATGGCGACAAGGCTGAGCACGCCCCCAGCCAGGCTATAGAGCAAGCCGCTGAGCCCGGCAAACAAAAAGCCGGATAGCACCGCCTTGCCCAGCATCAGCAAAAAGGACTGCCTTGCGCCGCACAGGCACACCGCATACAGCAGCACGGTGTTGGCAAGCCCCAGCTTTATCCCCGGCAGCCCCGGCGCGATGGGGAGCAGGCTTTCGACCCAGCCCAATATCAGCGCGAGCGCAAGCAGCAGCGCAAAGCGGGCCAACTCCTTTATCTTCACCGCGCGTCCTCCACCAATTCCACCGTCACCTGGTTGGGCATGCATATAATCCAATTGCCCAGCGCGCGGGCAGCCGCGTTTTGGGCGGTGATTTCGCCCTGATGTACACATTCCTGATTTTTGCAGGATGCGCTGCGCATATATACCCTGCCTCCCTCGATGACGATTTCGTTTGCCCGCCCGTCGCCCTGCTCCACCAAAATCACCTGCGGCGCAAGCAGGCTGGCCGTAGTATATAACTGCCCGCCCACATACACGCGCACCATATCGCCGCCCCTGCGCCGCGCAAACAGCAGAGCCAGCGCAAGCGCAAGCAAAAGCGCCGCGAGTATGATATATCCGTCTTTTTTTGTAATCCACCGCATAGCAGATGCTCTCTTTATGCCAAGCACTTCGTATTTAGGCGCGCCAGCCGCTCAATTGCCAAAGCCGGTGCCCACATCCCGCGCGGATTGGATGAGCGGATGATCCGGCGGCAGGAACTTGGTTTTGCTGGCGGCTTCCTCCAGCGGCACGGGTACGATTTCCCCTTTTTGCATGCCCACCATGTAGCCATACTGCTTTTCGATAATCAAATGCGCCGCCGCCGTGCCAAACTGGGAAGCCAGCACGCGGTCATAAGGGCAGGGCGGGCCGCCGCGCTGGTAATGCCCGGGTATGGCCACGCGCGCTTCCTGGCCGGTAATCTCCTGCAGCTCCCGCGCAATGCGGTAGGATATGGTGGGGTATTCCGTCCTTTCTTTGATGGCGCGGCGTTCATCCTCGCTGAGCAGGGCATCGCCCCTGGCGATGGCGCCCTCCGCCACCGCGATGATGGAATAATTGCGCCCCCGCTTTTTGCGCCTTTCAATCACATCCTCGATGCAGGCAAGGTCATAGGGTATTTCGGGAATCAGTATAACATCCGCGCCGCTCGCTATGCCCGCGTGCAGCGTGAGCCAACCGGCATCCCGCCCCATCAGCTCCACCAAAAATATGCGCCCGTGCGAGCTTGCGGTGGTATGGATATAATCCATCACGTTGGTCGCAATATCCACCGCGCTCTGGAAGCCAAATGTGATATCGGTGCCAAAAATATCGTTGTCGATGGTTTTGGGCAGCGTAATCACGTTCATGCCGGCATCCATCATCAGCTTGGCGCTCTTTTGCGTGCCATTGCCCCCCATCACCACCACGCAGTCGAGGTTGAGCCGGGTGTAGGTATCCATCATGGCGGGCATCACATCGTTGCCGTCCTGATCTACAATTGCCTGCCCCGGTATGTAGTTCTGCCGCGAGGTGCCCAGCACCGTGCCGCCCTGCGTGAGTATGCCCGAAAAATCCTTTGCCTCCATATAGCTATAGTCGCTCTCGATCAAGCCGCGGTAGCCGTCATACATACCGAATATCTCGATATTATCGACATACTGGGTAAGCGTTTTGCCTACGCCGCGAATCGCCGCATTTAGCCCCTGGCAATCTCCGCCGCTCGTGATGAGCGCAACACGGGTACTGTGTTTCATATCCATCTCCTCCTAATTGCCGAACTATTACCGAATTCATCATACCATAAACCTATGAACTTTTTAAGAAATTTGCCGCAATATTTTAGCGAATCAAAGTTATATTTGCTCGAATACTCTTTGAGCACGCGCCGGGCCAGCATATCCACAGCCTTATCCGATAGCTTATGCCCCTCAGTCAGTTTAAACTGCGCCTTTGCAATCGCCAATGCTTCAGACAGGCGCTTATTCTCTTTTTCAAGCGCTTTCACATCCACCCGCGTTTCCGGCGCGGCGTCCTTGAGCGAAAACTTCTTAGTGATATTAGTATTTTCTATACCTTCATCGGACACATTATTATTGACAACAGAATACCTATAAGATATCCTGTTGTTGAGCCCGAACTTGGCGCTTAACGGCAATTGGAGCCGAGATAGTTTAAGCCAAGCTCGGGTTTTTGCTTGCTCTGGATTCACATAAAGAATTCGACTTGTATCTAATAGTCGCTGCGGATCCGCATCCTTCCCATATGCGCTTGCAACTTTTATGATATTCAACACACTTTCATTTTGCCCGCGCGGCTCAAGCTCAAGCGCAACAAGCACCGGCGCATTATTCGCATCGAACACCTCGCCGAACAGCGTAATACGGCTTTTTACCGTCTGCGATTCCATAATTATAACCGGGTTATCAATAATATCCGGCACTTGCTTTATGATCGCATCGGTCATACCTGGATGGTCCGCACGAATTTTCTTGATTTTTGACGCATCCCATAAAATCGACTGCTCACGCACGCCTACATATTGAAGCGCATGGGAAGTTCGACTAATGGTGAATGGAGCGCGAAAACTGCTCTTATCCCACACATCATATTCTCTTACAAAGCTATCTTTCAGCGAAAACTTCTTGCTATCATCTGTTTTGGCGTCAAGGCTTCCATCGATGTAATAGACGCCAAACCCTTCATCGAGATACTCCGTATACTCTGCTTCTGCGACATCGCCGAGCCGCGCATATAGCCGACGACTATCCTCACTATCCGGCGCTATCGTTATCCCACCAAATTTGTTTGCTAACTGCATAATGAAATTCGTGCCAAATCCTTGCCGCCGAAATGCATCATCAATATCTAACCGTTCTACATAAGCACCGTTATCATCTACAAGTACACTCGCATGCCCAATCCCTTTTCCATTGAAAATTGCGGAATACATTCTGTTTTCATACGAATCTTCCTTGACCACACGCGTTTCCCGCAGGGATACCGCGCTATCTTTTATCGACAAAGGCTTGCTAAAATCAGTTTTTTCACGTATACTTTTCTTAGGAGTAGATTCAGGCTTCGTTTCGGACGTATAGGAGTTCAAGGCATCTGCATTGAGCACCTGAACTGCTCCTTTTTTATTTTTCCAAACACTTGCCACCCATATAGTTTTACGTTTCGCATCCGGGATAGCCTCCGAAACATAATATAACCCATTTACTCGCTTCACCAAGGAAAGAACAGGCGCATAATTTCCATGTTTATCCTTATACTTTCGACTAAAAACTTGATTTCCATCTGAATCCCTAGCCAAGTCTATACTGTCATAATTATCAATGACAAACTGCATTCTACCAATATCCCGGACATCCTTCATACTATGATCCGCAGCACCATGTTCACCATGACGCCGCTCAATATGCTCAATACCATCCCTCTGAAGACCATGCTTATACCCCTCAATTTCAATTTTCACAAGCTCAAAAACATCATGCACAAATCTATCAGAGACCGGAGATAGCATAATAGGCTTCATGTATTTAGACAAAGTTCCATCTCGATACTTCTCAAAAGCATCGACAATTTCCGAATTCACAGCTTCAAGATATCCCGGAACCGCCGAATACTGGATATCAACGTTTTCATTTACGTTCGCAGTATTTTCACTTGCTTTCGCATCATTTTTCTTTGCGTTCGCATCATTATCCGCGCGTTCGCTCGTTTCATCCAACACAGCGAAAAACAGGTCGGAAATCGCCTGCACCGTTTTGGTATCACTTTTCAACGCATCAACCTGCGCCCAGCTCGCATAGCGGGAAATGTCGCTGAGTATCTGCTTCACGTTCGCAAGGAACTCTTCAAAGAAATCCGCAATCTTTTCGGCAAGGGAGCGGTCCTGCTCCACCAGCCGCCGCACCGTCGCCTCATCATCGAGCACCACCGGCACGCTATTGGCCACCACTTCCTCGCGTGCCGCCGCTTCACTCAGCGCCGGGTTCGCCTTTTGCTGCTGTTCAATCCGCGCCTCCACATCCACGCCGCTATCCCGCAGCGCTTCGAGCACAAAATCCTCCAGCAGCGCATATCCGTCCGCATTGGCGGCCTTAACATAATGCACCAGCTCATGCATGCCCACGGCCAAATACGCGCCTTCCATCGCGTCCAGCGCCACATGTATCTGCCCGGTTTATGCAAGCAGGTTATTGACAGAAGGCACGCTTCGGCTTATAATACATATGAACAGTTGTTCATATGAAAGGATGGTCCTTATGCAAGCATTCGAGCCCATGCCCCATTGCGACTACATGTGCGCGCACACCGACATCATCGAACGGGTGCAGGCCGCCATGCCCAATGAAGAAGCGCTTTATACCCTGGCCGAGCTATACAAGGTGTTTGGCGACAGCACCCGCATCCGCATACTATATGTGCTGCTGGAGGCCGAGATGTGCGTGTGCGATATTGCCCAGCTGCTGGGCTTAAGCCAAAGCGCCATCTCCCATCAGCTCCGCGTGCTCAAGAGCGCGCAGCTGGTAAAGTACCGGCGGGATGGTAAAACGGTGTTTTATTCGCTGGCGGATGCGCATGTGCGCACCATCATAAGCAACGGTATGGAACATGTGATGGAATAGTTTAATGTGATGGAACGGTTAAAATGGAATAATTTAAAACGATTTTATTTTAGGAGAGCATCATAATGAAAAAGACGTTTAAGCTGCAAGACCTAGACTGCGCGAACTGCGCCGCAAAAATGGAACAGGCTGTACGCAAAATCGAGGGGGTAGAGAGCGCGCAAATCAGCTTTTTATCGCAAAAATTTACGCTTTGCGCCCCCGATGACGCGTTTGACGCCATCGTTGCCGAAGCCATCCGCGTGTGCAAAAAAATCGAGCCGGACTGCGTCATAGTCCTATAGGGCAGCGTTGCTATGAGCAAAAAACAAAAGCGCGTTATCGCCCGCATCGCCTTAAGCGGCCTTGCTCTGCCCCTGTTCCACCTTGCGCCCGCGCCGCTGCGGCTGTGGCTGTACCTGGCCGCATACCTGCTGGCCGGCTATGATGTGCTGCTGAAGGCTGCCCGCAACATCGCGCACGGGCAGGTGTTCGATGAGAATTTCCTCATGTGCATCGCCACGGTGGGCGCGTTTTTAACCGGCGAATACCCCGAAGCCGTGTTCGTAATGCTGTTCTATCAGGTAGGCGCGTTGTTCGAAAGCTATGCCGTGGGTAAGTCCCGCGCCTCCATCGCCGCGCTGATGGATATTCGCCCGGATATGGCGCGCGTGCGCCGCGGGGAAGCGCTGCTGGAGGTATCGCCCGAAGAGGTGGCCGTAGGCGAAACCATCGTGGTATCGCCCGGCGAACGCATCCCGCTCGACGGCGTCGTTTGCCTAGGCCGCTCCACGCTGGATACCGCCGCGCTCACCGGGGAATCGCTCCCCCGGGATGTTGCCGAGGGCAGCGAAGCGCTATCGGGCTGCATCAACCGCACCGGCGTGCTGGAGATACGCGTCGCCAAAGAGTTTGGCGAATCCACCGTGAGCAAAATACTCGAGCTGGTGGAGCACGCCGCCAGCAAAAAGGCCAAGGCCGAAACCTTCATCACACATTTTGCGCGCTATTATACGCCCTGCGTCGTGATAGGGGCGGCGCTTTTAGCAATACTCCCCCCCTTGCTTACCGCGGCGCCCTTCACGCCCTGGCTGCACCGGGCGCTGATATTCCTCGTTATCTCCTGCCCCTGCGCGCTGGTTATATCGGTGCCGTTGGGCTTTTTTGGCGGCATAGGCGGCGCCTCCCGCCGGGGCATACTCATAAAGGGCAGCAATTATATGGAAACGCTGGCCAACACGCAGATCATCGTGATGGATAAAACCGGCACGCTCACCGAAGGCAGCTTTACCGTGCAGGCCATCTGCCCTGAAAATATCGAGGCGGACCGCTTGATTGAGCTTGCCGCCCTGGCCGAAGCCTATTCCAGCCACCCCATCGCGCAATCCCTGCGACAGGCATTTGGCGGCGAAATCGAGCTTGGCCGCATCGCCGAAGTAACCGAAATTGCCGGGCAGGGCGTGACCGCCCGCATAGACGGCACCATGGCCGCGGTGGGTAACGCCAAGCTTATGGCGCAATATGGCATCCAAACCGAAGTGCCTGTAGAACCCGGCACCGCGGTGTATGCCGCGCTTGAAACCGCCGGGCAGTGGAGCTACGCCGGGTACATCCGCATTGCGGATACCATCAAGCCGGATGCCGCCGCCGCCCTAGCCAGCCTGCACAAATGCGGCATACGCAAGAGCGTGATGCTCACCGGCGATGCGCAGGCCGTGGCCGAATATACGGCGTCGCAAATCGGCATAGACGAAGTGCACGCCGGGCTGCTGCCCGAGGATAAGGTGGCCTGGATGGAACGCCTAAAAACCGAGTGCACCAAGAGCGGCACGCTGGCCTTTGTGGGGGATGGCATCAATGACGCCCCGGTGCTGGCGCAGGCCGATATAGGCATCGCCATGGGCGGCTTGGGCAGCGACGCGGCCATAGAGGCCGCCGACATCGTGATTATGGATGACCGTCCATCCAAAATTTCGGTCGCCATCGGCATTGCCCGCAGAACGCTGGGAATCGTAAAGCAAAATATTTGGTTCGCGCTGGCCGTCAAGTTCGTGGTGCTGCTGCTGGGCGCGCTGGGCAGGACCAATATGTGGGGCGCTGTGTTTGCGGATGTGGGCGTGAGCGTAATCGCCATTTTAAATTCCATGCGCGCGCTAAAGTCCTGATATTTCACCACCTCTTAAACACAACTTTTTTGCTTTCCACTTGTGGCGGCATAAAGTTTTACCCCATCCCCTAACCCCGTCCCCAGGGAAGGGGAATGCTTTTGCGGCTGCGCCGCAAGCGGGGGCAAGCCCCCGCGCCCCCTGTTTTTGCTTGCAAATCGTTTTCGAATACAAACCCCCGAGCCTCCGCTGTGGCATAACCCCGTTTCCATTTTTCTGCGATGACACGAAATGAATTCTCTCAGCAAAGCAAGAGAAGCGGCTTCTAAAAGAATTATTCCCTCCATGCGAAGGGGTCCGGGGACGGCGCCCCGTCCCCGGCCGGGGTGCGGGGACCGGGGTCCCCGCGAAAACGTTCTAATCACAAAAGCAACCGGCACAAAAAGCGCGCCCAACCGGGCGCGCTCTTATGTTGCTTATTGCTCCAAGACTATCGGGTATGCCCGCGCTAAGCCGCTTAGGCGTCTTTCCGATGCCGGATGCAGGCCTGCGCCGCGGCCAGCCGCGCGATGGGCACGCGGAACGGCGAGCAGGATACATAGTTAAGCCCGATGGTATGGCAGAAATCTACCGTGAAGGGATCGCCGCCATGCTCGCCGCAGATGCCCAGCTTGATATCCGGGCGGACGCTGCGGCCCAATTCGGCAGCCATCTTCACCAGCTTGCCCACGCCCGCGATATCGATGCGCGCAAACGGGTCAAACTCGTAAATCTTCTTTTCGTAGTAGGCTTCGAGGAACTTGCCCGCGTCGTCACGGCTAAAGCCGAAGGTCATTTGGCTTAGGTCGTTGGTGCCAAAGGAGAAGAATTGCGCCTCCTTGGCCAGCTCATCCGCGGTGAGCGCCGCGCGGGGTATCTCGATCATGGTGCCCACCAGGTAGGGGATCTCAACGCCGTTTTCAGCCAGCACTTCCTGCGCCGCTTGATCCACGACCTTCTTTACATAGATGAGCTCCTTCTCGTCGCCCACCAGCGGGATCATGATTTCGGGTATCACCTGATTGCCGGTTTCACGCCGCACATTGATGGCCGCTTCGATGACCGCGCGGGTCTGCATTTCGGCAATCTCAGGGTAGGTGACCGCAAGGCGGCAGCCTCTGTGGCCCATCATGGGGTTAAACTCATGCAGGCTGGCGATGGTGCTCTTTAGGCGGTCTACCGTGACGCCCATCGTTTTGGAAAGCTCCAGAATATCCTCTTCTTTGGTGGGGAGGAATTCATGCAGCGGCGGGTCGAGGAACCGTATGGTTACCGGGCGCTCGCCCATGGCGTTGTAGATGCCCTCGAAGTCCTTGCGCTGCATGGGCAGCAGCTTGTTGAGCGCATCCCGGCGCGCCTGCTCGCTGGTGGCAAGTATCATCTCGCGCATAACGGGAATGCGATCCTCTTCGAAGAACATATGCTCGGTGCGGCAAAGGCCAATGCCCTCCGCGCCAAACTTAACGGCTATCGAAGCATCGTGCGGGTTATCGGCATTGGTGCGCACCTTAAGCTTGCGGGACTTGTCGGCCCAGCTCATCAGGCGGCTGAAATCGCCGCCAATCTCGGCTTCCACGGTGGGTATCTTTTCGCCGTAGATGTTGCCTGTGGAGCCATCGAGCGAAATATAGTCGCCCTCTTTAAAGGTGCGGCCCGCCAGCTCGAAGCTCTTATCCGCCTCGTGGATGATGATATCGCCGCAGCCGGATACGCAGCAGGTGCCCATGCCGCGCGCCACAACCGCCGCGTGGCTGGTCATACCGCCGCGCACCGTGAGTATGCCCTGCGCGTGATGCATACCTTCAATATCTTCGGGGCTGGTTTCCAACCGTACCAAAATAACCTTTTTGCCGCGGCCAACCCACTTCATAACATCTTCCGCCGAGAACACGACGTGGCCACAGGCGGCGCCGGGCGATGCCGCCAAGCCCCTGCCGATGACCTTCGTGTTTTTGAGCGCCTGCGCGTCGAACTGCGGGTGCAGCAACGCATCCAGCTGCCGGGCTTCCACCATCATAACGGCTTCTTCCTCGGAAATCATGCTTTCATCCACCAAGTCCGTTGCGATTTTGAGCGCGGCGGCGGCGGTGCGCTTGCCGTTGCGGGTTTGCAGCATGAACAGCTTCTCTTCCTCGATGGTAAATTCCATATCCTGCATATCGCGGTAATGCGTTTCGAGCTTGTCGCAAATATCCACAAACTGCTGATATGCCTTGGGCATAACCTTGGCCAGCTGGTCGATGGTCTGCGGGGTACGCACGCCCGCCACCACGTCCTCGCCCTGCGCGTTCATCAGGAACTCGCCAAACAGCTTCTTTTCGCCGGTGGCCGGGTTGCGGGTAAACGCCACGCCGGTGCCCGAGGTATCGCCCATGTTGCCAAATACCATCATCTGCACGTTTACGGCGGTGCCCCAATCGGAGGGGATGTCGTTCATGCGGCGGTAGTAGATGGCACGGGGGTTATCCCAGCTGCGGAACACGGCCTTAATCGCCCCCATGAGCTGTTCCTTGGGGTCGGAGGGGAAATCCTCCCCGATTTTTGCTTTATATTCGGCTTTAAATTGATTGGCCAGCTCTTTAAGATCATCGGCGGTCAGCTCGGTATCCAGCTTAACGCCGCGCTTATCCTTCATTTTATCGATCAGCTCTTCGAAATGCTTTTTGCCGACTTCCATTACCACGTCGGAATACATTTGGATGAAACGGCGGTAGGAATCGTAGGCAAAACGGGGGTTGCTGGTCTTCTGCGCAAAGCTTTCCACCACTTCGTCGTTGAGGCCCAGGTTGAGGATGGTATCCATCATGCCCGGCATGGAAGCGCGCGCGCCGCTGCGTACCGAAACCAGCAGGGGGTTGCTCTTATCGCCAAACTTCTTGCCGGCTATCTCTTCCAGTTTGTGTACATAAGTATAAATTTCATCGGAAATGCCTTCGTTAATTTGCTGCCCGTCGACATAGTACTGCATGCAGGCTTCGGTGGTAACCGTGAAGCCCTGTGGCACAGGCATCCCAAGCCCTGTCATCTCGGCCAGGTTCGCGCCCTTGCCGCCCAGCAGGTTGCGCATGCCGGCGTTCCCTTCACTAAAGAGGTAGACGAATTTTTTTGCCATAAGTTCCTCCGTACATTCATGTTTTTTATTTTATATAATCGAATTATATAGCGAAATCCGGTATGCGCACAGGCGCATCATTTACAATCACCCAATTGGCGACAACATTTTTATTATAGCACAGCCACGGCAGGAATCAACAGCGCAACGCATTTTTTTGCAGTTTTTCTTTCATTAAGCATGGCAATCAACCTGCAAAATGATGGCTTTGCTGCATTTTCGCATTTTTTATTCGGCACTTTTATGGTTCCCCAATTTGCCGCAGCGCCGCAAACTTGCGTTCCAGCACATATTCGGCATAGTCGCCCAAAGCGCGCTGCAGCTCCTGCCGCACCTGTTGCGGCAGCACGACCTTATTCATATCTTCATCCCGCAGCAACAGCATGCGCCGCACCGCCTCGAGCGAAAGCGGCGTGACGGGCAAATCCCCCTGGCACAGGCACGCGCCGCATACCGCGCCGCCCGCCGCCGGGTCAAACCCCATGCGGGGCAGCCCGCGCAAATCCTGCCCGCAGCGCACGCAATGCGTCAGCGCGGGCGAATACCCCAGCGCGTGCAGGCAGCGCGCCGTAAAGCACAGCGCGATGTCGAGGGGCGCCTGCTCGCCATAGGCCAAAAAGCTTAAAGCGTAGTATAGCAGGGTAAACAGCGCCGTGGCCTTTTGCTCCTTTGCCGAAGCGCTGCCCGCCAAGCTCAAAAAGTAAGTGGCGGCGGTGAATTTGTCGATGTTTTCGCGCAGGGGATAAAACCGTTCCCGCACATCGCAGCTATCCACCGTATATTTGCCCCGGGATTCGAACAGCACGAATTCCCCGTAGATAAACAGCTCGCTCGCGCCCAGCAGCTTGCTGCCCGGGCGGCGGCACCCGCGCGCCGATGCGGATACCACGCCCCGCTCCCGTGTAAACAGGGTGAGTATGCGGTCGTAATCCTTATAATTGGCATAGCGGAGCACGATGCCGCAAACGGTAACGCTGGCCATAGGGTTCCGCCTTTCCAAAACTGTTATGAATTACAAGGCATGGCGGCGCGCAACGCCGCCGATACTGTTAACATCCCTATCCCGCCGTTTGCTGAAAGGAGCACCGCAATGGACAAATCGAACCGGCTCAGCGCAAAAAGCGCCAAATGGAGCCTATTTGAAAAGACCGGGCGCATACGCGATTATTTGGAATATCACGCCCTCGACGAAAGCGGTTTGCCGGGCGCCGATACGAAGGGCATCCACCCCTAACGGCTTATTCATACCCCAGCTCGTTGAGCATGGCGGCGCTGTTGCGCCAATCCTCTTTCACCTTCACCCACAGCTGTAAATTCACCCGCGTGCCCAGCAGCCACTCGATATCCTTGCGGGCATCCGTGCCGATGCGCTTGAGCATGCTCCCCTGCTTGCCTATGATGATGCCCTTGTGGCTATCCCGCTCGCAGTAGATCGTAGCCCATACATCCATCAGGCCGTCCTCGCGCTGCTGCATCTTATCGATGCCGACCCCCAAGCCATGCGGCACCTCCTCGCGCAGCAGCATCAGCGCCTTTTCGCGCAGGATTTCGCCGCACAGCACCCGCTCGGGCTGATCCGTCACCATATCGTCGGGGAAGTATTGCGGACCTTCGGGCAGGTAGCCGCGCAAGCGGCTCTCGAGCTCCGCAAGGCCTTGCCCATTTAGGGCGGATATTTCGTATAGGCCGCGCAGGAAGGCTTCTTTCTTAAGGCGTTCCCGCGCGGTAAGCTTATCCTCCGGCAGGGCAAAATCCACCTTGTTGAGCGCCGCGAGCACGGGCGCCTTGGCCGTGCGCAGTTTTTCGATGAGCGCTTCATCCTTGGCGCCAATGCCCCGCGCCGCATCCACCATAAACACGATGGCGTCCACCTCGCTGAGCGATTCGTAGGCCACGCGCAGCATATATTCCCCCAGCCGGTTTTTGGGCGTGGTAACGCCAGGCGTATCCAAAAACACGATTTGATAGCCCGACCGGCTGCATACGCCCATCACGCGGTTGCGCGTGGTTTGCGCCCGGTCGGATACGATGGATATCTTTTGCCCCACCAGACGGTTCATCAGCGTGCTTTTGCCCACGTTGGGCGCGCCTATGATGGATATGAACCCGGATTGATACCCCGCTTCGCCGGTCATTTTAAATCCCCCGGCCCAAAGGCTTCGGGCAACAGTTCTTTGAGCGTGAAGGTTTTGTATTCCTCCGCGCTCAGGGCGCATATCACCGGCATATCCGGCTTGCAGAATTCCGACAGCACCTGCCGGCACACGCCGCAGGGCATGGCCGCGCGGTCGCCATCCCAAACCACGGCCAGCGCCTCGAACTCGCGCTCGCCCTCGTACGCCGCGCGGAACATCGCAAGGCGCTCGGCGCATATGGTAGGCGTATAGGCGGCGTTTTCGATATTGCAGCCCAAATAATAGGCGCCGCTGGCGGCCTTCAGGCACGCGCCCACCCTAAAATGAGAATACGGCACATAGGCTCGCTCCTGCGCTTCCAGCGCCATGCGCACCATGTTGCGCGCTTCAAAATCGTGAATGCTATTCATCGTACTACTCCTGTTTCAGTTAAAATCATTTCTTGCAGCGCGAACATCTCGCGTTCCGCCTCGGGCTGCATGTGGTCATATCCCAGCAGATGCAGCGTACCGTGCACGGCCAAAAAGCTCAGCTCCCGCTCCAATGTATGTCCATATTCCGCTGCCTGCGCATGGGCGCGCGGCAGCGAAATCATAATATCGCCCAAAAAGTCATCCGGCGCGGCGACGATCATTTCCCCCTCCCATGCCGGGAAGCTGATGACGTCGGTGGGGCTATCCACCTTGCGGTAATTCCGGTTTACGGCGTGTATCGCCGCATCGTCCGTCACCAGTATGGATATATCCCCCGCACGGCCCACCTGCCTCAGCGCCGCTTCCGCCGCGCGAGCAAGGCAATCGCAAAGGCGCTCCCGCGCCGGCGCTTCCAAATCAAAAGCGATGTCTATCACGCCTTTTTCTCCTCCGGATATTCGATGCGGTCGTGCATGATGCCGCTGAACGTGCGCAAAAAGCTGCGCTCTATCTCGGATACGTCGCTTAAGGTGAGCGGCGCGTCGCTCAACAGGTTTTCATCCCCATCGGTGAGCTTGCTCCATATCACCTTGTGCACCAGCTCCTCCCGGGCTTCCTTCGTGGTTTCGCCCAGGGAGCGCACCGCCGCCTCGCAGCAATCCGCCAGCAAAACGATGGCGCCTTCGCGGCTGGAGGGCCGGTTGCCGGGGTAGCGGAACTTTTTCGCATCCGCCTCGCCCCCCAGCGACTGCGCCTTATAGTAAAAATATGCCACCAGGGAATTGCCGTGATGCTCCGCCGCGATGCGCACAACCGAGCCCGGCAGCTTGTTTTTGGCCAGTATAATCGCCCCGTCCCGCTGATGCGCCAAAATGATGGCGGCGCTCTCCTCGGGCGGCAGGGTATCGTGTATGTTTTCCCCGGGCTGATTCTCTTTAAAATATTGCGGCCGCCGCAGCTTGCCCACATCGTGGTAGCACGCGCCCACCCTTGCGAGCAGCGGATCCGCGCCTATGCGCTCCGCCGCGCTTTCGGCCAGCGCCGCCACGTTCATGCTGTGCTGATAGGTGCCCGGCGCCTCATACATCAGCTGCTTGAGCAGCGGCTGGTTGGTATTGAGCAGCTCGTTGAGCCGCGCCGCCGTAGCGACATCGAACACATTTTCCCATACGGGCAGGGAACCGACCACCAGCAGCGCGCACAGCAGGGCGGGCAGTATCACCCACACTATGTTCATGAGCAGCACAGGCGCCGGCGCCGCGTTTAGCATCCCTATCGCGGCAACGCACAGTGCGGCCACCGCCGCGCCAATCCCCCCGGCGGCGATGATTGCCACGCGGGTTTGCACCCGGCGCAGCGCATAGGTGGTTGCGACGCCGCCGGCCAGCGTGACCGCCAGCAGGGTAAACGAAGGTATGCCAAAAGCATCCCCCTCCGCGCCCAGCAGCCCCGCTATCGCCGCGAGCAGCGCCGTGCTCGATAGCGCCGCGCGCTCGCCCACGAGCGTGGCGATGAGCATGATGCCCAGCAGCATGGGCGTAACATATGGGTTTGCCGCGCGTCCCAGCAGCGTCAGCGGCGGCATAACCGCCAGCATCAGCGCGAGTATGAGCGCCTTTTTAAACGTGACCAGCACCGTGCGGGCCTGTATGAACAGGTCGGCGATAAACAGCGCATAGCACAGCAGCACATATAGCGCAATGCCGATATAGGCCGCGGGTTCCGCCGGTTGGAGGGCCGACAGCGCGCAAATATACGCCACAAGCATGGGCACAAGCAGCAGCAACGCCGAAAGCGCGCCTATAACACCCGCGAATTTACTTTTGTTGTACGAGGGCATACGATCCTCTTTCATGGTCCATAAGGGGGCCGCGCGTGCTCTGCCTTTTCGTATGCGCGGATAATGCGCTGCACCATCTCGTGGCGCACCACATCTTTATGCGTTAAAAACACCTGGCTCACGCCCTCCACATCTTTAAGTATTTCCAGCGCGTGCACCAGCCCGCTCTTGCGCTCGCGGGGCAGGTCTATTTGGGTAATATCCCCCGTCACCACCACGCGGGAGCCCTCGCCGAAGCGGGTGAGAAACATCTTCATCTGCTCGCAGGTGCAGTTTTGCGCCTCATCCAAAATGATGTAGGCATCGTTGAGCGTGCGCCCGCGCATATAGGCGAGCGGCGCCACCTCGATAGCCCCCCTATCCACCAGCGCGCGAAAGTTTTCGGCGCCCAAAAAATCATATAGCGCATCGTAGAGAGGGCGCAGATATGGGTCGACCTTGTTCTGCAAATCGCCGGGCAAAAAGCCCAGCTTTTCACCCGCCTCCACCGCGGGCCGCGTGAGGATGATCTTTTCGACCTCTTTGTTTTTAAACGCGAGCACCGCCATGGCTACCGCAAGGTAGGTTTTGCCCGTGCCGGCAGGCCCCACGCCCAACACGACCGTGTGGCGTTTGAGCGCCGAAACATATTTCTTTTGCCCCAGCGTTTTGCATTTGATGCGCCTGCCCTTGTTGGTGAACGCCACCACATCATCCATCAATTCTACAATCAGCTCGGCATTGCCCTCCTTGGCCAAGTCGATCGCGTAGCGTATGCGGCTGCGGTCGATGTTCTCGCCCCGGCGCAGTATGGTGAGCAGCTTGTCCGCCACGGTGTAAGCAAGCTCCGCCGCGGCCGGTTTGCCGCCTATGCGTATGCTGCCGGCATCGGTCTCTATCACCGCGCCGGTCTCCTGCTGGATGATGCTCAGGTTTTCATCAAAGGCGCCAAACAGCCGCATCAATTCATCCATGCTCTCCACCGCAAGGATATATTGCTGGGGCGCTTCGGGCGCGCCTGCCTGCGTCAGGTCCTGTTCGTTGTCAATCATTATATGCAGCTCCGCTTTGTGCGATATTTTCCTCGGCGATTACGCTCAAAATAACCGTTACGCCGCCATCCGCTTCTACAATCATTTCATCCTGCGCGCTCAGCACGCGGGCATCCGCCGCAACGCCGGTTTTCATCCGCGCATGCACGCCCTCGGCGGCGATTTGGGCCAGCTGCGCCTGGCTGAGCATGCGTGGCTGCCGCGTCAATTGGTAAAACGTGATATGCGCCACCTCGACCGGCAAAAGCGCCCGCAGTTCCCGCGCCCCGGTCTGCACGGCCTCAAACTGCGCATAGGGCGATGCGGCCGGCGCAATCGCCTTGCCCATCACGCGGATTTCAATATATTCCGTCGATTGCCCATTGCGCGCAAGCACCATTTGTTCCGGCGCCGCCGTATACGAAAAGCGGTACAGCACCCGGGCGATTACCTCGCCCCGCGCGTGCACAAACGCACCGCTATCGAGGTTGCCCCCTATCAGCTTTTGCCCCTTTAGCACCGCGTCTCCCGCGTGGAACAACGCCTTGCCCGCCAGCGGCGTTATGCGGCGTATCACGCCATCCTTGGAGGCATACAGGCTGCGGGGCGCGCCTTCGGCGAGTATATCCGGCGCCAAATCCGCCTCGCGGATGGATACCTGCAGCACCACGCCATACAGCTCGGCGCCCGCCCACGAGATGCGGGAATCCGCCGCCATCACGGCCTGTCCCAAACCGCCCGTGGTAATGCTGCCCCGCCGTATGCCCGGCTGTATGCCCAGCTCGGCCAACGCCGCGCGCACGCGCTCTTCTTTCACGGCATCGCAGCCCTCCACCCGAACGAACCACACAAAACGCGATGCGAACAACAGCGCGGCTATCACGAATACCCACCCAAACGCCATCACTTTGCGAAAGCGCATGCGGGAAA
Organism: Christensenellaceae bacterium; assembly: GCA_031261085.1. Taxonomy (GTDB): domain Bacteria; phylum Bacillota; class Clostridia; order Christensenellales; family CAG-138; genus Pelethousia. Next base: position 50,458 of record JAISKB010000013.1, read on the forward strand.
GCGCGATGGGCAGCCCATGCTTTTCGAGTATACGGATGCGGCAGCGCAAATCCTTCACCCGGTGCAGCGCATAAAAGTCGCCTATGCTCACATACGCCGTGAGCGTATGCGGGCCGGTGCGGCGTATGCCCCACAAGCCCAGCCCCTCGCGCAGCGCGCGGTTTACGAAGCGCTCCAGGCCAACGCCCTGCATTTGTATCATAACATATCCGGCTAGATTATTCCACATATCCGCCGCCATTTCCAATCCTTCCCCTCGCTAGCTTACCCGGTTTTTACCCGTTCGTTGCACGCATCTATTCATAGAAAACCGCTTGGACGCCGCCGCTGATAAACAACCGCTCCGGCGTCATCTCCTGCAGGGTGAGCCCGCTGCCCCGCACGCGCAGCAGCCCCGTCGCGGTATACAGGCAGATTTCATCCTCGCGGCAGCCGCATATGCCGGTGTGGTTTTCGATGAGCGCGTGCTCCCGCCCCAATACGGTGATCTTCGTGGTGCCCGCCGCCTCTTCGGGCAAATCCAGCGCGGCCAGCAGCCGCCTGCTCAGCCTGATGGTTCGCTTGCCTTTGCGCACGCCCCTCGCCCCTTCCCCCCAATAAGATAAAACCCGCATACAACCAATTGTATGCGGGCCGGGAGTAAAAAAGTAGAAGGCTGTTTGCCGGGGGCTTACCCCCGCAAGCAAAGGTTTTAAACCTGCTCCTCTTCCTCTATTTCATCCATCAATTCCAAAAAATGCTCGAACACCTCGTTCTCCATCACCTCGCTGTCGATGGAAACATAGGTATCCTCCCCGTCAACCTGCTCCACGCGCAGCAAAACCACCTCGGCCTCGTCGCTCTCCCGGCTGCTTTCCTCCACGGGCTCCAGCGCGATGTAACGCTCCTTTTCGTATAAAAACGTGAGTATGTGCTCAAACCGCGCGGGCTCGCCGCCTTCATCCAGCAATATGATTTCTCTTTCGTTATCCTGTTCCATACGCGCTCCTTATAGTTGCGGGTTCGTCGCCAAATACCCTTGTAATATCACCACCGCGGCCACCTTATCGACCACCTTGCGGCGCTCTCTCCAGTTGAGCTCGGCCTCGCACAGCGCGCGCTCGGCGGCCACCGTGGTGAGCCGTTCATCGTAAAACGCATGCTCGCCGCCCCACCCTGCCAGCACCAGCTCGGCAAACGCGCGCACCTTATCGCACTGGAAGCCATAGCTGCCATCCATATTGCGGGGCAAGCCAAACAGCAGCCGCACCGGCTTATAGCTTTCCGCAAGGCGGCGCAAATACGCCGCGTCGGCTTCGTCATCGCCCATGCGCGTATAGGTTTCTAACCCCTGCGCGGTAATCCCCAGAGGATCGCTTACCGCGATGCCTACGCGCTTATCCCCCACATCCAGTGCCAATACCCGCTGCATATCTATCTCCCCGCAAAAGGCGGTTCATGCCCGCTCGTTATGCTCCACATAAAAACGCACCAATTCCTCGAGCAGCTCATCCCGCTCCAGCAGCCGTATGAGATACCGCGCATTGTTGTAACTGGTGATGTAGGTAGGATCGCCCGAAACGAGGTACCCGACGATTTGGTTGACAGGGTCGTAGCCCTTTTCTTCCATGGCGGCATAGACTTGCATGAGCACATCGCTCGCCTTGCTCTTTTCTTTTTCTACCCGAAAATGCATGGTCGCATTGGTGCTTTCGGTCATGTTGCCCACCTCCCTAATTTACATTGCGTTTGTTACAGTATACCGCAATATTCCAGTTTTTTCAAACAGCTTACAACTTCGTTACCCAACTAAGCTGCGGAACGATTCGTTATTGTGCGCCGGCCCATAAAAATACGGCGAAAGCCGCGTTGCTTCCGCCGCATTTGGCACGTTGGCAGGTCGCCTTAGTTGAACATCCCGTTGATGACGCGCCGCCCGCTCCGCACCGCGCGGCGGGAATCGCGCATCACCCGGCGGGATACATCGGGGTATAAGGCCGACACCGCCACGCCTGTCGCCACAATGCCCGCGGCCAAGCCCACGGCAAATGGTATTGCTTTCATCGCGCACACTCCTTCCTTTTTGGTTGCATTAGTTTGCCCCAAACAAGGAGGGATGCATCTGGTAAATATTATGCGCCTGCGCCGGTTTTGTTTTTTTGATAATCCTCCACCGCGGCGCGCACAGCCTCTTCGGCCAGCACCGAGCAATGTATCTTTTGCGGCGGCAAGCCCTCCAGCGCCTCTACCACGGCGGCGTTGCTGAGCGCCAGCGCCTCATCTACACTTTTGCCCTTTATCATCTCGGTCGCCATGGAGCTGGTGGCGATGGCCGCGCCGCAGCCAAACGTTTTAAAGCCCACATCCTCTATGATGCCATCATCGTTGACCTTGATGAACATCTGCATGATATCGCCGCACTTGGCATTGCCTACCATGCCCACGCCATTGGCGCCCTGTACCTCACCCATATTGCGGGGGTGGCTAAAATGATCCAGTACTTTTTCGGTATACATATCGTTTCTCCTTGTTAAGTCAGCTTATTTACCGGGGTATATAGGGCTCATGTTCCGCAGGCGATCCGCCGTTGCGCGCAGCACATCAAGCGTGTAGTCGATATCCTCTTGGGTGGTATCGTCGCTGAGCGTAAGGCGCACGGAGCCGTGCGCAATCTCATGCGGCAAGCCCATGGCCAGCAGCACATGCGAAGGATCCAGCGAGCCGCTGGTGCAGGCCGAGCCGCTGGACGCAGCCACGCCGTTTAGGTCGAGCATCAGCAGTATGCTTTCGCCCTCGATATATTTAATGCTGTAGTTCACATTGTTTGGCAGCCGCTTGGTTGGGTGGCCGTTTAGCTTTACCTCCGGGATGGTTTCTATCCCGCGCATCAGCCTGTCCCGCAGCTCGATCATCTTGGCGGAATTTTGTTCGATGTGGGAGCAGGCCAGCTCGATAGCCGCGCCCAGCCCCACGATACCCGCCGTGTTTTCGGTGCCCGCCCGGCGGCCTTGCTCCTGCGCGCCGCCCATGCTGTGCGGCGGCAGGCGAAGCCCCTTGCGGCAGTATAGCGCGCCCACACCCTTGGGGCCGTGGAACTTGTGCGCCGAAAGCGAAAGCAGGTCTATGCCCATCTCCCGCACCCGCACGGGCACATGCCCCACCGCCTGCACGGCGTCGGTATGGAACAGCACATCCTTTTCGTGGCAGACCGCCGCGATTTCGGGTATGGGCATAATCGTGCCCACCTCGTTGTTTGCAAACATGACGGATACGAGTATGGTATCGCTCCGGATGGCGCTTCGCACCTGCTCCGGCGTTATGAGCCCCTCCGCATCCACGGGCAGGTACGTTACCTCATACCCCTGTTTTTCGAGATATGCACAGGTGTGCAGCACGGCGTGATGCTCCACGTTGGTCGTGATGATATGCCGGCCCTTGCTCTTATACCGCTCGGCCACGCCCAGCAGCGCCGTGTTGTCGCTTTCGGTACCGCAGCCGGTAAATATAACCTCTCCCGTTTCGCAGCCCAGCGCCGCCGCTACCTGCTCGCGGGCGAGGTCGATGCCCTGCTTGGCGCGCCTGCCATAGGCGTGCACGCTGGAGGGGTTGCCATATACTTCGGTGAGGTATGGCAGCATTTGTTCGAGTACGGCCGGGGCGAGTGCGGTGGTTGCCGCGTTATCCAAATATACGTTGCGCATGTCTTTCTTCCTCTTTTTTAATGGTGATTTTATCATGATTTCGCCGGTGTGCCGGCGGAACTTGCCTGTAGGTGGCGCAGCTGGGTTTTATAATCCTCCGCCATGTCGTGCAGCGTTGTGGCGGATAGCACCTCGTCGATGCGGTTTTGCAGCTTGAGCCAAAGCGGGCGCGCGCTGCACGCGCACATGTTGCTGCAATCCCCCCGCACATCGCCCACACAATCCAGCATCGCCGTGCTGCCTTCCAGCGCGCGAAGCACATCCCCCACGTTGATGTCCTGAGGCGGGCGGGATAGCTTGTACCCACCCTGCGCGCCCCGCACCGATATAACGAGCTCCGCTTTGCGCAAGGCCGCTATCAGCTGCTCGAGGTAGGCATCGCTGATGCCCTGCTGGGCCGCCAGCGCGTTGATGGCCATGGTGCCGCCGCCATAGTTGACCGCCAGATCTACCATGGCCTTTAGGCCATAGCGCCCACGGGTAGACAGCTTCATATGCGGCACCTCCAATTCCAAGTAAGTTAGTATGATTTCTATTCTTAATCTATCATACCCAATTCGAATTGTCAATAATCCAGAGTAAAAAGGTTGGAATTTAAGATATGGTATTTCATGTGGGTTAAGGGAGGTGAACCGGGCGAAGCCCCAAAGCAAAAAACGGCCAAAGCCGCTTTGCGTCATCGGTTTTATTTCGTTAAACCTCGTTAAACCTCTAAAATCAGTTTGGGCGTGAATTCCAGGTGGTCGGCGGAGCATAGCGTATACACGATGCCGCCGCGTTCGCCCTCAAACGCGTTTTTACAGGACTTGCCATGCAGGTGCCCATAGATTACCCTCTCCACGCCATGGGCCTCCAGCAGCTCTGTGAAGCCGCTCTGCTGCCGCCGCTCGTTAAAGGGCGGGTAATGCAGCATGCATACCCTGCGTTGGCCCTGCTCCATCGCCTTTAGCGAAAGCTCCAGCCGCATCAGCTCGCGCTGATACAGCTTTTGATCCCGCGCGGCGTCAAAGAGCGCGCTGCCGGGGCAAACCCAGCCGCGCGTGCCCGCGATGGCGATGCCGCCAAAGCTTAGGCTGTCGTTCTGCAGGGCATACATGCCCGCAGGCAGGGCGGCGCGCACCTTGGCCAGGGAATCCCACCAATAATCGTGGTTGCCGCGCAGCAGCACCTTGCGGCCCGGCAGGCGGGCGATAAGCTCGAGGTCATATGCGGCCTGCTGCATGTGCATGGCCCAGCTGATGTCGCCGGGAATAAGCACGACATCCTCGGGGCCGACAAGCCGCTCCCAGGCGCCCGCGATACGGTCGGCATGCCCATCCCAGTTGGCGCCGAATATATCCATAGGCTTCGCGCAGCCTTGCGAAAGGTGCAAGTCGCCCAAAGCGAACAGTTTCATCCCGCGCTACCTTCCTCTCGCTCGCCGGTTAAGGCGACGCGGGCAGGGTCGACCCTATTCCAGCGCATCCTCTTCCGCTTCTTCGTCTTCGTTCTCATCCTCGTCCAAATCGGCGCCGCCGCCCAGCTCGCGGTCTATCTCTTCCATCTCCCGCGCGGGGATGTCATCCTCTGAGGCCAGCGGCACTTCCATGTCGTCCATATCCACTTCGACGATGCTTGCGCCCGCGGCCCGCTTATCGGCCAGCTTGGCAAGGTTCTCTTGCCGGCGCGCTTCCCGCAGGCACAGCGCGCACAGCTCGCTGCCCCGCACCGCCGCACGCTCACCGCACTCAATGCAAAGCGCGGCGGCCTCTTCGGCTTCCGCTTCGCCCTTCATGTCGCGCCTGCATACATTACAGTATTTTTCATCATCCCGGATATAGTTCAGTTCACACCGCGGGCATTTTTTAAGCCCCATATCGTTCCTCCGATTGCATCATTCTGTGGTATCGGATATGGCCTACAAGGTTGTCTCCATGTTCGGCTATTCCATATTATGCAAAAGGGATGATTCTATGTCAAGTGCAGGTTTGAAAATTATATGGCAAAATTATTCGATTCCCGCAATCGCAATTGATCTTCGAGTATGGCGCCGATGCGTTTTTGCAGCTCTTCTCGGCCCTGCGCGTTTTCGGAGGAATAGGGCAGCGCGCTGGGCGGCGCGCCCAGCAATTTTGCCGCGGCGTTGGCGGATTGCTGCCTGTGCGCGCGGGACAGCTTATCGCTTTTGGTCGCCACCAGCGTGAACGGCACGCCGTAGTAGAGGATCCACTCAAACATTTGCTTATCCTCGGCGGTGGGCGCATGGCGGATATCCAGCAGCAGGAATATGTGCGTGAGCCGCCCGCTGGCAAGGTAACGCTCCATCAGCCTGCCCCACGCTTCCTTTTCGGTTTTGGGGGCTTTGGCGAAGCCGTAGCCGGGCAAATCCACCAGGTAGAGCTGCCGGTTGATGCAAAAGAAATTGATCAGCCGCGTTTTTCCCGGGCTGCCGGATACGCGCGCCAGCTTATAGTTGTTGCACAGCGAGTTGATGAGGCTGGACTTGCCCACGTTGGATTTGCCCACCATGGCTATCTCCACGCCGCAGGGCGCGGGCGGCGGATAATCCCCGCTCATGCCCACGCTGGTTATAAATTCCGCCTGTTTTATCGCAAAGTCATCCATCTGACGCCTTTCTGTCATTCCCGCGCGTTTTTGCGCATGATCATCCGCTCGTATATGGCGCCCACGGGCTCTTTGCTCCGCTCCGCGTCACGGTAGGGCGCCGCCGGCGCGGCCAAGGGTACCAGCGCCGCCTTGAGCGCGCGCATCGCATCGGATACATAGGTGATGGAGAGCGCCTCCTTTACCTCTTGGGGCACATCGTCCATATCCTGCTTGTTTTCGGCGGGGACGATCACGGCGCGCAGCCCCGCGCGCAGGGCCGCAAGCAGCTTTTCACGCAGGCCGCCTATGGGCAGCACGTTGCCCCTAAGGCTGATTTCACCCGTCATGGCCACATCCGCCCGCACCAGGGCGCCGCTGAGCGCGCTGGCTATCGCGGTGGCGATGGTGATGCCCGCGCTGGGGCCATCCTTGGGCACGGCGCCCTGCGGCACATGCAGGTGCACATCCATCGTTTTAAACGCGTCCTCCGCTATGCCAAGCTCGCTTGCGTGCGCCCGCACAAACGTATAGGCCGCCTTCACGCTCTCCTGCATCACATCGCCCAGCCTGCCCGTCATTTGCACCTGGCCGCTGCCCGCTACCGCCTGCGCCTCCACCTCCAGCAGCTCGCCGCCGGCAATCGTCCACGCAAGGCCGTTCACAACCCCCACGGTATTGCCGCGCTGCACGGCATGGTCGCGGTGCCGGGGCTGACCCAAATATTCTACCAGCCGCGCCCGGCTCACGCGCACGCGCGGCTTGCCCTCGCCTATTTCGCAGGCCGCCTTGCGGCAAATCGCCCCAATGGCCCGCTCCAGCTCCCGCACGCCGGCCTCGGAGGTATAGCCGCGTATGACGGCGGGCAGCATCGCATCGGGCAAAACCAGCATGCCCTTGCTCAGGCCGTGCTTTTGCAGCTGCTTGGGGATAAGGTGGCGCTTGGCAATCTCCGCCTTTTCGGTTTCTAAATAGCTGGGCACCTCTATCACTTCCATACGGTCGAGCAGGGGCGCGGGGATGGCGCTTTTATCGTTGGCCGTCGTGATGAACAGAGCCTTGGAGAGATCGTAGGGCACCTCCAAAAAATGATCGCGGAAGGCGAAGTTCTGCGCGCTGTCCAGCACCTCGAGCATGGCCGCCGCGGGGTCGCCGTGGTAATCGCCGGTGAGCTTGTCGATTTCATCGAACAATATGACCGGGTTCACCGTGCCCGCGTGCCGCATGGCCGCGATGACGCGCCCCGGCATAGCGCCTATATAGGTGCGGCGATGGCCGCGTATTTCGGCTTCGTCGCGTATGCCACCCAGGCTCATGCGCACGAATTTGCGCCCCAGCGCCCGGGCGATGGATTCGCTGATGGAGGTTTTACCCACGCCCGGCGGGCCCACAAAGCAGAGTATCTGCCCGTTTACTTTGCCGGTCAGCCGCCCCACGGCCAGGTGCTCCAATATGCGCTGCTTAACCTTATCCAGCCCATAATGATCCTGCTCCAGCACCGCGCGCGCATGGGGTATATCCAGCGTATCTTCGCTTTGCTCCGACCAGGGTAAATCCAGCATGCATTCGATATAGCTGCGCGCGGCCGGCTGCTCGTGGCTGCCCGCCGGCAAGTCCGCATAGCGGTCTATCTCCCGCACCAGCTTTACGCGCACCTCCTCCGGCATCTGTTTTGCCGCAAGCCTATCCCGCATCAGGTCGGTTTCGGCGCTTTGGGTATCGCCCAGCTCCTTGCGTATGGCCTTAATCTGCTCACGCAGATAATATTCCTTTTGGTTTTTGTCGACCTGCGCCTGCACCTCTTTGGCAATGCGCTTATCCGCCTTTAGTATTTCCACCTCGCCCGCAAGGCCGGCAAGCGTGAGCTTCAGCCGGGCCAAGGGGTCGTATTCCTGCAGAATCCGCTGCCTATCCGCCGCCTTTTGCATGGTGGCGTTGGCCACGGCATCGGCATATTCGCCCGCGTCCGGCTTCGCCTCTATGCCCGCTACGCCATCCGCGCTCATGCGGTTGCTCAGCTGCGCATATTCCGCAAGCAGCTTCGCCACGCGGCGGCGCAGCGCCTCAGCCGGGGCCTGCGCATACGCTTCATCGGGTATGCAGGCGATATCCGCCACCATATAGTCCTCGCCATCCGTCAGCGATACCGTGACCGCCCGGCTCACGCCCTCCACAAACACGCGGCTGCTGTCCCCCGGCAAGGATAATACCTGCCGCAGCTTGCACAGCGTGCCCACCTCGTAAATATCCTGGCACTGTATATCCGCCTTGCGCGCATCCTTCTGCGCGCTCAAAAACACCATACTATCCTGCTCCAAAGCCCGCTGTATGGCGTTTACGCTCCTATCCCGCCCCGCGTCAAAGTGCAGCAGCTCGCCGGGCAGCACAACCAGCCCGCGCAGCGCCACAACGGGGATATCCTCATAAACCTGTGGTACTCTATCCATTATTTCGCCTCCCGCCGCGGCATCCATCGCAACATTGCGACGCCGCGGCTTTCTCTGTACAAGTATACATATAACACACAATCTTGACAACAATATGAATTTGGAATTGCAACATAAAAAAGGAACGCGCGTGCGCAGGGCAAGGCCGACATCCGTTTTTGGGGCGTGCTTTGCCTGCAATTTCCACCGCGATTTGCGGCGCGGCGGCGCATACTATTGTGTGCAGCGATTGTTTTGGAGGGTATGGATAGGGTGAGCAGCACGATTTGGATTTGGATACTGGCGCAGGCCGTTATCACAGGCGTCGTAATTTTTGTAATACGGCGGGCAAAGCGCGGCAGGCCCGCGATAAAGAAGCCGGGCAGCCGCGCGGATGAAAGCCGTGAGATGCGCGAGCTCAAGCAGATGCGCGCCCGCTCCTTAAACGTGCCGCTCTCCGAAAAAACAAGGCCGGGCAGCATGGAGGATATCATTGGGCAGGGCGATGGCATACGCGCGCTGCGCGCCGCGCTGTGCGGACCCAACCCGCAGCATGTGCTGATATACGGCCCGCCGGGCTGCGGTAAAACCTGCGCCGCGCGGCTTGTGCTGGATGAGGCCAAGCGCTGTGCGGATTCCCCCTTTGACGCGGACGCCAAGTTTGTGGAGATCGACGCGACCTGCGTGCGCTTCGATGAGCGCGCCATTGCCGACCCGCTGTTGGGCTCGGTGCACGACCCCATCTATCAGGGCGCGGGGCCGCTAGGGTCGCAGGGGGTGCCGCAGCCCAAGGTGGGGGCGGTGAGCCGCGCGCATTGCGGCGTGCTCTTTTTGGATGAGATAGGCGAGCTGCACCCCGTGCAGATGAACAAGCTGCTGAAGGTGCTGGAGGACCGCAAGGTGTTTTTTGACAGCGCCTATTATTCCAGCGACAACGCGGCCATACCGCGCTATATTCACGACATATTCCAAAACGGCATGCCGGCGGATTTTCGGCTGGTGGGCGCCACCACGCGCCGCCCGGAGGATATCCCGCCCGCCCTGCGCTCGCGCTGTGTGGAGCTGTACTTCCGCCCGCTGGGCGAGGATAGCCTGCTGCAGATTGCGCAGGGCGCGGCGCAGCGGCTGGGCTACGCGCTGGAGAGCGGCACGGGGGAGCTGTGCGCCACCTACTGCGCTTCGGGCCGGGATGTCGTAAACATGATACAGCTCGCCGGCGGCGCCGCCTATGCGGAGGGGCGCAGGCATATCGCGCAGGGGGATATACGCTGGGTGGCGCAAATCAGCAACTGCAGGCAGCGCCACGCGCAAAGGATACCCGCCGCGCCCGGTGTGGGTTCCTCCATCGGCCTGGGCGTCACCGGCGAAGGAACCGGCGCCGTGATTGAAATCGAATGCACGGCCCGCCCCGCCCCGCAGGGCAGCGGCAGCCTGGATGTGAGCGGCGCCGTGGAATATGAGGAGTTGGAGCTGCGCGGCCGCAAGCTGGGCCGCAAAGGCACGGCCCGCACCTCCGCCGAAAACGTGCTCTGCGCGTTCGGCAAACGCTTTGGCCTGGAATGCGGCGGGTATGATATCCGCTTTAGCATGCCCGGCGGTATGCCTATGGATGGCCCCAGCGCAGGCATCGCGCTGGCCGTGGCGCTCATGAGCGCGGTGAGCGGCAAGGCGCCGGTCGCTTCCCTGGCGCTCACCGGGGAAATCACCGTGCAGGGGGGTGTGCGGCCCGTGGGCGGCGTGCGCGAAAAGCTCATCGCCGCCGTGGCCGCCGGGGCCAAAACGATATTGATCCCCAAAGCCAACTATGAGCCGCAGTTCGATGAGCTGGATGCGGAAATCATCGCCGTGGAGGATATTGCCGAGGTGATGCGCGTGGCATTCGATATCCCGCATGAGGCGGATATGGGAACCGGCGTGCTGCCGCTGCTGTGCACCACGGCTTGAGGATATTTTGCGGTGGTCAAAAAAATGGCAAGTCCATTTTAGGAAATTAAAATCTTTGTTTTCGGGGGCAAGCCCCCGAACCCCCGCAGGAGCAAATTTCAACCCCGTTTTATCCCAAAGTAACTTGAAGTAACTTCTCTCCGCAGGCTAACGACCTAAACACCCTCTGCAAAATTTATTCCCTCCATGCGAAGGGTTTCTTTGGACGGCGCCCCGTCCCCAGCCGGGGTGCGGGGAGCGGGCTCCCCGCGAAAACGTTCCCAAAAAGCCCAATCGTGGTGCGGGGACAGATGCCCCTGCAAAAACGCTCCCTTAAACCAAAAAAGCCCCTCCCGAAGGAGGGGGTTAAGTAGGCATGTCCTATTCCTTTTCCGCAATCTGCCTGCCCATCAGCACGCCCATCACGGAAGCCATCATAAGCCCGCGCGTCCAGCCGCTGGAATCGCCCAGGCAATGCAGCCCCTGAATATTGGTGTTAAACGCCGCGTCCATCTTAACGCGGTTGCTGTAAAACTTGAGCTCGGGCGAATACAGCAGCGTCTCCTCGGCGGCAAACCCCGGCACCACATGATCCATCGCCTTGATGAAGTTGATGATGTTCATCATGGAGCGATAGGGCATGGCCGCCGTGATGTCGCCGGCCTCCGCATCGGGCAGGGTGGGCTTCACGTTGGCGTAATGCAGCTCCTTCGCCCAGGTGCGCTTGCCGTCGAGTATATCGCCAAAGCGCTGCACCAGTATGTGTCCCGCCCCCAGCATGTTGGTCAGCTCCCCCACCTTTTGCGCATAGGCGATGGGCTGGTTAAACGGCACGCTGAAGTTGTGCGAGCAGAGTATGGCCACGTTGGTGTTTTCGCTCTTCAAATCCTTATACGAATGCCCGTTCACCACCGCCAGGTCGTTATCATAATTCTCCTGGCTCACAAACCCGCCGGGGTTTTGGCAAAACGTGCGCACCTTGTTTTTGAACGGCGGCGGATAGCCTATGAGCTTGGACTCATACAGCACCTTGTTCACCGTTTCCATCACCTCGTTGCGTACCTCCACCCGCACGCCGATATCCACCGTGCCGGGCTGGTGCGCGATGTTGTGCTCCGCGCAAAGCCTTTCGAGCCAATCGGCGCCGCGGCGGCCCGTGGCCACCACCACATGCTTGGCCTGCACTGTCTGCTCCATTTTTCCATCGGTAATATATACGCCCTTACAGGTTTCGCCCTCGAGTATCAGGTTGGTGCACTCATAGCCAAATCGGATTTCGACACCCGCTTGCTGTAAATATTTTTCTATCGCAAGGTAAAGGCTCTGCGCCCTTTCGGTGCCCAAATGGCGTATGGGGCAATCCACCAGCTTGAGGCCGGCGCGTATGGCCCGCCTGCGTATATCCTTCTTCTCCTGCGATTCCTCTATGCCCTCTATCTCTTCGGAAGCGCCGAATTCGAGGTATATCTTATCGGTATAATCGATGGTTTCCTGCGCCAGCCCTTCGCCGATCAGCTGGGGCAAATCGCCGCCCACCTCATAGCTGAGCGAGAGCTTCCCATCGCTAAAGGCCCCCGCGCCCGAAAACCCGGTGGTGATGTGGCAATAGGGCTTGCAGTTGGCGCACCTGCCCAATTTCCCTTTGGGGCAGCGCCTGTTCTCTACGGATTGCCCCTTTTCCACAATGAGGATGCTCTGCCTGCCCCCCTTGCGCAAAAGCTCCAGCGCCGTGAATATGCCCGCCGGCCCCGCGCCTATTATCACTACATCCTTATGCATATCGCACCTCCCGTTTGACGTAAGTCATTTATATATAAGCTGTAAAAAAATGTTCGGCAGAGTAATAGGAACCCTGCCGAACAGTTGGAAAGCAAATATGCCTTGGCGGCGCTTGCCTTAACATGCGCCGCTTTCCCGTTGCTGCGGCGCGCTGAGCCGGGGCGCCTCCTCGTTGTAAACGAAAATGGGCGGCGACTTCTTTTCTATCACATCGCGCGTGATTTTGCAGCTTTTCACGTCTGTTCGGGAAGGTATATCGAACATGATGCCCAGCATCACATCCTCGAGTATGGCGCGCAGGCCCCGCGCGCCGGTCTTGCGTTCCATCGCCTTTTTCGCCACCGCCACCAGCGCGTCCCGCTCAAAGGTGAGGTCCACGCCATCGAGGCTGAACAGATAGCGGTACTGGCGCGTAAGCGCGTTTTTAGGCTCGGTCAGTATATCGATCAACGCCGACTCATCGAGCTGCTGCAGCGTGACAATGATGGGCATACGCCCCACAAACTCGGGTATCAGCCCAAATTTGAGCAAATCCTCCGGCAATATATGCTTGAGCACCTCGCCGATATCCTTTTCGACTATGCTCTGCACATCGGCGCCAAAGCCCATCAGCTTTTTGCCGGTGCGCTTGCCTATGATATCCTCGATGCCCGCAAACGCGCCGCCGCAAATGAACAGTATATTCGCGGTATCGATTTGGATGCATTCCTGCTGCGGGTGCTTGCGGCCGCCCTGCGGGGGCACGCTGGCCACCGTACCTTCGAGTATTTTGAGCAGCGCCTGCTGCACGCCCTCGCCGGAAACATCCCGCGTGATGGAGGGATTTTCGCTCTTGCGGGCAATCTTATCGATTTCGTCGATATAGATGATGCCCTTTTCGGCGCGCTGCACATTATAGTCCGCCGCCTGAATGAGCTTGAGCAATATGTTCTCTACATCCTCGCCCACATAGCCGGCCTCGGTCAGCGAGGTGGCGTCCGCCACGGCGAAGGGCACATCCAGTATTTTCGCAAGCGTTTGAGCCAGCATCGTTTTGCCGCAGCCCGTGGGCCCCAGCATGACGATATTGCTCTTTTGCAATTCTACATCCCCCGCGCTTTTGCCCGCGGTGATGCGTTTGTAGTGGTTATAAACCGCCACGGCCAGCGCCCGCTTTGCGGCATCCTGCCCTATCACATATTGATCGAGCGTTTTGGCTATGTCGTGCGGTTTGGGTATATCTTTAAACTCCGCATCGGTATCCGCCTTAAAGTAATCATCCTCGATGATCTCCTGGCACAGCTCGATGCATTCGTCGCAGATATATACGCCCGGCCCCGCTACCACGCGGCGAACCTCTTCTTGCGATTTACCGCAGAAGGAGCACCGCACAGAGCCGTTATCTTCAAAAACTGTCATCCGTTACCTCCTTGGAGGGATAATTTCATCTATGAGGCCATAAGCCTTGGCGGCTTCGGCATCCATATAGTTGTCACGCTCGGTATCCAACGCCACCTTTTCGAGGGGCTGGCCCGTGCGCTCGGCCAAAATCGCGTTCATCTTCTTTTTGATTTTGAGCAGCTGCTCGGCCTGTATCGCCACATCGGTGGCCTGGCCCCGCGCGCCGCCCAGCGGCTGGTGTATCATCACCTCGCAATTCGGCAGTGCGCGGCGCTTGCCCTTCACGCCCGCCGACAGCAAAAACGCGCCCATGCTGGCCGCCATGCCGATGCAAATCGTGCCCACATCGCACTTGATGTACTGCATGGTATCGTAGATGGCCATGCCCGCCGTAACGGAGCCGCCGGGGCTGTTGATGTAAAGGCTGATGTCCTTATCCGGGTCATCGGCTTCTAAAAACAGCATCTGCGCCACGATTAGGTTGGCCGTATCATCATCTATCTCGCCGCCCAGGAATATGATGCGATCCTTGAGCAGGCGGGAATAAATATCGTAGGAGCGTTCGCCGCGGTTGGTTTGTTCCACCACCATCGGGATTAATCCACTCATATCATTTCCTCCTATTGTACTCTATATCCGGCAATGTCATTCCCCGGCTTTTTCGGCGGCCGTGTCTTCTTTTGCCGCTTTTTTCGCGCGGGGCTTCTTTTCTTTCGGCGCGGCCTCGGCCTCTGGCTCGGCCTTTGCCGCCTTCGCCTTCTTTGGCGCGGCCTCGGCTTCCGGCTCGGCCTTGGGCTTTGCCGCCTTCGCCTTCTTCGGCTTGGCCGCCGTCTCTACCGCGCTGTCCACCATAACGGCCAGCGTCTTATCCACCCGCACCTGGTCAGAAAAATAAAGCTTGTCGTCCTCGGTCAGGTTTTTGAGGAAGTCCTCGGTGCCGCCGCCAAACTGCTCGGCATACTCCGCAACCTTGGCCGATATTTCATCCTCGGCCGCCTCGATATTTTCGGCCTTGGATACCGCCTCGATCACCAGCTGGCTCTTCACGCGCGTCTTGGCGTCCTCCCGGCAATTATCCCGCAAGGTCTCCAGCGTGGCGCCGGTGTATTTAAAGTAATCCTCCAGCGAAATGCCCTGCATGCTCAAACGGTACCGCATATCCTGCAAAAGGGAATCGATCTGCCGCTCCACCATCACCTCGGGCACTTCTACCTGCGCGTTTTCAACCACCTTGCGCACCACGGCGTTTTCCTTCTCGATTTGCGCGTCCTTTTTGGCCTGCTCCTCCAGCTCTTTGCGCTTGGCCGCACGAAGCTCCTCGAGCGTATCGAATTCGGAAACATCCTTGGCGAATTCGTCATCCAGCTCGGGCAGCTCTTTCACCTGTATGCCGTTCACCTTCACAGCGAACACGGCCTCTTTGCCGGCCAATTCCTCAGAATGATATTCCGCGGGGAAGGTGACGGTAAGCTCCTTTTGCTCCCCTATGGCCAAGCCTATCATCTGCTCTTCAAAGCCGGGTATAAAGCTGCCGCTGCCTATCACCAGCGTTTGCCCCTCGGCGGCGCCGCCCTTAAAAGGCACGCCCCCGACGCTGCCGCTGTAATCGAGGTTAACGGTATCGCCGTTCGCTACCGGGCGCTCCACATCCACCATGCGCGCCACGTTTTCGCGCTCGCGCGAGATGACAGCCTCCACGGCGTCATCCGTAACATTATACGCCTGCTTTTCTACTTCTATACCCTTATACTGCCCCAGCGTTACCTCGGGTTTTACCGTAACTTCGGCGCTGAACACCAGCGATTTGCCCTCCGTCGGCAGCTCCACGATGGATACGTCCGCCCTATCTACCGGCTGTATGCCGCTTTCCTTTACGGCCGCGTCATAGGCCTCGGGGTATACGATGTCGAACGCATCATCAAAAAAAGCAAGCGGGCCATAGATGTTTTCGATTACCTTGCGCGGCGCCCTACCCTTGCGGAAACCGGGGACGTTGAAACGTTTGGCCGCCGTATAATATGCTTTTTGCACAGCCGTCTCAAATTGCTCCGCCGGCACCTCAATGGTGAGTTTGGCCTTGCTGCCCTCTAGCTTTTCCAAAGTTGCCATGTAAAACCTCCGAATGTTACCTTATTACTATATACGAAAATGCCGCCATTCGTTACCACATACGCGCATATCGCCATACGCAGTATAGATTAGCACAGTTCCGCATGTTTTGCAATGAAAATCGCGTGTACTGCAGGTGTCAAATTGGTGAAAAAAGCTGAATTATCCCCGCCCTCGGTTCTCCCCCGCAGGAGAAATGCAAACGGGTTTATGTCCGACGGGGTGCGGGGGCCTATACCCGCTTGCGGCGCAGCCGCAAAAAAATTCCCCTTCCCCGGGGAAGGGGTTAGGGGATGGGGAACAAATTTTTTGACCCCCGCAGGGGGTTAGGAGGTAGGGCCATGCCCTTACCTCGCATATAACAAATACACCAGCGCGTTCACAACGCGCACCGGCAGCAGCTTTATGAGCACAGCCAAGCATTTATACCAAAAGCCAATCGCGTACAGCGGCTTGACGCGGCGCTTGCACGCAATGCCCGCTATGTATTTACCCGCGGCCTCCGGCCGCATGCCGTTCGCCTCATCCTTTTCCATGCCCGCGACCGACCGCGCGATGCGCCCGTTATAAATATCATCCCCGGCGGCGGACTTTTCGCGCGCGGCGGTAAAGCCGGTGCGTATATCCCCGGGCATGATCGCGCAGACCGTGATGCCGAATGGCCGCACCTCGTTGGCCAGCGCCAGCGTATAGGCGTTGATGGCGGCCTTGGCGGCGGAATAATAGGTTTGGAAGGGTATGGCGGCGGGCCCGGCCATCGAGCTGATGTTCACGATGCGGCCCGCGCCCGCTTGGCGCATCAGGGGCAATATGGCCTTGTTCACATGAACCATGCCAAAAAAGTCCACCTCAAACAGGCGCTTCGCCTCCTCGGCCGCGGTAAACTCCACCGCGCCGGATATGCCGAACCCCGCGTTGTTGATGACGATATCCACCCGCCCCTGCTCCCGCAGTATCCGCTCTATGGCGGCCTGCACCTCATCGGGCTTGGTAACATCGGCGGATATATGGCAAACGCCCTTAGCGCCGCTGCCCGCATGGCGGCTCAGCTCATATACGATACAGCCCGCCGCGCAGAGCGCCTGCGCCGTACACAGCCCTATGCCGGAGCTGCCCCCCGTAACGACGGCCACCTTTGGCATACTCAGGCCCCCAGCATCGCGCCGGCAATGCTATCCATAGCTTCATCGAGCAGCGCCTCGGTATGGCTGGCCATATAGCTGGTGCGCAGCAGGCACTCGCCCTCCGGCGTGGCCGGCGGGAGCACCGGGTTTACATATACTCCCGCGTCGTAAATGGCGCGCGCCTTTTCGAGCGTGTTCATGATTTCATAGGTGTAAATCGGCACGATGGGCGTTTGCGAAGCCCGCGCCTTAATCCCCCGCGCAGCCAAGCCCTGCCGCGCATAGGTCGAAAGCGCGTCAAGGCGCGCCACCAGCTCGGGATGCTTTTTTAAGTATCGCAGCGCCGCCAGCGCACAAGCGCAGCTGGCCGGCGTAATGGACGCCGAAAATATAAACGGGCGGGAATTGACACGCACATAATCCGCCACATCGGCGCTGGCCGCCATGTAGCCGCCCAAGCTCGCAAGGGATTTGCTGAACGTGCCCATATACACATCCACATCCTTCTCCAAGCCAAAGTGGCTTGCCGTGCCCCGGCCGCCTTCGCCCAGCACGCCCAGCCCATGCGCGTCATCCACCATAACGCGGGCGCCATATTGCTTGGCCAGCCGCACGATTTGGGGCAGGTCGGCTATATCGCCGCCCATGCTAAACACGCCGTCCGTCACGATAAGGCAGCCCGCAGTGGCGGGCACGCTCTGCAATATCTTTTCGAGATCCTCCATATCGTTGTGCCGGTAGCGCAGCATTTTGCCATAGCTCAGCCTGCACCCGTCGTAGATGCTGGCATGGTTTTCACGGTCGCACACCACATAATCGCCCAAGCCCACCAGCGCGCTCACAATGCCCAGGTTGGATTGGAACCCGGTGGAAAACGTGACCACCGCTTCTTTGCGCAAAAACGCGGCCAGCTCGCTTTCCAGCTCCAGGTGCAGCTCCAGCGTGCCGTTTAAAAACCGGGAGCCGGAGCAGCCCGAGCCATAGCGCTCCACCGCCTTCACGCCGGCCTCCATCACCTCGGGGTTTACCGTAAGCCCAAGGTAATTGTTGGAGCCCAGCATGATGCGGCGCTTGCCCTCCATCGTCACCTCGGCATCCTGACGGGACTCCAGCGCGTGAAAATATGGGTTGATCCCCTTTGCCTGCGCCTCCCGCGCAAAGGAAGGCCGCGTTACCTTTTCAAAAATATCCATCTTATTGCCTCTCCATTAAATCAATTGTCCTATCAGGCGGTTATGGCCTCGCCGCCCGCAGCGCCCCGGCGCTGTTCCTCCTCTTCGAGCTGGCGATACGCCACCTTGCCCACCAGCGTTTTGGGGAACTGCTCGCGGAATTCGATATCGCAGGGCATCGCATATTTTGCGATGTGCTTGCGGCAATACGCCATAAGCTGCCGCTTGTTCTCGGCATCCGCCCGCACGCCGGGCTTGAGCATAACAAACGCCTTCACCTTTTGCATCTTCACAGGGTCCGGCACGCCAATCACGCAGCTCATCTGCACCAGCTCGTTCGCATCCAATATGTTTTCGAGCTGCGAAGGATATACGTTATAGCCGCTGGTGATGATCAGGCGCTTGATGCGCTGGCGAAAATATACGAAGCCATCGTCATCCATGGCGCCCAAATCCCCGGTATGCACCCAGGTATAGCCATCGGCATGCGTTTGCAGTACCTGCGCCGTTTCTTCGGGGTGGTTTAGGTACCCCAGCATTACCGTAGGCCCGGCG
Organism: Christensenellaceae bacterium; assembly: GCA_031261085.1. Taxonomy (GTDB): domain Bacteria; phylum Bacillota; class Clostridia; order Christensenellales; family CAG-138; genus Pelethousia. The sequence goes on from JAISKB010000013.1 coordinate 69,189, forward strand.
AGGCAAATTTCCCCCTGCTCGCCATACGGCAATTCTTCTTGCGTGCCGGGCCGCACGATTTTATAGAAGGTATCCGGGAAGGGCTGGCCTATGCTGCCCTCCTTCGCCAGGTGCAGCGGCGTAAGGCAGCTGGCCGTCACGCATTCGGTGGTGCCATAGCCCTCGCGTATCCGCACATCGGCATGGTGCTCCGCCAAAAAGGCGTCCACCCGCTTTTTCAGCTCCACCGAAAGGCTGTCGCCGCCGCTGAACACGCCCTTGAGCGAGGAGAGGTTCACCCCCTGCATAACGGGCTGGCGCAGCAGCGCTTCGTATAGCGTGGGCACCCCCGCGATGAAGTTGCACTTATATTTTTTGATGAGCTTTGCATAGCTTTCGGGTGTAAAGCGCGGCACCAGTATGCAGCGCCCGCCCTTTGAAAGCATGGTGTGGATGCATACCCCCAGGCCAAAGCCGTGGAACATGGGCATGACCGCCAGCATGGTATCGCCCGCGCAAAACACGGGGTTGGTGGCTATAACCTGGCAGCTGAGCGCGTTGAAATTAAGATTGGAAAGTAAAATGCCTTTTGTTACGCCCGTTGTGCCGCCGCTGTATAGTATCACCGCAGGATCCTGCGCCTGCTTGTTGGCGCGGTGCTTCCAGTGATATTGCTTGCCTCTGTGCATAAATTCCGCCCACCGTATAACCGGCGCGTCCTGCGGGATCTTTTGTATTTTCCACCCCTCCACCAGCATATACCCCGCCTTTATGGTAGGGGAAAGCGCATCTTTAATGCTGGCGATAATCACCTGATTCAGCTCCACATTTTGCCGTATTGCTTCGAATTTATAGTAAAACTGATCCAGCGTGATGGCAACAACGCTGCCGGATTCCTGAATGAAAAACTCAATCTCCTTTTCGCTGGAAAGCGGGTGTACCATATTGGCAATCGCGCCCACCAGGTTGACCGCATAAAACATGATGACGGTTTGCGGGCAGTTGGGCATGCAGATGGTTATTTTATCGTTTTCGCGTATGCCGATGGCCTTTAGCGCGCGGGCGCACAGCTCCACCTGCTGCACCAGCCTTGCATAGGTCGTATGCTGCCCCATAAAATCATACGCGATATAATTGGGGTATTGTTTTGCAACGCCCTCCACCATATCCCACATGGAGCCGCTTTCATACGTTAGCGTTTGCGGCACGCTGCCATAGTTATTGAGCCATGGCGCCCTCACAGTTTGCATGAATTCAATTCCTCCTTCCGCTCTCTTTGCAGCGGTCTTCATTCTACCGGCGCGCCCATGGGCAGGTCCAGCAGCTCGGGCTGTTCAAACAGCCTGCGCAGCAGCTTGATGCTGTTGGCAAAATACATGCCGTCCGCAATGCGCTCATCGATGGTCATGCCCAGCTCCAGCGCCTCGCGCACCTCGCAGCTGCCATCCGCCTGATAAAAGGGCGTGGGCTTCTTTTCGCCCACCAGCACAAAGCACGAATTGGTGCCCCAGTCGGCCAAATGGTGGTAGTTGGCATGCATCTTGATGGACCCCAGGTTGGAAAGGAACACCGACGAAAAGTATGGGTCGTCATACATGAGCATGTCGGGGTACATCCCGTGGTAATCCAACCACCGCAGCAGCGACGTCGCAAGGCGCAGCAGCGGGCGCGGCAGCTTCACGAGCATATCCATCTTATCGGTCGTGCCATCCATCTCGTTGTTTTTGCGCACGGAATAGACGATTTTTTTCACCTTTTCATATATCTGCTCGATGGGCGGCTGGTCGCCTTCCTGATCCATCGTGATAATCGCCACACCCTCTTCGCTATCATCGACAAAGCGCTTTTTCACCATGAACGAAAGCACGATGTCCTTGCGCTGATACAGCCTTTGCCCCGCGTAAAAACGGTTCATCTTGGGCCGCAGCAGGCAGGTTTTTGCGATGGCCGCGCAGATTACATGAAAAATCGTGTATTTAAACTCGGGGTTTTCAGCGTTCTTCTTCGCGATGTATTGGTTCACGGCGGTCAAATCCACCACCTCGCTCATCACGGCCTCGTTATCCGCACGGCTTGGCGCCAAAAACGGGAACAGCACATGCATCGCATCCACATCCCGCACCCAATACCCATCCTTACGGTCGCCCCGGCGTTTTTTTGCCTTTTCCATACCCTTACTCCTCATCGATTTGTTTGTTTTTATTCTTGCTTTGGCGGTATGCTACGGTTGTAGCGATGAGCCGTTTGGCCAAATCGCACAGCAGCAGCAATACGACGAACATCCCTATCCACACCGCGATGTTGATGCGAAATTCCACGCTCAGCCACAGCTTGCTCTGCAGGGCATCCATGGTAATGAATGTGAGCATGCACCCTACAAGATAGGCGGTAAGCACGATGCGCTGCGGCTTATAGGTGGCCCGCCGCACATAAAAGCGGCCCAGCACCAGCGCTACCGCCACCACGGTGTATTTAATAAGGAAAGCGACCGGCGCCGCCAGCACCAGCCCGGCGTGGCTCGACCTATCCATATTGAGGAACAATTCGAGCGCATAGAGCACCGGCACGATGCACAGCCCGCACCAAAGCACGCTCCGCATGATTTCCAGCAGCTGCTCGCCCCAAGTCTGCCGGGGGCTGTTGGCGACCAAATCCCGGCAGAAGGCCCCAAAATCCATCCCCACCACTTCGGAAAACGGCTGCCCGCGCTGCTCGCTCTCCTGCGCCATGCCCACCAGGTCCGAAATCGTTTCCTCATATACGATCTCGTTGAGGTGGCGCGTGGCCAAGTAGGCCGCCATGTTGCGCAATGTTTTCCTGTTCGTTGCGGATAGCCTTCGTATCGCTTGCCTAAGCTCCTTACGCATCCTCGTCACCTACCCTTTTTTCAAGCCTGTTCACCGCGCCGCTCAAATTCCACCAGTATTGTTGAAAGGACTCCAAATCAGCCCGCCCCACAGGCGTTATGGTGAAATACTTGCGTTTGGGGCCCAACGGCGAAGGCTGAAGCTGCGCGGTGATGCTCCCCTGCTTTTCCAAGCGCAGCAACAGAGGGTATATCGTACCCTCCGCAATATCGTCGAACCCATTGGTCTTTAGATATTCCAGTATTTCGTAGCCATAGGTTGTTTTTTTGCTGATGATTTTTAAGATGCAGCCCTCGAGCGTGCCCCGCATCAGCTGTGATTTGTCAAACACGCATACCCTCGCCAACTACTTTGTTCTACACAGTACTGGTATATTGTACCGCCATGTAGCGCTCGTGTCAATATTGGGGAGAAATAATAGAATTTAGGGGAAAAAAAGGGAAAAGGGGGAGAAATGTGTTTGTCGAACGCGATGAGCGCTTCTAAAATTCACGATTCAAACAGCAGACAATCTCCAACGCATAGGCGACTAAATAAACCATACTAACAAATAAGCGGCGAAACAAAAAACTGTTTCGCCGCTTATTTGTTAGTAAAAACAAAATCAGTAAATTAAAAAAAACATCTGTAATCAGTAGTAAAGCTACTGTACCTATAGTATATGCAGCTGAATTCCAAAAGTCAACTGAAATATTATGGCTTTAACCAAGCACTATCTGGCCGCGCAATTAATCGAGCGTTATTATATGCCATATCTAAAGTCAAGCATGTATGCCCCAAATATTGGTTGCCTGCACTATTTTTGCTAACCACTAACGCTAAATCAGGGGCATTTTCGCTAATCAAAGAAACAGGAATTAATAGTTGAATGCGCCCCTTATAATATTGGGGAACAGCCGTTTTATAATTTGCATCAATCATGCACTTAGCTCTTTTTATTGCTCCGTCAAATAGCATTGTCCTATTCGGACTTTCTCTTATGGATTCAGGAATGCGCAAAAAGTTTTCAGCTTCATTAAATATGTGTGGATATTGAGGAATAATATCACAATTTGTATCGAAAACCAGTGCGGAAGGATCGGAAAAATAGTTCGCTCTTTTGGGAAACTCGCTAATCCCCATGATTGCCATCTGATAGGAAGTGTAAAACCCGTCCAAAAACCACTTCTGTCTATCTTGTATTTTATTTAATGCAAAATATGCGTAGATGCTTTCATAAAACAGCGTATATAGGCCAGTATTTAACAAACAAAATGTATCCGTACACAAAAGTTGATTCTCTTCGGCAACCTTTGCAAAAGTATATTCAATATAGTTTTTTAATATTGTATTGTCAGAATTTGTTCCAAAGCTCCATTTTTCTGGACACAGCTTAGATAATGCAGAAATCTTTCTTTCATATTCTGCACAGTATGCAAAGTCAAACAATCGCATAATATCTACTCCTCTATAAAAAACTTTAAATAATTATATCATAGATGCTCATAATTCCCCAGCAAATCATAATTTACAAAGGCATCGTATTCACGATGCCACCGCTGTTCTTCGCCTGGAAGTTAACCAGAGTAAATGATATGCCCGGACTTTTTATCAGCAGGCTGCCCTATTAATATAAAACTCAAAGCGGCCGATAAGGGTTTGAATCCCTACCAACCGCTCGTGATTCTTTGCGCCTCACCCACCAATACCTTAGCAAAGCGCTATTGCAGCATTTCTATTATTCTTCCGCCTGCTTCTTTTCGCCGATGGACAGCAGCAGGTTGAGCAGGATGCCGAACACGGCGGCCGCGGCGATGCAGGGTACCGTGAACGTGGTGAGTTCAGCCCCTTTATAGTAAGCAAAGAGGGGGATGTTGCCGCCGAAGGCGTAGTTGCCGCCAATGCCAATTACCATGATGGTGGCGATGACCGCAATGTTTTTGGCGCTGAACATATCTACCTTTTTATCTATCATGATCGCAATGCCCTGCGCCGCTATCGCGCCAAACAGGAACACCTCCAGCCCGCCGATGACCGCTTGCGGGAGCGAGTATATCGCATTGACCAGCGGCGTGAAGAACGAGAGAACCATGGCGATGATGGCGGCGGCAATCAATACCGAGGTGGAGAACACCTTGGTGATGGCCATTGCGCTTATGTTTTCGCCATAGTTGGTGCCGGCAGGCCCGCCTACGAAGGCCGAAATCATGTCGCCCAGGCCGTCGCCGATGAGGTTGAGCCCAAGCTTGTCGGATAGGTTGTAAACCTTATCGGAGCCCTTTTTCTTGGCTAGGTCGTTTACATAAATATCCAGCTGATAGATATGCGCCGTGGATTCGGGTATGGTGGCTATTGCGATTGGCATGATGGCCAGTATGGCGTAGCCCGTGGGGTGCGGCAGCGTGAAATGCGGGATTTGGAAGAAGCCCGCCACCTCGGCGCCCGGCACGATGCGGAACAGGTTTACGCCGGTCGCCAGCGATACGATGCCCGCGGCGATACAGCCCACAATGGGGCCGAGCAGCAGCGGCAGCTGCCCCCAGAAGCCCTTTAGGTAAACGGTAAACAGTATCGTGGCCAGCAGCGTGATGATGCCCACGAGCCAGGCATAGTTGAGGGCCAGCTCCGGCAAAACCGCGATGGCGCGCGCCGCATTGGTGGAGCAGATATCCGACAGCGCGTTGCCGGCCAGCGTAAGGCCGATAATCATTGCGATGGGGCCGGTGATAGAGGCGGGGAGTATCTTTTCTACCGCTTTGTTGCCGGCGGCCTTTACGAGGAACCCGGCGGCGATGGAAACGAGGCCCGACATGATAATACCAAACTGCGCAACGGCGATTTTTTCATCCATCGTGGCGTTCAAAAGCTGTTCGGAGCTCATGAGCGACATGATGGCCGCGAGGTAAGAGAAGCTTGAGCCATAGTAGAGCGGTATTTTGCGGCCGGTAATAAGTATGAAGCAAATGGTTGCCAGGCCGCTCGCAAATATGGTGGTGGAGATGTGGAACCCCGTAATAAGCGCCACCGTAACGGTAGCCGGGAACATGACCACGACTTGCTGCAGCGCGTAAAGCAGCAGCTTTAAGAATGGCGGCTGCTCATCCGGCAGGTATCCGATCGTATGCTCTTTTTTCATGTGACATCCTCCTCTTTATTGTGTGCTTTATATCATAGGGTCAAACGGCGATGTTCGCCATCCCTCCCCTGGTACCCTGCCAAAGAGCGGCCACCTTGCGCCGGAGTATGCTTTTACCTGCAAAAATAAAAGCCCTGCCGGCGGAATGCTAGCAAGACTGCAGGGAACCTAAGCCCCCTCAATACGCTTATCTTGCAGGCATCTCTGTACCTGTTTTAAAGATAAAATGCAACTATTCAATTGAACCCAACGCTTGTCCTTCGCAAAAGGATACCACACCTCACGCGCGCTGTCAATCCATATTCCTTGTGCGCGGCGGCGGTTTGGGTACGTGGGTTCCCTTTTTATGCGCAGTTCTTCTATTTCCCGTTCCTTTTCCTTGATATTTGCCCATTCCTTTTTCACACTAAAACTCCCTGCCATGTTACGACAGGGAGTTCTTTCGCAAAATCCGTTTTTCTTGATTCGGTCAGCGCCGGGGGCTTTTTGCAAGGGTATAAGCGTTGCGCGCACCCGCAAGGCGGGCAGGCGTTATTCCTCCACGGTCACCGTGCCATCCGGCGCCACACGCACCGTCATGCCGGTTTGCACGGCGGCCAAAAATTCATCGCCCAGGTTATCCACCGTGGGCATGGGATGCGCGCTCCACACCCCGGCCAATATGGCGCCCGCCGCCGCCAACGAATCGATGGGCTTGGCAAACAGCAGGCACGCGGGCTGGCGCTCCATCTCCGCCGCGCAAAACAGCACCATGCCGCCCGTCGTGCTGCCGATGGTTTGCGGCAGGCACAGCGCCTTGCCGCACATGGGCTTGCCATATATATCCGGGTTGTTTTGGTCGGAACAGGCGGCCTTTTTATCGCCGAACATCAGCGCCTTTTGGAAGCTGGCCAAGGTATTGAACCCGCCATGGGATACCAGCGCCTCTGCTTTTGCCGTGCCGGGCACCACGGCCCGCCCTTTAAAGGTTTTCATATCAGTTTTCCCCCTTTGCAAGCAGTTGCAGTATCTCGGCATCGGTATGGTAGCGCGCGCTGGTATAGGTGCGCAGCTTGTTGCTGCTGGTAATCACCGGCATTTTGCCGCACAGGGGGTTGTTCATATACATCAGCGGGCAAATGCTGCTAACCACCACCCCCGCCGCGCGCAGGGCTTCGGCCTGCGGCGTTTGGGCAAACTTTTCGGCCACCTTGGGCGCCGCTGTAAACACCGTGGGGATGGCCACCTTTTTGCGCCCGTTTTGGGCGAGCGCCTCGGTCAGCTTCTGTGTCCAGTCATTCAGCTGGCGCTCGGATAGATGCGGGCAGCCCACAAAGCACAGCTTGGGCGCGGCGTTTGCGTCCTTCCAAATGACGGGATAACCGGCTTTCACGCGCGCAAGCTCCGCGTCGTCGATGCGGTACACCTTCGCATCCGGCCGCAGCAGCGCTTCGCCCTGCCGAACCGCCTCCGGCGTAAGGTTTTCGATATGATATAGGCCCACCGCACCATTGCTGGCCGTGGCGGCGCCCATATCCTTTAGGTAATCGCGGGCATCCTGGTTCAGCTCTGTGCCCAGCCAGGTATCCAGGCCGCGAATATAGGGCACATCCTCCATCACCTTCATGCCGATGGCGCTGCCCAGCACCTGCGCCTCGGGCTTTTGGGTGGTGGCTACCTCCACAATCCACGAGGCCTTGCGCCCCTCGTCCGTCAGCAGGCCAAAGTAGGGCACATAGCCCACGATGCTGCCAAACAGCTCGATGATGCCGGAATTGCGGTTGCACCGCGCGCCCAGCACGCTGTTGGCATACACCACGGCGCTGCTCTCGGCCCAGCTGAGCACATCACCCTCCCGCGGCTTGTTGCCCACCTCATCCATATAGCAGGTGCAGGTGAAGGCGCTTTCATCCAGCAGGCCCAGCTTGTTGAGCTGCGCTTCATAGCTCGCTTGTTTGGAATACATCACCTTGAAAAACACATTCTGCAGCAGGTTGGAGGGGACATTTTGATCCAGCGGGCGCGGATCCACACTGAACGGCTGCCGCGAAAGCGCGCCGCCCTCTATCAGCGTATCCATCAGCGCGTATACCGGCTTCATCACGCCCAGCCCAAAGCTGGTAACCAAATGCCCGTTTGCGCCGGTAACCGGCACCATCTTTTGCGCGCCAAAGGTTTCGCCATACATCACCAGAGTGCGCATAACCTTGGCCTGCACCTCGCCCTTTTCCCCGGCCAAAATGGCCTGCTGCTCGGCTGTTAAAGCTATCGCCATCGTTCTCCCTCCTTATATGCTGGTGCCAAGGCGATACGCCGCGCGCACGGCCTCCTGCACCTTGCCCGGCGCAAAGCTGTCGCCAATGTTGTATAGCTCCGCCGCCGCCTGCGTGCGCTGCGCTTCAAAAAACAGCGCGTCATCCGCCCGGCCGCCTGCCGCAAACACCACCAAGTCCGCCTCCAGCGTTTCATCCTGATATGCCTGCCCCAGCTTGGGCGCGAGCGGGTTTTCGATATTCTCCGGCAAAATGGGCGCCCAGGTATTGTAAGGATTTGGCACATTTTTGTGATGATTGCGGGAAACCGTTACCTTGCCCGCGCCAAAGCCGGATACCTTTGTGCAGTTCATCAGCCGCACGCCGGCGCCTTTGAGCGCGTGGATGAGATGCCCGCGGTTTGCCGTGCAGGTGCCCTCCATGAACTGCGGCAGCATTTCCACCACCGTTACGCTGCGGTGGTGTTCGCAGGCCAGCCATTGCGCCGCCTCGCAGCCCACCACGCCGCCGCCCACCACCACGATGTTCTGCGCGGCGCCTATGCGCTCCGGCTGCAGGAACAGGTCGGTGGCCTGCACGGTGGCGATTTGCTCCACGCCCGGCAGCTTTAAATCCACCTGGCGGGTGCCCACGGCGAATATGATGGCATCATACCCCTGCGCGGCCAAACCCGCTGCCGACACCTCTGTGCCCGGATGGAACTTCAGGTTGCCGCCTTGCTGCGCCTGCTCCACCTCACGCTCCAAATACAAACGGTAGTTTTCGATATCGAACTTGATTTTGGGCACGCCGCCCGGCACGATGCGCCCGCCGATCTTCTCCGTTTTTTCGTATAGATCCACCTTGTGGCCGCGCGCCGCGGCGCTCACGGCCGCCACCACGCCGCCGGGGCCCGCCCCCACCACCGCCACGCGCTTTGGCTTTTCGGCCGCGGCGGGCGCTTGTGGCAGCACATGCTCAAACGCGGTGCGCGGGTTTACGGCGCACTGTGGGTGCCCGCCTTCCACAAATTCGTTCAGGCAGCCCTCCTGGCAGCCGATGCACGGGCGGATGCTTTGCACCTTGCCGGCATAGGCCTTATTGGGCCACTCCGGGTCCGCCAGCAGCGGGCGGCCCAGCATCACCATATCGCAAGCGCCGTCGCGCAGCGCCTGCTCCGCAATATCCGGGTACCCCAGCTTACCCACTGCCACCACGGGCACGGGCACCCCCGCGTTGGAGCGTATCCCCTTTTGTGCAAAGTGTTCTTTGACCAGCTTTGCCACGGGTACAAAGCACCCCGCCGGCATGCTGGAGGGCGGATGCGGCAGCCACCAGTTGTCGTAGCAGCCCAAATCCACATCGAACATATCCACGCCGGCCTTCACCAGCTCCTCCATATAGGCCAGCGTCATATCCACCGTGCGGCCATGCTTAAACTTCTTGAGGAAGGTGCCGTTCAGCACGCTTTCATCATAGGTTTCTTCCAGCGCAAGGGAAAGGTCTATGCGGTACATAATAGGGTAATGCGGCCCCACGCGCTTGCGTATTTCGCGTATCAAATCCACGCCAAAGCGCTGCCAATCGGCATAGCGGCCTATTTTGCGGCGGTTGAATGCCGGGTTCGTCATCTGCTCGAGCAAATAGCCCTCATGCCCATGCAAATATACGCCGTCCAGGCCCATGGCATGGCTATCCGCCGCCGCCTGCCCGGTGTTTTTGACGATTTTTTGCAGCTTCGCGCCCGAAAGCCGCACGCACGGGATGGCGCTGATGTAGAAGTTGGGGTTGAACGAGGCGGACACCGGCAGCTTTGCCTGCGTCAGCATGCACTGCGGGTTGCCCACGCGGCCCAGGCCCGGCGTGAGCTGCACGAAGATTTTGCTGCCGAAGGCGTGCACGCCCTGCGCCAAATCGCGCCACCCGCACAGCACCGTGCGGCTGCGGTCTATCCGAGGGAAGTAGCTTAGGCGCCCCAGCTCCGTGATGGAGGGATCCACCCCAAAGCTGGTGGGGATAAGCCCCGTGGTCAGCAGGCCCGCGCCGCCCTTTGCCCGCGCAAAAAAGTAGTGGAGCATCTTATCGTTGGGGCGACCGGTTTCCTCGCACATGTCGATATTGCCCATGGGCGCCATCACGATTCTGTTTTTTAGCGTGGTTTTGTTCACCTGAATGGGGGAAAACATCGTTTCATACGGATACAACGCATCTGTCATCTTTCCTGCGGCGCCTGCCCTGTTTTGCGCGGGCCCGCTTTGCTTTGGCCAAGCATCAAACTCATTTACCAGCTTTTGCACAACGCCATCTTTGCCCATAGTTCCATCTCCTTTACGCGTGCGCCACATGCCTGTGCCGCACTGCTTACGGCGGGGCTTGGCGTGCACGCTGTTATTGAATTTATTGATTCAAGTATATCATATTGCTAAAAAATTGTCACACTGCTTGTGCGGGAAAATAGGGGCCGGGCAATACGCCCGCCCCCTTTGTTTTTTACCAGGATTAACGCAAGGACGATACTATTTTCATGCTTCCTTCTTTAAAATGAAGGGCGGTTCCCTTATTTTGCTCCCGGCTGCCCGGTTTATCGAGCGGGATGCGCCCCTCGCGGCAAATGGGGCAATCCTCCGAGTCATATGCGTCGATTTGGAGCGTCACCGCGCTATAGACGGGGATTGACAACAGGCAATCCGGCGTGTGCCTGTCCACGATGCACGCAACGCCGATAACCCTCGCGCCATACGCCTCCAACGCGCGCACGGTCTCCAGGGTAGACTTGCCCGTTGTAACCACATCCTCAGTAATGAGTATCCTATCCCCACTTCCCACCGAAAACCCGCGGCGCAGCGCCATTTCGCCGCCCTTTCGCTCGGTAAAAATGCTTTCCTTCCCCAGCTGGCGCGCGATCTCATACGATACGTTGATACCGCCCATCGCGGGCCCGCATACCTTTGTGATGGACAAGCCCTCCACCTGCTGCACAACGCTTTTTAGCACCTGCGCCGCCTTATCGGGGAATCGCATCAGCTTTGCGCATTGGCAATAGGTGCCGCTGTGCTTGCCGGACGATAGCAAAAAGTGCCCCTCTAGCACCGCCTCTACCTCTTTTAACACCTGAAGGGTTTCATCTCGATTCATATTGCCTCCTATACGATTCCTATAATTTCTGCAATATTTAAAAGCCCCTGCTCGAGGCAATAGCGTTCCAACCCATCGATGATTGTCAGCATGGCGTCCGGCTGCGCGAACGTAATCGTACCGACCTGAATCGCGCTGGCCCCCGCCATAAAAAAGCTCAACGCATCGTTCACCGTCGCAATGCCGCCCAGCCCCACCACCGGGATCCGCACCGCATGCGCCACCTGATGCACCATCCGAAGCGCAATCGGCATAATGGCGGGGCCGGAAAGGCCCGCATAAACATTTTCGAACACCGCTTTTTTACCCGCCACATCGATTGCAAGCCCCAGGAACGAGTTGACCAGGCTCACGCCATCCGCGCCGGCCCCTTCGGCGGCCTGCGCAACCGCCACGATGTTTTCGGCATTCGGCGACAGCTTCACCAGCAGGGGATGTTTTGTAACCGCCTTCACCTTTTTCACAATCGCTTCCGTGCTCTTGGGCAGCACGCCAAACGCCATGCCGCCCGCCTTTACATTGGGGCAGGAGATATTCAGCTCTAAAATATCGATGTCCGCCTCGTTCAAAAGCTCCGCGCCGGCTATATAATCCGCTTCGCTGTGGCCGCCAAGGTTTGCGAGCACCGCACAACCGGCCGCCCGCATATAGGGGCATTCCTCTTTTATAAAGCGGCGCACACCCGGGTTTTCGAGGCCGATGCTGTTCATGAGGCCGGCAGGGGTTTCCCACACGCGCATGCCGTCGTTGCCGCTGCTGCCATGGAGCGTAAGCCCCTTCCCACTGATGCCGCCCAGGCGGGAGATGTCAAACCGCTCCGCATATTCATGGCCAAACCCAAACGTACCCGAAGCCGCGATAACCGGGTTGTTCATCGTAACGCCCAAAAGCGTGGTTGTAAGCGCACTACTCATAAAAAACTTCTTCCGCCGGGAATACCGGGCCGTCTTTGCACGCGCGCTTGTTTCCCGACGCTGTTTTTTGCGTACACCCCAGGCACGCGCCCGCGCCGCACGCCATACGATTTTCCAGCGATACAAACGCCTTGCGTTCCCGCTCCTTGGCGCATTGCGCGATCACGCGCATCATGTTCGTAGGGCCGCAAGCATAAAATATGTCATCCACGCTATAGTCGATATCATCGGTTATGGCCCCGCCAATCTTCACGCGCACCTCATCCGCCACCGCGGCATACGGTTTTTCTAATATTACAGCCTCTTTAAAACCAAGGTAAATTCTAATGCGGCGGTGCGGGTATAACGCCCTATGCTCCTTCGCCAAAAGGTAGAGCGGCGCGATGCCGATTCCCCCGCCAATTAAGGTGATATCCGAATCGAGCAGGGGGAACCCGTTCCCATACGGGCCCTCAACCTCGAGCTCTCGCAGGGCTTGCATTTCCTTAATCATCGCCGTGACGCGGCCCACGCTCCGCATGAGCAGCCGCGTTACATCGCCCTCCACATCAAACAGGGTAATGGGGCGCCCCAGCAGCGGATCCAGCGTGCCGGGGATTCGCACCATCACGAATTGCCCCGCATGCCCCGCCGTTACGCCGCGCAGCGTCACCAGGTGGCATTGCGCGCCAACCTCTTGGTTTTCGAGTATTACAGCCATTGCAAAATATCCTTCTTCATCCTAATAACGGCTTCGTTTACAAACAAATCGAAATCCTCCCCTTCGCTTTTACCCTTGTGCGCGGTAATCAGCCCGCGTGAGGAGTTGACGACGCCGCACAGCTTATCTTTAAAAATACCGGCGATGTCGCGGCCCGTTCCGCCCTGCGCGCCATAGCCCGGGATTAGGAAAAACGTATGGGGCATCAGCTCTTTTATGATTTTAAACTCCCCCGGATAGGTTAAGCCCACGACCGCGCCCAAGGCGCTGTACCCGCTCTTCCCAATGAACGCTTCACCCCAGCCGGATAGCTTGGCCGCCATTTCCTGATAGAGCGTGCGCGTATGATCCAATACCGGCAGATCCTGAAAATCCCCACTGCTCGGGTTGGAGGTTTTAACGAGCACAAACATGCCCTTGCCCCGCTCGAGATATTCATAATAAGGCGAAATCGCATCCTCGCCCATATAGGCGTTTGCGGTAATGATATCCGTTTCAAAATCGCCGGTAAAGTGCCCTTGCGCGTATTGCTTTGCGGTGGAGGCAATATCGCCGCGCTTCACATCGGATATTGCGACCGCGCCGCTTTGGCGGATGCAGCGGAGCGTCTTCGCAAAGCAGGCCATACCATCCAGCCCCAGCGCCTCGTAGCAGGCGACCTGCACCTTATAACACCCGGCATTTTCTAACGTGGCGTCGATGATTTTGCGGTTGAATTCAAATATCTTTTCCCCCGCGCTCCAGTCCTTCGCTTGTAAATACGAGGGCAGAAAGTCATATTGGGTATCCAGGCCCACACACACCGGGCCTTTGGTTAACACATCCTGCGCGAGGCGCTCCATACTCATACCGTCATTACCCCTCCCAATTGTTTTTTACACGGCTCCGCACGCGCCGACAATTCCGCTGAATCATAGTATTTCATAACTGCAAGATTGGCCATTTATAAAAAAAAACTTGCCAGCACTTTATCTTTGTTGCCTCGCTACACGGCAGAGGCGTTTAGATAATGTGATTGGCAAGTCCCAAAACGTCGACGGCTTCGCTCAATGCGAAATCCTCCGGTTCAATCCAACAACAACCCTTTAACACAGGCGTCCTCCCTTTTAAAACAAACAAATAATATTTATGCATATGTTTACCCTAAGCTAGGATACTTGAATTTGGCACAGATGTCAATGTCGCGGACGGACTTTTTTTAAACATCAGCGCAGGGAATATTATACATGTTCGGTTGTTTGGGCAGGCAAAGGCGCTTTGAAAAAAGAGGCGATATCGCTTTTAATACGCAGGAAAGCTTCCTTTTTTGCGCCTGTTTTTTCGTCCATATATAGTTTGCGGTTTATTTCGAGCATCAAGGCAAATAGGTTTGGGTTCTTATGATAATGCTTTTGGGGAACAAGACACCCGTTAAATGGACTGTTAAGTGCAACAACATAGCCTCTTTCCTTAAAATAACCCTTTGCCGCTTCTATGAGTTGCCAAGGCGTATGGTATGAATCTGTTCCGATACAAATATCAGGGCGCTCCCGTGATTGCGAAATTTCATACGGGAGCGGTTCGCTGGGAAAAGAGTGGGCATCTATCAAAAGGCAGCTGCCTTGTGCTTGCAGGGTCAAATCGACAATATCGGTAAGCTTTCTGTGATGCGCATCATAATATTTCTCTAATATTTCTTCTTTGTGTTTTGCGTTAACCTCTTTTAATGGTTTATTATCTGAGGTTTTTGTATAACAAACCCACATGCCCTTGCGCGTCATGATTTCTTGTTGCTCCTCGCGGAAGCGTTCCACATCACAGACCAACCGGCTTATTGGAAATATCACTTGTGCATCGCTTATATCAAAAAGTTCATCCGTATACAAATCGGTCATGCGCAACAATTCCGCGTGCAGCGCATCGTCAGGCAGCAAAAACAATTCTTTATATTCGAGTGGAATCACTGTTTTGCTGTGTGGTATATGAACAACTAAGCCAGCTTCAAAAAAAAGCACAATTATGGCCATTCCTTTCTGAATGTTTTGTGCGGGTTTGCTTTTGAGCTTTAACGTGCAACCAGCAATTCATTCTTTATGGTTAGCTTACCTCAACCAATATTACCCCTCTCTACCGGGTTTTTTCAACAACAAAAATTGATTTTTCTTGAAGTCAATAAGCCCCTCCTGCTGCATACACGACAATTCATGGGATAGCGTGCTTCGGTTTACGCACAGATAATTGGCAAGCTGCTCCCTGGAATAAGGGATTATAAAGGCATTGGAGCCATTCCTGCTGCTCATAAAATGCAAATAGGTGAGTATGCGTGCCCGAAGGCTGTATTGGGAGGTGATTTCTATCTTATGCTGCTTGCGGACATTTTCGTTCGCCAAGTACACGAGGATGTTTCGCACCAACCTTTCCCTTTGGGGCGTTTGCATCCACCCAAGCTCTATGCCGTGGAAAGGAAATGTATAGATTGTGGAGGCTTCCAGGCTCTGTATGGAGAGCGCGCTGATTCTGCTGGGGGTAAGCGCCATATCCAATGCAAACACTTTGGAGGGGAAAATAAAATCCAGTATGCTGACGGCTCCGTTAAACTGTGTTTTCATCGTGGCAAGCGAACCCACCGCAACGATGCCGCCCCATGATACCTGCTCCCCTTCGTTGAGCAAAATCGTTCCTTTTTTTATGGTGCGCACCACACCATGCAATTCCGGCAAAATTTGCAGGAACTCATCATATTCAAAATGCCGAAACAAAGTAGATCGATAAATAATTTGCATCCAGTCCATGGTTTATACCTCAAAATATTATTCTTCTAAGTTGTTATAACAACTTACATTATATCAGACTTGGCGGATAATGAATATAGACACTTGCATTTAATTTGGGAGATACGCAACAAGGCGCAAAAGCAAGCCGGCTCTTACATCGTTTTTAAATTGCGCCAACAGGAGGCACAAAATGTATTTAAATCAAGAACAATTCATTACGCGCGCAGAGGCGCTTGCCGCGTTCCGCCAACGCTGGAACCCGGCTTTGCCGGTGGAAGAAATTGCAATCGCAAACGCCGCCGACCGGGTGCTTGCTCAGGATGTCGCTTCCGTCAACACGCTGCCGGTATGCAGAAGCTCCATGATGGATGGAATCGCCGTATCTTTTGCCGAGCTGATGCAGGCGAGCGGCGGTGCATTCCCCTGGACGGGCGTTATCGCCCATGCCTGTGCCGATACGGGCGATGATTTCGACGACGCGTTCGACACCGTACTAGCCGTAGAGGAAACGGAGCGGCATGCGGACGGCTCGTTGACGATTGCGCCGGAAGCGCCCATAAAGCAAGGGCAATGCATCAAGCTGCGCGGCTCCACCGTGCGGCAGGGGCAAGCGCTGCTCGATAAAAACACCCGCCTGCAGCCCATACACCTGGCCCTTTTGGGCACGGCGGGCGTTTGCGCGGCCTCCGTTTACCGCAAGCCCATCGTTGCATACCTCCCCACCGGCAACGAGCTTATCCCCATCGATACGGCGCCGCAACGGGGCCAAAATATAGAGAGCAACAGCCTGATGGTGCAGGCCATGCTGGCGCAATGGGGCGCGCAGACATGCTGTTATCCCATCGTAAAGGATGATAATGCCCAAATGGAGGCCGCGCTGCTGGATGCATGCTCCAAGGCGGATGTCGTGCTGCTCAACGGCGGTTCATCGATGGGCAGTGAGGATTATGCAAGCCGCCTGCTGCAAAAACACGCCGCATGGTTTCAGCATGGCATCCGATGCATTCCCGGCATACCTGTCGCTATGGCGATGATCCAGGGCAAGCCCGTCATCAACCTGCCCGGCCCTACCCTCGCCTCCTATTATGCCATGGATTGGTGCGTGAAGGCTTTGGTTTGCCACGCCCTGGGGCAGCAACCACCCCTGCGCAAAACCATCGAGGTTCAGTTGGAGCAAAGGATACAAAAGCCCCCGCATTTGGAGATGTATATACGGCTGCATGTCGAAGAAGCGGACGGCCGTTTTGCCGCCCGGGTCATCGATCGCCGCGCGGGGCTGGTGCGTTTGCTTACCGATTGCAACGCGCTGTTTATTGCGCCCATAGGCAAAGGCGCTTTTGAAGCGGATGAAATCATACGGGCCGAGCTTTTGGACGGCTTTGATTTTTAACCGCGCCCGGTAAAACGGCAGCAGCCATATACCGATGTCACGAAGGATAGAATGGGAGGAAACGGTATGCAAGAAAACGTGATCCTGCAGGAATCTGTTGATTTGGTAAGGGCGCGCCTTGGCGCAAGGCTTGCGAGCATAACCATAGAGCGGGCTGTATTCGGCCTTTTCTTTTCGGGGGTCAAGCTTTCTACCGGGCAGGGCGGCCTGTGTTTCACACCCATCAAGGATATCCCCGAGGCGGTTTGCTGCCCAAGCTCCGCGGCGGCTATGCCGCTATCCGGCAAGTTGCGGGGGCGCTGCGCCGAAAACTACCTCGAGGATATATTCGGCGACAATATCCTGAAAAAAGCATTGGGCATTGCCACCCTCAATGCGTTGAGCAGCCTGATATGGGAGCTGGAGCCGCCTACGGCATATTCCGTCGATATGGGCAGGGATGCCTTTGACGGTGTGGATGTGGCGCGGTTTGAAAAGACCGTGGTGATAGGGGCGCTGGTGCCCATGCTCAAAAAGCTAATCGCCGGCGGGTGCGATTTTCGTATACTGGAGCAGGATTCGCGTACGCTCAAGCCCCGCGAGCTGCCCTACTATGCCCCGGCGGAGGATGCGCCCAAATATGTGCCGGGCGCCGATTTGCTCGTTATCACCGGCGTAACCATACTCAACGATACGCTGCCCGGCATATTAAAGCTGGCAAAGCCCGGCGCGCAGATTATCGTAACGGGCCCCACGGCCAGCATGCTGCCGGATGCGCTGTTTGCGCGCGGCGTCACCATGGCGGGCGGCATACTTGTGACCAAGGCCGATGCGCTTTTAGACATCATCTCCGAAGGCGGCTCCGGCTATCACTTCTTTGGGAAATCGGCCGAGCGCACGGTCATTTGTAAATCGGGGGATATAGCATGAAGGGCAACGCACGCTACCCGGTATTGATGAGCATATTCATATGCGGGCTCATCGCCGCTTTTTTCCTTTCTTTCTTAATTGGGCGGTACCCCATCGCCCCAAAGACCGTAACGGATATTGCCTTATCACGGCTTTTGCACATGGAGCCCTATTGGGAAAGCACGCTCGAAAAAGTGGTGCTGCAGGTGCGGCTCCCCCGTATATTGCTGGCCATACTCGTGGGCGGCTCCCTTTCGATGGCGGGCGCTTCTTATCAAACGCTGTTTAAAAACCCCATGGTATCCCCGGATATATTGGGCGTGTCGGCAGGCGCCGGGTTTGGCGCCGCATTCGCCATGCTGCAAAACAGCTCCTGGGCCAAGATACAGCTATTCGCTCTGGCGGGCGGCCTTGCCGCTGTGGGGCTGGCCTATTTGGTTGCCTCCTTGAGCGGCAGACGGCAGGATTTAACCATACTCATTTTGGGGGGCGTCGTAACATCCAGCCTGTTCCAATCGCTCTTATCCGTTATAAAAACCCTGGCCGATACCGACAGCCAGCTCCCCTCCATCACATTTTGGCTGATGGGCAGCCTGGGCAAGGGCAATAACCAGGATGTGCTGGTTATGCT
The DNA here is from genome assembly GCA_031261085.1 of Christensenellaceae bacterium. Lineage (GTDB taxonomy): Bacteria > Bacillota > Clostridia > Christensenellales > CAG-138 > Pelethousia. The sequence goes on from JAISKB010000013.1 coordinate 87,792, forward strand.
GCCGGCGGTGGTGGTTTCCATATCAATACTGTTCCTTTTTCGCAACCGCATCGACGCTTTATCCGCAGGGGAGGATGAGGCTTTGAGTATGGGCGTCAATGTGCCCTTGGTTAAGCTGGTCGTCATCATCTGCTCCACGCTGCTTACGGTGGTATCCGTGAGTATATGCGGCATCATTGGCTGGGTGGGCATGGTGGTGCCGCACATCGCGCGCGCATTGACCGGGGCAAGCTATGGGCGGCTTTCCTCGCTGTCCTTTTTAATAGGCGCACTGTTTTTGCTGATCATCGATAACATCATCCGCGGCATCCCCGGCGTGGAACTGCCGCTTGGCGTTATGACGGCGCTCATCGGCACGCCCGTTTTTGCCGTGATGCTGGCGCGGGTTAAAAAGGGGTGGTGACATGATAGAGGCCAAACATGTACAGTTCTGCTATCACAACGATGCTCCCGTGCTAAAGGATGTATCCTTTACCCTCGAAAAGGGCGAGAGCCTGTGTGTATTGGGGCCGAATGGCACCGGCAAAACCACCCTGTTTCGCTGTGTGATCAACCTGCACAAATTACAGGGCGGCAAGGTGCTCATCGACGGGAAGAATTCCGCCTCACTCCGCGCCGAAGCCCGCGCCCGCTTGATTGCCTATGTGCCGCAGGCATCCGCGCTTACATTCCCCTACACGGTACGCGAAACCGTATTGATGGGGCGCATTGCGCATCAAAAGCTTGGCGCTTCCCCATCGCATAAGGATAAACTGGCCGCCGAGGCCGCTATGGAGCGGCTCGATGTGCTGCACATGGCGCAATGCCGGTTCCATGAGCTCAGCGGCGGGGAACGCCAGCTGGTGTTGGTGGCGCGCGCCCTTGCGCAGCAAGCGGAATATCTCGTATTGGATGAGCCTACCTCCAGCCTCGATTATGCCAACCAAATCCGCATCCTTCAGGTCATTAAGCACCTTGCTTCGGATGGGTACGCCATACTTATGACCTCCCACCTGCCGGATCAAACCTTCCTCGCGGCCACGCGCGTGCTCATGCTAAAGGATGGTCTTGTGTTCGCCTGCGGCGCGCCCGAAGCGACCGTGACCTCCCAAAACCTTTCCGCGCTGTATGGTTTGGATGTGTGCGTAACAGAGGCGCAGGCGACTTTCGCCGCCGGCGCATATAAATCCAAGGTGTGCATCCCGTCCATGCCCTAACGGCAGGACGCATGCGATAAAAACCACAAAAATCTAGGAGGCATACAATGAAAAATCGATTTCTAGCACTCGCAATGACCATTTTCATGCTGATAGCCATGCTCTATGGCTGCACGCCCGCAGCGCCGGCGCAAGCCCCCGCAGTGGATACCCCTGCTGCCGAAGCGCCCGTTGCGCAGGCAGAACCCCCGCAAGCCAGCGTTCGTGAGGATTTTGTCGTTACCGATATGGCAGGCCGCGAGGTCACGATCCCCGGTGAGATAAAGTCCATCGCCACGTTTGGTTCCGTGGGGGTAATCAATGCCTTTGTAGAGCTGATGGGCAGCGGCGACCTGCTGTGCAGCCAGATGCCGGCCAGCTTTACCAAATCGGATAAGTGGAAGATGCAATATGAATTTGCGCCGCAAATCAAGGATGCCCCCTTGCTGGTAAACAGCGACGGCGAGCTGCTGCTTGAAGAAATACTTAAGCTACAGCCGGATCTTTGCATCACCATGACCAAGGAAACCGCCGAGCAGCTCGGCGACAACGGCATCGCCTGCATCTACCTTGAATGGAAGCAGAATGACGATGTAAAGGTTGCTGTGAACCTGATGGGCGAGGTCCTGGACAAGAAGGATATTGCCGCCGACTATTTGGCCTATTTTGACGCCATCGTGCAGGAAGCCGCCGATTTGACCTCCACCCTCGCCGATGCGGATAAACGAACCGTACTCTATGGCAACGTCACCAAGCTATCGCAGCCCCATATTATAGCGGAATGGTGGATTGCCACCGCCGGCGGCATAAGCGTAACGAGCGAGGGCCGTACCGGGAGCGAATCGCTCGAATATACGCAGGAAGACCTGCTGCTGTGGAACCCGGATGTAATGCTCGTCACCGAACGCGCCATGATCGACGAGCTGAAAAACGATGCGCTCTATTCGGATGTAACGGCCGTGAAGGAGGGGAACATCTATTATATCCCCACCGTGGCGCATGTTTGGGGCAATCGCACGGTAGAACAGCCGCTCACTATTTTTTGGACGATAAACAAGCTTTATCCCGACCTGGTGCCCGATGAACTGCTTGCCGAAAAGATCAGCTATTTCTATAGCCACTTCTTCAAGTATGATTTATCCGCCAATCAGCTTGATGAAATTATGGACAAAGCCGCAAACTAAGTAAGCCGCTACATTAGGGGCCATGCCCGCACGGGCATGGCCCTTTCCCCGGCAAAACCGCAGAGGCTGGCATTTGCACTCTTACATTAATATACCATCATCAAAGCTTATCTATTGACAGCGCCCATAATTATGTATTGATTCCCATTTGCACAGATAGTACAATTATAGCGGACACAACGAAAGCGCCTGCCGCGGGCGGCCGCTCCGCTTACCATTTTTCCGGCGGCGAAATGGTAAACGGTTTTTCGCGCCTGTTTTTTGCCGCCGGGGAAACGGAAGCATGCCTATGCAAAAACCCAATCTCTTAAAATTGTGGCGCCTGTTCGTAATCTTTTTCAAGGCAGGTACCTTCACCTTCGCCGGCGGGCTCGCTATGCTCCCGCTCATCGAAAAGGATGTCGTGGACAAATACCAGCTGCTTTCCAAAGACGATTTCCTCGAATACGCAACGCTGGCGCAAACCCTGCCGGGCGTTATCGCGCTGAACTGCGCTTGCTTTGTAGGCAAAAGCGCCGCGGGTACGCCGGGTATGCTCGCGGCGGCGTTTGGCTCGACGATTTCGGCGTTTGTGCTGATGCTGGCGGCAACGCTCGCCATACGCCTTATCCCCGATGCCGGCCCATGGGTGGGCGCGATGAAGGCGGTGCGCGCGGCTTCCTCCGCGCTGATACTTTCCGCCGCTTTTTCGCTCGGCGGCCACAACCTTACATCGGCGTTTGCGGTCGTCATAATGCTCATCGCCATGTCCCTGGTGCTGTTTTTCAATATCAGCGCGCCGCTTGTGATAATGGCCGCGGCGCTCGCGGGCTATATCTTCCAGCGCGTCAAAAAAAATATGGACGATAAAAAGAAGGGAGGGCAAGCGTAAATGTTTCTCAACAGCCTTTTACTGCTCTACACCTTCTTTAAAATAGGGCTTTTCGGGTTTGGCGGCGGCTATGCCATGATTTCGATGATACTGGCGGAATGCGAAAATTTGGGGATTACCCTGCAGCAGTTTGCCGACCTCCTTGCGCTCGACATGGTGGTGCCCGGGCCCATCGCCATCAACGCGGCCACCTATGTGGGCTACCTTGCGAACGCGCAAAAATATGGCTTTGGGGCCGGCGTAATAGGCTCGCTGATGGCGACCATCGGCGTAGCGCTGCCCTCTTTAATACTGGTATCGCTCGTGCTGCGGTTCATTGAAAAATACAGGCAAAACAGCATTATGACGGACGTGCTCTCGGGCGTGAAGGCCGCCGCGGTTGGCTTTATCGTTGCCGCCGCCATCAACATAGGCATAGCCGTCGTCCTGCAGGATGCGGGCTTCGCCGCGCTTATTGCCAACCCGCTCGGCACGATCGCTTTTATCCCACTGGGCATCTTCGCGGCGGTCGCGGTGGCAAACATCCGCTTCAAGGTCAATCCCATACTCCTGACCCTCCTCGCGGGGGTGATTGGCGCGGTATTTATACAGTAAAAAGGGATTGTGATTATAAATTTTGATACGGGCGCGGCTCTTTTAAGCAATTCGTTAATGCAATTCGATGTTGTTCTTTTTCGTTAAAAAATTCGACGCCACATCTTGAAATACATTTTCGCTTCATGTATAATCACTGATTATTTATATGTTTATACGTCAATCGTGTTGTAAATACAGCGCGTTTGCGTTTAAACGAGGGATCCGATGGGTCAGTTTCACCGCTTTGCACCCACTGGATTTATTCTTAAAACATATGGCGGTAAAGCGCAGACTGAGTTCACGCAATAGTTTTCAAGGGGGGTCTTTTTTGTGAATTTACGAAAACTCTACAAGGCATTGGGGATGCTTACCACACTGATTATGCTGATGGCCCTGCTCACGGCAACGGCGTTGGCTGTCGACGTATCGGCGACCAAGACGATTGACCCAATCGGCGCTAACAGGTATAAGATAACCGTGACGCTGCCTGACGCCGTGGTGGACAAGCCCGTGTATGACATCGTTTTTGTGCTGGATAAGAACACGAATGCGGCAAACCTCGTGGTCGACCTCAGCGATTGGATGAGCGACATGGCGGACGATTTGACAGCCGCTTACGGCACGGATGGGCAGCTGAATGTCGGCATCGTCAGCTTCTCGTCCTACACCGCGGTAAAGGGCGCCACCGCCTACGCCGATTGGGCACACACCGCGCTCATAAGCGATGTGGATGATTTGGATTTTAGGCCGTATTTCGAATCGCACGCGCTTGCCGAGTACGATACCGCCTATGAGACGTTTTTGAAGACCGGCCTGCAAACGCAATGGACGAACGAATATAAATACTCGGATTGGAGCGGCAAAAATATCTTCCGCGCCTTTGTCGAGGAGGATGGGCTCCCCAATAGCGTGCCTGTGCCTCCAGCAACCCCGACTCCTGACGACACCTCTGTTCCTCCGCGCGGCATTGCAAATGTTGGCGGCACCAACATACAGGCGGGTCTGCGCGCCGCGAACAACATGCTGGCGGCGGATACCACGACGCCCGCAAGCCACAAGCAGATTGTCCTCGTCACGGATGGCGGCTCATACCTGTGGCTTGATGCCAACGAGGAACCCTCTTTCAAAGTCTCATCCGGCATAAGTGCGTCGGGTCATTATTATAGTGCCCCGGGGAACCCCGGTAACGGCGACGGCGGCACAGGTAGCACCGCAGGCACCGGTGACGGCACCGCTATCGCAGAGCAAGCAATTCTCTATAAAACCTATCTGCAAGGCACGGCGGCAGATGGCAGCGCAAAAACAGGCGCGGCTGCGGCCGCGGCATTCGCCGCCTTCATAACAAACGAAGGCGCGGCTATCGAGAAGCCAACCTCCGAAAAGATGAGCTTTAGGGAATTCTACAGGCTGTGGGAAACAGCAAACGCCGCGTTTGATGCGGTTCGCAATGGCGGCGGTTCTAGCGCGGATGCTTCCACCGCGGCTTATGCTACATTCAAGCGCGGTTCGGCAACCGACCCGTATCCGACCGAAACCGGATATAAATGGAAGCTCGACGGCACGGGCGCAAATGAAAATATGCGCTGGCCTTTCCAACAGCGGTGGTATTATGGTACCAATTTCATGAGCGATTACCACTACACGCAGATGGAAACCGGCTTGTACTATGCGGCAAAAGAGCTGCAAGCCTCCGTGGATGCCGGATATTCCATTTCGACGCTCGGCTTTACCTATCAGACGTCAGGCTTTATCTTTTACAATGCCGAGACAGCGGCGTTCTTAGAATGGGCGGGTTCATTCGGCGATTACAACAAGATGCCCGTGAGAATGGACGCAGCGTTGACTGACAAATCCGCAGGCGGCATGTACGATCAGAGCCTTGCGTTTTTGAAGGAATCCATAGACGCGAGGGTGTTTGATTCCGGCGACGTTATCGACAAAATCGGCCCGCAGTTTACGCTCGACCCGTTCATCCCCACCAATGTCGCGGTGACGTTTAACGGCTCTGTGCTCGCGGGTACGCAGAGCGGCGGCGCTGGCGCGGACATCGAGTATGCTGCCGGTGATTTTGTGCTCGAATACGACGATGCGAACAAAATTCTCACACTGCACATCAACATACCGCTCGTGGCGACGGATGCGCTCAAGCTCGAGTACAACATCACGCACACGAAGCTGACAACGCCCGGCTCACATACGGATTATACGAGCGTGGGTACGCCGCACAACGGCGCGTATCTCGAATATATCCCTGCCAATTCCCCCAATGGCGGCAATCCGCTGACGTATCCGCTCATACGAACCTATGTTCAATATTCAAACTCCTCCGGCGGGTCAGGCGGGTCCGGCGGCGAGTATCCAACGCCGCCAGTGCTGCCGCCCCGCACCGGCGATGCCGCCCTTGCGGCGTATTGGTTGCTGCTTGGCGCTTTGCTGCCCGCACTCATACTGGCAGCAGGTAAAGCAAGAAGGGCAAACGCATCCAAATAAACAGCCAATAAGATCATATAAAAACTCTGGCAAGACCGATTGTGAGCCTTGCCAGAGTTTTTCGCATCCCTGCCATGGAGATAGGTATTATAAGTTCACGATAACGGCGCGGCTAACCAAAGCAAGCGGATACCACCTTCGTATACAGGCCATTATCCGCGGCAAATTCCTCCACGATCAATCGGCCGGAGCGCTTATTCAATATCGCGGTGGAAGACATGAGGCCTATGCCGCTCCCGCCGTCGCCCGCGTGCGTTGTGATTTGCCTTTGCCCCATAACGGCCAGCACCTCTTTATCGAAGGGCACGCCGTTGTCATAAATATCCACCCGAAAATATTCATAATTGCGGAAGTCAATCAGGATGCGCCCATTTTCCACCGCGCGCGTGGCGTTGATGGCGTTGTCGATTAAATCCGCGAGCAGCGTCCGAAGATCCGCCTCGCAAAGGAGCCCCTCGCTGTTCTCTTCCTTGCTGCAAACATCGGTAATATCATTGGACACCATCACATCGAAAGCGACGTCATACTCCTTCGCCTTGTTGTACATGTAAAAAAGCAGTATATCGATGGAGTCGATGTTGGTGGTTTGTATCATCTTGTTGCCGGTATGGCGGGTTTTTATAATGCCAATTCGCTCTTTCGACATCTCTTCCAGCTGTTCCAGCAATTGGTCGGCGTTGGGCGCCTCCTCGTTGCTCTTAATAAAATTCCTTACGGTATACTCCATGGCCGGTATCAATTTATTATCCCGATGTATGATTTGCGCAAGCGCTTGCCGCTCTTCTTCCAGATTGGTTATGAGGTGGTCCTGTTGGTGTTTCTCTTCTATGATTGGGTACAAGCTTTCCAGCTCGTGCGCCTTTTTTTGATATTCTTCCTTAATGCGGCTTATCTGCCACCAGTGTATGACGTATATGCAAAGGGCCAGCACAACTAAGAGTATGACAGCCATTAGGAGAGTCCATTCTTCTGTCGCATTGGAGGTCATTATGAGCGATATGGCAAACATTATGAGTATGGAAAGAAAAAACGTCGCATTTTTTATAAGTTCCGCCTTATGCAAAAGAGGCATCTCCTTTCGTACTTGCTTCATTCTAAAAATGATCGATATCAGCACGATTTCCATGATTGCCGTAATCATTAGGTTCATGGCGGAGTGAAGGTCATGCAGGCTTCCTGCGTGTTCATGGGGATGCAGGAATAAGAGGGAACAGGAGACGACACATGCGGCCATGATGCTAAACGCATAGCCGCTTCCCGCCGTGATAAGCGTAGACGCGACCGAGCCCTGGAGGTCCGTTTTGCTAAACAACGAATGGAAAAAGATCATTGCGATCATAGCTGCCGGGAAAATGAATATATTGAAAGAATATGCGTTCAACAAAATGGCGGCAGTGCCCAATAACATCGTAAAAATCAGAAAATAGAGGAGGTGATGCAGGCGCAGCGCGGATAGCGGAAACAATTTGGGAGCCATATATATTGCGCAAATAGTGATTGTAAAGTTGCGTATTAAGTTAATCGCTATATCGGCAAACTCGTTCATTGTTTTTGCGTGGCATCCTTCAATTTATTTGCGTAGAAGTAGATGAATTCCATAAGGGAGGGGCAGCCCCGGCTCACATTGAATTTTGCGGTGTAATACTTAAGCAGGTCATCCGGGTCGGTAAAGCGCCAAGCCCTGCTAATCGCGTTTTGCATGGCCCGCGTAATGCTGCTGCTGGATTTATCGTATTTTAATGCGAGCTTATCGCTTACACATGCCGTGTGCTTATCCATAATAAGTATGATTGCGTCTATCAAATAGTTATAGCCCACCGCCTTTTGGCTGATGCCTATATTCTCAAATTCGATTTCGATGCGCTTTGCTATCGATATGGTATTTTGCGCGGCGGGCACTTCTTTATAAATGACGCTTTTATTTGCGGGCGCGGTGCGCTGCAAAATACTGTCCTTTATCAGCCTAAGGAAGTCGACGGCGGCTTGCTCACTATAATTCTGCTGATACTTCGATAGAATATAGTCGGCGCCCAGGCTGCGCGCGCGGTTGTAGGTTATTTCGCTTACATTGTTGGTAGTGATGAGAACGTATGGCTTCTTGGGGAGATTTAATTTTTCTAATTCCCAGAGAAATGTGAGGCCTGACCCGCCGCCCTGATGCAGCTCCAAATCGAGTATGATGGCATCGGGCGCATGTTCTTTGAACAGCTCAATCGCTTCGGATGAATTGCCCGTTGTGGCAACCAATGATACATCGTCTGTCGAGTTAATATAGTCATCGATTTTCTGACAGGCTACCTTATCATCCTCAACCAACAGAACCTTTAACTTCGAATCCATAATAAACCCTCCGTATAAATTTTCCGTCTTTATAAAAATAGTATAACAAAGACGATACTTAATGCAAAGGAGCATTGTGAGTTTGTGACAAAAAATGTCGTGAACGAAGTCATGAATTAACAATAAATAACAATATTGTACAAAAAAAAACACACATCCCTTATTTTTTCGACGGAAAAGAATTTCATGCACAGGTGTATTTGATATATAAACTATGGTGTATATATGTCTTAATACGAAAAGAGGTAATAAAGGTGTCGATTATCTGTGCGAATGTGCGCTCGAATTTAATAAATTACGATAATCACAACCTCATGTTGCGACCTCGTTGCAACGGGAGCCCTTTTGCATATCCACAGGGACGATAATCCAATAATGAAAGTCCGTTTGTTTTTACAAACTTGCGTAGGAGAGAAAAATGAGTAGATTGAACGAAGGAAATTTGACAATCCGGCCCGCCAAGCAATTTTTGGCGATAGCGTTGACGCTCATTATGGTTATGAGCTTGCTCGCATCGCCTTTCGAAAACCGCGCCAGGGCCGACAAGGGCATCGACCCCGAAATCCCGGCGTCCGTCGTTGGGGTTGGGATTGCCGATGTGAATGTTAACGATTATATAAGCTTTGGCACAGCGCCCTATAGCTTTGAAATATTGAGCGGTTTTTTGCCGGAGGGAATTACCTTCGACCCGCTGACGGG